>CAYWSE010000079.1:0-9526 GCA_964461025.1 uncultured Sphaerobacteraceae bacterium | reverse complement strand
TCGTGCAGCCTCGTCCCGGCATGATCGAACACCCCCTCGACCACCGGGCTCCCCGCCTGAATGCCGCTGACCGCCACCGTGTAGGCACGGGTCATCTGTGCCTGCGCATAGATGGGAAACACCACGGTATCCCCCACACGGCACCGTTCGCCCTGCGCAATTGGCAGGTGGTAGTCCATGATCTGGTCGAGATGTGCGTAGTCGAGAATGTTCGCTTTCGCGGTTTCCGGTTCCGATCCCACCAACAGCTGCTTCGGCCATTCGTCGCCATACAACCCTGTCAGCAGACTCCACAAGCCACCGCCAAACGCATACGCCATCCCCTGATAGTGATGACTCACTTCGCTGACATACGTATAGGCCGGACGCTCCCGGTCCGATCCCAGCAACATCTGTGAAATCGTCGTACCGCACAACCCGTGACCCGGCTCGACATGGGTGGCCCCTGCCTCCGCCAGCATCGCAAACGTTTCCGCCGACGTGTTGCCCGGCGCATTGATCACACGCATCTTGAGCCCGGTTTCCGCCGCGATCCTTCTCGCCGCCCTGGTGATCGTTGCCATATTCGGCAACAACCGCGGCGGCATCCTCTCCCGTTCGAAGGTGTATTCGACGACGGGAAAGCTCGTCGTGCCAATCACCTCAACATTCGGCATTGCCGCGATCTCTCGAACCGCAGCAACGACTGCACGTTCGTGAAAACCCCCTTCCTGACCGGCAAACGTCACATCACCGTCACCGAACACCCGCACCAGCAACGACTGCGTCAAACCCAGACGAGCTGCCCGCGATGAGATCCACGCCGCCGCTTCCACACTGTAGACGGTGATGTAGTCCGGCCGCATCGCCAGCACGCGATCGACCCGATGGCGCGGAATCTGATTGATCTGACCGACATGCCCGATCGGCAACCCGTTTCGGTGCAGCACATTCGCGCAGGTGATATCGACAGCCACCGTCTTGTCGATGCCATTCGCCAGTGCGGTCGCCGCCACAAGCGGGTTACGGGCGATCTGCTTGGTCATCAGAAATGTGGTCAGCCCAAGACGCTCCGCTTCCGCCGCCTGGATGCGGGCGTTTTCGGCGATCGTGTCCAGATCGTACAGCCAGCAATTGGCGGGAATATCTCCGGCCTGATGCAGCGTCACCCCCGCATCGATCAGAGCCGGATTGAGTTCGAAGAGGCGCTGCAAAAACATGCGCGCCATCATCGCACAGAGCCGGAGGGGATTGGCTCTCCTCCGGCTTCGTTGCTTCACACTCAATTGGTGTAGGTATCGCTACTCGGCGTCAGCCTCCGCCGCTGGTTGGCGAAGCCGCTTCCCAGCCACGTACAACGCCGCCGCCCCAGCCGCCACAACGCTCGCCGCCCCCAACCCGTCTCCGGCCACATCACCCGATCCGGTATTGGGCAGCGTATCGATTTCCGGGGGCGTCTTGCCCGGCGGATCGCAGCACGCGCCGGAGCAGTGACCGTTCCCGCAGCAACACTTGCCAGGGGGGCAGTGCTTGTCATGTTTGCAGCGGTGATGCCGGTTGCAGCACTTGTGGGAACAGGTTCCGTCTTTGCAGCAGCATTCCCCCTTGTCGCAATCATGATCGCTGCAGCACTCGGCGCAGATTGGCGGATCGCCATCGCAGCACACCAACCCATCGCAGCAGTCGTCCTGTGGATTTCCACCGGCGATTGAAATCTGGCTGCAGACTTCGCCATATCGCGGACAACATTCATCGTCGGGATAGCATGCGCCGTTGAAGCAGATTTCGCAGCTGCCGCAGTCATCGTGTTCGCAACACTGCGCGCACACGAGCTGCCCGCCAACACAACAGGCGAAGGGTTCGGCGCAGACAATCGTGTGCGGTTCGCATACGCCATCGACGCACGATTCGCACTCGCCGCAGCCATCGTCATCGCAACACTCCTCGACGCACGTGATCGTAACGTCCTCCGGAGGGCCACTCACGCAGCAAACCGCGCCGTCGTCGCAAGCCGGAACGCACGTCCCGTTCAGGCAGATATCGCACTCCAGTTCGCAGTCATCATTGCCGCAGCACTCGTCGCAGCACTCGCGACACTCACCATCGGGGCAACAAACCGACGGGTCTCCACAGATCGACCCGGTTTCGCAGAGGTTCTGGACGCATGCGGCAGGGGTGCAGGCATCGGGAGGATCGCAATCCTCGGCGACGCAACACTCGACACACGCCAGCTCATTGTTGATGCAACAGGCGACCGTTCCTCCTTCGCACAGGATTACCTGTGGGTCGCATGTGCCATCTGTGCAGAACTCGCACGGATCGCAAAGACCTGCATCGTCTTCACAGAATCCCTGATTGCAGACCGAGCACTCGCCTGGGCAGTCATCGCTATCGCAACATTCGGAACAGAGCTGTCCCGCCTCGCAACAGAGCAGGCCCTCTCCGGTGCAATCGCCGAGGGAAGGACAGCAGAACGCCGCGTCGAGGCAAAAGCCGTCGCAGCATTTCTCACCGCCAGAATTGCAGCAGATGTTGTCGCCGGTTCCGGCATCGCATGCGAATTCGAACGTTTCGCAGCATGTGCCAGTCGCATCGTGACACTGGCTCGACGGACAGCAGGTGATGCCGCCGCAACAATTGTTGGCGTTCGGACAGCATTCGCCGTTACAGAGAAACTGCCCTTCGTCGCACGCCTGTGCGACGACGTCGTCCACCCTGGTGATCGCCGCACCTCCAAGGGCGGCGCCGCCAAAGAGACCTTTGAGCAGTGTGCGTCGGGATGTCCCTGAAGCCAGGGACCGGGTCAATGCATCAAAACGCCGGCTGTCCATTTGATCGCCCTCCTGGCCAGACCATCGGCCGCCACCCGGCCTCCTGCCTGATCCATTGCTGCTGGACCGAGCTATGCATTGTCTTCCCATAATATAGGAGAGAACCGAGAGTGCAAACTACCGTAGATTGACCGGTTTTTCAGCGAATGCCCCTGATTCAATCCGTCGCGGCATCAGCTCACGCGTATCGTTGTCATTCGTGGCGACTGTCGCGATCGGCTCTCTGCACAATCCATTCCAACTCGTCGGACGTCGCGACGGCGCCCTGTGCTCACGAAGAACCGTAGCGGCTGACCTCCGTGTCAGCCGGTGGCGAAGCGGGACGGAGCGAACAACGTGAAGCGACGTTCCGCGGAGCCACAAACACCCGCGCCGACCGACATCCAGCCAGATCGACGTGGCCGCCCGCCGGTGAGTTCAGAACGGCTCCTACTCGACCTCACGGAGGAGCGTTTCGATCGCCGTCACGCGCGTATCCAGTCCCCGGATACCCTCAGACAACTCCGCCAGCCGGTTCGACGTCACCTGTTGAGCGGCAGTCGCGTCGGCGATTGCCTGCCGCGTCTGGGCATCGATTTCCGTGTTTCGGTCAGCGACGATTTTGGTCTGCGCTGTCTGGAAGATTTGCCAGATCAGTGCCGCCGCGATCACCGTCACCATCATCACGCCCGCCACGGCAACAGCGTCGAAATATCCTTCCATTGTCAATTCTCCTTCTTCGTGCTCAGGGTGTCCGCAGCGGCGGTGATCGCCTCCGGCGTCAACGCGATGGCAAATGGCGACACCCGGTAGAATCGCATCGCTTTTCCGTCGGGAGAAAGCTCGAGCTCGCTCGTTACCAACCCGGCGGACTCCAGCTTCTGTAAATGCAGATGCAGGAGAGGACGACTCATCGACAAATCACGCGCCAGTTGACTGACGTAGTTCCTTCCCGCCGACAACACCGCAACGATGCGCAACCTATGCGGGTTAGAAAGTGCTTCGAGCAGCTGCAGCAGCTCGTCGCCAGTCAATTCGGATGGTGTGTCAACTCGATCATCCATATGTCAGATAATACTGACATATGGAAGAAAGACATGTCAAGGATGTACGTACGACGCGTGAACGGAGTAGAATGAAACCCCCGATGTGGTGTGGGCGTTTACGATAGCGTGGCCCCGCGCCCAAGGTCGCTCTTCCCCACTGAGCGATCGCGAATTGCTCCAATCCTTCGATTCTCAGGTATCACGACGTGTCCGAAATACCACTTCACCAGACAACGCGAGCAGCAGCACTCCCTGAAATCGCCTGGAGGCGCCCGACAACGGGAAGGTTCTCCATTCGCCTCGTGCTTGCTGCAATGGCGTCCGTTCTTCTTCCCGGACTTGGCCATCTGCTGATCGGCAAGCGGCGAAAAGGTCTGTTGCTTCTTGGCATCTCACTCGCGTCAATGCTGCTGGTCGTCGCGATCGTGCCAACAGAGCCCTTCGCCGCGCTGGCGATGTTCACCCAGCCGCGAAATCTGGCCGCGCTGCTCGTTGCCGATCTGGCGCTGATGCTCTTTCGCGTCTATGCCGTCATCGACGTCGTGCGCAACGGCGAATCACGCAACGAACGCCATCCCGGTATGCTCGTGGCGCTGGTGCTGCTCCTGGCGATCACCGCCGCGCCGCATATTGCCGTCGCGTATTACGACATCGTCACCTACCAGTTTCTCGACAACGTGTTCGATGGTGGCGCCTCTGCGAAACGGCAGGGGGTCGCTCCCACCGAAGTACACACAACACTCGAGGTTCGCCTCGCCGATGGTGTCAACGCAGCCGCGCCGCCGGTTGTCGCCCCAACAGGAGTTCCAGATGATTCGAGTGCTCCATAGCGCGCTTGCCCTTATCGTGCTGGCGACCGCAATCGCCGTAGTCGCCCAGAGCGCGACTGCCCAGGGCGAACCCGGCGGCGATGGCAAAACCACCATTCTGCTGATGGGCGGCGATGCCGGTCCTCAACGGATCGGACTGCGCACCGATTCGATGATGGTCGCATCGATCGACCGCGAAACCGGCCGCGCCGCGCTCTTCGGTGTCCCCCGCAATCTCGTCAACACGCCCCTGCCCGAACCCTATGCCAGCCTGTTCGTCTGCGGTTGCTGGGAGTCGCTGCTCAACGAGCTCTACTTCTTCGCTGAAGCGAACCCCGATCTCTTTGGTGGCGAGGGAAAGGGCGGCGAAGTGATGATGCGCACCATCGAGAATCTCCTGCGGCTCGATATCGACTACTACGCGCTCGTCGATCTCCCGGGCTTCGTGCAGGTGATTGACGCCGTTGGCGGCGTCACAATCGACGTGCCAGTTCAGGAGTCGGTGCTCCTTTCCCCGGCATTCGAATCGGATGGCTGGCAACAATACGTCATTCCTGTCGGTCGTCAGCATCTGGATGGACGGACTGCGCTTGCCTACGCCCGCACACGGGTCGAAGGCGGTGATTACGAACGGATGGCACGCCAGCGCTGCATCATTGGCGCCCTCGCACGCGAAGCTGACATCGGGACCCTCCTGCTCAACTATCCGGACATCGTCAACAGCGTCGAGAACGCGATCATCACCAATGTCACCCTTGATAAGCTCCCCGGTCTGATCGAATTGCTCGGCGAGGTCGACTTCGGATCGCTGTACACACTCGGTTTCACGACCGAGCAGTACATGGCCGGCTATGCCGGTCAGGATTACTACCCGATTCCCAGCCAGGAGCTGATCAGCGCCGCTGTCGATCAGGTCTTCGATTCGCCGCCGGAGGATGTGGCCGCCAGTTTCGGCACCCTCCCGTCCAGCTGCGCCTGGCAGTAGCCGCACGCATCCTGTCCAATCCAGCAACAACGGGGCGATGACTTCGCTCGTTTATCACTTGCCCGAAGTGGCACGCAACGTGCAGCGAGCGGTTCGCCAGAGTTGTGCTGCGATCGGTGGGGAAATGATGACGGCGACAAAGAAATCAGACGACGTTCCCCGGATTCCCCAGAGCGAATCGGAAGCGATTCTCGAAACGCTCGACACGAGCCAGCCGATCCACGCCGGCAGTCGAGACGAAGCTATCGCCATCTGGCTCGCCCGGACGAGCATCACGACCCTGCGCATATCATTGGGCGCGGTCTTCTTCCTTTTCGGTTTGCTCAAACTGTTCGACAACGTCAGCCCCGCTGAGCGGATTTCTGTGCGCACCGTCGAAGCACTGACCTTTGACCTCATCAGCGGCGATGTCGCCAGGATTGCCGTCGCGGTAATGGAAGTATCCATCGGTGTGCTGATGATTTCGGGGCGGTTTCAGCGTCTCGCTCTGGCGTTGCTGGCAGTGGCGATGATCGGCATCCTGGCGCCCCTCGCACTCTTTCCGGAGGAGCTCTTTTCCGGCAAGTTCCGTGCCCCGACGCTGCTCGGGCAATATGTGATCAAGGACATTGTCCTGCTCACTGCCGGGTTCGTGATTTCCGCTCGCGTCTTCCTGGAGAACACCCCTCCCGGCCGCCAATCTCGCTCCCGGAATCGATGAATTCCGGATTTTTGGGTCCAGATCGGCCCCGAAAGACTCCTTTTGGACCGTAAAACGGATACTTCCGGATATGGTGAACGCGAAGTTGCGATTCTAGACTTGTTGCAAACCGGTCTGTCCGCCTGTGAATCACGCTCTATGCCACCATCTGGAGCGCGAATCGGTTAAAGGCGTTGATAGACCGGTTTTGCTTTGCCCCGCATCTCCGCTCCCATCCGTAGCCTCGCCATTTATGGCGCTGCAGACGTAGAACCCGATGCCCTTTCGGCACGTAGAATCCGGCGCTCTGCCGGCGTTTTCGGTCTCAATTATTGGTCTGCTTGCTGAGCAGATAATCGATCACATCGAGCTCGCCGGGCGAATACCCCATCTGCGTCAATACCAGCGCCACTTCGCCGCGGTGCTGGTGCGAATGAAATGCCTGATGCAGCAACATCTCCCGGCGTGAGTAGCTTCCCTCGCTTCCATAATAAGAGCGGTACGGAACCTGTTCGGTGAGCGACGCATCATCGAGCCCGCCGATGTAGCCCTCCATCGCCTCGTCGAGCGCGTCCCACAGCGCCTGCAGCGTTGCGATGTCCGAGACGACGCTGATGTCGAGCACGGGGCCGTTCACACCGGTTTGCAACCGGTCGAGCCACACCTTCTGCGCGTCGTACATATGCAGCAACGTCTCCAGCAGATCGCCGTAGCCACCCTCGCCGATTGGCGTGCGCAATCGCTCGGCGGGCATCCGCGCCGCCGCATCCAGAATCTGGCGGTTTGCCCACGCCGAATGTCGCTGAATCTCCAGAAGCAGATCCGTCGCTTCTCCCATGCAGTGTTTCTCCTGTGTCAGGCAAAACCACACCCTACTCTACCTGAAGCAAGGCGGAGTGTTGCGACGCACGGACCGCATCTGCCCCATTAGTGACCTGTCTACGCGTCTCATTGGGCACTCCGCCCAATGACCGAATCCACGATCTGCGCAGGTATCTCGTTGACGCCTGAACGACTGCATGTCTATGCTTTGCCGCACGTTCATCCTGCCTGCCAGTGTTGCCAGGTCGCAGAGAGACTCGGCGTCACGATCCGAGAGGTCGAAGGATGCGCAATCGCGCGACGATCCTGGTTCTGGCGATCGGCATTGCCGTCATTGCCGCGGCATGCGGCCGGGCCAGTGAGGAAGAAATCAACGACATCCTGGGCATTGTGCCGACGCCGACGATGAGCGCCGAGCAGATCGCCCAGGCGACCGAGGCAGCCAACGCTGAGGCTTCGGCGATCGCGATGGCTCAGTCTTCGCCTGGCAGCGGTTCGCCGGTTGTCGCGGCAGCAGGCTTCGACGCGTCGCAGGGCGACGTCGCACTCGGGCGCCAGCAGTTCCAGTTCAAATGCCAGCAATGTCACCGTCCCGACGGCGCGGGGGCTGGTCCGGCTCTCTCCGGCGATGCCGCGCAACCCGTCGACCTGACCGACGATCAGATCGCCACGATGGTTCGGGAGGGTCACGGTTCGGCGAACCCGATTCCAGTCGCAAACCTCAGCGACAAGCAGCTTGCCGACCTGATCGCATTCATTCGCAGCGAATCCACCTGACAGAGCTTCGCGGTAAAATCGCTTCGTTGACGCCCGGAATCCCGCCCCGGGATTGCCTGTTGCTGAAAGAACGCGCTTCCCGGAATGGTCGTTTTTCCTCTCATTGCCTGTTTTGTCAGCGCCGCCTGCGCGGCCGTCATCGGTTATGACGCGTGGCGGCGTCCCCGGCCCGACCGCATCGTCTGGACGGTCGCGTTCGCCATCTTCGCGATTGCCGCCGGATCGGAAGTCGTTGGGTCGCAAGCCGGATGGTCCGAACCGCTGGTGCGCGTCTACTACCTGACCGGCGCGGTGCTCGTGGTCGGCTATCTGGCACTGGGCGAGGGATATCTGCTGGCCGCTCAGCGCATCGCCAGATGGGCGCCTGGTCTGACGATCCTGGTGACCGCGCTGGCAGCGACGCTGGTGATCAACGCGCCGATCGATGCCGCGCTGATGGCGGAGGAGGGCTGGGATGCGCTCGAACGCGGGCCTGCCCTCGTCGCACTGACGGTTGGAATCAACACGATCGGCACCATCGTGCTCGTCGCCGGGGCGCTCTATTCGGCATGGACGTTCCGCAAGCGTGGCATTCATCGCGAGCGAATGATCGGCTGCATTCTCATCGCGCTCGGCACGTTCGTTGTCGCCTCCGGAGGCACGCTGACCCGCTTCGGGCAGCAGGAATACCTGTATATCGCCATGTCGATTGGCGTGGCGATCATCTTCGCCGGCGTGCTCAAGACGCGCCGCCAGCCATCGATCGCGTCCACGAGCGCCGAGCTCGACTCCGGTAAACCTCGCCTCATCTCTCTTCCCGACCGGAATCGCCGCGAGCTTGCCCAAAAGAGCATCGACGACGGCATTGCCTACATCGAATCCCGGCTGCAGTCGTTCGATGCCGACGCGATCAGCGACGACTGTGCAGTCTGGAGCGTCCCGCGCGGCGACATCGAGCGTTTCGATCGCAGCCAGGCGCGGCGCGTCTGGCGGCTGCGTTCGGCACTCTCTCCGGCAAGCCAGCCGGCGCTCGACACGCTCCCGGTTGCCGTTCGCCTGCAGCTCGCCGAGCTTTATCTCGACGTCTTTTCCGCCACGGATGACGTTGCCCAGAGCGGCTAGACTCGTAATCTGCGCTCCGCTATCCCGGAGAAACGCCATGCCAACTCTTCCCGACCAACACGCCGCCTGGCCCGACCTCCCACTCGAGACATGGCGCGACACCTATGAAACCGTCCACCTCTGGACCCAGATCATCGGCAAAGTCAAGCTCGATCTCTGTCATCCACAGAATCACTGGTGGCACATCACCCTGCAAGTCGACGCCGACGGTCTCACCACCGGCCCGATCCCCGCTGGCGACGCCACCTTCCAGATCGACTTCGATTTCCTCCGCCATGTGCTGACGATCGTCACCAACACCGGCGGCCGGGAAGAGATCCCGCTCGAACCGCAAAGCGTCGCCGACTTCTACCGACGCTTCCTTGCCGCACTGCGGTCGCTGAACATCGACGTTCACATCTACCCGATTCCCAAGGAAGTGCCGAATCCGATTCCTTTCGATCAGGACACCACCCACGCCTCGTACGACCCGGAGGCGATGACCCGCTGCTTCCAGATTCTCAGTCGTTCCGACTCAG
>CAYWSE010000078.1:14091-16947 GCA_964461025.1 uncultured Sphaerobacteraceae bacterium | reverse complement strand
ACCGTGCGCTTCAACGTCATTGCCGAACCGCAGGTGGCGATCACGAACCTGCAATCTGGCGACGTCAACGGCGTCAACGACGTCCCGGTCTCTCAGGTCGCTCCGTTGGAAGGCGACGACCGGGTCAACGTCATCAATGTGCCCACCAGCAGCATTCATATCTTCGAGATGCTTGGCAAGAATCACGCAACGATTCGTGAAAATGCCGCAGTCCGGCAGGCGCTGGCGCATTGCCTCGACAAGAACGCCGTCCAGCAGACTGTCTTCTCGGGCGGTGGCTTGCCGAAATGGTCATTTGTGGGGTCGACCCACTGGGCCTACAAGGACGTGCCCGGCTACGACTACGATCCCGCCGCCGCCGCCGCGATTCTCGAAGAGCAGGGCGTTTCCGATCTCGAATTCACCGTTCTCTGCATCCAGGGCTATCCCGACGGAGAGCGGGCGGCGACGATCTGGCAGGCGGGCCTGGCAGAGGCTGGCGTGACGATGAACATCGAAATCCAGGAGCTCTCCGTGTGGCTCGACAACTACATCAACCACACCTATGACGTGATCTGGAACGTCTTCCCCGGCTTTGCCGATCCGAACTACTTTGTCAGTCTCGGTCTCGAACCGCATTTCGCCGATGGCTGGACAAACGAGGAAGCCCGCGAGCTGGCAACGACGGCGAATCAGACGATCGATCAGGCGGCGCGCACCGAACAATATGGCCGGTTGCAGGAACTCTTTGTTCAGGACTTGCCAATTCTGGTCATTCAGGAAGCGCCGAAGGTTTCGCTCACCGCCCCGAATGTCAGCGGATGGGAGATCAACCCGCTCTCATGGATCGGCATCAACAAAGTGACGATCGCGGAATAGACTGCGGAGAGCGTCCGCACTGCCTGCATCCACCGGACCGGCGACGCCCGGTCCGGTGGATCGAGAGCACATCAAACGTCGATGGAGTTCGCCTCGACCTTGCATAGCCCGGAAGTGTCCGGGCCAAAGGACCTGACATGGGCCGATACGCGGCCAGCCGGATAGTTCAGGCGATTCCCACCCTCTTCATTGTTTCCATGATGGTCTTTGGGCTGATCCGCATGGCGCCCGGCGATCCTGCCGCGATGCGCATGGGTCGCGAGGCGGCCAAACCGGAGAACCTGCCCAAGCTCGAAGCACTGCGCGAGGAAATGGGTCTGAACGACCCGATTCCCGTTCAATACGTCTACTGGCTACAGGACCTCGCATCGGGCGAATTCGGCGACTCGCTGAAGAACCGTAAGCCGACGATCGAGCTCTTTTTCCAGAAGCTGCCGGCCACACTCGAGCTGGTGCTCGGGGCGACGATTTTCGCCGTATTAGTGGCATTTCCGCTCGGCACGCTGGCTGCGGTCAAGCGCGGATCGCTGATCGACCGCGCCGCCATGGGGTTCGTCAGTGCTGGTCTGGCGGTGCCTGGATTTTGGATGGCCTTGACCCTCATCCTCATCTTCAGCGTCCGGCTCAGGTGGCTGCCGGCATCGGGGTACGTGCCATTTACCGAGGATCCGGTGGAGAACCTGAAGCGGCTGATCATGCCGTCGATCACATTGGGCACCTACCTCGCCGCGACGTTGATGCGGTTTCTTCGCTCGGACATGATCGAGGTTCTGGCGGCGGACTACGTGCGCACGGCGAGAGCCAAGGGGCTGCGGGAAAAGACCGTGCTTCTGCGTCACGCTATGAAGAACGCCCTCATCCCTGTGCTGACGATTGCCGGACTCGAAATCGGCGCGTTGCTCGGTGGAGCGGTGATCATCGAGCAGGTGTTCGGCTGGAGTGGGGTTGGCTGGCTGACCGTGCAGGCGGTCTTCGATCGCGACTATCCCCTCGTCCAGACATCGGTGCTCTTTGTCACCGTCGGCCTGATTTTCGTCAATCTCCTGACCGACCTCTGTTACGGATTCATGAATCCGCGCATGCGCGTTGCGTAGCCTGCGTTGCGAACGGGAAGAACGATGGGTGCAACGCTGGCGCCGGAACCATTGCAGATCGATCAGCCGCAGTCGCTGAGCTGGCGGATTTTTGCCGGACGTCCCGACCCTGTGCTTATCGTCACCGCGCTCATCTTGCTGATTTTTCTCGTATGCGCGCTCGTTCCCAGTGTGATCGCCACCCACGACCCGTACAAGATCGGTCCCGACCTGCTCACCAGTCCGTCACGCCAGCACCTGTTCGGCACCGACGAATATGGCCGCGACATCTTCAGTCGCATCGTCTATGGCGCCCGTGTCGAGCTTGTCGTCAGTGGCGTTGGCGTCGCTCTGGCGATGCTCATCGGCATTCCGCTCGGACTCATCGCCGGATTTCGGGGAGGCTGGATCGATAGCGTCTTCATGCGATTGCAGGACGCCATCCTCGCCTTTCCCTCGGTGCTTTTCGCGATTCTGGTGGTAGCGGCGCTTGGCGCTTCGCAACAGAGCATCATTCTCACCGTCGGCGTGGTCTTTGTGCCCCGTTTTGCCCGTCTGGTGCGCGCCAGCGTCATGGCAATGAAGGAACAGGATTTCGTCACTGCCAGCCGGTCGGTTGGGGCGAGCGACGGGCGTGTCATCGTCCGGCACATCCTGCCGAACGCATTGCCCGCGATTCTGGTGCAGATCACCCTGACGATGGCCGTCGCGGTGTTGATCGAAGCTGGCCTGAGCTATCTCGGTCTCGGTGTGCAACCGCCCACCGCCACCTGGGGAACCATGCTCAAGGCCGCGCAAAGCTATCCGTCTCAGGCGCCCTGGTATGTCCTGGCCCCGGGCATCTGCATCTTTCTCCTCGTCCTTGCCCTGAACACCTTTGGCGACGGTCTGCGTGACCGTCTCGACCCCCGCATTCGCCGGCTTT
>CAYWSE010000078.1:0-13991 GCA_964461025.1 uncultured Sphaerobacteraceae bacterium | reverse complement strand
AGCCGGAAGCGCGGCGTCGACTTTCTGCTGGCGCACATTGCAGATGATGGGTCGGTCGACGACGCGATTGGATCGCGAGTCACCTGGTACCGCTTTCCCTGGGCGCTGGAGGTGAGTGGCGAGACCGCCGCGGCCGCTCGGGTTCTGGCCTGGATCGAGCGAACCGGTTTCGACGCGGATGGTCAGTTCCATGGTGGTTTTGGCTGGGACGAAGTCGCCAATCGCACCACGAACACCTATCCCGAAACGATCCTGGCCTATGGCGCCTGGTTGCTGCGGCGACCCGATGTCGCCCGGCGAGCGATGGATTTCGCCTTGCGCTATCAGGACCCGGCAACGGGCGGCATCTGGATGACACGCGAATCGGCTGGCTCGGACGGTCCGCAGCTCCTCTTCCCGACCGCCCAGTTCGGCATGTCGGCGGTGATGGCTGGCCGCATTGAAGCGGCGATTCGGGCCGGGGAATGGATGACCCGATTGTGGGAAGCGCAGCCCGAGCTTCCTGACCGCCTCTACACCATCTGGACCGCTGCCGGTGGTCTGATGACTGAGATGACCGACAGCATCGATCCCCGCCACATCGTCAATGACTCGCGATTCGAACAGCAGCTCCACTACAACGGCGGCATCGCTGCAGCATTCCTGACTCATCTCTTCATGACGACTGGCGACGAAAGCTGGCTCGACTACGCTCGCCGCTTTCAGAACTTCTCTATGCAGTCCTGCCCGGAACAGTTCCTGACAAAGCAGGTCTGCAAGAGCGCCTGGGGTTCCGGGCTTCTCTACCTGGCCACAGGAGACTCCACGTATCTTCCGTGGATCGAGAAGATGGGACGCTGGTTCGCCGACGGTCAGGACCCCGACGGCGGCTGGAGCAATACGCCCTACATCGAGCCCAACCCACCTCTCCGCCACCGCCTCGAAACGACCGCCGAATTTGTCGTCCACCTCGACACCGTCATCGGCGCGTTGGCAGCAGCAAATCGTAGACCGTATTCCGAAGCGCCGGCCCACTATCTACGATCCACCATGCACGACTCACCTTTCGCCCTTTGCCTATTGCCCCAAAGGAACGAGCCGCTGAATGCGGGTTCAGCGGCTCGAGGGTTGGAGGGGAGTCGCCCGGCTGCGCTCGGGGTGCAGAACGCGGGTTCTGCCAGGCGAGTACGTACACTTTAGAACACATGTTCCTCCTTGTCAACCCCCAAATTTCTTCAACCACTCCCGTAGCCGCGCACAGCGTGCGCCCGGCGCCACCCAGACCCTACTCAAACCCCGCTACCAACCGTTCTCCCTTTCCCTCGCGTCAACCACGTTCTCGCCAACGCGTCTGAACAGCGGGGGAAAGGGCCGGGGATAGGGGGCTGTACGGCGTATCCCGGTTGAGATTTCGACTTGCATTCGTGTCGGCGCTACACAAGAAACGCAGTGGGAAAGCATCACCTGGTGGAGCTAGTGGAAATACCCGTTTCATTTCTTGCAGGGCATCGACACGGAGGTCGATGGCTACGGCGATGACTTGACCAGGGCATCGACACGGAGGTCAATGCCTACGGGGATGAGGCAGACGCATCTTCGCCTCCTCGCCTTCAGCAGTACCATTTCTCACGCAGCGGTTGCCCGGATCGCACATCGGGCGCACCGCCATACATCTGGAAAGGACGCTCATACCATGTCCATTCGGCGTGGCTCGTTCAAAACACCTGGCGGCAAGCTCGTCGCCGTCGATTTCTCACTGGAAGACGGCAAGCTCCGCGACGTCAAAGTTCATGGAGACTTCTTTCTCTATCCCGAAGACGCGCTCGGCGCCATCACCTCAGCGCTCGATGGCGCCCCCTCAGACCTGAATGAAGAAGCCCTCTCCCAACGCATCGCCGCGGCCATACCGACGGATGTCGAATGGCTCGGCTCATCCCCGGAAGCGCTGGCGACGGCGGTGCGCCGCGGTCTCGATGCGGAAGCCGTCGATGACGCCGGCGCCGGGGGTGGAGACCGGGGTTTCTCATGAGTTTGATGCTCGATCGCGAGGCACAGCTGGCCAGGTGGCGGGCCATTGATTGGGAACTGATCGCCGAGGAAGCGACCCCGCCGCCGATGAACATGTCGCTCGACGAAGTGCTCACTCTCGATGTCGGCAAGGGAGCCCGGCCGCCGGCATTGCGCATCTGGGGCTGGACCGATCGCTGTGTGGTGCTCGGTCGCTTCCAGTCGGTGCGCAACGAGGTGAACGAGGACGCGGCGGCCGATCGCGGCGTCCAGCTGGTGAGGCGCATTTCGGGCGGCGGGGCGATGTTCATCGAACCTGAAGGAGCCATCACCTACTCGATCTTCGCGCCGGAATCGCTTGTGCAGGGACTCAGTTTCGCCGATTCCTATGCTTTCATGGACGCCTGGGTCATCGAGGCACTGCGCGATCTGGGCATCGATGCGTGGTACCAGCCGCTGAACGACATCACCTCCGAAGGCGGCAAGATCGGAGGCGCGGCGCAGGCCCGCCGGGGTGGGGCGATCCTCCATCACACCACGATGGCCTACCAGATGAATATCCCACTCATGCTCGAGGTGCTGCGCATCGGTCAGGAAAAACTGAGCGACAAGGGGATTCGGTCGGCCGACAAGCGGGTCGGCCCGCTCAGTCAACAAACAGGACTGACGCGCGCCGCGATCATCGACCACCTGGTCGCGACCTTCCGCGATCGGCACGGCCTCCGGCCGGGAGGCATCAGCGATGATGAGCGCCATCGGGCCGGCGCGCTCGTCGAGAGCAAATTCGGGTCGAAGGAGTGGATCCATGCGCTGCCCTGACCTTCGGCGCCGGCTCGCGTAGAGGTTTCGATGCCGATCTTTACGGAAAGACAGTATTTCCGCCAGCCGTTCATTCTGCTGATCGTCGCGGTCCTGGTCCTGGCCACATGGGCGATGTTCGTCCAGCAGATCGTGCGCGGAAAACCGGTGGGCACGAATCCCGTGAGCGACTGGGGCATGGTGCTCCTGACTCTCCTGATCGGGGTTGGGCTACCGGCGCTGCTCCTGCTGATGCACGTGCGTACGACCGTGGCCAGCGACAGGCTTGCCATCGAGGTCTGGCCCTTCTCTCATCGTGAGATCCCCGCCGAGACGATTGCGACGTTCGGCAAACGGACAGTCAATCCGATCCGTAACTATGGCGGCTGGGGCATCCGCGGGTGGGGGAGCGATCGCGCCTACCTGATGCATGGCGACACCGGAGTACAACTCGTTCTGACGAATGGCGACCGCGTATTGGTCGGTTCGAGCCTCCCCGATGAGTTGGCAACAGCCATCGCGACGATGAAGTCGGATCGCTGACGGGGATTGGGTCACCGCGCCGGCACAGCCCCGCACGTCCTTGACACATTTTCCAAGCCTCTGTTAGCCTCACCGAGTCTCCCGGTGATGCCGCAGGTGCGGCGTGGAAAACTGCTGCCGACGAACGAGCATCCGACGTCGCACTGCAGGAAACAACAGAAAAGGAGTGGAGAATGACCACGCGGAAATCAGACCCGATCAAGTGGCGAGTCTCACGACGCTCGCTGATTGGCGGCACAACAGCCGCAGCGGCGATGGCGCTTGCCAGCCCCGCAACGCGATACATGGCCCTGGCGCAGAACGAATCCTCAATTCTGATCGGTACCCTGGGCGAAGCGGACACTTTGAATCCCTTCCATGGCGCAGACAACTCGGAAACCGAGTGGCGCTTCCAGATGCTCTTCGATGAGTTCGTGCGGGTCGATCCGGGCACCTTCGAGCCGATTCCCGGCGTCGCCGCATCATGGGAGGTTGATGGTCTCACTTTCACCTTCAGCCTGCAGCCCAGTATCCAGTTCTCCGATGGCACTGAGCTCACCGCTGAGGACGTGAAATTTACGCTCGAGGGATTTCTCAACCCGCAGACGGCGTCAACGGTGTCGGTCAAATTCGAGCAGATCGCCGGCGCCGCCGAGTATGCGGCTGGCGAGGCGGACAGCGTTTCGGGGATTGAAGTTCTCGATGACAAGACACTCAGAATCACCCTTGCCGAACCGAATGCTCCATTCCTCTACAACCTCCACTTCGTCCATGTCGTACCGAAGGCTCTGCTGGAAGGTAAGGATCTGAGCCGGGCGTCGACGGAGGCGTTCTTCCAGGACTCGCCGGTCGGGGCCGGACCGTACATTTTCGAGAGCTGGAGCGTCGGCGCGGACTTTGTGGCGACCGCGAATCCGAACTTCTGGGAACCCGGCAAGCCTGAGATTCAGCGATTCATCCATCGAACGATCGCTGACTCGGCGGCGCTGGTCAATGCCCTCCAGTCCTCCGATATCGATGGCTCGCTCTATCCGGCGCCGACTCTGGCGGGGGAGCTGGAGCAGAACGCGGATCTGTCGCTGCTCGTTCCACCCTTTACCCAGCCGAACGGTTCGTTCTTCAACACCCGGGAAGCCCCACTGAATGACAAGCGTGTTCGCCGGGCGCTGGCGATGGCGGTCAACGTCGATGAGTATGTCGCCAGCTCGCTGCTCGGGCTGGGCGAAGCAGGCAAGGGACCGATTGCACCCGGAAGCTGGGCGTTCGATCCTGAAGCGCCGCAGATTCCCTACGATCCAGATGGCGCGCGGGCGCTGCTGGAAGAAGCGGGAGCAACGGATATCGAAGTGAACATGCTCTGCAATGCCGGCAACGTGCTGCGGGAAGACTGGCTCATTCGGTGCCAGGCCGACTGGGAGCAGATCGGCGTCAAGGCCAATGTCGAGTTCATCGAGTGGGCAACGCTGGTAGAGCGAACGACTTCGACCTACGACTTCCAGATCGTCGGGGCCGACTTCGCCGGCGTTACGGCTGAGCCAAGCCAGCTTTTCGAGCAGTTCCACTCGTCGTCCAGCCAGAATCACTCTGGCTTCAGCACTCCGGAGCTCGACGACCTGCTGACCCAGGCGAAGCAGACGCTCGAAGTCGACGCGGCGAAGCCAATCTATCAGCAGATTCAGGCCATCCTCATGGACGAGGTGCCGATGCACTGGGCGTGGTATCGCCCATTCCTCTATGTCGTTCGGGCTGAGTTCGAGAACTACCAGAACAGCAACCTCGACGGCGGCATCTTCCGTTCACTGGCTCAGATGACAGGTCCTGCGGCGTAGCGCTGGCCTCTCTCATTCGAATCCGCCCCTCCTTTCCCGATTGCCGGGAAAGGAGGGAGCGCTATCGTTCTGACTCCAGGCAACGTGTTGTTCATTGCCGCCAATGAGTCACCAGTCACCTCGCAATTGAGAGGCGTTCCATGGCCGCGTATATGGCGCGCAGGGTGTTGCTGCTCATCCCACTGATGCTCGGGCTGAGCATCCTGATGTTTGCGATGATTCATGCCGCGCCCGGCGATCCTCTCCTTGCATTGGTCGGACCGCAAGCCGCCACAAATCCTCAAATCATGGAACAGGCCCGGGAAAACTACGGGTTGAACGATTCATTGCCAGTTCAGTACCTGAATTGGCTGAACAACTTGCTGCATGGGGATCTCGGCCGCTCCTATGCCTTCAACAACGCACCGGTATTCGATCTCGTTCTCGAACGCATGTGGGCGACGATTCAGCTGCAGGGCATTGCGCTGAGCATCGCGTTGATGATCGCTATCCCGGTCGGCATCATCTCTGCTACCCGCCAGTACTCGAGAATCGACAATATGGTGACGATCGGTTCGTTCGTCGGGCTTGCGCTGCCCAGCTTCTGGTTGGCGCTCCTGCTGCAGATCTGGATTGCGGTCGAGCTTGGTTGGTTGCCGGTGTTGAGCGCCGGACAGGCGGACTATCCCTGGCCCGAGCGCGCGAAGTTCTTCGTGCTGCCGGTGACGGTGGCCGCACTACCCAGCATCGCCTATTTTGCTCGCTTCATGCGCTCGGCCATGCTCGAAGTCATCGGTCAGGACTACATCCGGGTCGCCAAGGCGAAGGGGTTGTCGTCTCGCCCAGTCCTCTTCCGGCATGCCTTGCGCAACGCGATGATCCCGATGGTCACCGTCATCGGTCTGCAATTCCCGCAGATTCTCAGCGGGACGGTCATTATCGAGCAAATCTTCGCGTGGCCGGGACTCGGCGATCTCGCCTTCAACGCAATCACCCGGCGCGACTATCCCGTCATTCTCGGAGTGACGATGTTGACGGGGTTCGCCGTAATGGTGGCCAGCGTCGTCACCGATTTTGTCTACGTGCTGGTTGATCCGCGCGTCAAGCTGACGGATTGAGGCGCGGAATGGCCGAACTGGGACTCGACAACGAAACCGGGCGCGCGCTCGAACTGGCTTCCGCCGACGAACTCCTCAGCGGTCTGCCGAAGGTACGCAAGCACCAGACGATCAAGCGCTTCATGCGAAACCGCCTGGCGGTAGTCGGACTGATCATTATCGCCATTTTTTACGCCGCGGCGATCGCCGCGCCCCTGATTCAGCGCTATGACGAAACCGCGCTCGAACCCGGCATGCGTTCGAAACCGCCCTCGGCCGAGCACTGGATGGGAACCGACCGCAACACGCGTGACGTCTGGGCCAGGCTGGTGGTGGGCGGACGTGTCTCGTTGGCGACCGGTTTCGCGGCGGTAGCGATCGTCATGACGATTGGTGTGGCACTCGGTTCGATGGCGGGGTATTTTGGCGGCGTCGTCGATCAGATCGTGATGCGCTCGACCGATGTGCTGCTCGCCATACCGTTGATACTCCTGTTGATCACGGCGGCGTCGCTCTTCCAACCGAGTCTGACGACCACCATCGTGGTGATCGGCCTGACCGCCTGGCCGGGCACCGCCCGGCTCGTGCGCGGGCAGTTTTTGATGCTGAAAGGGTTGGAATACGTCACCGCGGCCCGTTCGATCGGCGCCTCTTCCTCACGGATCATGATGCGCCACCTCTTCCCCAATGCCCTGGCCGTAATCATCGTGCAGGCCACGATCTGGCTGTCGTTCGCCATCCTTCTCGAAGCGAGTCTCAGCTACCTCGGTCTTGGCGTTCAGATTCCCACGCCGTCGTGGGGGAACATGCTGCAGGACGGCCAGCGCGAGTTACAGTCCGGCGCCTGGTGGCTGACCTTTTTCCCCGGTCTGGCTATCTTCATCACCGTGCTGGCGTTCAACCTGGTAGGCGATGGTCTGCGCGACGCTCTCGACCCCCGGCATCGCAGCCGATAGCACGCATCCCCTGACTCCCGGCATGGCACGGCGTATGCATCGTCGCCGGTGCGACACGTCTGTCGCATCGTTTTCGTCGTGGCCGGTAAAGGAGCATGCGATGAACAGAACACGTTGGGGATTGATGGTGGCTGCGTTGGCTGCCATCGCGTTGATTGGCGGGCTGGTGGCGGTCCCGCAGACGGTACGCGCCCAGGACAGCGCCACGCCGGTGGCGGGTGAGCATAATCATCCCGCCCACATTCACAACGGCACGTGCGATGCCGTCGGCGAGGTCGTTTTCCCGCTGAACAACGTCGCGTCCGGTGAAGAGCTGAGTTCACCGGAAGCAGAGATGGAGCACTTGGGCACGCCCATGGCTGGTGTCGAGGGCGAGGAGGAGTATGCCGACGCCGTGGCCACAAGCACGACGACGATCTCGGCAACCTTCGATGACATTGCCGACCATGTGATCAACATCCACGAGAGCGAAGAGAACATCGGCAACTACATCACCTGCGGGGCGATCACCGGGACTGCCGACAGTGGCGAGCTGGAAGTCACCCTGAACGAAGTGAACGGATCAGGATGGCAAGGCGAGGCCAAACTGGTCGACAACGGCGATGGCACGATCGACGTGACGATCAACCTGGAGCCGGTAGAGGCGGGAGGAGCAGCAAGCCCCGAAGCATCGCCGGCAGGATAGGTTGAGCCAGAGCCGAGTGGGCAAGCGACAGGACCGTGGGGATTCCCCACGGTCCTGTTTCTTTGCTATCCGAGAAGCCGAACCGTTGCGTGATTCCGGCTAGTTGTCGATGCCGTACCCTGGCGTCAGGTTGAACGGATCGCCAATGAAGGTGTCGATCTTATATGTGCCGCCTTCATTAATCAGGATGATCAGGTCGAGCACCTGCTGGCCTCCGGCGATGCGCGGGTCGGTGTTCACAACCAGCGCCACCACGCGGCCGTCCTGGAGGGTGACGATGGAGATGATGCCGTCGATTCCCGAGATTTCCTCAGCCGGGCGTGGTTCGCCGGAGGTGAGCGACGCGGCAACTGCGGCGCGCAGATCGGCATCCGACATTTCGAGATCGATCCCATACAAGTCGGCGATGCCCTGAGCGGTGAAGACCGCCACCATCGCCTGCCGATTGCCGGCGTTGTTGCATGCCCAGAACTGGGTCAGCGTATCGAGAACGCTGTCGATGACAGCTGCGCTGGCTGGTCCAGTTGCCGGAATCGCCACCAGCAGATTGTCGGTCAGCGGAACATCTTCGCGCGGATCGGTGGCAATCAACAGGTCCGCCACGTCGTCAGTTGACGCTGGCTCGACGGTGCACTGCTCCGCCGATGGGCTCATCTGATCCGTCACAGCCCAGGGAATGAGATTGACCGGGACAGTCAATTCCTCCGCGACCGCTACCGGGGAGGCTTCCGGCGTTGCTTCCTGTGCCATCATCGTCGCGGTCATGCACAGGCTGGCGATCAGCGCCAGCATGAGTCCCGCAATCGAGCTCCTGATCATCACGTTCCTTCCCCTTCTCTCTGCAAACATGGCCAAAGCCACGCATTACGCGGGGGAGCGTTGCGTCCAGGTGTGATTCGGGGGCGGGACCCTGTCAACCGTTACTCGCACATATGATAGCGGAAATCGACGAAGTCTGCGTACGTTCTGCGATTCCGACAGAACGTCTTGCAATTTGCACCGCCGACCTCCACTCTCCACCAGGCCGTACCCATCGACCTCCATGCTCCACCAAACCGTACCCATCGACCTCTGTGTCGATGGCATGGCCCGCAAGGCCGGAATGTGCGTGCTTCCCGGGGACCGAGACTTTGGCCGACGTGGTTGTGGCTTCGCTGCACGACGCTTCACTTCGTTCCGCTCAGCCACCGGTGGGCACAGGGCCATCGCGCCGTCCACCTGGCCTGAACGCCACTCAGTACTTCACGATCGGGCCGACTCGAAAGCGGAAAACCACGATGGCAATGATGTTTGTCAATAATCCAGCCACACCCCAAACCCATGGGTTTCTGTCTTCACGTTCAGCCGCACGGTAAAGCACGTAGGCGCAGAACAGCCCGATTGCGAGCGCGATCGCCAGGAATCCGATTTCCCACATGGATGGTTCCCTCGTTTCAGCGTTGCCCAGTCAATTGTTGGATCAGCCTACCAGCCACCTGTCGAACCAGCCAACCAGCCGTTCCAGATAGTCGACCCGGTGGGCCGGAAAGCCAGTCCGGGTGACCGATACGTGCGATCCACCCGGATAACGCACGAACTCCACCTCCTTGCCCATCGACGCCAGAGTGGCGAAGAGCTGCTCACCCTGGCCGATGGGAACCCGGTCGTCCGATTCGCCATGCAGAATCAGTACGGGCGTTTCGGCATGCTCGAGATAGGTCAGCGGCGAGCGGAAGCGATACTCCTGCTCGTTCTCCCATGGCGTCGAACCGATCTGCATCGGGCCGAAATCGTGTCCGATGTCCGCCTGACCGAAAAACGAGATCAGATCGACCACCGGCGCCCCGATCACGGCCGCCTTGAAGCGGTTGGTGTGCCCGATGATCCAGGACGACATAAAGCCGCCGTAGGAATAGCCATACACGCCGGAGCGCGAGGCATCGGCGTAGGGCAGCTCGAGCACGCGGTCCAACACGGCCATCAGGTCCTCGTAGTCGCCGCCGCCCCAGTCGTTGATGACCTCCTGGGTGAAGGCCCGGCCATACGAACCGGACCCGCGCGGATTGCCGTAGGCGACGAGGTAGCCCGCTCCGGCGAGGGCGCGGTCCATGGCGCTCGGCGCATGGCCGTACCAGGAGTTTGGTCCGCCATGGATATCGAGCACGACCGGATAGCGCTTCGCCGGATCGAAACCGGCCGGACGAATCAGCCAGATATCGATTGGGTAGCCATCGCGCTCGATGGTGAACAGCTCGCTGTCGATTTCCACCTCGATGTCCGGATTTGGGTCGAAGATCGTTGTCGTTTCGCCCGCTTGCCGGTCATAGCGAATCAGAACGCCGAATTCATCCGCGCTGCTGGCGCTTTGCAGGAAGGTCTGTCCTGCGGCGTCGGCGTTGAGACCGGCATGTTGCGCCGGCCAGCCAGCGATGCGGGTCACATCGCCTGTGGAGACATCGACCTCCCACAAACCGCTGGCGCCACGCTCCTGTCCGTGCACGACCGCGACCGATTCGCTCAGCCACACCGGCTGCGACGGCGGCAGATAGGTGGCGAACCCGGCATCGGGTTGAAACGAGAGATCGTCGGTTAGCTGGTGGAGCGCTTGTTGCCGTAGATCGTAGAGAAAAAGGTCGAATTGCCACGACTGGGTGATGTCGCCGGCGATCAGCAGCTTGCTCCCATCCGGCGACCAGCTCCAGCAGCCGATATTGCCTTCCGGCCGGCCGGCCAGCGTTTCGTCGCCCGTTTCAACATCGACGATCGCCAGCTGAGCGCGCATGCCGTTGCGCAGCGGCACTTTGGCGGCAATGCGCGTTCCGTCCGGCGACCAGGCGGGATTGAGATAGTCGTTCGCCTGCTGCGTCACCTTGCGGCGGCCGTTGCCAAGGATATCGACAACCCAGACATGCTGGCGGACATCGTTCAGAAAACCGCGATTGTCCTGCTTGTAGTCGAGCCGGC
This sequence comes from uncultured Sphaerobacteraceae bacterium, assembly GCA_964461025.1. Classification (GTDB taxonomy): domain Bacteria; phylum Chloroflexota; class Chloroflexia; order Thermomicrobiales; family UBA6265; genus JAHBVL01. The sequence continues at coordinate 3,196 of CAYWSE010000078.1, read as the reverse complement.
GCACGACGCGGACGCGCGGCGCATCGTCTTTGCCCGGTTTGGCGGCCTGGGGATTGTCGGGATCGAACTCGGTGTTGTAGGCGATCAGCTCGCCATCAGGCGACCACGCGGGCGAGGTAATCGGCGTCGGGTGAAAAGCGAGCTCGCGGGCCGGTCCGCCTTCGAACGATTTGTAGACGAGCGCGCTGCCATCCTCCGAGTTGGAAACGTAGACGAACGCGGAGCCGTCCGGCGACCAACGGGGAGCGCTGTTTCGGGAGCCATCCAGCTCCAGCGCCCGGGCATCCGCGCCGTCGATCGCGCAAACCCACACCTGACTCAACCCGACTTTTCGCCCGCGCACCGCTTGCCCCCGCGTGAACAGCACCTGCGTGCCATCCGGGGAAATCTGCGGATCGCTCGCTGAGGCGAGGTCGTAAACGATCTGCTCTGGACTCAGTCCCTGGGTCATCGAACGCGCAATCCCTTCCGCACCGAACAAAATCGCGCATACCGTAGCGGTAGCGCCCCGGCGATGCAAGCGGCTTCCGCATCGGTGTAGGCATCGACCTCCGTGTCGATGCCCTGGGAGACGCACATGTTGAAACATGTGGCTAAGACGACGAAGTCCCTCCGGGACTGGCGGGTAGTGGAGAAAGCCGTTGTTGAGGCCCGATCGTCGCCTGGGTTGCGCCGGGCGCACCGCCGTGCGCAGCTACGGGGCCGTGTTAGTTGCAGGGCCTGATCGTCGTCCGGGTTGCGCCGGGCGCACGCGGTGCGCAGCTAATGGGCCTGCAGGGTTCGATCGTCGTCCGGGATGCGACAGCCGCAATGCCGTGGGCAATGACCAGGTCGATCGATGTCTCAGGGTCTTGAATTGGGACCGCGATCATCGATCTGGTTGTGTATGGGCGGCGGGGTCAGCGGCGAACCGGAGTGTCCTCGGGCAGGGACGTGGGAAATGGGGGATGGGAATTGGGAAATGGTTGACCCTGATCTGCTGAAGCGCGAATGACGTATCGCTGCGTTACGCTCCATGCAGAATGTCATGACCAACCCGGCAAGGAACTGCCGGTGACCAACACCCTCTATTACGGCGACAACCTGCGCATCCTGGCGACCACACCCCCGAGGTCTCGGCCGGTTTTCGTGCAACGCTACGCTGGATCCACCGGTGCATTCGGGGAACGCAGTTTGGCCCAACGGTGGCAGACAGGAGGTCCGTAACTGCGCCCTGGCTCAATGTGCCAAACTCCCCTATTACCAAGCGCCCAAATTCACCCTTGACAGGATAGCACATATGTTCTATTATGCATCCACACGATCCCCGCGGTAAGGTCGGCGGACGGCGCAGCGATTACTCCTACCCGTGCTGGTCACACGTCATCCAAACTCGGCGCTCTCCAGGATCCGAACGAAGCAGGCAGCACGCAGCAGGCAGTACCCAGGATGCTGCCCGCTGCCAGCTGCCTGCTTCGCACCGTTGATCCCGCCGTATCCGCAGGGCCGAAAGCCCCTTGAAACAACCTCGTTTGTCGCTTAACCGTGCTCCAGTCCCGTAGGGAATTCGTCGTCTTAGCGCCGTGGCTTCAGCCCGGCGGTCAACTGGCGACGATGCGGACATTCCACGCCAGGGCATCGACACGGAGGTCGATGCGTACGGAAGACGCTTTGCCGACTCGCCGCCTGCGCAAATTGCGGATTGTGTCGCCGCCGGGGGATGCCTATACTGCTGATCAGTGAGGTCACCCGATCAACTGAGAGCGGTTAGCGTTCCCGCGTATTGGCTCCGCCAGCATTCGTCCGGTCGCGATCATCCGAGTTGTGGAGGCGGTTCGTGTCCGCAGACCCCATTTTCCAGCCGCTGCAATTCCGTAACCTTACCGTCAAGAACCGGCTCTTCCGTTCGAGTCTTTCGGGACGGTTCGATCACTACGACGGTACCGGCACGCCGCTGCGCATCGCCTGGGACGTGAAATTCGCCAAAAACGGCATCGGTACGATCATCTCGTCGAACTCGCCGGTCGATCCGCGCGGGCTGATCATTCCCAACTACGCCTCGATCGACCGCGACGATCGCATCCCCTTTTGGCGGGAGCTAGCTAAACGCGTCCACGAACATGACTGCGCGTATATCGTCCAGATCGCGCATTCGGGACGGCAGCGCGACAATCCGGGCATCGAGTACGCGAAAGGCGTCAGCTCGACCAACAAACCGGAGCCGATCCATGGGCTGCCTTGCGAACGCCTGACGGTCCCCCAAATCCAGGGGATCGTCCAGAAGTTCGCCGACGCCGCTCGCCGGGCGCGAGATGCGGGGCTGGATGGCGTCGAAGTGCACGGCTGCAACGGCTATCTGATTACCCAGTTTCTCAGCTCGGCGATCAACGACCGCGACGATGACTACGGCGGTTCGCTCGAAAACCGGGCGCGGTTCGCGCTGGAGATCGTCCGCGCCATCCGCCGCGAAGTTGGCGATGATTACCACCTGCAGTTCAAGATCAGTCCGGTCGAGGATTACGACGCCGTTTTCCCCTGGCTCGGCAAAGGGAACACGCTGGAGGAATCGATCCAGGTCATCAAGTGGCTGGAAGAGGCGGGTGTCGACGCCTTCCACATCTCCAGCGGCGCGTCGTTTCCGCATCCCCGCAATCCGGCCGGGACGATGTCGCTGAAAGACATCGCCACGACCTACGACAGCATCATCTCCAGCGGCAAACACACCTTCCGCAACTACCTGGCGTTCCGCACCTTCCCGTTCGGCCGCATTTTCAAGTGGCAGTGGGAGCGTCCCGCCAAGCGGCTGAAGGTGGAGGGGATCAATCTGGACGATGCCCGCGCGGTGAAGCAGGCGGTCTCGGTGCCGGTGATCGTCACGGGCGGATTTCAGACAGCCTCGGTGATTCGCAACGCGATCGCCAGCGGGTGGGTCGATGGCGTCAGCATGGCGCGCACGTTGCTGGCCAATCCCGATCTGCCCCAGATGTTCGCGGACGGGCTCGACCGTCCGCCACTGCCCTGCACCTACTGCAACAAGTGTCTGGTCAACTTCCTGGAAAACCCGATTGGATGTTACGAGGAATCGCGTTACCCGTCGCGGCAGGCGATGATCGAGGAGATTTTCTCTGTCTTTCACCTGGAGCCGGAATTTCGCTAGGCAATGGGCAATGGGCAATGGGCAATAGGATTTCACCCCTCTCCCGCGGTCGGGAGAGGG
>CAYWSE010000077.1:0-17319 GCA_964461025.1 uncultured Sphaerobacteraceae bacterium | reverse complement strand
CTCCTGATTCCTTTGATGGGTACATCGCCCGCTATCGCGCAGCAGAGTCCGCTCACCTGGAGCGCTCCACGCACGGTTTTCGTGCCGGAGACTGGGCAAAGCGTCGATGGTTTCTTTCTCGATGTCTGGCGATCGTGGGGTGTTTCAAGCCTCGGATATCCGATCACGTCCGAGATCACCGAGAACGGTCACATCGTGCAGTACTACCAGTACTCGCGTCTGGAATACTGGCCGGAGGATCCGAACGGCGATGTCGTCAAGTTCGGAGCGATTGGCCGGGAACTGAAGCCGGTAACGCTCTTCCGGCATAGCTCTCCCGGCGCGAAACCGAGTGATGCGCTGCATCCATCCAAAGCACTGGCACTCGAGCAACTTGCCTGGTTGCCACTCACCGGCGAAGCTGCGAGCAGAGAGAACACCGCCGCATGGCGTTTTGTCCCACAGACGCAGCATTCGATTCAGGGCGGTTTCAAGGCGTATTGGGAGGCGAACGGCGAGGCTGGATACCTCGGCTTCCCGATTACCGAGGAGTACATTCGCGACGGCGTCACCTATCAGGTCTTCGAGTATGGACAACTCGCCTGGGCTCCCGAACGCGACGTCTGGGAGATTCCCGTCGGCGAAGTGCTCGCGCAACGCTATGGCATTGCCACGGAGCCTCAGCCGCAGGGGAGTCTGCCGGTCTACAGCGAAGATCTCTTCGTTCCCCCGCCGCCCTGGACGATCCATGGGACCGCCGCAACCGCGACGGGCGAGAAGTGGATCGAAGTCGATCTGAGCAGCCAGTACATGACCGTCTGGCAAGGCAACACGCCGGTGGCGGAGTCGTTTGTCAGTACGGGCCGCGACCGCTTCGCCACTCCGCCGGGGACGTTCTACGTGAACTACAAGCTGCAATCGCAGACCATGTCGGGCGTGCTCGGCGGTGAGTATTACAACGTGCCTGATGTTCCATGGGTGATGTACTTCACTGGCCGGGGGCACGCGATTCACGGCGCATACTGGCACAACAACTTCGGCGCGGTGATGAGTCACGGCTGCATCAATCTGCCGGTCGAGTTCGCGGCCTGGCTCTACGAATGGTCTCCCAACGGCATGCGAGTCGAAATCCATCATTAACAATGCGAACGGAGTCTTGCAGCAGACTATCGATCCACGCGCAATTGACCCTGAGATAATGCCTCGCAGGATGTGGCGCGGGCCGGAATCACGTGGGAGGCGGGACAATGCAGGCTGGGATGATTGTCGTCGGGGGCGGGACGGCGGGTTGCGCTGTGGCGGGCCGGATTGCGGAGGCGGGCGAACGCGTACTCCTGATCGAAGCTGGTCCTGATTTCGGGCCGCCTGATTCTGGCCGCTGGCCGCAAGCGCTACTCGATCCGAGCCTGATGCCGGTCGATCAGCACTCGTGGAGTTACGTCAACAGCGGCGATCACGGCATGCCGAATATGGCCATGCCCCGCGCAAAGATCATGGGCGGTTGTTCATCTCACAATGGCTGCGCGGTAGTATGGGGACATCGCGATGACTACGATGCCTGGGAAACGGCCGGCAACGATGGCTGGGGCGCCAGCGACCTGCTGCCCTATTTGCGGATGGCCAACGAGCGCTTCCGCGTCTATGTTCCTGAAAAGGCCGATCTGACGCCTTTCCACCAGGCCGTTCTCGATGCCGCGCCCGCGATTGGTTTGCCGCCGATCGCTGATTTCAGCGATCTCGACATCGATCATGGTCTCGGAGCCGGACCGGTCAACATCTCCGATCGCCTGCGGTGGAACGCGTCGTTTGCGTACGTCGACCCGGTTCGCGACTTGCCGAACTTTTCGCTGATGGCCGAAACCATCGTTGACCGGCTGCTGATCGATCGCCAGCATGCCGTCGGCGTCGTGGTGCGCGGACCGAACGGCGTCCAGGAGATCTTCGGCGACCAGGTGGTGCTTGCCGGCGGCGCTTATGGCACGCCGCTGCTGTTGCAGCGATCGGGCATTGGCGATCCCGACTTGCTCGAGGCGCTGGGCATCGAGGTGCAGGTCGAGCTTCCCGGAGTCGGCCGAAATCTGCAGGACCATCCGGCGCTGTCGGTCGATTACACCGGCACGCCGGAGCTGACGGCGCTGCTCGATGATTTCGTGGCCCAGGGCGGTCTGCCGCGCGAGGAAGGGACGATCGGTCTCTTCAGCTCCGGGCGGTGCGACGGGCCGTTCGACATGCATCTTTACCCGATCGCCCATCGCAACGGACCGGGCGACTGGTCGGTTTTCATCGCCACCGGTGTGATGGCGGCGAAATCGGCCGGCCGAATTCGCATCAGCAGCCCCGATCCCGATGCCGCACCGCTGATCGAGCATTGCTACCTGACCGACCCGGAGGGCTACGATCTCGATGCCCTCTGCGACGGTCTGGAAATGGCTCGCGCCCTCGGCGCCGCCGAACCACTGGCGTCGCTGATTGGCATTGAAAAGGGACCGTTCGTCGATTGCCGAAGCAGAGAGCAGCTTCGCGCCCAGATTCCGCTCAGCAGCGGGCACGATTATCACCCGTCCAGCACCTGCAAGATGGGACCATCCTCCGACTCGTTGGCGGTCGTCGATGCCGACGGCGCGGTCTATGGCATCAACGACCTAACCATCGCTGACGCCTCGATCTTCCCTTCGGTCACCTGGGCGAACACCAATCTGCCGGCACTGGCGGTGGCAGAGAAGATTGTGGCGGGGGTGCTTTTCTAGGCAATAGGCAATAGGCAATGGGGAATGGGGAATAGGCAATAGGCAATGGGGAATAGGCAATAGGCAATAGGCAAAGGGGAGGGGTCACTGGGCACTGGGACCAGAACCCTCTCCCGCGGTCGGGCGAGGGCAGGGTGAGGGACATTTCCGCGGTCGGAAGACACTCCCTTTTCGGGCGGTGCGGACACGAAGAAGGCGCCTGCTGCAGGGCATCGACACCCATTCGACTGCGCTCAGGGCAGGCTCAGGACGATGCCTAGGGTGATGTGGGGGATACTTGGCGGCCATGCCGCCATGCCGCCATGCCGCCATGCCGCTTAGCCCCTCTCCGCCTCTCCGCCTCTTCGCCTTTCCGCCTCAAATTGTTGACATTCTGACCCTGCCTCCCGCATCATGTATTGCGCGAGGGATGAAGTCTCTTTTCGCATCGAGTCTTTCGTTCCGGCAGGTGACGCTATGCAGTACATCAATACACAACTGAGCACTGCGATCGTCATGATCGGGCGGGCCGCCACTGGTCCCGCCGGCGCCGGAGCAGGAGTGCGATGCCTCCTCTGCGGTGATACCCGGGAGACCGGGGCCACGCCCGGCGAAGCCGGAGAGCGTCACCGTTAGAACGCTCGCGGTCCTCCAGGATTCGCAGTTTCTCACACCACACATCTCAAATCGTTGTTCACAGACGTGGCCGCAGTGCGCGGTCGGCGTCGCCAGCCAAAATTGCCATGTCTTCCCGCCGGAAGACGACGTTCCCAGAAGATGGTCGAAGATGTCCTTCTCAACGCCCGACAAGCCCGTCAATGCCCTCGAAATGCACGGCGTGCACAAGCAATTCAAGAAGAAGCGAAACGAATACGCGTCCGCGCTCACGGATGTCAGCCTGACGGTTGGCCGCGGCGAGGTGGTTGGCATCCTCGGGCCGAATGGTTCGGGCAAGAGCACGCTCGTGCGCGTCGTGTCCACCCTCACGCTGCCCGATCAGGGGGAGGTGCGTGTCTTCGGCGTGGATGCCGTGGATAAACCGCGCATCGTGCAGCGATACATCAACCGGGTGAGTGTGGAGGCGAGTTTCTTCAAGAAGCTCTCGTCGATGGAAAACCTGCTTTTCGGAGCGAAGCTGTACGGCATGACCGATGCCCAGAGCAAGCCGCGGATCAGGGAGATCCTCGACGATATCGGATTCAAGTACGAACGGGTCGGCGAACCGATGGAGCATCTTTCGCGAGGTATGCAGCAAAAGATCGCTCTGGCCCGGGCTCTGCTGACCAGTCCGATGCTGATGCTGCTCGACGAACCGACGACTGGTCTCGATCCGCGCAGCAAGCGGGATGTGCAGAAGCTGATCTGGAAAATCCGGCAGGAGCACGACGCCTCGATCCTGCTCTGCACACACGATCTCGACGAAGCCGAAGAACTGTGCGATCGCATCGGCATTCTGCTCGATGGCCGGTTGATCGCGATCGACACACCGCTGGGGCTGAAACAGCGTTACCAGCAGGACGGCGTGCTGCCGTCGCTCGACGATGTCTTTATGGCCGCAACCGGCACCTCGATCGAGGATGCCGACGCCGCGGCCGAACTGAGAGAAGAATCCGGCTCTCGCGAGCTGGCGGAGGTGAGCTAGGTGGCCACGGCGCCAATGTCTGTCGACACGCCTCAGCTGCGGCGGGAATTCGTCGCGGTCTGGGGATATGTCCAGCGAAACTATTTCCTGACCAAGCGCTACTTCCTCTGGGAAGTCGTCTGGTTGGTCTATTCGACGATGAATGCCCTGACGATTGGATTTATTGGCGTTTCGTTCGGCGGCTCGCCGCAGGACACGGCGCGCACGACGACCTTTCTGCTCATCGGCACGATTCTGTGGAGCTATCTGTCGATGATCTTCGACCTGATCTCCGAAACCGTGAGCTGGGAGCGGTGGGAAGGGACGATCGAATACACCTTCATGAGTCCAGCGAGTCGCGCCGCGCAGCTGATCGGCATGGGCATCTACGCGGTGGCATACGGCGTTGTTCGCGCGGTGCTGATGTTGGGAGCGATTTCGCTCTTCTTCGACTTGTCGTTGGGAAGCGCCAACTTCGGTGGAGCACTGGCGATTCTCCTGCTCTGCTCTGTCTCGCTTGTCGGATTCGGCATGCTCGCGGCGGTCATGCCGCTCCTTTCGCCGGAAAAGGGACAGCAGGTGACCTACATCATCAGCTCGGTGCTGTTGCTCATTTCGGGCATCTACTACAGCATCGAAGTGTTGCCGGGCTGGATGCAGTGGCTGGCGCAGTTTTCGCCGTTGTACTACGCGCTGAACGGTATTCGGGCGACGTTACTCGATGGCGCGACGCTGGGCAGTCAATGGGAGAATATCTGGCCATTGATCGTGATGGGCATCGTCTTTCCGCCGCTCGGTCTCTGGATGTTCAAGAAGGGCGAGCACTTCGCCAAGGTGACGGGCCGGCTGAAGCGAACCGGATAGAAGACGTGGGCGCCGCCGCGTGCCATTATGGTGAGGCGGGCCACGCGGATGCGGGCTCCTGCCCGCAACCATGTTGGCACCGGCCCTGTGCCGGAGCGGTCGGCTGGAGGCCGACAGCGGCGCAACCAACGGCAACGTCGCGTTTGGAGAGTCCGCTATGGCCCTCCGGGCCATCCTCCGGCAGAGCGCCGGAGGCTACGACAACGGAGCTGAGCGCCGGAGCACGGACTGTACATTTCTTGCAGGAAGACATGCGCTGTGTGAGTATTTGGACGAACCAGCGCTATGTTTCTTTTCTGGTTCGTGCCAGCATTCATCAGTCGGGGAGTCTGCATGGACATTCGCAGTTACATGTCGGCGGTCCCTGAATTCGACCGGTTTCTCACCGTCGATGAGCTGAACGACGACTTCCGGCGTATTGCGGATGCCCATCCCGGCATCGCCAAACTCGAACGTGCCGGCTCGTCTGAGCTCGGGGAACCGATCGACATGCTCTCGATCGGAACAGGCGAGCGCAACATCCTCCTCTTCGCCTGTCCGCATCCAAACGAGCCGATTGGCGCGATGATGGTCCACCATCTTGCCAACCTGCTCGTCGCCGACGACGAATTGCGCGATGCTCACGGCTACACGTGGAATCTCATCGCGTGCGTCGATCCCGACGGCACCCGCCTGAACGAGCCCTGGTTTGCCGGGCCGTTCACGGTCGCGAACTATGCCCGCAACTTCTACCGACCGGCCGGGTTCCAGCAAGTCGAATGGACTTTCCCCGCCAGCTACAAAACCAACTATTTCGACTCGTCGCTGCGCGAGACACAGATGCTGATGCGGGTCATCGACCGTCTCAAACCGGTGCTGATGGGGTCGCTGCACAATGCCGGTTTTGGCGGCGTCTATTACTACATCTCAGACGACACTCCAGAGCTCTACCCTATCTTTCACGAACTGCCGGAATGGGAAGATTTGCCGCTCCGGCTCGGTGAACCGGAAGCTCCGTACATTCCTGAGCTTGCCCCGGCAATTTTCGGCCTCATCGATTCATCGGCTACGTATGACTATCTGGAGCAGAATGGCGCCGACCTGTCGCACTACAGCCAGGGCGGTTCCAGCGCCGAGTATGCGAAGCCGTATGGCACAGTCAGTCTGATCGTCGAGATGCCGTATTTCGACGATCCTCGCGTCAATGACCGCACTGTGACAGATACGCGACGGCGCGACGCCATTCTCGCCGGGCTCGATATCGCGGAAGAGTCGTATGCCGTCATGAAGCGGCTCTTCGATTCAGTCGAAGCACAACTGCGCACGCACTCCGCGTTTCAGCAGGCCGCAGGCTGGTTCATCGAGAATCACGCTCAGTTCAGCGGCGCTGAACGCAATTGGGCGGAATCGAACCCTGACACCGACCGGCCAGCCACGGTTGCTGAGCTCTTCAGCAGCCGGCAGGAAATCATGTCTTACCGGCTGCTGACGATGGGCATGCTCATCAGGATGCTGGAAGGCGAAGTGAGCACGGGGAACTCGGCGCCGAATATCCGCGCCGCGCTTAAAGAGGCGAACGAGACCTTCGATGCGTGGTCGGCCGCGCTCGATGCCGAGCTCGAGTTCCGCACGATACCAATCCGGAAGCTGGTCGCGGTGCAGCTCGGCGCTGTGCTGGCTACGGCCGAACATCTCGCGGGAAGGTGACCCGCTGAATACTCTGAGGTTCAGATGACGCGAGTCATCGAATCGTTGGCAATAGAACCAAGAGGAAAGGAACGACGCATGACCAACAGAACTCTTCCCCCGATCGATCTGAGCCGCCGCTCGATGCTCAAGGGGGTCGCCGGCGCCGGAGCGGCGGCCATCGCCGGGATGACATTCCCCCACTCGATGAGGGCCCAGTCAACCGACACGGTGCCGCCGAAGACGTTGAGCGGTACTGCGATCTCGGTCATCGCCGGTGAGCCGCAGTCGTTCAACCCAAATTTCCAGGCGGACGATTATCTCTGGCCGATTGCCGGCAACGTCTTCAATTCACTGCTGATGCTGGATGTCAATTTCAATGTCATCCCCGATCTTGCCACCGGATACGAAGTCTCCGATGATGGTCTGGCAATTACGTTCACACTGCATCCGCTTGCCACCTGGCATGATGGGACGCCGGTTACCGCAGCGGACGTCAAGTACACGCTCGAGACGATCGTTGGAGACGCGGCGGCGCCGGCTTCCGGACTGATCGCCGCGCTCTCGTCGGTTGATGTCGTGGACGACAAGACTGCCGTGGTGAATCTCTCCCAGCCGTCGGCGTCGATCATTGGTTTCCTCGCCTGGTATGGCGTCTTCATTCTTCCGGCTCATATTTATGAAGGTACCGACTGGACGACAAACGAAGCGAACCAGGCGCCGATTGGGTCCGGGCCGTTCAAGTTCGTTTCCTATGACGCGGGAGCGAGTGTCGAGCTGGCAGCGAACGAGAACTTCTTTTCAGAGGGTCCGTATCTGGAGCGGTTGATCTATCAGATCATTCCCGATCCGGCCACGGCGGCACAGGCGCTCATGAATGGTGAAGTCGATTTCGGGGCCGTTCCCAACGCTCAGGTTCCATCGATTGAATCGAATCCCGATTTCAAATTGATTGGCAGCAATCTACCCAGCCCGTTCTACTTCGGATTCAATACCGTGCAGGCGCCGCTCGATAACCTCGAAGTCCGCCGGGCGATCGGCATGGCCATCGATCGTGATCAGATCGTCGCCACCGCGTTGAGCGGCTACGGTCACGCTGAGAATCGCTTCTACCCATCGGCCATTGAATGGGCCAGCAACCCGGACGCCACCGCGCCAGCATTTGATATCGAGGGCGCGAACGCGCTGCTCGACGAACAGGGGGTCGCGGCGGATGGCGATACCCGCTTCTCGATCCAATTGAAGACGTTTACCGGATGGCAGGAAGCCGCCGACACGGCGACCGTGCTTCGCGAACAGCTGGCAGCAGTTGGTGTCGATCTGGAGATCGTTCTCCTCGAATTCGCCGCCTGGGAAGAACAGGTTGGCGGTGGCGATTTCGGGCTTGGCATGCTGGGAGGTTTTCAGGGGCCGGATCCGGCGAACCTCAGAATTCGCTGGGGCACGGATGCCGGACTCAACCACTGGGGATACTCGAATCCGGAATTCGATCAGGCGCTGGCGGATGGAGATCAGGCGCCGACGCAGGAAGAACGTGCGCCGCACTATTTCACCGCGCAAGAGATTCTGGCCGCGGACTTGCCGGGACTGCTTCTCGCCCAGCAAACCTATTTTGACGGTGCGACCAGCCGTTTGAGCGGTATCTGGAATGACCCGAACGATCCCGCTTCGGCGCTTGTTGGCATGAACCGGTTCACGCTTGCCAAACTCGAAGCGTAGCCTGACGGGGTGGGGTTCTACGTTGCCCGGCAGCTGATTTCGATCATTCCGACGATTCTGCTCTCGGTCGTCATCAATTTCGCACTGCTGCACGCCGCGCCGGGAGATCCGGCGCGGGTGCTGGCCGGGCGGGACAATCCCTCCGAAGAGCAGATCGCGGCGATCAGCGAGCGACTTGGGCTTGACGAACCTCTTCCTGTGCAATTCTGGAACTACGTCAAAGAGCTGGCCCAGGGAAACATGGGCCAGTCTCTGGCGTTCCGTCAGCCAGTCTACGACTTGATTATGGACCGGATGCCCGCAACGCTCCTCCTGACGTTTTCCGCCGCCATCCTTGCATGTCTGCTTGGTACGCTTCTCGGCGCCTTCGGCGCACAACGGTCCGGCAAACCAGCTGACACGTCGTTGTCGATAGGCGCCTACACACTGTCGGCGATTCCGGTTTTCTGGCTGGGGATGGTGCTCATCGTCGTTTTCGCCTCGAAGCTCGGATGGTTGCCGACATCCGGCATGCGAACAGCGCGAGCCGAGTACACCGGCTGGCGCGACGTTCTCGATGTGCTCGAGCACATGATTTTGCCAGTGATGACTCTGACGCTGGTGCAGATTCCCATCTATTACCGGATCACGCGGTCGAGCGTCATCCTCCAGCAGAGCGAGGAATACGTCACGACGCTGCGCGCGACCGGGATGCCGGAGACGCGTATTTTCCGTCGTTATGCACTGCGCAATGCGCTCTTGCCGACCGTAACTGTCTTCGGACTTTCGCTGGGATTTCTCTTCACTGGCGCGGCGCTCGTGGAGATCGTTTTCGCCTGGCCCGGAGTCGGCCGGCTGACGCTGGATGCGGTCTTCCGGCGTGATTACCCACTCCTGCTCGGCGTCTACCTGATCCTTGCCATCGCCGTTTCGATTGCGGTTGTGCTTACCGATATCGTCTACGCATTCCTCGATCCACGCATCAGATTGCGCTAACCATGACCGATACAATGCTGGCCAGCGACATCTTAGTCAGCGACCGCCGGTCGATCAGCGACTCGAAGTTCGGTTCTTTCTGGCGCTCGTTCGTTGCCAGCAAAATGGGGCCGATTGGCCTGGTGATCATCCTGATCGTGGTCGCCGCGGCGCTTCTGGCCCCGATCATCGCACCGGAGGGGCCGTTCACGCTCGGAGCTGAACGGCTGTTGCCGCCGGGAACAGCGGGATATCCACTGGGAACCGATCATCTCGGCCGCGACATGCTGAATCTTCTGCTGTATGGGGCGCGGGTGTCGCTGGTGATCGGATTCATCGCGGCGATGATCTCGCTGGTGATCGGGGTGATCGTTGGCAGCATCGCCGGCTACTACGGTGGCTGGATCGACCTGGTACTCAGCCGAATCACCGACATGTTCCTGATCATTCCGGGATTCTTCCTGATCATCATCGTCGTTGCCACCCTCGGCAGCGGCATCGAGTACGTGATGATCGTGATCGGGCTCATTTCGTGGCCAATAAGCGCGCGGCTGATGCGCTCGCAAGCGGTCTCCCTGCGCGACCGCACTTTCGTGCAGGCTTTGCGAGCGCTGGGCGAATCGAATCACCGTATTCTGATTCGCCACGTCATTCCGAACGGCATTCACCCGCTCATCGCCAATGTCTCGCTGGATATTGCTGCGGCGATTCTGATCGAAGCCGGTCTTTCGTTCATCGGCCTCGGCGATCCCAACAAGGCGACCTGGGGCCGCATGATCTACGACGGGCGCACCACAATGCTGACGGCCTGGTGGGCCACAGTACTTCCAGGTCTGGCGATCATTTTCCTCGTACTCGGCTTCTATCTCTTCAGTGACGGAATTTCCTATGCCATCGATCCACGTCGCAGGGGGAGTCATCGATGACAGGCGAACCACTCATCGATGTTCGCAATCTCTCGATCCGTTATGCGACCGAGCGAGGCGTTGTTTCCGCGGTCGATGACGTCTCGTTCACCATCGACAAGGGCGTCAGTCTTGGGTTAGTGGGGGAAAGCGGCTCAGGCAAGTCGACAATCGGTCTGGCCATTCTCCGGTTGCTCGCCGGAAATGCCTTGATCGACGGAGATATCTCCTACGAGCAGACACCGTTGCTCGAACTTCCCGAGCAGGAGATGAGCGCACTTTGGCGATGGCAAAAGATCTCCATGGTGTTTCAGAAATCACTGTCTGCACTCAGTCCCGTCCACCACATCGGCGAGCAGATGCGTGATGTCCTCCATATCCATGAACCGCATCTTTCTGCTCAGGAACGGGAGGAGCGGATTGCCGATGTTATGGGAGGAGTGCGCTTGCCGGATCGCGTCCTCGATTCCTATCCGTTCGAGCTTTCCGGGGGGATGATGCAGCGCACGATGATCGCGCTCAGCCTCATCTGCAAGCCTTCATTTGTCATCTTTGACGAAGCGACAACCGCGCTCGATGTCATCACCCAGTCGCAAATTCTCTCAGAAATGAACTCTCTGAAGCGTGATTTCGACCTGACGACGCTGGTCATTTCGCACGATGTCGGAGTGATCAATGCGGTCACCGATGTGGTTGCCGTGCTTTACGCTGGTCAGCTGATGGAAGTCGCGCCACGCGAGCGATTTTTCAACGCGCCGATACATCCCTACTCGCAGGCGCTGACCTCTTCCGTCCCCCGTCTGAGCGGACCGAAACGGCGGCTGGCCGGTATCCCTGGTTCCCTTCCCGATCTGAGCCGGCCTCCGAGTGGTTGCCGCTTTGCGCCTCGCTGTCCGCACGCCACGCCGGCCTGCATGGAGTCGGCGCCGCCGCTCATCGAAGTCGCGCCCGGGCATCTGGTCCGGTGCACTGAGTTCTCAATGAAGGAAGACTCCGCGGCATGAGCGATTCGGTCCTGGTCGAAACCGAAGAACTCGCCTGCCTCTTCCCGATTCGGCGTGACCTGGGCGACTTCGTCCGGCGGGAGCGCCACAGTCTCCATGCCGTTGATGCGATTTCTTTCTCTCTGCGCCGGGGTGAGATTGCCGCGCTGGTCGGGGAGAGTGGTTGCGGAAAGTCGACCTATGGACGGATGCTCGTCCGCTTGCAGGACTCGACCAGTGGACAGATTGTCTTCGCCGGTGAGGATGTCTCGCATATTGGCGGCGACGAGCTGAAGGCGTACCGCCGCAAAGCGCAGGTCATCTTTCAGAATCCGTTCGAGGCGTTCGATCCGCGCCAGACGATCGGCGCCTCGCTCGATCAGGCGTTGCGGATTCATCATCTCGGTGACAAGGCGGAACGCCACGAACGGATCGTCCGGGCGATGGAGCAGGCTGGTCTGCAGCCGGCCGTCGACTTTCTGAATCGCTATCCGCACGAGCTTTCGGGTGGCCAGTCGCAGCGCGTCGCCACGGTTCGGGCCATGCTGCTGTCGCCCGAGCTGCTGGTTGCCGACGAACCGGTATCGATGCTCGATCTGTCGGTCCGCGCCGACATCCTCAATCAGATGCTCGATCTGCGCGACGAATCGGGTATGGCCATTCTCTTCATTACGCATGACCTCGCCGTGGCTCGGTATGTCGCCGACCGCATTGCGGTGATGTATCTGGGCATGTTCGTCGAGCTCGGCGCCACCGAGGAAATCGTCTCCCAGCCCCGGCATCCCTATGCGCGGGCATTGATGTCGCACACGCTGCCGGCTGGCGACGAACCCCAGCGGCAGCCGATTGCGATCGGTGGGGAGGTGCCCACGCCGATCGATCTGCGGCCCGGCTGCCGCTTTGCGAACCGATGTCCGTACGTATTCGATCGTTGCTGGAGCGAAACCCCGGTCCTCGGCCCGCGCGGAGGGACCACTGAAGTCGCCTGTCACCTGTATCCGGAATAATCGATTGCTGTATGACCTTTTCATCCGTGTTGCCTGGCTGAAGCATTCTCCATGAAGGCATCACACGAACCGTCATTCTGAGCAACGCGAAGAATCTCTCGTTCGGGTTTGGCAGCAAGCAGACGACGACGATTCCGTATGGCCCCCGCTGCGGCGAGAGATGCTTCGACTGCTCTCCGCTGGGCGTCTTTCAGCTGTCGTGAAACAGTTTGCCAGGAAAATGTGTTACGGAGGCTTGTGCCAAGACATCGTTCCGGTGGTTCGAACGACTGGTCGTGGGGGATACCGCTGCGGCGGGAGATTCTTCACTGCGTTCAGAATGACATGGTGACTTGGCTGCGCTGAAAACTCTGTACGGACGCGCCCTCCAGCGAGCGCCATAAATGGCGAGGCTACGCTTGGGATTCATGCCGCGCTGGCGACGGAAGCCGGCGTGATGACTCGGAACGACGGCTGTTCTGTTGTTGCGTTTGTCTCGGTCACGTCGTCCGCGAAGAACGCCGCGTGCAGTACTGTTGTTGGCAGTGGCAACGGCATGAACAATGGAGGAACAGTCTCATGGACACTTCCAAACAGCTGACGTATCACGACTTTGCAAATGTCATTTCCTATGGACCAGCGCTTTCCTATTCTCCTGATGGCAAGCAGCTCGCGTTTTCGAGCAATGCCGATGGGCAATTCAATCTCTGGGTGCTCGAACTGGAGTCCGGGGATTCGCGCCAGCTGACCAGATTCATTGACAACGCGGTTCGTGACCTCTCGTGGTCTCCAAGAGGCAATCGCATTCTCTACACCGCCGACACGCAGGGAGATGAGAAGCATCAGCTCTACCTCATCAGTCCGGAAGGAGGGGAGAGCACGGCACTGACCAGCCGGCCCGACGTGCAGTACTTCCTGGCTGAGCGCGATGCATGGTCGCCCGATGGCGACTACATCGCGTTCGCCGGCAACGACCGCGAGCTGACCGCACAGGACGCCATCATCCGGCAAGTTGCCACAGGCGAAGACGACCGGGTGCTCATGGACGGGGAAATCTATTTCGCCTCGGGCTGGTCGCCCGACGGCACGAAAATGACCGCAATCAAGTCCGTGTCGACGATCGACATGCGCCCCATCGTTGTTGATGTCCAGAGCGGCAAGGGGGAGATGCTTGCGGTGGCCGACGCGCCGGCGCTCTATCTGCCTGGACCGTGGAAAGCGGATGGAACCGGATTCTGGATGGTGACCGACAAGGACCAGGAGTTTTCAGGGCTGGCGTTTGTCGACGCAGAGTCAGGTGCGATGACCTGGGTCGAGCAACCGGCGTGGGACGTCGAGGCCGTCTCCGCCTCTGAGGATGGCCGGTATCTCGCCTGGGCAGTGAACGAGGATGGCTACTCGCGCCTCCACCTGACTAATTTGGAGAGCGGATGGGAGATTCCGTTGCCGTCTTTCCCGGACGGCATCCTCAAGAGCGGACTCGTCTTTTCGCCGGATGGCAACCAGATCGCGTTCCAGTTCGAAACGGCCACCAGCCCGGCTGGAATCTCCCTCTACGACATTCCGACCGGCACGGTGCGCAACCTGACACACGCATGGAAAGCTGATTTGAGCGGCGTCCAGATGATCGAACCGGAGCTCGTGCGATTCGAGGCGTTCGACGGTCTGCAAATCCCTGCCTGGATCCTCAAGCCACATGGCGACGGACCGTTCCCGGTCGTCTACTCGATTCACGGTGGACCGGAAGCGCAGGAGCGGCCGAATTACGCGTACCGGGGCTTCTATCAGTATCTGCTGAGCCAGGGGATCGGTGTGCTGGCGACCAACATTCGCGGGTCGAATGGATATGGCAAGAGCTACCAGAAGCTGATCCATCGCGATCTGGGCGGCAATGACCTGAAGGACTTCGAGTCGTCCGCTCAGTTTCTCAGGACTGTTCCATGGGTGGATCCAGAGAGAATTGCCGTCTTTGGCGGATCGTATGGCGGATTTGCGGTGCTGACCTGCGTCAGCCGGTTGCCCGAGTATTGGGCGGCGGGGGTCGATATCGTCGGTCCGTCGAATCTCGTGACGATGCTGCGCTCCTTTCCGCCAACCTGGACCGAGCTGGCCAAAACGATCTTCGGCGATGTCGAGAACGAGGAAGAGGATCTCCTTCGCCGTTCACCGATCACCTACGTCGACCAGATCGTGGCGCCGCTGTTCGTTATTCAAGGCGCCAACGATCCGCGGGTGGTCAAAGCCGAGAGCGACCAAATTGTCGAGAAATTGCGGGCGCGTGGCGTCGAGGTTCGCTATGACGTCTACGAGGATGAGGGCCACGGCTTCACCAAGAAGGAAAACGAACTGAAAGCGATGAGCGATTCAGCCGAGTTCCTCAAACAGCACCTCCTGCCCGCAAAAATGTAGGCTCCGGCCCCCAAAATGTAGGATCCGGCGCTCTGCCGGAGGATGGCCCCAGGGCCATAACGGGCTCAACGAAGGCGACGTTGGTGTCGGTTGCGCCATTGTCGGCCTCCGGCCGACCGCTCCGGCAGAGCGCCGGAGCCTACATCCAGGAAGAGCGGCGGAGGCTAGATCGGGTAGAGCGCTGGGAGGTTGGCCGGACGCTGAATCCCGCAGAAATAGTCTTGACAAAACCGCGAAGTTGAATAGGATAAACGGAGGGTTCCTTCGATCTATTCCTCTGGAGATTTCACCCTTGTCCGAGACGACTGGTTCGCGGCTCGACCGCCGGCTCCTGCTGAAAGGCGGGGTGACTGGTGGGGCGGTTGCCAGCGCGGCAGCGCTGCCGCTTTTGCTTCGACCAGGTGCGGCGACACCTGACCAGAATGTCGCAACCGGGCACGTGCACACAAACCAGGAAGGCGAGCATCAGGAAGGACACTCCGCCAGCTCGACCGTCGGCGATATCGACGTCGAGGGCATGCGTTATAACCCTACCGAGTTCCTCACCACCTTCGACTATGGCGAGACCTTCGTCGCCTCGGATGGCACGACAGTCCGCGAGTGGCAGATCGTCGCTGTGGACAAGGAAATCGAAATCGCACCCGGGCTCTTTTTCCCGGCCTGGACCTACAACGGCCAGGTCCCCGGACCAACCCTGCGCTGTAACGAAGGAGACCGGTTGCGCATCCAGTTCGTCAACAACGGTTCTCATCCCCACACGATGCACTTCCACGGTATTCACAGCGCGTATCACGACGGCGTCACCGGGATCGGACGGGGTGAAATCGAGCCGGGCGACGTTTTCACCTACGAGTTCAACGCCAAGCCATTCGGTTGCCACCTCTACCACTGTCATGCGGCGCCGCTGAAACGACACATTCACAAGGGACTCTACGGGGCGTTCATCATCAACCCGGATCCGAAGAGACGGGGAGAGGCAGCGAGAAGACGGCACCCCGACTATGCCGAGTCAGACGAGTGGCAAGAGTTCGTGATGGTGATGAATGCCTTTGACACGAATTTCGATTCCGAAAACGAGGTCTATGCCGTCAATTCAGTCGCTTTCCACTATATGAAGCACGCGATTCCGGTCGACAAATCACGTCCCGTTCGGATCTATCTCGTCAACTTGACGGAATTCGACCTCGTCAACTCGCTGCATATTCATGCCAACTTCTTCGACTACTACGACACCGGCACCCAGCTTGAACCGACGCTTCGCACCGTCGACACGATCATGATGGCGCAGGGGCAGCGCGGCATTCTCGAATTGACCTTCGATGACGACGATCACGAACCCGGTCTCTATATGTTCCACGCCCACGTTTCCGAGTTTGCCGAGCTTGGCTGGATGAGCGCGTTCGATGTGCGCTAGAAGCGAGTTCACGCCGTGACGGAATCCACAATCCCGGTCAACGCCGCGCCGTCCTCCGAGTCAACATGGAAATCACCTCGTTCGATCATCCTGGCGCTGATCCCATTGCTTCTGCTGGCCGGGGTCATGGCGCTCATCTTCGCCACCGACGGCGGACTCGGCGACCGCACTGCCCCGCCGATCGAAACACTCTCCGTGCAACACATCCGCCTGCCGGAACCGGGCATGATCGAGCTCGATGTCGTCAACGACGGTCCTGACGACATCACTATCGCCCAGGTCATGGTCGATGACGCCTACTGGCAGTTCACCATGAGCCCGGAGGGAACGCTCGATCGGCTGCAGTCCGCGACCATCGCGATTCCCTATCCATGGGTGGAGGACGAAGCGCACGCAATTGCTCTCGTCTCGTCGACCGGAGTCGTGTTCGATGCCGAGGTGGCGGTGGCGATCGAAAGCCCCGGCCGCACCTGGGATGACTTCCTTCGCTTTGGGTTGGTCGGGCTCTACGTGGGCATCGTGCCGGTTGCGCTTGGTTTGCTCTGGTTTCCGTTCCTGTCGCGGTTGGATCGACGCGGTCTCAACTTCATCCTCGCGCTGACGGTGGGGCTGCTGATTTTCCTGATTGTCGACATGTGGGAAGAAGCGCATGAGGTCGCGCTCCAGGCGCCGGCGACGTTGGGAGCGACGGTGCTCATTCCGGTGCTGGCGTTTCTGTCAGCCGGATTTCTCGTCGTCGCTGGGCACGCCTTGCAGCGACGAGGCTCGGATCGCGACGGGGATGACGTCTCAGGTCTGACCCTGGCCTATCAGATCGCCATCGGCATCGGTCTGCACAATCTTGGCGAAGGGTTGGCCATCGGCAGCGCGTTTGCGATCGGCGAAGCGGCGCTTGGCGTTTTCCTGATCGCGGGATTCACGCTCCACAATGTCACCGAGGGTATCGGCATCGCCGCGCCGCTTGTGAAGGAACGACCCTCGCTCTGGCATTTCGTCGCGCTGGCGGCAATCGCCGGCGGCCCGGCGATCATCGGCACGTGGATTGGCGCTTTCACCTTCTCGCCTTTCTGGACAACGGTCTTTTTGGCGATCGG
>CAYWSE010000076.1:0-17453 GCA_964461025.1 uncultured Sphaerobacteraceae bacterium | reverse complement strand
AGACCCTACGAGATAACAGATCCTGAAGGGTTGCCGACGTCCGTTTTCATTCATCTGGCTGCCTGGAATGACGAATCATTCCGGCCGCTGGTGGAAGAGCGAACAACGCTGATCGAGTCGGAGCTCGTTCGATTGCTCGAGCAATCAACGCGAGCCGGCGAGATTCGCGGTTGTGACGAGTCGCGAATGGCGAGAACGTTGCTGACGGCATTCTCCGGCGCCTCGCTACAGGCGATTGCGATTGCCAGGGAGCCGATCGAGCAGCGGCTCGCTCAGCTGGTTGACTATCTCCTCGAGCCGTACATGGTGAAGGCGTAGCAGGCACGCCATTGGGCCATCGAATCCGGATACCCTGATCTGATCGAACCAGAACAGGATTGGGCTCAGGCGATTCGTTCGGTGTCTGTTTCAGCAGGCGCTGGATTGGCGTCGAGCCATTCCTGCCCAAGCGTTCGCGCCATCCTGGTTGATTCACCGAGGTAGTGACCGACCGCAATGACGTTTTCTTCGCCAATGATGTCGAGGTGACCCGTGCTGGCGAGACGTTCTTTGACCTCGGGGTTGACTCCCGAAATGATCAGCCGTCCGTCATTCTTCTGAAGCTTGGTGGCGTAATCGTTGACCACATTGAGGAACGTGCTGCCGATGTCGCCGTGACCGCGCAACCAGAGCACCGCGACCGCGCGCGTGCTTGTCGTCACGCTCGGCAGTCGGTGGCCGAGTGTCTTCGCTCCGGCGTAGAAGAGGCTGCCATAGATATGGAGCACGGTGACCGTATTGCTGGCAAGCGGATCAACAGGTTGAATCTCCGCAATGCCGCCGCTCTCCTCGACAACCTGCATGACGCGGATATCCGTGCTCGACCGGTAAACAAAAAGCACCGCCGCGAGGACGACGCCGAGTAGCACCGCCTGTTGAAGCGGAATCAGGAGCGTAGCGATGAACGTTGTTGCCATCGCAAAAAACGATCCCTGATGGACCTGGGCTATCGAATTGATGCGCGCTAGATTGATGGAGAGCGATGCGCTGTAGATCAGAAGTGCCGCCAGCGCTGCCATGGGAATCAGGCTGAGCAAATCGCTGAAAACCAGCAGCAGCACGATGATGATGGGCGCCTGGATGATGATGCTCCAGCGGGTCCGGCCTCCCGCAGCCGAGAGGAGTGAAGTACTCGAAAGAGACCCTCCGCCCGGCATCGACTGGAAGAGGCCACTGACCACATTGCCTGCTCCCTGCGCAAGGAAATCCCGCGAATCGTCGGTTTCTCCGCCACCGCGATTGGGGAATCGCTGAGCCACTCCTGAAGCCTGCAGCAAACCGACGATCGCGGTGGCAATTCCCGCCAGCATCACATCGGGGATCACGCCGAGTTTGGGAATATCGGGCGTTGGCAGAGTTCTCGGAATCTCCCCGAGACTCTTGACCAGCTCAATGGAGTCGATGTCAGCCCACGACAACAACTGCGTCGCCACGACCGCGAGCGCCAGGGCAATGAGCAGGTTGAAGGATCCCAATCTCGTGCTCTGCAGTCCGACCATCACGAGCAGCGAACCAACGCCGATCACTGTGGTCCACGGATTGATCTCGCCGAGATGGCCAATGAGATCAACTGTCTGTTCGAGTTTTGATCCACCCTCTCCCGAATAGCCAACCAGATCCCAAAGTTGACCAAGGATGATGAGCACTGCGATACCGGTCAGAAACCCGGTCATCACTGCGTTGGAGACGAACTTTGTGAGGAAACCGAGTCCAAGCACACCCAGCGCGAGTTGAAACACGCCGCAGACAAGCGCGATCGCAAACAGCGCCTGTACCCGTTCGTCGCCGGTCCGTGATCCCAACCCATCACTGGCCACAAGTGTCATGGCACTGGTCGTGTTGAAGACCATGACCTGCGTCGAAGCCAGCAACGCGCTGGTCGGCATGCCGACTATCAAGGTGTAGAGGCCGTAGACCGGATTGACGCCAGCAAGAACACCCGACGCCATGCCATCCGGCACGCTGGCGATCGCTGACGTCAAAGCGGCAGTGAGATCACGTTTGCCAAGCGTAGGCTTCGTGAATTTGACATCTCCCATCTTCTTCGAGAGATCGTCACGCACGCTCATCAAGAACCTCGACTTGTTAACTCGACGCCTGCTGGTACTGGCACATTGCCATCGGCATGTACCCTGTCATCGTAGGGTAATAGAGGATGGAGCGCATCTTCTAAACGGAGTATTTGCTGGTGCGTGATTCGGCTCCCACCTCCCACGCACTCCGACAACAAAGTCATGGGACGCCTCCCTGGAAATTGTCGAGGAACCTGGGATCATGGAGAAGCGATCGGCGTCTGAACGATCATCACATGGTTGATGTACTGCATGAGCTCAGACGCAACCATCGGCATAGCGCGGAAACGAGCAAGAACGATACGCTTGTTCATCGCCGAAACGCATGATGGCACACGGTGTCGTCCGATGAGACCACTGGAGGTTGATATGAGCGAGAGTTCCGACTTGATTGCGTTGCTGATGAGGCAGCGGCAGACCCGGCAGTTCACTGACGAACCGGTGAGTGACGCAAACATCGCAGTGTTGCTCGAGGTTATGCGCTGGACCGGTAGCTCGAAGAACTCCCAGCCCTGGCAGTTCGTCGTCGTTCGCGATGCAGCGACCAAGTCGGCACTTGCGGAAGCCACTCAATATACCGGCTGGATCGTCAACGCGCCGCTCGTCGCGGTCACGCTGACGGCGGGTTCCGACCCGCAGGGACACGCGTACGATCTCGGCCGTGTCGATGAACGTGTGCTTCTTGCAGCCCAGGCACTTGGTTTGGGCGCCGGAATCGTCACCTTCTGGGGAGATAAGGGACAGCGAATCGCCCGCACCGCGCTCCATCTGCCCGACAACTGGTCGGTTTACAGCGCTGTGGCCGTCGGCCATCCATCCGACGATGCCCGCCCGGCGCAAATGGGCGGCCGAAAGCCACTTGCAGATTTGATCCACTGGGACCGGTTCGGCGGGCGCTAGTCTGACGACTCCATTGGGCTGGCGATGGTCAGACGCAGCTGTTCCTGGCCACCGACCAGTCAGCTCAGCGCCTGTTTCACCAGTTCCCGGATTCTCGCTTCTTCCGTTGAGGTCAGCTTTGTCAGCGCGAATGAGGTGGGCCACATATTGCCATCATCGAGATTGGCATCCTCCTGGAACCCAAAAGTCGAGTAGCGCACACCGAACTTGCTGGCGGCCTGGAAAAAACAGATGACCTTGCCATCCCGCGTATAGGCAGGCATCCCGTACCATGTTCTGGGCATGAGCTCCGGCGCCACCTCATTCATGAGCTCGTGAAGTCGCAATGCCATCTTCCGGTCGGCTTCCGCCATTTCCTCGACTTTCTCGAAGATATCCTTTTCCCCGGCTTCCCGATTTTTGCTCGCCTTCGCTTCAGCCTTCAGCTCTTTGGCGCGTTCCTTCATCGCCGCGCGTTCCGCCGCGCTGAATCCCGCACCTTCATCACTTTTCTTCGCTGAACTCACGTCGACTCCTCTCGATCTACAACCGCAGCGGTCCGCCTGGCTTGATGTGCACGGGCACCTGTCGTTGCTATGACGCGCTCTGACGCCCATTTGTGATACGACATGGTTGTTCGGCCACACCATTGAGAATCGCGGAGGCTGTCGACAGGAATTGGAGCGGCTGTTTATCTCCCGGCAGGACCGCATGAGATTCCCCAAATGAGGATGATACCCCAGGCAGGAATCGAACCTGCGACCCTCCGGCGAGACAACAGCGAGCCGCGGAGAGCCTGTCATTGGGCTCACACCGCGCGGCTCTTCTCCGCTAAAGCCAGCCATCCTGGCGTCTAAACGCCTTGGGGATGGCAGCCTGAAACGAAGCACAACTCCCGCGTTGGCATCTTGCCGCGCCGTTGTGGCTAAACTGGCGCGAAACACCGGCAGATGGCTAGCTCCCGATTGAGGCGGACGCGCCTCTGCATGAATCACGAAGAGCAGACGTTCGCCATGAATCACGAAGAGCAGACGTTCGCCGCTTGACGGGGATTGCACGCTCGCAGCTACATGCCGCTGCCAAATCGTCTGCCCTCGGCTCTTTGGGCAAGACCCGGCAGGTCAGCCGGGTCTTGCGGGCGTATGTGGCTAAGGTCAGGTTTTCACGGCGGCGTTTGAGCCAGGCAGTTCAGACTTGCGTCAACCGCATGTGAACTCAGGCACCATACCAAAACATGTCATTCACCGAACCGTTCTCGGTGACCCACCACACTTCCATGCTGCCTGGGATGCGGGACACCGCAGCAACGCCGCTCGAAACCGAAGCGGAGCCTGCGGGGGCCAGCTGAAAAAGCCGCCAGTCCGTCGGCGGATCGCTGTCGTACCAGAACGCGTCTTGCACCGAGCCGTTGTCGCTGACCCACCATACCTCCAAACTACCGGGGATTCGCGATACCGCAGCGATGCCTCCGGTATCCGACGCGGAGCCAGGCGATGCTAGTTGATAGAGCTGCCAGCCAGTGGGCGGCGACGTGTCGTACCACTTTGCCCCCTGCACCGAACCGTTGTCGCTGACCCACCACACTTCCATGCTGCCGGGAATGCGCGACACCGCGGTGATCGCACGCACGGCCCTCGCGACTCTGGGCGGAGCTAGTTCATAAAGGTCCCAGTTCGTGGGCGGCGTGGTGTCATACCATTTCGCCCCCTTCACCGAACCATCGGTTCCGACCCACCAGACTTCCATGCTCCCGGGGCTATGCGACACCGCGCCGACGCCGCTCGAAAGTGAAGCGGAACCCGGCGGGGCCAGATCATAGTGCTGCCAGGCGGTGGGCGGCGTGGTGTCATACCATTTCGCCCCCTTCACCGAACCATCGGTTCCGACCCACCAGACTTCCATGCTCCCGGGGCTATGCGACACCGCGCCGACGCCGCTCGAAAGTGAAGCGGAACCCGGCGGGGCCAGATCATAGTGCTGCCAGGCGGTGGGCGGCGTGGTGTCATACCACTTCGCCCCTTTCACCGAACCATCGGTTCCGACCCACCAGACTTCCATGCTCCCGGGGACGCGAGACACCGCAGCGATGCCTCCCGCGGGCGAGGCGGAATCAGACGGAGCAAACGGATAATGGTGCCATGGTGTGGATGGAATACTGTCGTACCATTTCGCCCCTTGTATCGAGCCGTTGTCACTCACCCACCAGATTTCCATGCTGTCAGGTACTCGGGACACTGCGGCGATGGCGGCCTTGGCTCGAGCTACTCTGGCTGGAGCAAGTTCGAACCCTCGCCATGCTAATACGCCCCGAATCTGCTGTTCGCAAACGAGGCAAAACGTCCCGAAATTCCGCATCATGCAATCGAACGCCGGACGAAAGAGGCCGCAGTGAAAGTGGTGAGCGCCCTCAAACGCGCCGATGGCGCCTGCAGCCAGCGGGCTCAGCTGAGAATCACATTGACTGCAGTTCGCGTTCTGGGTTGTCGGCATTGGCGTTGCCGCGTCAATCAGTCCACGCCACTTGATCGAATTGCGGTTGCTGTCTGTCGTGACGTTTGGCTCCATAGGTTCGGAACCAATGTAGTCGTCGTGACCGGTCTCGCCACTTGAGCACCCTTCCAGATACTCGTACTCGTCTGCGAGATGGAATGCTGAGTGGCCAATTTCATGGATGGCAATCTCCTGCCACGTGTGACCGCCGCCGTTGGCAAGCGACGTCACAGAGACGTCCCCACCCGATCCGCCAAACGTCGCGCTATTCACGATGATCAGGACCTGATCCCATTCAGGCACCTGCGCACTCGCAACGCTTCTCGCCGTGGTTCGGTCAGCGCCAAGCAATCGTCGGGTGGCGCCTCCATAGCAGAAGGTGGCGTCGAAATAAGTCATGGATGTCGCACCCGAGCCGGTATTGTCGGTGCCGCACGGGTTGGGATCGTCCGCGCCAGTGTCAGTAGAAGTGACGTCGATTCGATACATATTGATTGCCGCAGCCAGACCAGGATCGGTAAAAGGTGGTTCAGCGAAAAACGCACTGGCAAAAGCTTGGGCATCCACATGCCACTGGGCCATTTGACCTGACTGATAGCCATCCGGAAGCAGAACCAATGTCCATTTCAGTGCGTCTGGTCCGTTGTCGACGATCTTTGTGGCGCTCAAAATCGTGCCGTCGCTCGTGGTCATGCCTGCTCCTCCCAACCGTCGCCCAGCTGAAATCGGGCGACTTCTCGTGCTGGCTTCGTCGCTCCGGCCGGATCACGGGGGTCGGCCGGACTGCTGAAAATCACAACCGAAAGTGAATCAGGCAAGTCAGGCAAAACCACCGCAAAGCTGCCTTGGGAATCGGCGATGAGAACGCGAGACAGTGGGTGGTCCGGGTCGTGAGCCGGCGCTTCTACGGTCGTGGCGATCGGGTTGACCAGGACACGCCGGTAAAGTGTGCGGTTTTGGCGGTCCACGAGATCGAGCCAGAAGCCTGATCGATCTCTCGTGTCTCTTTGGTCCGTGGCAGGAGTCGTCTTTGTCAAAGACTGGCGCTCAACCAGGAGAACGTGTTCTCCGTTGAATTCAAACGTGAGACGAATCGCCTTCGAAGGATCGATCAACGGTGTCGTTTGTGGCACTTCGCCAGGCAGGAAAGCGGGCATACGCACTCCCTTGTTGCTTGTTCTCTGGAGACGAGAGTGAGTAAGCGCCGCAAGCGTTCGGCAAGTGCGGTCCAATCATGCGGTCCGATAGCTACGAGTACATGTTCGAGCTTGGGTTCGGGCGTTCGCGTCGATCCTCAACTGGACGGTCGACCCGAGGGGTGTCAGCTACCGAATTCTCCCAGTGCTGTCGTCACTCTATGAAAGGTAACGATGGCGCCTGCCAAATGCATACACTCGGAGGGGAGAGGTGCCCATCACGGGCACCTTCTCTCTGACGAGTTCTGCAAAAAGGCGTCTATCGCAACGACTCGCTGCTCATTGGTCTAGACCCGGTTCGCTTTGCCAATGTGCGTTCGTCATGTTCGGTAGTGGTACCCCAGGCAGGAATCGAACCTGCGACCCTCCGCTTAGAAGGCGGATGCTCTATCCGCTGAGCTACTGGGGCATGCATACCGAGCCGCGGAGCGGCACGTCCACTGAGTATAACGGTGGCGCGCTCGTTACCGGCCCCGCTTACGTGACCGGCGTCGTATCGTGTGAGCTGTGCAAACGGCGTTGCCAGCGATCGTCTTTCCCGCCGGGATTCAGCACGGCCGAAATCTTCTCCAGTGACGCCAGACTGCGCTCCAGGCACTCCAGCTCCCCGTCGCCGACGCTTCCCAGAGCGGCGAGCATTTCGTCGAAGTAGACGTGTTCCACATAATCGCTCAGCATCCGGCCGCGTTCGGTGATGGTCACTTGCTGCGAACGCGCGTCGCCTGGGTCGGTGGATCGCTCGATGTACCCGCCGCGTTCCAGCTTCGCGAGAATGCGGGTCACCACGCTTCGCTGTATCTGAAAGAAGTGCGCAATCTCGGTCGCTGACGAATCGGCTTGCGAAATCAGGTCGTGGCGCAACACATACAGCACTTCGAGCTGACGTATCCCGGCGCTCCCGTAGGGCGTTTCGAACTCCCGGATGCGACTCGCCCACCTCCCAAATCCGGGCAGGAGGAGCACCAAATGCTGCGCGAGAAGTTGACGTCGCAGCAAAATCGTCGATGTGGCGTTCGATGACAACGTCCGGTCCTTCTCGCCTGCAAAAAGGTCGTTTCGGTCAAACCCGCTTGGGGCGCAACGCGCTAAACCGTATCACGCAATGTGCGAACCGGCTGCGATGCTATCCAGGTGCGGATGGAGGCGAGGGGGAGAGCGTCGTCAGATGACGCGCCATCGATCGTTGTTGTGTTGCCGCCCCAGCGGTCGAACAAAGTTCGCAATTCCGCTTCACCCGAGACGAGTCCCTGGATTCCCCGGTTCTCTCCCGCGTTGACCAGCAAAGTCGGCAGTCCGTCGAGCTGTGCCAACGGTGGTTCCCATCCAGGAATGATTGGAAAGACCGGATCGATCGCCACGACGCCGGATAGCAGGTCCGGCACGGCCGCCGCAGTCGCCAGCGCCATTGCCGCCCCCTGGCCACGTCCGACCAGTACGGGCAGGGTCGCCTCAACGCCCTCTTGCCGCTCGACTTCGTCCCAGAGGAAGCGCTCGACGTCGGCAAGCGACTCGCCGAAATGGATCGGCGACGTTTGGTGCAAAGGGCCGATAAACCACGTGTAACCAACAATGGTTCGCCCGCTGTGCACACCTTTTGCCGACTGCAAGCCAATGACAGCGCCGTCTCCGCCAACCGCTAATCCCAGTTCTCTCATTGATCCGCCGAATGCGCTGAAGTCGTGCAGTGTCACTATTCGCGGACCGGACGAAGCCTCCTGGAAGGGTTCGTACACGAGCTGGCTGAGCGGACGGGACATCGTAATCCTCGGAATGCGGGCTCCGGCCACGCCTGACCGGAGCCCGCAGTGCAGATCAGGCGGAAGTGCCCGCCGACTCGTGGGCGTGCTTCGCCGCAGCATACCCAAAGACGTGAGCGACGCCCAATGTCATGCCGCCTGCCCAGTAGGCATTCACCGACGGACAAGCGATACAGCTTCCCGCTCCATATAGCCCCTCGACCGGAGCTCCTTCCCACGTGAGCACCTGACCGTAGCGGTTGATGACCGGCCCGCCATTCGAATCCACCGCCGAAGCGGCCACGATGATCGCGTAGTACGGTCCAGTTTCGGCCAGCGGATACATCGACTTCAGCACCTGACCCTCCGACGGCCACTCGGTCAACGGTGCATTCTCGGCGCTTGGCGCCGTTTGCCACCCTTCGTCATACCCAAACTGGCCCCGGCGGAAGTCCAGATCGTCGCCCGAGGCGGCATAGCCATTGAATTTGGCCACTTCCTCGACCAGATTCGCCTCGAACTGATCGGAAAGCTGCAAACCCTTTGTGATCGAAGGCAGACTGGCGACGCGTTCGCGAATTGCCGCCCCAAGCTCTTCGAGGGTGTCGGCCGAAAGCACGTATGGCGCTTCCTGGCCGGCTGCCGGGTAGGGAAAGTTGCCGGCCCAGTTTTCGGCCACCCGCTGATCGTAGATCAGGTATCCAAGCAGATTGGGGAATGTTGCGTCGTTTGGATCCCATCCCAGATGAGCCATGTTGCGGTCCTGATAGTTCCGCCGTTCGTTGTGGAAACGCCGACCTGTTCCATTCACGACCAACATCGAGTCGCCTTTGTGGAACCAGATGCAGTTGTACGCGCTCGGACTGGCCACACCCTGCTCGTAAATGCCTTCATTTCGCCAGACATTGTGAAGGTTGCCCAGTCGTGCGCCAACTGAAGAGGAGATGCGCAGGAAGTCTCCTTCGTTCGTGGGAGCGCCGCACCCTCCATAGTACGGAGCCGGCATTAGGTGATGCATCATCTCAGCATTCTTCCCATAACCGCCGCTGCCGAAAATGACTCCCTTGTTCGCACGGATGGAGATGATTGAAGCAGGCGTCGGTGTGCCGCTCTCCGGCGTCGCGCCACTGAGATCAGTGACTGCCACTTCGACCCCGATAACCGCGCCCGAATCGTTCAACACGACTCGCTCTGCCCGATGACCGAGTCTGACCGGAATGCCGTTCGCCTCGGCATAGGCTTGATACCGGGCTATCAGGGTTCCACCGAACGCCTCGTTCCCTGCTTCGTCCATCGTCACGAGCGTCCGGCCGACCTTTGGAATGTTCTCCTCGAAGTGGTCCATATAATCGACGTTCGGCGTCGGAGGAACGCTGCCGCCGATGTACTGGATACGCCACTCCTGGGCGCCGGAGGCCTCGATGAAGTCCATCGCTTCGGCTGCCGTGTCGTAGTAGGCGCTGATCATGTCGTAGTCGTGCGCGGGAAGGCCGAGCGTTTCATGCTCCGGGTTGTAGAGATGCGGCCAGGAGTATCGGGCGAAGTACTTCAGCGCTTCATCCCGCGGATCGTCCAGCCCTGCTTCCTGCATCTGCCGGCTGTTCGGTATGTTCATGCCTCCGCCGGAAACGAGCGTGGTGCCGCCGACGTAGGTGCCCTTCTCCAGAACGATGACGCTGCTGCCCAGATGGTGAGCGGTTGTCGCTGCCGCAAATCCAGCCCCGCCGGAACCAACCACGACAATGTCGTATTCCTCGTCCCAGGCTTGTTGCGCATATGCCCTCGACGAGCCAAAGGCCACGGCTCCCACGGAACCTGTGGCCAGAGCGGCGCCGACGCCGCCCGCTTTCAGAAATCCGCGCCTCGACACACGAAGCTGACGGTCTCGTCTCTCGCTGTTCATCTGTCTTACCCCCTGATGCAACTGCGGACGATTGCAAGGGACACGCGGAGAGATCGCGTGCTCCTCCTTGCAAGAGATACTACGCCTGGGCACGCAATATGTGCAAGAGGCCCCGTGACAAAGTGCACATTGCTCGATTCCTAATCGAAGTGAGTTTCAGCGTAGTCGGACTTGGCGTTCAGCGTCCAACACCGGCGTGGAGCAGAAGATTCGCGAGGACACGATCTACCCAACCACCTTGCGGTGGTGTTCGCTCGTCCCTGGACTTGCGCCGCTTTTCGCGGTGCTCGCCTTCAACCTGATCGGCGATTGCGGCGCGCGGAAAACGAGGTCTTGGATGCGCGCTCACCGACCGCTGGCTGCCGACTGCCGGCTGCTCGCATGGCGCTTGTTCTCTGCCCTCAGAAACACCATAAATTCGCCCATCGCCGGACCAAGTTTCTCGCCGGCCGCGTCGACGGTCACCAACGTCGTGCCGGGTTTGCCGACGTTCGCTCTTGCCGCGATCTCTCCGGTCACTCGCGGCAAACCGCCCTCTGATCCGCCCATCACGAACATCTGGCCGGGCCGGCCGGTCCGGCTCGCCCGGTAGCCTCGCTCCCGGAAAAACCCAATCGCCAGCTCGAGCGTCTGGTCTGCGCTCAATTTGACGACTGCCTTCTTCTGAAAAGCGGTCCGTTTGAGTTCAGCGTCGAACGATTCGGTGGACATCGTGGCAGCCCTAACCGAGATCAAGAGACTCGCCTGGCTTCAGGGGAGCGCATGTCGACGTCGTCTGTGTCTCGACCTGCGACTTGAAAGCGCCGGCATCCTGTTTGATTGGCGGAAAGGTGTCGTAATGACAGGGAATCACCAGACCTGGAGTGAGAAAGGTCACTGCGCGCAGGGCATCGTCCGGCCCCATCGTGAAGTAGTCGCCAATCGGCAGCACGGCGACATCGAGTCCTTCCTCGCCGATCAGTTTCATATCGCTGAACAGACAGGTGTCGCCGGCAAAGTAAACCGTCTTGCCGCCGAATCGCACCACAATGCCCGTTGGCAAACCAATCGCAACCCGCTCGCCACTGAATGAGTACGACGACGTATGAAATGCCGGGAAGAACTTGGCGGTTCCGCCGTTGAACGGGACGGTGCCTCCCGTATTGCCGCCGGTGACGTTCTCCACTCCCTGACTGCCGATCCACTCGGCGATTTCGTAGGTGGCCACCACCTGGGAACCAGCACGACTGGCGATCTCCACCGTGTCGCCAAGATGATCGTTGTGGGCGTGGGTGATCAGAACCGTTCCCGGTGAGAAATCGGACGCCTTCGTTGTGGCGGTCGGATTTCCGGTCAGGAAGGGATCGACCATCACCGTCGTTTGACCGTCATCGAGCACGAAAGCCGAGTGCCCCAGATAGCGAATCGTTGTCATACTGTCTTTCCTTCCTGTCAGGCGGCGGAATCGCGACTGAACGCGACCTCTCCACCCAGAATCGTGTAATCGACGGCAACCGAGGCAATCTCGTCGCCCGAAAGCGATTCGAGATCGGTCTCGAATACGGTGACGTCGCCGAGCATGCCCGGCGACAATTGTCCCTTACGACTCTCCTCGTGAGATGCATATGCTCCGTTGACGGTGTACGCGCGGACAGCATCCTCCAGCGAGACGCGTTCTTCCGGCCAGACCTCCTGGCCGCTGACATCGACCCGATTCATCATCATGCTCAATCCCACAGCCGGATTCAGCGAGACGACTGGCGCATCGCTGCTGGCCGCGGCGATCACTCCCTGATCGCGAAAGGTCTTCATCGCGTAGGCATAGCGAATACGGTCATATCCGAGATTGTTGACATAGCTCTCCCGGAAATAATAGAGGAAAGATGTTCCCGGAATGGGCACCACGCTGATCGACTTGAGGCGCTGGATCGTCGCCAAATCGACGATCGAGCAATGCTCGACGCGATGGCGGACGTCCGGTCGTGGATTCTCCCGCTGTGCATCTTCGTAGGCATCGAGAATCAGATCGATCGCCGCGTCGCCGATGGCATGCACGCCGACCTGAAAACCGGCGTCGTGAGCGCGACGAACATCGCGCTTCATCTTCTCCGGATCCTCCATCCAGAGACCGTACGTGTCCGTTGTTCCTTCGAATGGCTTCCGCACGCGTGCGGTGTGGCCGCCGATGCTGCCGTCGCTGAAGAGCTTGGCCGGACCGATCCGCAGCATGTCGTCGCCAAAGCCAGTGCTGATGCCGAGATCGATCATTGCGTCGAGTGTGTCCTCGATGATCATCATCAGTGAGGTTCGCACCTGCAGTTCCCCAGTTCGCGCGAGCGACTGGTATGCACGTACCTCTTCCGGTCGCCGAACGACCGCTTCCGTCACACTGGTGACGCCGGCCGCGAGGTAGGCGTTGCCCGCCAGCGTCAATGCCGCCCGAATCTGCGCTTCGCTCGGATCGCCGATGACGTCGCCAACGAGGTTCATCGCCGTTTCGCGCAGAACGCCAGTCGGTTCGCCATGGTCGTCGCGATCGATTGTGCCCCCTTCGGGATCGGCGGTTGATTTGTCGATGCCTGCCGCCCGCAACGCCGCTGAATTCGCCACTCCGATGTGGTGACAGGCACGATAGAGAAACACAGCGTGCACACTGGTTGCTCCGTCGAGGTCGTATCTGGTTGGGTGCCGCCGCTCCTCCAACCGCCCCTGATCGTAGCCCCGCCCCACGATCCACGCACCCGGACGCGTCGATGCGGCACGCGCCCGAAACGCCTCGACGATCGCCGCGATCGATTCACACGGTGGGTTGCCGGCGTTGACGTCGGCAAGGGCGTGACCAACGCCCATCGGATGGCAATGCGCGTCGTTCAGTCCGGGTATCGCGGTGTGGCCCTTCAGGTCGATCACCATGGCATCCGGGCCGGCCGCGTTGCGGACCAAATCGTCCGCGCCGGTTGCGACAACGACGCCGTCGCGGATCGCCACGCCGCTGGCGCGCGGATTTGCCGCGTCCATCGTCATCACAGTGCCATTGATCAGAGCCAGGGAACGAGTCATCGATGTGCTTTCTTCGGTCAGAACCAGCGTGCCGATTTACACTGACTGTCTGGGGATGCAATCCCCTTGCCAATCCAATGGCAGTCTATTGAGTGCCTCCGTGAGCGTCAATCGGCGCGTCATATGTGAGAAACCGGAACGAAAATGTCACTACGGCAAGATCGCGTACTTGGCGCGCTGTTGGGCATGGGAATAGGGGACGCGCTCGGCATGCCGGTCGAGGGCTGGACCCGGGAACGCGTCGCCGAACGCTACGGGCGCATCGATCGCTACTACGCTCGTGTTTTCGACGACGGCGCCGAGCTCGCTGCGGGCGAGTTCACCGACGATTCGGAGGGCGTCCTCTGCATCGTCGAATCGTTTACCGCCTCGTCGGGTGACCTCGATCCTCGCAACATCTTGGCCCGCCTGGCCATTCTCGCTCGCGGTGAAGCACGCCGCTGGATGAATCCTGCGACGCGAGAGGCGATCGAGCTCGCCGAAGAAGGCGTCGCATCAGACGCTCGCGTGACGGGGGATGTCGCGGCACGAGGCATTGCCCTCGGTTTGATCGCTGCAGGCGACGCGGCGAGAGGCGCTTCGTCGATCCCAGCGGGGGCGAAGCCCCTTGCCGAAATGACGCATGCCGATCCCTTGGCCGCAACTTCGATCAGCATCGTTGCCGAGGCATTGCGGGCGTCGGCACTGGGAGAAATCGCCACGAACCTGCTGCCAAACCATCTGGCGGCACTCGATTTCTCCGAGGAGTTCACGGCCGGGTTTCGGATGATCGAATCAGGCATCGCAGCGGAGGATTCGTTCGAGAAGATCGCTGCGCGCGCCGGTTTTGGCGACGGTGCGGTACCTGTTGTCTTGTCGTCGGTTGCCTCCGCGGCGAAGGCTTCCGACTTCGAGAGCGGCGTCTATGCCGCGGCGGCACTCGGTGGCGCTGCCGACTCCCGTGCGGCGATTGCCGGAGCCATTCTGGGAGCTGCTTCAGGCACGGCCGGGTTGCCGCAACCGCTCATCGACGGTCTGGAGGGTCGCATGTACCTGATGCTCGCCGCCCCCTGGTTCTTCCAGACCATTCAGCTGAAAGGCTCATTCTGGCGCTCGGGAGCGTGAAGATCCCGTGAAAGGTTGGCAGTCTCGGGATGAGAGTGCCAGATCGGGTGTTCGTTCTCAGCATTTGCGCATATAATGACCACCGTGCCCAGGGTTCGCGCGTCCCGGCTCCGTCACCCGCGTCGAATCGATTGGGCCGTTCCGTGTTCACCCTGTGAGAACTTCGTTGGCAGACCGAACAACCCAGAAACGCGACT
Organism: uncultured Sphaerobacteraceae bacterium; assembly: GCA_964461025.1. Taxonomy (GTDB): domain Bacteria; phylum Chloroflexota; class Chloroflexia; order Thermomicrobiales; family UBA6265; genus JAHBVL01. The sequence continues at coordinate 2,798 of CAYWSE010000076.1, read as the reverse complement.
ACTACGAGGTGCTCGGCGTCAAGCGCACCGCGAGCGCCGATGAGCTGCGTCGCGCATACAGAAAACTCGCGCGCGAGTACCACCCGGACATCAACAACGCGCCCGAAGCCGAAGACAGGTTCAAGGAAATCAACGAAGCCTACGAAATCCTGTCAGACAGCAATCGGCGGTCGCAATACGACAGGTTCGGTCATTCCGCCAATGGCATGCCGGGTGGCGATCCATTCGGATTTGGCGGTTCACCGTTCGGCGACATCTTCGAGACCTTTTTCGGCGGCGGTTCGAGTGGTCGCCGGCGACCATCGGCATCGAAAGGGCAGGACCTCCAGGTCACTGTCGAACTCGAGTTCGAAGAAGCAGTCTTTGGCGCCGAAAAGGAAGTGGAGATCACTCGCTTCGAAACGTGCGAAGGGTGCCATGGCACCAAAATGCGCGATGGCAAAGCCGCGCCGCAGTGTGAAACATGCGGCGGCAGCGGCGAGGTTCGCCGCGTTCAGCAGACGATTCTCGGTCAGTTCATGACCTCATCAGCCTGCACCACCTGTCAGGGTGACGGTGTGCGCATCACCGATCCCTGTCCGCGATGCCGGGGCAAGGGGCGGGTCACGCATGCTCGCCGCATCTCGGTCACCGTGCCGCCGGGCATCGACGAGTCCGCCACGCTTCGTTTGTCAGGACAGGGCGAGGCGAGTCCGAATGGGGGACCCACCGGCAACCTCTTCGTCAAAGCCCGCATCAAACCGCATGCCTTCTTCACCCGGCAGGGTAAAACGATCTCTCTTCAAGTCGGCGTGAACATCGCCCAGGCGATTCTCGGCGATGAAATCGAGCTGCAAACGATCGATGGTCCAGTCGCGTTCAAACTGCCGTCCGCAACCCAGTCGGGTCAGCAGTTCCGCCTCAAAGGCAAGGGCGTGCCCGACATGCGGGGGAGCGATCGCGGCGACCAAATCGTCACGATCCACGTGATCATCCCCAAGGATCTGACCGCCGAGCAGCGATCGCTTGTCGAACAGCTTGGCCAATCCCTCGGCAGCGAGCTCACCCCGCAACCCGTCCACCGCGGCTTCTTCGACAAGGTCAAAGACGCCCTCGGCGTCTAGCCGTTGGATCGGGCCGTCGTAGCCGCGCACAGCGTGCGCCAAGCGCCCACCCAGACGACGCCCGAACCCCGCAAACCATCGCCCCGCCGTAGCCGCGCACAGCGTGCGCCAAATGCTTGCCCAGACGACGCCGGAACCCCGGACCTCGGACCCCAGGCCCCGGTGCTATTATTTCCCCTTGCTGGCGGTTGCAGCGTGCCCTGCGTTCCCCGGTTATACTTACCATAATTGGCGGGTAGTGAAATGGTATCACACGGGTCTTTGGATCCCATATTCCAGGTTCGAATCCTGGCCCGCCAGCCTCTGAGCGACAACGCGCAACGCGCCGGGCTGGCGCGTCGATGACGCCCGAACCGGCGTCGCCGAAACTGGCTGCCATCATCCTTGCGGCCGGCGCCGGTACTCGCATGAAATCCGAATTGCCGAAGCCGCTGCATCAGGTGGCCGGTCTTTCCATGCTCGAACATGTGCTGAATGCGGTGGAGGCGCTCCATCCGGATGACGTCGTCATCGTGGGAAGCCCCGAGATGGTCCAGCGTTCCGAAGTGGGGGATTTGGCGGCACGGTCGCGAATCGTCGTTCAGGATCCGCCCCGCGGCACCGGCGACGCCGTGCTCACCGCCCTTCGAACGATCGATGCGTCGTCTGCCGCGCTCGTCGTCTACGCCGATCATCCACTGGTCGGTGTCGCTGATCTCGAGCGCCTTCGTGCTGCCTGGACCGCCGCGCGGCCTCGCGTTGGTCTGCTGACCTGCACCGTCGACGATGCGGCCGGTTACGGCCGGGTCGAACGCGACGATCGAGGCGCTCCGGTTGCCATCATCGAGAAGGTCGCCGACGATCCGGCGAAACGGTCGGGCCGAACCGAAATCAACAGCGGCATCCAGATACTCGATGCCGCCTGGGCAAGGACGACGCTCGAAACCCTGCCACTCAATCCTGTCAAACATGAGCTCTTCCTCACCGACCTCGTTGCCGCGGCCCATCTGGACGCTCAATCGACGCCTGCAGTCATCGCCATCGAGGGGTCGCCGGAAACGCTGCTGGGCGTCAACGACCGGGCCGAGCTTGCCGTTGTCGACGGCGTCATGCGCCGTCGCATCAATCAGACGTTGATGCGCTCAGGCGTCACCATCGTCGGCGAGGCGACCGTTTTCATCGATGCCGGCGTGACGATCGGTCCTGAGTCAACCATCCTCCCGAACACGATCCTGCAGGGCACGACATCGATCGGCGCTGGCGCCACGATCGGTCCGAACACGACGATTGAGTCCTCGTCGGTTGGCAATCGGACCGTCATCGAAAGCTCAGTTGTGCGGTCATCGCAAGTTGGCAACGATTGCCACGTTGGCCCGTGGTCGCACCTACGCAGCGGCGTTGTGGTCGACGACGGCGTGCACATCGGCAATTTCGTCGAGATCAAGAACAGCCACCTCCACACCGGTGTCAGGGCAGGGCACGTCAGTTATCTCGGCGACGCGACGATCGGCCAGAACACGAACATCGGCGCCGGAGCGGTCACCTGCAATTACGATGGAGTCGAGAAGCACCGCACCACCATCGGCGCCAACGTCTTCATCGGCAGCGACTCGATGCTTGTCGCGCCGCTGACGATCGGCGACGGCGCTGCCACGGGAGCGGGGTCGGTGGTCACGAAAGACGTGTCGCCGGCACGCCGACGACTTTGGCGCCCGG
>CAYWSE010000075.1:6110-18356 GCA_964461025.1 uncultured Sphaerobacteraceae bacterium | reverse complement strand
CGGGAGTCAACACTCGCGCCTTGCTGGCCATGAGTTCGATAGCCAGTGGGATTCCATCCAGGAGCGAACACAGCGTGGCGATTGCTTCGGCGTTCGCTAGTGTCAGTTCAAACCCTGGATGTGCGGCTTTGGCGCGTTCGACGAAGAGTTCCACAGCGGAGACATTGGAAAGCTCTTCGGTGCGATTTGCCTGTGTGGAATCAGGCAAATCCAGAGGTCCAAGCTCAAATTCAATCTCATCAGGGAGGCTTGTCGCCGTTCTGCTGGTAATCAACATGCTGATCGAACCGGCTGATCGCAGCAGTTCAGCAACAAATCCGCTTGCGCCGAGCACATGCTCGAAATTGTCAAGAATGAGCAGGAGGCGCCGATCCCGCAGGCTCCGTCCGACCGCCGAGGCAAACGGCTCATTGCCGACCGGTTCGATATGCAGTTTGCGGGCCACAACCTCCGGAACCGCTTCCGGATCGGCTGTTGAACCAAGCTCGATGAAAAAGACACCATCCGGAAAGAACGGCTGCACGACTCTCGCCAGCTCCACCGCCAAACGCGTTTTCCCGGTTCCGCCTGATCCGGTCAAGGTGACGAGTCGGTGACGTCTGACCTCTTCCGCGAGCGACTGCAACTCCCTTTGGCGACCGATGAGGCGCCCAGTTGCTGCCGGAATATCGCTCTGTGGGAGAAAGACCGACGTTCGCCGAACGGGCGAAACTGAGGACATGACCTCGATGCCGTCTGGCGACATGCCGTTTGCCGCCAGCGCGAGAAGCAGCTCTTGCCGCCAGGGGCTTTCTTCGCTAAATGCCTCGATCCACTGCGCTCCTTCAAGCCAGTAAACCACGTCGTCCGGATAGTGGAGCGGCTGCAGGAGAATCGGAATGATTGGCCGGTCGAAGCGCCAGGCGAAGTGGAGCTCTTGACGGATTTTTCGATCGCGCAAGGAGGATTCAGAGCAAAGCAACACAAGTACGGTCGCGTCGCGCACATCGACTGCGATCTCTTCTTCGGGCCGAAATTCGCCGCTTGGGTTTGTCGATGTCGTCGCCCGAATGCCGGCACTTGTGAGCGCGGTGATAACAAGCTCAGCAAACCGGCGATCGTTGCCCAATCCGCTGATGTGGACTTGCTGCTCCCTGAACTGGGGCAGACCGCTCATTGGGTGCGTCCCTGGACTATTTGCTAGCGTCTGGTGTTCATAATAACAATCGTCCCGGCTGCTTTGTCGCCGAGTCGCTGCAGACGGTCGCTTCGGGCCATCACGATCAGCCCGACGATGTAGAGCGCCGGCAGGGAGTCGATTATCCGCATCAGGTTGCGAATGGCCGATTTCCCCCACGAGATCGGTTGACCATCGAGTGTCACGACCTTGATGCCGGTCAAGCGCTTGCCGACGGTCTGGCTGGTCAGGGCTTCGCTGATGGTGAAGTAGACGAGCGTGATGATCGCGTAGATCGCCAGCTGCTGATTCTGTGTTTGCGAATCTTCCGGATCGATGCCCAGCGCGAAAACGACGAGAACGGCAATGAACACCAGAACAACGATATCGATCGCGTACGCGGCCATCCTTCTGCCTACAGATGCCAATGGCGTCGATGCAATGTCGAGCGGTTCAGGTGGCGTCAGCGGTTGATGGTCAATCCGCACCTGAGGTGGACGGGTAGTCGCTGGAGCCGCGGACGGCGCCTGAGCGGGGGCCCAGAGACATCTGTCATACGCTGGTTGCGGTGTATCGCAGCGATGACAAACCGTCGCCTCCAGCGGAATCTCGCTGCGGCATTTCACGCAAAGCTTCAGGCCGCGCGCTTCCCGGGCCCGAACCTCCTCCTGCCAGGTCGATTTGACCGCGACCTGCCAACCGCAGTTTCCGCAGAACAAGGCGCCAGCCGATACAGCCGCGCCACATTGGGTGCAATACATCCTGATCCCATCGCGTGAACGATCGTTCGCTGAGGATCATACACGGGACGGGGAACGTAGGCCGTAGGTCGTAGACCGTGGGTCGTAGATCGTGGATAGTTGATAGTGAATGGGTCTTGGGACGCCGATCCCTCGCGACCCACGTTCCTCCGCGCGCTGCGACCTACGGCCTACGAATTACGATCTACGAATTACGGGTCACCAAATCGAGTGCACAACTATTCATGCACCAGCGCTGACCGCCAGCCTGAGGCGGTCCGTCGTTGAAGACGTGGCCGAGGTGGGAGTGGCATTTCGCGCAGCGGACTTCGGTACGGACCATGCCATGTGAGCGGTCTTCGATCAGCTCCACGGCCCCTGGCAATGCTTCCGTGAAGCTCGGCCAGCCAGAACCGGAGTGAAACTTCGTTTCGCTGTCGAAGAGCTGATTCCCACAAGCCGCGCAACGATAGAGTCCGTCGTCTTCGGTGTCGACATATTTACCCGTGAAAGCGCGTTCAGTGCCCGCTTCCCGCAGCACGTGGTACTGCTCGGGGGTCAGCTGCTGCTTCCACTCGGCATTCGTTTTCGGCATCTCACTCCCGATCGTTTCCTTGTCGGCCTTCCTGGCCCATGGGACGGGACACGAAACGCCCGTCCCCGCGAGACCGCAATAGCCGTTGGGATGCTTGTCCAGATACTGTTGATGATAGCCTTCGGCATAGAAGAATGGCGCTTCATCTGCAACAGTCGTTGTAATACTGCCGTAGCCCGCCTGGTGCAACTTGTCGTCGTAGCTGCTGATCACATCGATGGCAGTGGACCGCTGGGCTTCACTCGTCGTCCAGATGCCCGAACGGTATTGCGTGCCGATGTCGTTGCCCTGGCGCATCCCCTGCGTTGGATCATGCTCCTCGAAAAAGTGAATGAGCAGGTCTTCGTAGGAGAGCTGCTCGCGATCGTAGGCCACGAGCACGACTTCAGCGTGACCAGTCTGGCCGCTGCAGACCTCCTCATACGTCGGATTCGGCGTAAACCCACCCATGTACCCGACCGCGGTGGTGTAGACGCCCGGTAGCTTCCAGAAGAGCCGCTCGGCGCCCCAGAAACAGCCCATGCCAAAGTAGGCTGTCTCGATTCCACTGGGAAATGGTGGCTGCAACGGCGTGCCGAGCACATCGTGCACCGCCGGAATCTCATAGGCGGGTTGCGATCTTCCGGGCAGTGCTTCCGCCGGGGAGATCATGGCGAGCTTCTTCTTGCCAAAGAGTGAGGTGAGCATGGTTGGCAACAGCCTTTCGTTTGCGGCTTTCCGTCATGCTCTGGAAGTGAGGAGAGGAGCGCCTGAGGGATGACAGTACAGCCCTGGGCGATCGGGGAGTCGCGGTCCAGAGAGCCAATCCGGATTGTCCAGCGGGGAATCAGTGGTGAAGCCTGATTGCGTCTGCAACAGAGAGCTTCAACCAAGTCTACGCCGGCGATGCATCATCGGATCACTGCCGCAGACGAACTGTTCCGCTCTGATATTATGCATTTTAGCGCGAACATACGCGAGGAAGTGATTTCGACTCCGTCTGCCGGTACGAAGTCCGCATCTCCTGAATTGAAGCAAGACCCATGCAACCAACTCTTGAAGACGCCCGCCGCCGCGACGAATCGAATCCTCTTGGCGCATTTCGGGACCGTTTTCATCGCTTGCCCGGTGGCCAGATCTATATGGATGGCAACTCGCTCGGGCTCATGTCGGTCGATGCCGAAGCGTCGGTGTTGCGGGCGCTCGCGCAATGGAAGGAGATGGGCATCAACGGCTGGCTCGCGGCCGATCCCGATTGGTTCACGCTCGGCGAACGTCTTGGAGCGATGATGGCTCCACTTGTCGGGGCGGGGGCGGGGGCGGGGGCGGACGAGGTCGTCGTCACTGGCAGCACGACGGTCAACCTCCACAGTCTCGCCAGCACTTTCTATCAGCCACACGGCGATCGCCGCAAGATCATCGCCACCGGGCTCGATTTTCCCTCAGACGTCTACGCGTTGCAGAGTCAGATCGCGTTGCGTGGCGGTGATCCCAATCGCGATCTGGTGCTGATTCCATCGGGGGATGGTCGAACGATCGACGAAGCCGACATCGTCGCTGCGATGACCAGCGACGTCGCACTGGCGCTCTTGCCCTCGGTGCTCTATCGCTCCGGGCAGCTCCTCGACATCGAACGCCTTGCTGCCGCTGGGCGAGAACGCGGCATTCCGGTCGGTTTCGATTGCGCTCACTCGGTCGGCGCAGTTCCACACCGGTTTTCGGAGTGGGGCGTCGATTTCGCCTTCTGGTGCACCTACAAATATCTGAACTCCGGTCCGGGCGGCGTCGGCGCGCTCTACGTCAACCGGCGGCATCACGCCTTGACGCCCGGTTTGACCGGCTGGTGGGGATATCTCAAGACGAAGCAATTCGACATGCTCCATGAGTGGGAAGGCGCCGCTGGCGCCGGGGCATGGCAGATCAGCACGATGCCGCTCCTCGCCTGCTCGGCGCTGCTCGGTTCGCTACAGATCTTCGATGACGCGGGAATCGAGCAAATCCGGGTTCAGTCGCTCGAACTGACTGAGTATCTGATCGAGCTGCTCGTTCGCATCGGACTTACGGAATCACCGTATTGCTTCTCGATAGGCACGCCGAGAGAACCCGAGCGGCGTGGTGGCCATGTCGCGGTCGAGCACGAACATGCCGTTCAGATCGCCCGTGCGCTCAAAGCTCACGGTATCGTGCCCGACTTCCGTGCCCCGAACGTCATCCGTCTGGCTCCCGTCGCACTCTATTCGACCTTCGAGGACGTTTGGCGAACGGTGCAGGCGCTACGGGAGATCGTCGACACGGGCGGGCATCTTCAGCTCGCGGCATCCAGATCGCTGGTGGCATGAACGCGCCAGCGCAAGCGCTCCGAAATGCGTTGAACCGGGTCGAGACCATCTCCGACTGGCTCGGTGTCTGCCGTCTCTTGCTCGCTCCGGTACTCTGGGTTCTTGCGCTGACTGGAAAGAAGAGATCGGTCGGTGTGGGCATTGCCGTCTCAGCGGTGACCGACGTACTCGACGGCGCTGTCGCCCGGGTCAGTGGAGAGCGATCGGAGTTCGGCGGTCAGCTCGACTCCATCGCCGATATGGCGATCATCGTCTCGTCTCCCGGCTGGATGGCATTGCTCTACCCAGATGTGTTGCGGCGGCGGCGGACTCCCCTGCTGACGCTGAGCGGTGTCGCGGTGCTGCTGCTGGCGATCGAGTGGGGGAGATATCACAAACTGGGAGCGCTGCACATTGATTCCGCGCGTGCCGCGGCGGTTGTGGGCCATGGATATGTGCTCGATCTCTTCCTCCGCGAACACGACTCCGACGCGCTCTTCAGATTGTTCACGATCCTCTCCGCCGGTGCGGCGATCGAGTCGGCCTGGGTGATTCTGATTCGCGAATCGCTCGACGATCTGAGCGAAACGCCATTTCTCGATCGCCTCTCTTCAACCCTCGGACTACCAAACCCGCTCGCACTTCGACCGTTCCATGACCCGGCACGTTCCACGCCGTAGCAGCAACGCCGTCAGATCTAGCGTGTAGCGACAACGCCTCCGTTGCCCGGTCGAGCGAGGCGGACCTCGCCCCTACACGACGGGTGGCCAGCAAGGCGCGACCGTATGCGAAGATGACGCACGCGCGTGAAGCTGCTGAGGAGGCCGGGAATGCGACAGGGATACTCCGTTACGTTCGAGCGAGATGTGCCGGTTGCCATGCGGGATGGCACCGTGCTGTACGCCGACGTCTACCGCCCGGCCGAACCAGGGCAGTACCCGGTTCTCCTCCAGCGCACCCCCTATGACAAGGCGGCCGTGGTCAATTCCGCCGGTCCCTTCGCTCTGCGAGCCGTGGGTGAAGGATATGCGGTGGTCATTCAGGACACCCGTGGGCGATGGGCGTCCGAAGGGGATTTTCATGCCTTCCCGAATGAGCGGCAGGATGGTCACGATACCTGTGCCTGGTTACAGGATCAGCCCTGGTCGAACGGCAGAATCGGCATGTTCGGGGGTTCGTACGTCGGGCTGACACAATGGCAATCGGCGCTCGGCGGCGCTCCGGGGCTGCAGGCGATCGTTCCAACGGTCACTGCGTCCGATTACCACGAGGGCTGGACCTACCAGAGCGGCGCGTTCGAGCTCAACTTCAACCTGAGCTGGACGCTCACCTTCCTGGCCACGAACACCGCGGCGCGAAAGCTCGCATCTGACCCATCGTATGCTGGAGAGTTCGAGCGCCTGCTGGACCGGATCGATCAGATGGATGCCGAGTTCGACCGCATGCCGATCTCCGGCGATCCGCAGCTGGCGGAGCTGGCGCCCTATTACGACGAGTGGCTCGCGCATCCGGCGCACAGCGACTTCTGGGACAAGCTGAAGGTCGAGACACACTATGGCGATCTCGATGTCGCCACGCTGAACATCGGGGCGTGGTACGACATTTTCCTCGGCGGCACGATCGCCAACTATCTTGGCATGCGCGATGGAGCCAAAACAGAACAGGCGCGGAAGGGGAGCCGTCTGCTGATCGGCCCCTGGGAGCACATGACCAGCGTTACCTTCAGCCCGGTCGGGGAGTACGACCCAGGCGTGCGGAGCTGGCATACCGTGGCCGACGTCGATGGCATCCACTTGCGCTGGTTCGACCGCTGGTTGCGCGATATCGACAACGGCGTCGACGACGAAGCGCCGGTTCGCATTTTCGTCATGGGGCTGAACCAGTGGCGCGACGAGCAGGAGTGGCCTCTCGCACGGACCCGCTACACCGATTACTTCCTGTCGAGCTCAGGCAACGCGAATACCCTTTTCGGCGACGGCGCTCTGATCCGCCAACCCGACAGCGACAGCCGGCCCGACAATTACCTCTACGATCCGCTCAATCCGGCCCCCACACGCGGCGGGCCACTCTGCTGCAACACCCAATGGGCGGCGGCTGGATCGTTCGATCAAACGGAAACCGAGACTCGTCCCGATGTGCTGGTGTACTCGAGTCCAGTCCTGGAGGAGCCTGTCGAGGTCACCGGACCGGTCAAGGTGATCCTCCACGCGGCCAGTAGCGCGGTCGATACTGATTTCACGGCAAAGCTGGTCGATGTTTCACCATGTGGCGACGCCCGCAACCTGACCGACGGCATCATCCGCGCTCGCTACCGGAAATCAACTCGCGAAGAGCACTTCCTGACGCCCGGCGCCATCGAGGAGTTCGAGATCGATCTGTGGGCGACCAGCAACGTCTTCCTGCCCGGTCATCAGATTCGGGTCGAAATCTCCTCGAGCAACTTCCCGCGCTTCGACCGCAACCCGAATCACGGTGGTGTCATCGCCGAGGCCACCCGCGAGGACTGCATCGTAGCCCACCAGACCGTCTACCACGACGCTACCTACCCGTCGCGCATCGTCCTGCCGGTCGTGTCAGGATCATTGCCCGAGTAGAACGGTTTTTGTGGCCTCGACAACGGGCTGCGCATTATGGCCCCCCTGGACGGACCGCTGCCGGTGATCCAACTGGTGGCGGTGCGTCCGGTTCACAAACGGGGAGTGGCGGAGCGTTGGGGTCTGGCACATATTCCGGCAAGGTAGCTTCGAAAATCTGGCCCATCACCGCATTCGAAGGATTGCTGAGAATCGAGTTGATCTCCTGCTGGAAACCTGGAATCGGAATTGCGTCAAGATCAATCTGTACACCCGCCACCGAAGGGCGGAACCCCTGATTCGGCCAACCAAGCTCCTGAATCTCCTTGTCTAGCAGCGCATTGGCAAGCAAGCGCCCCTCATCGGTCAGCGTAATCATCGGGTGGGTGAGCCAGACGGTGGGCTCTGGATAGATGATGCGAATCCTGTCCTGAACTTGATCGATCATCTCAGGGTTTTCTACGACGGACTCGATAATCTGCGATTCCAGCAGAGCGACAAGAGGATATGCGCCTTCACCCTGGGAAATATAGAGACTGAAGAGCTGCGCCGAGGAATCAGGCACGAAACCGAGTAGCGGAACATATTCGTGAACATGGGGCAGTACTGCTTGCACAGTGGTGCTCGACACTACTTCCAGGCAGTTCATGGTGTTGGCCAGCAGACCCATAAACATCTGGCCCGATGTGCTCGACGCCGGGTTCGTTGTCGCAACGAGCACGCGGCTGTGCCGGCCATTCAGACCAAGGTCGTCCCAGGTTTGCCCACTGTCAATCAAGCTCCACAGAGCAACCATATCGGCCCGGTACACTCCGTCCGTTCCCACTGTCACCACGCCCTCGTCTATCAACACATCTGTGATGTCGGACCAGGAGTAGATGACCAGTGGCGTATTGAAGACAGGATTGACATACGGATCGCTCCGCCCACGGCATTCCTCATATGTCTCGATCTGCGATTGATCCCCTGCCCACAGAAAGTCCGTACCCTCCAATGGGACCTTGCACAGCACGTTGTTCGTGCTGTCAGGTTTGATATCTACGGTAATGCCGTATTTCTCTAGGAGAATTCTGGTCACCTCAGGATTCTCGAAGAATTGCGCCTTGACCGCTCCCCCGTAGCCGACCACCGTGATGCTCTCGGGGCCATCGGAGCCGTTTGGGCGAACAAGGAAGTACCAGAGCAGAAAGGCAATAGTGATCGCCGCAAGGATGGCCAGCCCAACTTTTTGGCGGTTATTGAGCGTCATCGGAGTACTCCGTTCTCCTTCTCGTTGCCATTCGACCCAAATGCGTTGTCGGGCCGATCGGCACTCCTGGGGTCAGGCTCCTCGTTGTTCGGCACGTCGTCTTCATCGACCCAGTCGTCATTGATCGAGTCGAGGTTGTTTCGCAGGATCTCCGCAAGAGCAGCGAGATCGAGCACGTCTTTGTTGTGATACTCCTGATAGAACTCCTCGGCTGCTTTCAGAAAGCTGGGTAAATCACTCTCTTCGAACCGCGTCCAGAAATCGGCGGCGAGGATGACCCGGCGGCGCAGCATTTTCACCAGTTTTTCCAGCATCTGATCGAAGGGATCGACGAGCTTGGTGGCATAGAGCGGCGCCGCTCCAAGCTTCGAGGGGTTGGTTTCGCCGTCCTCTTCGATGGCGTCCATCAGCATAGTGATCTCTTTGACCACCGCGCTGATCTGTGTCAGTGAGTTCCCTTGCGCGATGTCATCCTGCACGCGAACGAGCTCTTTTCTGGTATCGGGCGCTCGTTCCTGACTGGCCCAGGTATCCAGCCAGGCGACCGATCCCGCGATACTCGCAGCGGCGGCGCGACTCCGGTCAATAGCCAGCTCTTCCACCGTTTGCTCTACTGGCGCGACAACGGGTTGCTCGCCCGGCCGGTCGAAGAGAAGCCAAACCCCGGCGTAAACCGCCTCGCCAATCAGAATCGCCACCGCCCAGTGAACGCCGAACGCCGCGATGAGCACAGCTGTGGCGACCACAGCCGCGACAGCAGCCACCGGCTGAATGCGGGCGATCTGTGCTCGCAGCAGCTCGTCAAACCCTGGCTGGTTGTTCTCCATCGCCCCGTCCTGTCATCACTCAGCTATTGGCAAACGATGCCCGCAGTGCATCGATTAACCCATCCCGCCCGTCGTACACATCCCCCGACGTCAATTCGGCGATCTTCTCAAGTTGATCGTCGTCTGCGTCGCCGAAGAGAATGGAGTAGACGGGGATACCGTCAGGCGAACCCGCCAACCATCGTTCTTCCATGGCTTCGACGTTGTCGTCCTTAGACCTGCCATCCGTCAGCAAAATGATGGCCGGCGCGTACCCATCGATGGCTCCTTCCATCTCGTCGAGCGCGGCGATGATCGGCAGATAGATGTCGGTTCCACCCCCCACCTCTTTCTTGGCGATTTGTTCCCAGAGGTTCGTGAGTTCGCTGTTGTCGTTGCCCTCGACCCTCCATTGATCGCCGACCGCGTCCGTAAAGGGGATGACGATGGTGATGTCGTCACCGGTCCTTTGCAGGAAGTAGGTCGCGGCTTCCTCCTGATCGAGCATGACCCGCATCGCCTCGGTCATGTCCTCTTTGCCGTCGCCTTTCATGCTGCCGGAGTAGTCGAGCAGAAGAATCGTGAAGGACGGCTTGCGAAATGCCGACTGATAGAGCGTCAACGCTTCATGCAGCACCGGTCCGCTTGGAACGACGATCGGGTCGATCACCCGCTTGATGTCAATGCCCCAGTCGGGATTGAAGATGCCCGGATCGATCCGCTCCTCGGTCATCTCGTACGTAAAAGGGTTCGTTCGTCGTCCCTGATCGAGGAGTTCCTGCTGCACCTCAGGAGAGAGCAAGTACGCCTGCAGCGCGTCGAAGATCTCATCCTTTTCCGTGTCATTGCGATCGACATAACCGAGCGGCCAGTCGGCCAGCGCCAGACCATCGATGGGATAAATGACATAAAGAAGGTCGGTTTCGCCCTGCTCCGTCAATGCCTGATTGGCGGTGATGATCGCCGACTCGTTGTTGACCATCGCGTCGTATGCGGCGTATTGCTCGAGGAAGAGATCACGCAGAAAACCGGAGGATCCCGCCGTTCGGTCGACTTCTCCCAGAATGCGTCTCGTCTGCTCGGCGACCGCTGGGTCCTGCAGATGCTCAGACGTAAGCACATCGGGCTGACCGGCGAACGCATAGAGATAACCCAGATAGGCCATTGCGCCTGAGTTGCTCTGTGTCGCGCTCGACATCATGAAGGTAATCGTGTCCGATTCGACGGCGGCCAGAATATCCGCCACGGTCACGTCGGCGCCGATCCAGCCCAGCTCCTCCGCTTTGCTCCGCTTCACACCGAAGACAACCGGCGATCCCATGATGCTCTCGATGTCGGAAACGACGCCATCGGTGTTGCCGAGGTTGAGCCAGATCGAGCTGGCCGGCCAGACAGCATCGTACGGATCGGCGCCGGCTTGAATGTCGAGCATCGTATCGACCGACCCCTGGTAGGAGGGGACGAAGTCGACGTCGTGCTCCTCTTCGAATCGTTCCATGATCGTCGGCTCGTCCGAGTTCGGATCATCGAAGAGGATGCGGTTTTCCGAACCGGTCAGAATTTGGAATTGCTGCGCGTCATCAAGAGGACCATCTTCCCTGAGGAAGTACCAGGCTGTCACTGCCACAGCAGCAAGCAGAAGCAATGGCAGCAGCCATTTCCAGGTCGCCGACCCCGGTATAGGAGAAGACGGCGGAGGCTGGTCTTCCGTCGACGTTGAGTCAGTGTCCCCCATGACCGCTGCCCCCCTTTTTACATGTGCTGTGCGGTGTAGTATACGGGCGGAATCGTTCCACCTGCGAAAAATGAAACACTGAACCGGGGAAGGGCAAAATCCGTAGTCCTACGGATTTCCGCCGAACCCGCAGCGACCAGAATCCGGGACAGTTGGAACCGTTCGAATCGCCGGTAGCCGCATCACCGGATGTGGGCCGGGCAACGGAGTTCTTTCAGAACTGTGAGGAAGCCATGGGCATTCTGGATCGTCTCTCCCGCCTGCTGCGGGCGAATGTGCATGCCGCGATCGACAAAGCGGAAGACCCCGAGAAAATGTTCGATCAGTTGATCCGCGAAGCCGAATCGGCCCGCGAGGCCGGGCACCAGCAACTCGTCGCCATCACCGCGGAACGCAACCGCATATCAGCCGAAGCGGCAAATGAGGAAAAGATCGCCCGCAAATCACTCAGCCAGGCCGAAGCCGCGGCCCGAAAGGGGTACGACGATCTGGCCCGCGAAGCCCTGCGCCGCCGGCACGACGCGCTCGAAGCAGCAGAGGTCTACAGTCAGCAGGCCGAAGCCCAGCAATTGATGGTCGAGCGCCTCAAGAGCCAGCTCAATCATGTCGACACCAAGATTCGCCGCATGCGTCAGGAACGCGACAGTCTCGTCGCCCGCAAACGCGCCGCTGACGCCCAGAAAACGTTCGCGGACGCCGCCCGCCAGGTGTCGATTCAGAGCATCGACAGCGAATTCGGGCGCCAGGCTCGTCGCATCAGACAGGAAGAAGCGCTCGCCGCCGCTTCGATGGAGCTCTACGCCGACAGCTTGGAGGGACGCCTCGATCTCCTCGAAGACGAGCAAATCGAAGCCCAGCTGGCGACGATAAAGCTGCGGGTCGAATCGGGAAGCGACGCAATCGCGCTCGACGAAGCGATTCCGATCGATGTCCACGCTCTTCCGTAGCTGACGTGAAGGATGGACGCGGCATCGATGCCAGAAAGCGGATTCGGCATGGGCAGGCTTCACCAGCAGCCAGCTGAACCAAAAGGCGTCCTGATTGGCAGGGAGACCGAACGGGTTGCACTTGCCGAGAAGTTGCGCGGGAACCAGC
>CAYWSE010000075.1:0-6010 GCA_964461025.1 uncultured Sphaerobacteraceae bacterium | reverse complement strand
AGCGACGGTACCTGATTGTTCTTGACAACGTCGACCACCTCCTTGCCGCGACCACATTGGCAGGGAGACCGAACGGGTTGCACTTGCCGAGAAGTTGCGCGGGAACCAGCGCCTGATCTCGATCACCGGACCTGGCGGCATCGGCAAGAGCGCTCTGGCCCGGCAGGTCTCCGCAGATACCGGGGATGGCTTTCCGGATGGCGTTTTCTTTATTCCCCTGGCGGGGTTGCGCTATCCGGAACTGCTGGGTTCGGCAATCGCCGCCGGCCTCGACATCCGTCAGCCTGCAACTGTCCAGACCGAACGAGTCAATGCCGCGCACGTCGGCGAGCGACGGTACCTGATTGTTCTTGACAACGTCGACCACCTCCTTGCCGCGACCACGATGCTGGATTCACTATTGAGTTCGTGCCCAAATCTCAGCATCCTCGTCACCAGCCGGGCTCCAATGGTTCAACCGAATGAAGAAGTCTTTGAGATCGGTCCACTGGCGTTGCCAAAAAAAACCGACGCTCTGGCTGTTGAGACACTGCGAGAGGTGGCATCAGTCCACCTCTTCATCGAGCGGGCATCAGAACCAGATCACCGCTTCGAACTTGCGGCAAAAGATGGGCCTGTCATCACTGATATCTGCTTGCGACTTGCTGGTCTGCCGTTAGCGATTGAGCTGGTCGCGTCTCGCGCACAGGCAGACAGCCTGAAGGTTCTTCATGCCCGTCTGACTACGATGAAGGAAGCTGTCACCCCAGGCGAAGCCGAACCCGTAACCCTTCAGCGCATCATGTATCAGACCATCGCCTGGAGCTACGGACAGCTGGACGACTCCCAGCGGGAGCTCCTGAAACGCATAGCCATCCATGCGGGAGGATTCGATCTGGCCGCGGCAGAAGCAGTCGCTGCGGCGCAAACGCCGGTATCCGTCCCCGCCGCGACCGGGCTCGAAGAGCTCGTGCGCTGGAGACTGGTCATTCGGTCTGGCCACGCCGACGCTCCAACCCGCTTCGAACTCTTGCAACCAATTCGCGATTTCGTGTTGGAGAGGCTCAATGCATCCGCAGAGCTGAAAAGCGTTCGAATTGCACACGCCGCGCATTACCTCGAGCTGGCCCAGCGCTACCGATCACTGCTGCTGGCATCTGATCCAATGCCCGCGCTCGATTGGTACAGGCGAGAGCAAAACAATCTGCGAGGCGCAATCGGCGCCTCGATTCGATCCGGACATGCAAACCTGGCCGGATCACTGGTTGCGGCGCTCTGGCCATTCTGGGGATGCAGCGGTGACGCTGCCGAAGGACGCCGCTGGATCAAGGCTGCGCTCGCCCTCGACTCCGTCGGCGATCCTGGCGATGCTCATCCCGAGCTCCTCTTCGCCGCGGCGATGCTCGCGCTGGACATGCGAGACGTCCGCGCCGCCCGGCGCAGCGCCAATGATGGACTCGTAGTCGCCAAGGCTCGTCAGGACGATTTCTGGCACACGGCGATGCTCGTTGCGCTCGGCCAGGCAGCCGCTCAGGCGGGAGATGCCGACAGGGCGCTTTCCCTCTATCGACTCGTGCTCAAGGCGATGCGGCCACTCAGGGCATCGCGACCGCTGACTTCATACCTCGAAGCGCTCACGCACCTTTCGGCGTCATCCGCGTACCTCACCGGTAAGGTTTGGGACGATGCGGAGTTTCATGCGAATGAAGCGCTCCGGTTCTACATCAGGCAGGGCAACAAACACGGTATTTCCATGGCCAAACTCAACCTGGCGATGGTTTCCGCCGCCAGGGGGTCCGCCTCCCAGGCGTTGGACTTCTTTGCCGATAGCCTCCCCGCTCTCTGGGAATTCGGCGATGCCATTGACGTCGCCAGAGGTCTGTCAGCACTGGCGGAAATTGCCGCAGAAGCAGGCAAAGCCGAGCTATGCCTTGGCGCCGCCGAAATGCTGATTCCCATGGAATCTCCCGAAAGCCTGCCGCGCGGCGGGACGATGGACACCAGTCACATCGTTGCCCGCCTGCGGAATCTCGCTAACGAGAACGCCATCGCCAAGGCGATGGAGGAGGGAGGCGCGCTCGCTCGCCAGGATCTCATTGCCCTGATCCAGGAAGCGATCGCCGGGTTGCACGACCGCCTCGCTCCCCCGAAGCGTGGAGCCGGCAGAACGGGCGCCAGCAGTCTTTCACGCCGGGAGCGCGAAGTGCTCTGCCTGATGGTCGAAGGGATGACCGATCAGCAAATCGCCGACGCGCTTTTCATCTCCTACCGCACCGTCAACTCCCACGTCGAGCACATCTTCGGAAAGCTCGGGGTGAACACCCGCTCCGCCGCGGTGGCGTTCGCCATTCGTCAGGAACTGTGCTGAACGGTGGCTGTTCGAGCAAGGAGTGACGCGGTGGAGACACTGTCACATCACAAAAGGACCGTCCTCGACATGATGAATACGGGATTATCGTATCTAGAGTTGAACGAGCGAACCGCTGTGATTCGCAGGAGATCCGGGAACTCCAAACCAGATCTCGAGACTCGACTGAAGCAGATTCTCGTCCCCGGGGAGAGACTCTTGTGGTTCGGTCAGCCTGACGGTCGATTTCGGTATCAGTCAAATGACATCGTTCGGGCCATTCTCTCCATCCCACTCCTGTTCATCGGTTGGTTCGTGGTGCGTGAAGCGCTGGCGACCAGAGATGTGCGCCGGGAAGGCATTGGCGTTGTCAGCGACATGACACTCGCGCTGCTGATTGCCGGGGCGACCGTTTTGACGTTGCTCGGCCTGTACCGCGTACTGTTCGTCGGTCATCTGCTCGATGCTCGCAGCCGGAGCAGAACGAGCTTTGGCATCACCGACCGCCGAATTGTCATCCCCCTGGATTCGAACCCTTATCCAGCCCGCAGTTTTGCGATCGAGCCAATCGACTCCATCAGCGTCGAGCCCGGTCCCGCTGGAACCGGCACCGTTGTGATCCAAAGCGCGGCGGAAGGCTGGCACTACCCCTGGGCCTGCAGGGGCTGCAAGTTTCCGATCGGCCTCCGATGGATCGATAACCCAGTTGCAGTACGGGATCTGATTTCAGCTACCCAGACCGCGTTGCTGGCGACGAACCAACACAAACCCTGGTCATGGACTGCGTTCCAGATAGGGCTCGTGCTCCAGACCGGAGAATCGCTCCAGTGGTCCGGAAGCCGGATGGACAGATCTGTTGGGAGTGTCAACCAGTCTGTTTACGGCGTGACCGATCGACGCGTAATCTGCCTGCCCCGCCTCGATCTGGCCACTCCCATCTCCGCAGTTTTCGTCAAAGACATCTCGAAAGTTGATGTCATGCCCAATCCTGACCGGGACTACGGAACTGTCAGATTCTCACGCGTCGTGACTCCATATCCCGATTCAGGCGAGTTGGAGAGCGGTCCGGCTGACCTGCAGTTCATCGCCGCCGGCGACGCTCAGAATGTCGCCGCGATCGTCAACGAGGCGCGTCGCGCGCAGTTTCACAGAACCCGCCTCCGGCCATCCGGCGCCCGGCACAAGCTGCTGGAACTGTTTCCCAACGAAGAGTTCCACTGGATCGAGCAACACTCGTCGGTGGCTTCCGATCACAGATTGATGTTTACGATCGCTGGCATAAGCGATCGACGAGCGGTTGTCGTGGAACGACGATTGGACTCAGTGCAGGTGAAGTCCCTGCCGCTCGCTTCGATCCGTGAGCTGGATTTCGTGCTCCACGTCAACGGATATGGCACGGTTGCCTGCAAGAGCACTGCGGAAGCGTGGTCAACTCAGTTCCACGGCAATTCCGGACACCGCAGTCGCCTGTTTTACCCCGTCAGGAATCCTGAATTCGTTCTTGAGCTCATGATCGACACGATGGCATCCATCGGCCTAACAGTCGAGCCTGTGGGAGGCAATGTCGTTCGTGTGTTCGGCGAAGCAGACTGATGAAGGCGGCATCTGGCTTCGTCTTCTGGCGCAGCAGCGGGTCCGACTGAGCAATGCCGGAACCCGACGGCGCCGGTCTCTTCTTTGCCGCGCTGGTGGTTGTGGCCACAGCATGTGCCTTCTATTGGATCTTTTTGCGCTTTCAGTTCGACGCGCTGCTTCAGCAGGACACGGTTTTCGGCATCACCGATCGATGGGCCATCCTCCACACTCGCCGCTGGATCGAGTTCACGCCGCTCGATCCGAAGTGCATTGAGACAATCGAAGACTTCTCAGACTGGCAGGCGCTGTTGACCTGCCGAACGGGAAAGAGCAGCCGGTTCCATTTTTCCGGCTGATCGGCCTACGCGTCGAAATCGGTGCGCATCACGCGAATCAGGATCAGGGTCAGCGCCAGAATCGCCAGCAGCAGAAGTATCGATGCCGCTGCGGCGGTGCCCATATCGAGATTCGTGAAGCCGATTTTCCAAATGCGAAACGAAACGGTTTCGGTGGCCCCGCCCGGACCGCCGCCCGTCAGGATGTAGATCAGGTCATACGTTTTCATCGCGGAGATCATCCGGATCAGCACCGTCACCAGAATCACAGGCATCATCAGCGGCACGGTGATCGTCCAGAAGATCTGAACCTTGTTCGCTCCATCGACGCGGGCGGCCTCCACTGGTTCTCTCGGCAACGCGGTGAGTCCGGCCAGCAGCACAACGAGCATCAACGACGTTTCGTGCCAGGCATCGACGCCAACCACTGCTGGCATCGCCGAGCTCTTGACTGACAACCATTCCTGTCCGGCGAATCCGAGTTCCTGCAGCACCCAGTTCACCGCGCCAAGATCCGGGTGCAGGAGGAGCCTCCAGATCAGCCCGACCGCAATCGGCGCCACCAGTAACGGAATCAGCAGAATGCCGAGGTAGATGTTGCGGAAGCGGAGACCTGGCTGATTCAGCAGAAGGGCCAGTCCGAAGGCGATGATCAGCTCCAGCGTGACCACTGAAATCGTGAAAACCACCGTATTGCGCACGGCCTGGATGAACACCTGCATGTCCAGTACGCGACGGAAGTTGTCGAGCCCGGAGAGCGCGCCGATGCCGCCTTTGGTCAGATCGTATTCGTGAAACGCGACATACAGCGCATAGCCCAGCGGGAACCCGACCACCGCGACAAGCGCGATGATCGTCGGCAGCGCCATTCGCCATCCGAACGTCCCCCCACTATCCCGCGTCACTCACCGCTCCCCGTTATTCCCAGTCGGCACGTTGTCATTCCGAGCTTGTCGAGGAATCTCTCGTTTCCTATGCGTACGATCGTCTCAACGAACGAACTTCCTGGCCCCGAACAAGAGATTCCTCCACTCCGCTGCGGCTCCGGTCGGAATGACGATGCGTCCTCCCCGTCGGCCGGAATGGCGAGCTCCTACAGCAGATCCACCAGTTCGCCGGCGGCGGCATCCATTGCCTCCTGAGGCGTCGCTCCGCCCGTCACAGCGTTGCTCAGATGCCGGCCCATGATCTCGACCAGTTGATTCTGCCGGGTGATCGCCGGCAGACCCTTGCCGGTCGCGGCCAGGTCGGCGACCTGCGCGAGCCATGGGAATGCCGCGATGTACTCCTCGTTCTCGTACAGCGCTGATTGCGCCGCCACACCACCACCCATGCCGCGCCGCAATGCGATTTCCGGTGACTCGACCCACTTGATGTACTCGAACGCCGCGCCGGGATTCGGTGAGCTGACCGGAATGCCCCAACTCCAGGAACCAGTCAGACCCGTGCCGCCCGGCATCGTCGTGATCGCCCCCTTGCCCGACACCTGGCTATCCTCGACAGTTTCGCCATCGGACAGGAAGAAGAGGTAACTCACTGACGAGAAGGCCTTGCCTTGCCGCCAGAGGGCGCCGGTGTCGTTCAGATCTGCATTGGCCGCTCCCGGCTGGGCGGCATTGCTCACCGCGTCGGCGAAATATGTCAGCGCCTGTACACCGGCTTCATTGTTGACGATGACTTCGGTGAGGTCTTCGTTGTAGAAATCTCCGCCGTTGCCATAGAGCCAGTTGCAGAACTCCATAAGAATCGGGTCGCCCTGCATGCCCTGGATGAC
>CAYWSE010000074.1:0-18724 GCA_964461025.1 uncultured Sphaerobacteraceae bacterium | reverse complement strand
CTCCCGCTGCAGCGGGAGATTCTTCGCTGGCGCTCGGAAAGACTGGGTTTTTGTTGGGCGCGGATTTGTTGCTGAGAGCCCGAGGCTCTGGGGACGCGGGCGAGATGCCGGCGTCCCCGTTCTTCAGGTGTCCGTTCCTGAATCTCTTTCGAGATACAAACGAAGCGCGGCAAGCCGTTCGTCCCATTGACGGCCCACGTCGTCGAGCCAGGCCGACGCGGCGTGCAGCGAACCAGGCCGCAAGGTGACGATGCGCTCCCTGCCTCGCGACGTGATATCGACGATCCCGGCCTCCTCAAGGACCACAAGGTGCTTCGTCACCGCCTGGCGGCTGATCGGAAAATGGCCGGCGATCTCGGAGATCGTCGCTTCCGGCTCCCGAACCAGAAGCTCGATGATCTCTCGTCGCGTCGGATCGGCAAGGGCGTCGAACGCCCGGTCTCGATTGGCATCGCCAGGTCGGTCGGTCATTCGTCAGTCGTTCTGCCCACCGAGATAGACCTCCAGCTTGGCCAGCTCGCCGGTCCATCCTTCGCTGTTGTCAGCATAGTTGCTTTCCCGCTGATCCTCGGGATGAGAGGCGAATCCCGATTCGACCAGCGTGAGCCTGGTTCCGCCTTCGACCGATTCGAGGGTGAAAGTGACGAGGGTGGTTGGCATTTCCTCAAAAGGAATCGCGTGGTCGTCATCGCGAGGCGTCACCCACCGGTAGGCGAAGCAGCGGGGCGGATCGACTGTGACGACGACCATCCGGAAGGCGTCGTCGCCCCAGCGCATCATGCCGGTTCCGCCTTCATGGAGCTCATAGTCGGATCGCTCTCCGAACCACTGACGCACCTCCGCCGGTTCGGAGACTGCGCTCCAGGCGCGCTCGATCGAAACGGGCAGCATCAGTTCTCTGCGGATCTCGTCGTTCATGTCCACCCTCTCTCGTTCAGCGCTCACGCTGCCCGCGCCAGATAGTCAGGCAGTTTCGCGAGCTCGCTCTTCCATCCGCCGCTGTTGTCCTCGTAGTTCTTTTCTCGTTTGTCCGCAGGATGCGACGCGAAGCCGGATTCGGTCAGCCGGAGGCGTGTGCCCTCCGGAACTGTCTCGAGCACGAATTCAACCTGCGTGGTTTGCATCTCCTCAAAGGGGGTCGTCAGATCGTCGTGCTGTTCGACAACCCACCGATAGACATAGCGATGCGGGGGATCGAGCGAGACGATTCGCATTCGATGCGCATTGTCTCCCCATTTGTGCACGCCTTCTCCACCTTCTCGGAGTTCGTATTCCGATTGGTCGCCAAACCATTGGCGAACCTCTGAAGGCTCTGTAATGGCGCGCCACACCCTCTCGACCGGGAAGGGAAGGATCATCTCGCGGGTTATCACATCGCTGAACGCTGTCATGCTCACTTTGCTCCTTAATCGAAGATCGAAATCATGCAACAAATTAGTTGCATATCTACAGTACATGCTCCGATCCATAAATGCAACCACTGGGTTGCATCAATCAGGCATCTGCTCGTTTCGAACCCGCGTCAGCGTGAGTTCCCGTCCATATTTGGCTGCGGTCGTTCTCAGTTGTGCGGTATGGGAGACTATCCGAAACGAATGTGTACATTTCGGCACGCACATGTGACCGGATGGGAACCACCGCTGTGGGTCCTGACCTTCACAGTGATGAGGTGAGCTGCCGTTGGACCGTGTTGACCCACTCGAGTCTTCCTCGTTCGCAAGCGCATACATTTCGACCGGAACTCGCGATTCCGTGCCGTTAATGACTGGCGCTCCGCGTCTTTCGGTGCTTGTTCCGAAGATTCAGATGCCCCGGCCCGCGGAACAATCCCTCTCCCGGCCGCGGCTCCTCGATCTGATGGACCGTGCAGCACGGCGGAAAGTGACTATTCTCTCCGCGCCGCCTGGCTACGGAAAATCGACATTGATCACCCAATGGGCCTTGAGGCGACCCGATCGCAACGTGGCCTGGGTGTCGATGGACGAAGATGACAATGACCCATCAACGCTCTTTCGTCACATCTTCGCATCGATTCATCAGTTTGATCCCGATGGCGTGGATATGACATTGCAGCTCCTCGACGGCCCCTCTCTGTCGACGCGGATGGTTGTGCATTCGTTGCTCAATGATCTGGCGGAACTGCGCCGTCCAACCACCATCGTGCTGGATGACTTCCAGTCCGTTACTTCGGCGCAGGTCCTGGATCACGTCAACGATCTGATCGAGCATCTTCCACAGGGCGTTCACATTGTCATTGCCTCACGTGTCCTACCGGAGTTGAACCTCTGGCGGCTGCGTTCTCATGCTGACGTCTTCGAAATCGGCGAAGAGGAGCTGCGGTTCACCTCATCCGAATTGACGGAGTTCCTGCAGCTAACTGCAGGAGTGGCGCCGGCTCAGGACGAGATCGAAGCTGTTGCCGTGGCCACCGAGGGCTGGATTGCCGGCGTCATCCTCCTGTCGCTTGCCGTCCAGGAAGGCTCGACTGTCGCCAGGCCTTCGTCGCTGCATCATTTGCAGAAGAAGGAGCGCAATGTTTCGGAGTTTCTCTGGACAGAGGTGCTGCTGCAGCAGAATGAAGCCGTCCGCACATTTCTGCTGGAGGTTTCCATTGTCGATAGCTTCAGCTGCGACTTGTGCGACGCGTTGACCGGTCGGTCGAATGGCAGAGAGATGATCGACCATCTCGTTCGGTCCAAGCTTTTTCTCGTGGGATTGGACGATCGGGGTGAGTGGTACCGGTTCCATCACCTGATGAACGCAGCGATCAGGATGAGAGCGGCCGATCATGCGTCGATTCGGGACCTGCGCTTGCTTCACACCCGCGCGGCAAAGTGGTTTGAAGCGCAAGCCATGCCTGAGGACGCCGCCCGGCATGCGATCGCCGGGCAAGACTGGGATCGCGCGCTTCGCCTGCTTCCAAAAATCTGCGGCGAACTCTACCGGCAGGACAGGCTCGCCGCGATGCTCACCTGGCTGGAGGACCTGCCGTCTGCTGTGCTCGAACAAAATCCAACCCTCTGCTACTGGCAGGCGTGGGCGCTTGCCCGGCTGGGCAAATTCGGCAACGCACTGGAGCCGCTCACTCTGGCAGAGCACGTATGGCGGGAGCGGAACGACACACAGAACTTGGCCGCCGCCCAATCGCTGCACGTCCTCCAGGACATCATTCAGGGGAACGCTGACAAAGCCGCTGCCCGAGCGGCCCGGGCGCTTCAGACGCTGCCGGAGACCAGCCATAGGGAATGCGCGGTGCTGTACACGCTCGAAGGACTTGCCCACTACTACCGCAGGGATCTTGATGCCGCCGACGAATCTCTTGCCCGGAGCCGAACTCTAGCAGCAAGTGCCCAGCTTTCTTCTGTCATTCTGTCCGAGCTGAATACCTCAGGAGGCGTTCTGATTGCGCGCGGCAGGCTTGGCGATGCGGCTGCGCTTTTCGAGCAAGTGCTCGCCACGGGCGATCCCTGGAGCCACCAGGCGATACAGCACGCTGAATGGCTGCTGGCAACGGTCGAAATCGAACGCAATCAGCTTGCCCAGGCAAGTCAGCGTCTGGAAACGGCGTTGATGTTCGCCGACCGAATGAATGCGATCCTGCATTCAACTCAGATTCACCAGCTTCGCGCCGAAATCGCGTGGATCCATGGGGAACGGGATCTCGCCTTTGCCAACCTCGATCTTGCCGTCGCGTCTGCCGAGCGCATCGAGGCATCCGGGTATCTGGCAGCGGCACATGCCCGTCGCGCTCGATTCTGGCTCGATGCGGATCAGTTGATTCTCGCGAGGCGATGGGCCAGTGACACCGATCTTGACCCGTTTCAGAGTCCGGGTTACGAGCGCCTATACGAGTACCTCACGCTGATTCGCCTAATGATCGCCGGAAACAGGTCCGAAGCGGCGATCGCAATGCTGGATCTGGTTGAATCCGACGCTGCCTCCCGAGGCGACGTCAACACGCAAATTGAATGCCTGGTCTTGCGTGCGGTGGCGTTGCAAGGGCTCGACAACCGCGTCAGCGCGTTGAAAGCGCTGGGTACGGCCATCGAGCTTGGCGCTCCGGGCAGGTACACGCGCATTTTTCTCGACCATGGGCTGAAGTTGGACAGCCTACTTGACGATCTCCTTCCCAGCCACCCTCAACAAGCTGCCGTTCAGCGCATCCTGTCCGCCATTGCTGGTCATGAGCCAGCGGCCGGCAATGTGAGTCATGTCGGGAGCGAGATTCTCAGCCGCAGGGAAATCGAGATTCTGCGACTTGTGGCGGTCGGCGCGTCCAATCGTGAAGCAGCTGACCGGCTGTTCATTTCAGAGGCAACCGTGAAGAAGCATCTCTCGAACATCTCCGCCAAACTCGACTCCGCGAATCGCACGCAGGCAGTCGACCGGGCGAGAAAGCTCGGGCTCATTTGACCTCTGGTCCGCAACGTTGGGCAGGAACATCCGCGTCGTGAACTGAATCTACAACTTTCGAGTAATCGCTCCCTGAACTGGCTGACTGCTAGCCTAAAGAAAGGCGCCCGGAAACGGGAGACCGCCCTGTCTCGACGATTGCGATGGGCAAATCGCGGATTGCGTTCATCCAAGAACAGATCGTCGGGAACTTCAGCTCAACTGCGCATTCGATCGCCCGCAGGCGGGCGCGCATCTTGAAGAGGCAGATCGTTCACGAGGGACACACTCATGCCATTGTTGGAGTATCAGCCAGGGTCGGCATTTCCCGGCAGCATTGGTCGAACGGTGGAGGAATCGACTCCGGCCTGGCCAGCTCCTGAACGAGCACAACCGGGATCGCCGAACGTTCTCTTCTGGATCATCGACGACGTCGGATATGGCCAGATGTCAGCGTTCGGCGGTCTCGTCGACACACCCAACATCGAGCGCGTCGCCAAACGCGGATTGCGTTATACGAATATGCACACAACCGCGCTCTGCTCGCCGACTCGCTCATGCATTCTGACCGGACGCAATCATCACTCCAACGGAATGGCGGCAATTACCGAAACAGCCACCGGATTTCCTGGGTACGACGGCCGGATGCCGTTCGAAAACGGCATGCTTTCCGAAATGCTGCTGGAGAATGGCTACAACACGTTTTGCGTAGGGAAATGGCATCTCAATCCAACCGAAGAGGGAACACCGGCGGGTCCTTTCCACCGCTGGCCGCTCGGGCGCGGTTTCGAACGCTTCTATGGCTTTCTGGCCGGAGAAACCAATCAGTGGTATCCCGATCTCACCTACGATAATCATTCGGTACCCCAGCCGAAGTCACCTGAAGAGGGGTATCACCTCTCGGAAGACCTTGCGGATAAGGCGGTCCAGTTCATTCTCGACGCTCATGTCAATGCCCCAGACAAACCGTTCTTTTTGTATTACGCCACTGGCGCCGGTCATGCTCCTCACCAGGTCGCTCCGGAGTGGATCGCGAAGTACAAGGGCCGCTTCGATATGGGCTGGGATGAATATCGCAAGAAGGTCTTCGACAACCAGAAAGCGCTCGGCATCTTCCCGGAGGACGCGCAGCTTTCTCGTCACGATCCCGATGTCCCAGCCTGGGACTCGCTCAGTGACGATCAGAAACGGCTCTACGCACGTCTGATGGAAGTTTTTGCCGGGTTCCTCGAGCATGCCGATTTTCACTTCGGCCGCGTGCTCGACGCACTCGAGAGGATCGGCGAGCTCGACAACACGTTGATCATGATTCTTCCCGACAACGGCGCATCATCTGAAGGGGGCGTTGCCGGAGCATTCAACGAAATGAGCAGTTTCAACATGCGCTGGGAAACGCTTGAAGAAGTGCTCCCCCGCATCGATGAACTCGGTGGCCATTCTTCATACAACCATTACCCATGGGGCTGGGCCTGGGCGGGCAACACGCCATTCCGCCGTTGGAAAAAGGAAGTCTATCGTGGCGGCAGCACCGACAATCTCATCGTGTCGTGGCCAGCCGGCATTCGCACGAGGAACGAGTTCCGCACACAATACGCACATGCCATCGATATGGTCCCGACTGTGCTCGACGCCCTGAATCTCGACCCTCCTGCTTCCGTCCGCGGAGTGACGCAATCGCCGATCGAGGGAGTCTCCTTCGCGCATACCTTCGATGACGCCGGCGCTGAGAGCCGTCACACCACGCAGTATTTTGAGATGTTCGGCAACCGGGCAATCGACCACAACGGATGGCGGGCCAATTGCGGCTTCCCGGGTCCCAGCTATGCGGAAGGCGCCGAGAAGGGGTTGTCGTTGGGAGGGGTCATTTCCCCTATCGTCCTGGATGACCTGGAGGCTAATGGATGGGAGCTCTATCATGTCGCGGTCGATCCAGCCGAAACGCACAATCGTGCCGCTGAGGAACCGGCAAAACTCCGCGAGCTCGTTGCACTTTGGTGGTCGGAGGCCGGCAAATACAACGTGCTGCCTCTGGATGGAAGCATCTTCCAGCGACTTTCAGCCGAACGTCCTCAATTGACTGAAGATCGGACTCAGTACGAGTACTATCCGAACCTCTCGGTTGTTCCTATTGGCACTGCGCCCAAGGTCTTCAACCGGCCGCACAGCATCTCAGCCGATGTGACCATTCCACCATCAGGAGCGGAAGGCGTGCTTTTGGCTCAGGGTGGAGTGTCTGGCGGATACTCATTTTTCGTACAAAACGGCACGCTTCGCTATGTCCACAACTACCTCGGGCTGCACTCGTACGAGGTGACCAGCACAAGACCATTGCCGGTTGGCCGGCTGACATTGCGATACGAGTTCGAACCAACCGGTCCTCCGGAGCCCAGGGCAGGCAAAGGCGCTCCCGGCCGCGCTCAGCTTTATGTTGACGGATCACTGGTCGGGGAGAACGAGTTCGATATGACTGTGCCAATCATTTTCGGCATCGAAGGTCTGAGCTGTGGTTATGACTTTGGCGAGCCGGTCACCTCGGCTTACTCCTCCCCATTTGCCTTCACTGGCGAGATTCATCGCGTGATTGTCGATCTTTCCGGCGAGCTGATTCACGACGAAGAGGCCGAGGCGAGGGTGCTGATGGCCAGACAGTAACGAATTGGCGCAGCAAACCGGCATCGTACCAAGACAGAGGAAACGAACATGTGTTGTCTGGCATCTGTATTGCTCGTTCTCGGACCGCGATTCGGGATCATTCTGTGGTATTTCTCCAATCCGGCCCGCTTCGATCGCGTGTTCGATGGATGGGTCTGGCCCGCCCTCGGCTTTCTTCTCGTTCCGTGGACGACGCTGATGTATGTCTCAGTTGGCATCAACGGAGTCAATGGAAGCGAATGGTTGTGGATTGCGCTCGCCGTGCTCGCCGATGTCGCCACCTATGCAGGCGGCGGGTATGGGAACCGCGACAGGGTGCCGGGATACGCACGTTAGTCCTGGAACGAACGACGCGACGACTTCACAGACACTTTTACAGCGTCCGGAACAATCCCGAACACAGTGTTCACTGTCAGCAAGTGCGATGAATGAATCAGCTCGCGGCTCAGTACACGAGTAGACTTGCATCAGTCAACCTGACGTTTTCGCCTCGAGAAGCGACACGGACATGGCGCCCACCATCGCGACTGCAGACAGGCTCAAAGCACCTTCGAAGAATATGGTCTGGATTCCCGGTGGGACGTTCCTGATGGGATCGAACGATCACTATCCGGAGGAGGCGCCCGCGCATCAGGTGAAGATCGATGGTTTTTGGATCGATCAGCACCAGGTGACCAATTCCCAGTTCCGGCGGTTCGTCAAAGAGACCGGGTACGTCACGCTCGCCGAGCAGACGCCGGATGCCAATCTCTATCCGGGCGCCGATCCATCGATGCTCGTGCCCGGTTCGGTCGTTTTCGACCAGCCCGATGGTCCCATTCCGATGAACAACCACTACAACTGGTGGGCCTGGAAAGCTGGTGCGAGCTGGATGCATCCCGAGGGACCGGGCAGCAACCTGGCTGGACGCGACCGTCATCCCGTCGTGCATGTCGCCTGGGAGGACGTCGTTGCCTACGCGGAATGGGCCGGCAAGAGCATCCCCACCGAGGCCGAGTGGGAATTTGCGGCGCGAGGCGGCGCCAACGGGTTACCGTTCGCCTGGGGCCAGGAGCTGGCGCCAAAAGGCAAGATGATGGCGAACTACTGGCAGGGAATCTTCCCCTGGCAGAATCTGAAACTCGATGGATTCGAGCGTACGGCGCCGGTCGGTTCGTTCCCACCGAATGGCTATGGACTCTTCGACATGATCGGCAATGCCTGGGAATGGACGGCCGACTTCTTCCGCGAGGGGCACGAAGCCGCGTCACCATGCTGTGGCGGTGTGCGTTTCAATCCACTGAATACCGACCAACAGGGAAGCGTCGATCCAAACGATCCCGGCAACAATATTCCTCGCCGCGTCCTCAAGGGTGGTTCATTCGCCTGCGCGGAGAATTACTGTCAGCGTTACCGTCCCGCCGCGAGGATGAACCATCCGGTCGATACGGGGACGAATCACATCACCTTCCGGTGCGTCATCCGGTCCGCCTAGTTACGTCGATCTGACAGAATCGCGCGTCAGGGGTTGCACTGACAGGCACGTCAGCCACGGTACGAGCGAAACGAAGTAAGAAAGAGACACTCCGAACGACGATGACGGACTTCCAGCTCCCCCCAGTAATCAGCCGGGAGGCGGCTCGTCTTGCCCTGCTCGTCGCGCAGGGGATCGAACATCGCCGTCCGCCGGCGACGAAAGAGGGCGTTCTCTCATCGATCAAGACAATGGGCCAGCTCCAGATCGACACGATCCATGTCGTCGCTCGCAGTCCCTATTTCGTGTTGTGGAGCCGGTTGGGCGACTACGACCCGCGCTGGCTGGACGAGCTCCTGGCTGAAAAGGCGATCTTCGAAGCGTGGTCGCACGAAGCGTGTTTTCTACCGATTGAGGACTTCGCATTTGGCAGAGCACGATCGAGATATCCGATTTCCTTCCGCAAGCGGATCTTCGAATACCTGGAAGCAAACCGGGAACCGGCCGATCTTCTTTTACAGCATGTTCGGGAGAACGGCGCGGTGCGGTCGTCCGACTTCTCCGCCGAACCAGGCACGACTGGCGGATGGTGGAACTGGAAAGAGGAAAAGGTTCTTCTCGAAGCGCTCTTCACCGAAGGCTCGCTGATGGTCGACCGGCGAGAGCGATTTCAGCGCGTTTACGACGTACGGGAACGCGTGCTTCCCTGGTGGGACGAAACGCACACCGCGAGCTACGACGACATGGTCCGCGCGCACGTGCTGCAAAGCGTGCGGGCGCTCGGTGTAGCCACGATTCACTGGGTGCCCGACTACTACCGTTTTCTGGTCGGCGTCGCCGCGCCGGTGGTCCGCTCGCTGGCCGAGTCCGGAGAGCTCCTGACCACCCGCATCGAGGGCATCCCAGGCGAGGCATTCGTCCATCCAGACAACGCGCCAATGCTGCAGGAGATCCTCGCGGGCGCTTACGAGGCTGAGCGCACGACATTGCTCTCGCCATTCGATCCGGTTGTCTGGCATCGCAAACGCGCTGAAGAGCTCTTCGACTTCAGTTACCTGATCGAGTGCTACACCCCGGCGCCGAAACGGATCTA
Source organism: uncultured Sphaerobacteraceae bacterium (assembly GCA_964461025.1). Taxonomy (GTDB): domain Bacteria; phylum Chloroflexota; class Chloroflexia; order Thermomicrobiales; family UBA6265; genus JAHBVL01. Next base: position 9,134 of record CAYWSE010000074.1, on the reverse strand, counting down.
CGGCTATTTCTCGCTGCCGATCTTGCATCGTGGCACAATCGTGGGTCGTCTCGATGCGAAAGCGCATCGCAAGGAACGGCACTTCGAAGTGAAGTCGCTGCATCTCGAGCCGTGGGTCACCGAGACAGAGCGACTCGCTGCCGATCTGGCCATCGCACTGGGCGAATGCGCCGCCTGGCACAAGACGCCGAAGATCGAAATCCGCGGCAGCAAGCCACGTGGATTCGCCCCGCAGGTCCGTGCGGCGTGGAAGGCGGAGAAGCGAAAGGGCGCATAGTATCCAACGGATGGCGTAGAACCCGGCCCTGTGCCGGCGGATCCCGCCCCTCCGCCTTCACGCATCGCACTCTTGTTCGCAGGGCATCGACACTGAGGTCGATGCCTACGGATACGCGGAGGCTCTACCGCCTGCCTATTTGCGGGTGCGGCGGGCGAGGAACCAGTAGATCAGCATCCCGACAACGATGCCGATCGCGGCAAAGATGAGCATGACGATCGCCAGCGGCAGATCGACGCTTCCGAAGACATAGTCGAACGAAACGTCTTCCCAGTTCCGGAAGACGAAGAGCGCGATCACGAAGCCCAGCAAGACGAGCAGAATCAGCCGCACCAGACGGTAGGCGTTGACCGCAGTTTCCTGCGCTTTCTGCGTAGCCGACTTACCCGGCGCCTCCACAGTAACCGGCACGTTCGCCGACGTATCGTGCTGGACGGGCGCAACGACCGTTGCTTCGGTGTCGTCCTCGTGTCGCATCGTCGTTTCTGGATCGCTCATTGTCGTGCTCCTCGAGTGCCGGGCCGGCAGGTGCCGGCGTCATGATGAAGGACGACTACTCTCCGAACAAGGTGCGCAAGCGGGCATCGCCGGAATCGCCGACATGCGCCGAGTCGGCCTTATTGAGCGGGAAAGGCGATTCGTTGATCACTCCCTCCGAACGCATCCGGTCATTGCGACGCACGGCGGCATTGGAAATCGCATGCGCTGAGAGTGGCGCTGTCACGATCAGCGCTCCGATGATCAGGATCGCCCGGGCGATCACTGCCGAATCAGCCGTCACAAACGAGGCCAGCATCAGCGCCACAGCTCCGAGAAAGACGGCTTTGCTCACGGCGTGGACCTTCGTGTAGATGTCGGGCATCGTCGCCAGACCAAATACCCCGACTGTCATCGTGAAGAGCGCAATGACGACCAGTGCGTCGGCAATCCAGGGGGCGATACCGCTCAGAATCTCCATCAGAAACTCTTTCCTTCCGCATAATACCGTGCCGCCGCGACGGTTGACATGAATGACAGCATCGCCAGCACCAGCGCGGCATCGAGATACCATGAAACGCCGCGCGAATCAGAAAAGAGGACGAGCAGTGCGATCAGCATCAGCGTCATCGTGTCCAGCGCCAGGACGCGCACCAATCCTGAGCGGGAGCGAAGCATCACCAGAACACATGCAACCAGAAGGAACGCCATCCAGACGGTAGCCACGGAAAAGACTGATTCATGCATGGATTGTGCTCCCCCTTTTCTGGATCATGGGAAAACATCCTTCTGCCACCGCTCGTAGAACTCCTCAGCATCTTTCCGTGTGCCCTCAGGATCGGACGCGTCGATAACATGCGTCCATGCCACTTTCTGTTCGTCATCGAAATCAACAATCACCGAGCCTGGCGTGAGCGTGTCGGCGTAGCCCATGACCACCAGACCCGATTCGCTTCGTTCTCCGTACGGGATGCCGACAATGCCCTGCTGAAAGGGCCGGATCCGCAGAACGTTGAGCATGACCTTCCAGGTTCCCCGAGTGATGTTGACAATCTCCACCGCAACGAAAACCGGCGCATGCAACAGCCGGCTCCAGACCGGCAGATGCGGAGCGGGTTGACCAGTCGTTTCAAGCGGAAAGACCCATGAGCCGAAAAGCAGGTACACGAAGACCGCCAGCGCCGCACCCATCGCGATATCCCAGGGGTGCGCGCTGTCCAGCGCCAGCAGATAGACGCCGTCGAGCAACAGCACCGTACAGACGAATCGCTTCATGGCAGGACTCCAAGCGTCAGGGATGCCTGTTCGCTGATCCAGAGCGCCGGTTCCGGCCAAAGACCGACGAGCAGGGTCAGCACGGCCAACCCCGCCAGCAGCCCGCGCACGCTGGCGGGACTTGGGGCGTGCGATTCGCCGTCTTCCGCTTCGGGCGCCCAGAACCGGCGCTGATAGACCTGAAACATGTAGACAAAAGAGAGTGCGCTGCCAAGGATCATCAGCGCCAGAATCACCCAGTTGCTGTCGCCAACCGCGATGCGGAAGAGCCCCGCTTTGCCCAGATACCCGCCGGCCGGCGGAACGCCGGCGACGCTGAAGGCGCCGACAACGAAGACGAATCCGGAGAGCCAGCCACGCAGATTCTCGGAGAGAAAGAGAAGCGTTTTGTTGATGGAATTGATGATCGCGAAGAGCACGGCCGCCGCGAAACCTTGTTCACCGCCGATTGCCAGTGCAATCAGAATGAACCCCACTTGCCCGATCGATGAATAGGCGAGCACTTCATTCACCGAACGACGGGAAATCGCCTGCAAGGATCCATAGATGATGCTGGCGACACCGAGCACCATGAAAACCGGGGCGCCCAGCTTGAGTTGTTCAGGCAGGATTTGACCGCCGAACCGCAGCAACCCGTAGCTGCCGATATTCGCGACAGCACCGCTCAGAATCGCCGCAACGGCGGGCCGCGTACCGGTGTAGACGGCGGGCAGCCAGAAATGAAACGGGAAGATGCCCAGTTTCACTGAGAATGCGATGAAGATCAGCACGGCGCTGAGGATCGCTGTTTCCGGATCGAACATGGCGACACGCCGGGCGATTCCGTCCATATCGAGCCGCCCCGTGATGTGATAGAGCGAGGCAATGCCGACCAGGAAGAACGCCGATCCCAGCAGATTGACCACGGCGAAGATCGTCGCCGAGCGAAGTTGCCGGCTTTCTTCGCCGTAGCTGGTCAAGACATAGGACGCGATCATCGCGATCTCGAAAAAGACATAGAAATTGAACGCATCGGCGGTGACGAAGATGCCCGTCAGACCAACGGTGAGGAAGAGGACCAGCGACGGAAAAGTGCTGGTGCGGATGCCGGAGAGGACAGAAAAAATGAGCGAGGCCAGCAACACGCTGGTCGAGAGAATGGCGAATGTAATGCCGAGCATATCGGCTCGCAGCGAAATGCCGACACCGGGCGCCCATCCTCCGGTCACCATCTGTACCGGGCCGTGCTTGTACACGTCCCAGCCGAGATAGGCGGTCGCCATCAGCGTCGCCGTCAGCGCAATAATGGAAAAGTACGCTGGTTTCTTCCGTCGACCATCCAGCGTGGCGAGGATGATCGCCGCGACCCAGGGTATGGCGAGAGGCAACGCTAGCTGCATGTCATTTCCCTCATCGCGGCGCCTCGGCAAGTGTTTCGGACGCTTCCGGTTCGAAATCCGGCATCGCCAGAATCTGTTCTTCGATCGGCGCCTGCTCTTCGATCTGGACCTCTCGCTCTTCGATGTCGGAAATGAGCTCGACGTCGACTGATCGATGGCTCATGTAGACGCGATAGATCAGCGCGATCATCAGCGCGGATATGCCGAAGCCGATCACGATCGCCGTCAGCGCCATCGATTGCACCAATGGGTCCGTCACCGACTGCCCTGGAGGGATCGGGTGTATGGCTTCGGTGCCGCGCGACAGCCCGGCGGTCATGATGAACAGCACCGCCGCATTCGAGATCAGGATGATGCCGCCAAGAATCTTCACGAAGTCCGGCTTGAGCAGGAGATAGGACCCTGCGCCGAACATGACGGCAACGGCAATGGCAAAGGTCAGCGTCATGGCGTTCGCCTCGATAGCGAATGGGCGATCAGATCGATCACCGCCATGCAAAAGCCGAGCACGAGCAGAAAGACACCGATATCGAACACGACCGCGGTGAGGAGTTCCAGAGACCCGAGGTGAATGACGTGCTCACCAGGCCGTGGATAGTGGGTCATGATCGGGTCGCCCAGGAACACGGGGACAAACGCCACACCGACGGCAATCAGCAAACCGACAGCGGCGATCTGACGCGACCACCGAACGATGGCCATCGTTTCCGCCCGCGCGACGCCGATCACGAGGTACTGCATCAGCACACCGAGCGCCGCGACGACGCCCGCGCTGAACCCGTCGCCGGTGTCGACATACCCCTTCACCAGGATCGCAAATGCGACCATCCAGACCGGCATTAGCAGGATCTTTGCCCCGTATTGCCCCATCGCACTCATCGCGCCAGCCTCCTGCGCAACAGCGTCGCCGCGCCGAGAAAGGCAATGCCGACAACGGTTATCTCGCCGGCGGTATCGAATCCGCGGAAGTCGGCGAGAATAACCGTGACGATGTCGTCGCCGTGGGCCGTAGGCGCCAGTTCGATGTGATCGGCAATGACGCTCTCCAGCGCCGCCGGCCGGGAGAGCACTCCCCAGGCCACGATGAATGCAAAGAGTCCGGCGCTTCCGGCCAGGACGGCGTCACGCCGCGTGTGGTCGTCTGCTTTGTAGATGTCCGGATCGTCTACCGGCACAACTTCAGCGGGATCGACGTCGCGTGGCAACAGGGCCAGAAATCCGAAGATCAGCAGACTGAGAATTGTTTCGATCAGCACGGCCACGAGCGCCACATCGGGTGCGCGCATCAGCGAGTAGACGACCGCCAAGCCGTATCCCACTCCCGACAGCGCCAGAACCATCGAGAAATGGTTGCGGGGCGCGGCCGCAGTCAGAGCGGAGAGTGCGATCACGACAAGCATCAATATGATCGGACCGTCACTGCGGCGAAACACGCCAACGTTGAAGACATCGATCACATTGATCGAAAGGAGTGCCACAACGAGCAGAACAGCGGCGGGCGCCAGTACAGATGCGACGCGGCTGCGCAAATCGCGCACTTCCATCCAGTGGATTCGGTCGGAAAACTGGTTGAGCCCGTTGATGATCAGCGAATAGGCGCGGTCGGGACCGAACATTGCACCAAGTATCGCCACCGTCGTGGGGACTTGGCGCCAGAACCGGCTGGTCAGCACCAGGAACGTTCCGGTGGCGAACGCCACAAGCGCCATCCGGGCTTCCGGCCCCATCGCGTAGCCAGCGTGGATTGCCACAGGGGCCAGCAGGGACGCGGTCGCCGCGGAGCTGGCGAGGTGGACGAATGGATCGGGATAGACGCCGGTGAGCACTGCCACGGCCGCCAGCACCACGATCGGCGCCACAAGCCAACCGGGCATCGTTCCAGTTCTCCCCTTGCGCGATCCGGAAAATATCCCCAGCCAGAACCGCCCCATATAGGTGAAGGTCAGGGTCGCCGCCAGAACCGCCATCACCTCCATCGCAGCGGAGTGGTCGTGCGCGGCTTTGAAAAAGAGCTCGTCCTTGAACCAGCCGACGGTCAATGGCAACCCGGCCAGAGCGCCTGCCGCAATGCCTGATGCGACGGCCAGGACCGGATATGCCTTCCACAATCCACCGAGATGTGACAACTCTCGCGCCCCGGTTGCTTCCGAGATTGCGCCGGCCGTCAGGAACAGAGCGCACTTGCAGATTCCGTGGGCGAGCACATAGAACGACGCGGCAGCGACTCCGTACGTGCCTCCGATGCCAAACATCAGCACCACATAGCCGTATTGGGAGATCGTCGAATAGGCAAGCAGCTGCTTCATGTTGTCGCGCGAAAGCGCAAGCAGACCACCGGTGACAATCGACACCGCACCGATGACCTTCAGCAAGTCGAGCAACGTGTCACTCAATGCAATCAGCGGATAGATGCGCCCGATCAGAAAGACACCGGCTGCCACCATCGCCGCCGAGTGCAGATAGGCCGACACGGGCGTCGGCGCCGCCATAGCGCGCGGCAACCAGAAATGCAGAGGAACCTGCGCGCTCTTGGCCAGCCCCGCAACAAGCATCAGCCCAGCCGCCCAGGTGAGATAGCCGCTCGGTTCGGCGACCCTGATGAGTTCCGGCAACTGCCAGGTGCCATAGCGGGCCTCGAGCATCAGTGACCCGACCAGAAATCCGATGGCAGTGATTCCGGTGATCTGCAACGCCATCAACGCCGAAATACGCGCTTCGCGCCGCTGACGGTCATAGCCGATCAGAAAATAGGAAGCGATCGCCGTCAGGTCCCAGAAAATGAAGATCAGGAAGAGATCCTGCGCGTGGACCAATCCCACCATCGCGCCCATAAATAGAAGAAGAAACGCAAAGAAGCGGGTCTGTGCTGATTCGTCACGATGTTGATGATGGAGATGCCGCGGGATGTACACCGTCGCGTAGACGACAACCGCCAGTCCGATACCGGTCGCCAGCAATGAATAGAGCGCCGCCAGACCGTCGTCTTCGAAATGAATGCGCAATCCCCAGGTGGGAGCCCAGGGCCGGCTAATCGAGTCGCCGGGCCGGTGCCAGCTCCAGATCGCCGCCGCAAAGGCAAGCGCTGTGGTACCGATGGCAACTGGCGGCGCCAGACGGGCACGCCAGAATCCGGCTACAGAAGTAACCGGCGCAGCCGCAAGGCTGACCACGATGAGAAATATGGTCGAATCCACCGAGCTCCCCAGGGAAAAGGCGCAATCGGCGCTACGGTCGCTATCGGGCGCGAGACATGCCAGTAAACACCGACTCTTGCTACAGGGTATCGTGAATCCGGCGACTTTGGCGAGGCGCCGGCCCCGGCGAGGCAGTGTCGCGATTACGCTGTGAGCACAAGATGGCGCCCGGAACAGTGGCTATCGTTGATGCAGGAAGATGATGACGCGACCACGAAACAGATTGCGTGCGTTCTGGGAGAAGACGGGACACGAAGACCGTCTGGCGCTTCGGCTGCTCGGAGTCGCATTGCTCCTCTCCCTGATCTCGTTCCTTGTGGTGCAGAACTCCATCGCGATCAATGTGCGACTTGCGTACTTCTCCGGAACGCTCGATGAGCGACGAATGCGGCTGGGCACTGCGCTATTGATCGCTGCCATCCTGGGTGGGGGTGTCGGCTGGCTCCTGCACGGCTGGCGAAGCGAACGGCTCCGGCGTCGCCAGGAGCTCGCCGCTCTGCGTGGAACGCAGCAGATACAGAATGGCGAGGTTGTCAGTGACGATGGCGTCCACACCGAGCAGAGTCAGCTCATTGACCCGGGAGAGGTTTTCGACCGTCCAGGCAAAGATCAGGAGATTTCGCTCCCGGAACCACACGACATTTGAGGCGTCGAGCAGATCGTGCAGGATCGTAACGCCGTTGAGCAATCCATCCTGCTGGATCAAGTCGAAATCGAGAAAGAGTGTATCGAGAGCGTTCTGCGACCCGACGCTGAGGAGTCTGCCGACCCAGGGTGTTGTTTCCTGAAAATGCCGCAGGACGTTCAAGTCCCAAGATGAGACCATCACGATGCGCCGGTCGCCCTCGTGCAGAGCGAGGAAACTGGAAACATCTTGCAGAAACCGGGGCGCCGTATCCTTCAAATCGAGCTGCACGACCTCGGTGGTCGCCGCGTCCCATGCTTCGCTCAGGAAGATCGGCCGATATCCGAATTCGCCGAATACGGTCACCGGCAAATTGTGGCGAGCGTAAAGATCACCGCGGTATTCGATGACGTCGATCTCAATGCCCTGCGCGCCGGCTGCGACTGCTGCGGCGATCTTGTCGAGCGAGTCGCCGGTGTTGTGTCCGATGCCGTGGGTGCCGTCGTACGAGCTGAGTGGCTCGGCATCGAACTGGCTGAAATACTGCGGTGGGATGACACCGTCGGTCAGATTCGTTACCCGATCGGGCGCCAGGAGGTTGAAGACCAGGAATCCGGCATTCAGGGCGATGACCAGAGCGGAGAAGACGATGACGATTCGGCGGATTGTGGCTTGCCGATCGGTAGTTTGACCCGTTTGTGCAGGAGAGAATGCCATCGCTGAACCAGTGCATCACGATTCGGAGGTGCGGGTGAGTCTAGCAGCCGATCGAAGCAGTCGTGGTTCCTGCGCTCACCGAGCGATCAGGAGCGAGCACGGCGCGCGATCGATCAGGCCGTGCACGGTCGTTCCCAGCAGCGGTTCATCGCCGACCAGCACATCCGCGGCCGCCGCGACGATCAACGTCGCCTGATCGACTTCAGCACGCTCCAGCACGACATCGACCTCGTTCCCCGCAGCCGCGGCCAGCTCAACATCGACACCCGATTCTTCGAGTTTCACCGCCGCCTGATGAAACGCCTCGGCGATCGCATCACCAGCTGCACCGGTGCGATTGATTTCGAGGAAGGTGACGTGATCGATGCTCTCCACGGGCATCGCCTGAACGATCCGCGCCGCGCGCGCCGTTTCGGGCGAGTTGTCACTGACCACTAGGATGCGCGAAAACGAGGCGGGATCCGTCATCAGGAGAACGGGACAGGTGGCGTGCCGGGAGACGTTCACGGCGACCGAACCGAGCAGCAGCCGGCGAAGCGCACCAACTCCCTGCTTGCCGAGTACGATCAGATCGGCGCCGGTCGATTCCGCCAACTGCCGGATTTCCGCAGCGGGGTCGCCATGCGGCAGCTCCCAGGCGACCTGATAACCAGCCTCTTCCAGCTGGTGAGCGGTCTCAGTGGCGATCGCTTCAGCCGGGCTCAGCGATGCGAGCGATTCTGGTGGGCGCAAGTCGGCGCCCGGCCTCCGGGCCGGTGTGACAACAACGATCGTGACGCGGTCGTCCGGGCGCGCCTGATACTGGCGGAGAAGCTCGCAACCAGCATTGCCATCAGGTGATCCATCCGTAGCCAGGAGAATGTGCATGTCGTGCTCCGCATTTAGCGCCAGTACGTTATTGGGGGAATAGTACCGAGGCGAAGAGGCGGAAAGGCGGTGAGGAGCCTCTATAACGCATCGATCCTCAATCCATAGGCATCGACCTCGATCCATAGGCATCGACCGTCAATCCAAAGGCATCGACCGTCAATCCATAGGCATCGACCGTCAATCCGCAGGCATCGACCTCGATCCGCAGGCATCGACCTCGATCCGCAGGCATCGACCCCGATCCGGAGGCATCGACCTCAATCCGCAGGCATCGACTTCGATACGTAGGCATCGACCTCCGTGTCGATGCCCTACCGACT
>CAYWSE010000073.1:14828-19021 GCA_964461025.1 uncultured Sphaerobacteraceae bacterium | reverse complement strand
TCGCCGCCGCGTCATGCCAGCGCTGTTCGGCAGCGTCAATGCATCCGAGACGCTGCTCCGTCACGGCCAGATAGTCAACAGCCGAAGCGCTGCCACGAAAAATAGAAGCCGCTGCTTCCTGGAGTTTCCTGGCTTCAACATAGTCCCTCCTGACGTACGCGTGTCCGCCAAGAAACATCAACATCTGACCCTGCGTGCCTCGTTCGCCAAGCTCTTGCCATATGGAGAGTGCCTGCTCGAAGTACTTGCTCGCCTCGGACCACTCTTCTTGCAGCTCGGCGTTCCATCCAAGCGTTCCGAGCGAATACGCCACTGCGCGCCGGTCGCCCAGATCGCGAGACATTCGCAGGGCGGTATCTCCCAGTTCTCTCGCGACCGCGTATTCACCGGCGCCCATCAGGATGCCAGCCGTGAAGTAGAGCGCTCTCGTTGTCGTCAGCGACGGAGCCAGCGGCGCCAGACTCATCGCACGCCTCATGCGCTCCGCGACCACCCGCCATGGCCCCCGATATTCCCAGTACATCCCGATCACGGCACAAAACGCAACGGCCAATTCCGCCCGTTCGGCATGGCACAACCAGTCAAAGGCGGCCATGACATTCGCATCATGACGTTCAACACGGGCGAACCAGGCGGGGTCGAGCTCACCACCTGGCAATGGGGCCCCAACAGCGACGACATCGTAGATGAACTGAGCGTACGCCATGTGCGCATCGACCTGCTCGCCATGGTCCCTCAGTCGCTCGATCCCATACTCCCGAATCGTTTCCAACATCCGGAAGCGCGGTTCTTGATCGCCGACGACGATGCGCTCCACGAGGCTGCTCTCCAGCAACTGCTCCAGCGAATCGAACGTCTCCACGGCGTCGCGTCCAAGACCACGACCAGTATGAGCCGCAGCGCCGGATGTGAATCCGTCGACATAGACCGCCAGCCACCGAAAGAGCGTTTGCGCATGCGGATCGAGCAGTCCGTAACTCCAGCCGATCGTTGCTCGCATCGATTGCTGGCGGAGCGGTTGATCGCGAGTTCCGCCTGTCAGCACCGGCAAGCGAAGATCGAGCATGGCCAGGAGCATCGACGGCGACATTACCCGCAGTCGCGATGCCGCCAGCTCAAGTCCAAGCGGCAGACCCTCCAGTCTCCGGCAAATCTCCGCAACAACAACCGTCTGCTCTCGCGTGATCCCCGGTTGACCGGTCGCCGCGGCAGCCCGCTCTGCAAAAAGTCGTACGGACCCGGCGCCGCGTATCTCGTCATCACTCGCCCGTGCGTCTGGCAGCGCAAGCGGTGGAATGGGAAATTCCTGTTCACAGGAGATATGAAGTCGCGCCCGGCTCGTCGCCAATATCGAAACACCCGGGGCCTCCTCACCCAGTCTGGCGATGAACGACGCCGCGCCCAGCACGTGCTCGAGATTGTCGAGAACGAGCAGCATCGTGCGCCGCGACAGGTGCCTGACAACCTGCTCCTCAGGCGACGCCGAACCAGTCGAGGCGCCAAGTGCGTGAGCGACCGCCACCGGCACGAGCGCCGCATCAGAAACTGGCGCAAGCGAAACAAAGACGGCCGGCATTTCCATTTGTAGGGCCAGCTGGGATGCCGCCTCGATGGCCACACGCGTCTTGCCGACACCCCCGGAACCGGTCAGCGTCAGCACCCGAACCTTGTCTTGCTCGACCAGCGACACAATCGCTTCGACCAATGTGCTTCGGCCTATCAGCGGATTCGGTGCCTCAGGAAGTTTCGACCTGACGTCATCACCATGACGCAGTAGTGCGTGATCGGCAATGCCAGCGGTCGCGGCACCGATCAACATCTCGCGGTCTGCCGGCGTCAACTCCAGGCTTTCCGCCAGCAGGCGCACCGTCTCCAGGCGAGCGGTCTCCCGAACTCCTCGCTCCAGATCGCTGATCGTCCGCACACTGACCGATGACCGCTCGGCCAGCTCCTCCTGGCTGAACGCTGCCGCCAGTCGCAATCGCCGCACCAGCTGTCCGAGCTGCTGTGGCGCCGTGCCGCTCATTGCCCAGCTCCGGCATCGGCGGACGCAGGAGCGACGTTCGTCCGTTCGACAACGCGCTGAGCCAGCCGAAGCCAATCGTCAGATTCCATCGATCTCGCCGCGACAACCAGCTCGTTATAGCGCTCCTGCCCCAGCGCCTCCCGGCTTCGAGCGATGGCCCTTTCCCGGGCGGGAACATCAAATGGGAAGGGAACCGTTCCCGTGCTCTCCAGCAGATGGTCACAGCAACCAGCCAGTGTCGCCGCGGTCTCAAAATCACCAATCGCCGCCGCAACATCCGCCAGGTGAATGATCGGCTTGAAGTGATGCGTGCGCGACGAAACCGTCAGCCAGAGTTCGAGTGAGTGCGCAAACCGAACCGCCGCATCATGCCATTTGCCTTCCGCAACATCAATGAAACCGAGATACCACTCGGTTGAGGCGGGCCAGTCATTCGTGGTTCTGCCCGCGAAGATCGCGGCCGCCTGCTCCTCCAGCTCTCTGGCTTTAGCGTATTCGCCCCGAATGTAGGCATGTCCACCGAGGAGCATGAGTGTATTGCCCTGAGGAATCAGCTCACCCAGGGATCTCCATCCCGCCAGTGATTGCTCGAACAGATTCGCCGCTTCCGGCCAGTCGCCGGCAAGCTCGGCATTCCAGCCCAGGCATCCCAGTGAGATCACTTCTGCCCGCACATCACCAATCTCCCGGGCCAGACGCAGCGATTCCAGGCCATACGCTTTGGCAATGTCGAAATCACCCGCGTACATCGAAAGTCCGGCCGCCCAATACAGCGCACTCAACGTGTCCGTGTCCGCGACCAGGGGCGCGAGACTCAGAGCGCGCTGCATGCGAACCGCGTAGTCCCGGTATGGACCGCGAAACTCCCAATAGGCTCCAATCTCCGCGCAAAAACGCACCGCCAGCGACGCATGCCCTTGCAGACACAGCCAGTCGAACGCCGCGACAATATTGTCGTGTTCAATCGACAGTCGGTCATACCACACTGTGTCGACGATAGGCCCAACCGGAATCGGCGCTCCATCCGCGACATACTCAAACATGAAGCGAGCGTATTCCATCCATGCATCATCTACTTCGCCACGAGCAGCAAGTTGTTCGAGTCCGTACTCGCGGATCGTTTCCAGCATCCGGAATCGTGGTTCCCCTCCAGCTTCGTTCACCCGATGAACCAATCCGCCGTCCAGCAGTTCATCCAGCACGTCGAAACACGCGACTGCTTCGAGCCCGGCGGCGATGCCCGTGTGGCTGACGGCGTGCGAAGAGAATCCGCCCGCATAGACGGCCAGCCAGCGAAAGAGCTTTTGGCCACGCGGTTCGAGCAGGTCATAACTCCATCCGATGGCGTCCCGCATCGACTGTTGCCGGGCTGGTTGGTCACGCGGTCCGCCCGTCAAGACCGGCAAACGCATCTCGAGCATTTCGAGCAGGGTTCCCGGCGACATCAAACGTAATCTGGACGCCGCCAGCTCGATGGCCAATGGCAAACCATCCAGCCTCCGGCAGATTTCGGCGGCTGTCTCCAGGTCGCGATGAACGGAAACAGGATCCCCCACGCTGCTGGTTCCCCGGACAATGAACAACCGCACCGCTCCCGATCCGGCGATTTCGCCGCTTTTGGCGCCTCGGTCGGGCAACGCGAGCGGAGCAACGCGCAGCTCTCGCTCTTGCGACATCCGAAGCCGCGACCGGCTGGTGATCAACTGGGTGACGCCCGGCGCCCCGTCGCTGATTCTGGCGATAAATGGCGCCGCATCGAGCAAATGTTCGAAATTGTCGAGAACCAGCAGGATGGTCATCGACGCCAGAGCCTGAATCACCCGCGTGTCGGGCGACGATGAGCTTCCCGTCAACTGCAGCGTCCGTGCAACTGCCGCCGGCAGGAGAGAGGCATCGGTGATGGACGCCAGGGGAACGAAGACAGCTGGTATTCCGGTGTGCTCCGCGAACTCCGTTGCCGCCTCGATCGCCACGCGCGTCTTGCCGACTCCTCCCGGACCAGTCAGCGTCAGTATCCGCACCTCGCCACCAGCCAGCTGCCCCACCACGTCCGCAACCAGCGCCTCGCGACCGATCAGCTGGTTCGGCGACGCCGGAAGCGCGGAGATGATCGTCCCACTGGCAACGGGCGTCTGACTCGCTTCGGCCCCCTCCGTCGCCGCGTGAA
>CAYWSE010000073.1:0-14728 GCA_964461025.1 uncultured Sphaerobacteraceae bacterium | reverse complement strand
CTCCGCCAGCTCCTCCTGACTCAACGCCGCCGCAATCCGGAACCGGCGAATCAGGATACCCAGTTGTGCAAGACCAGTCTCAGACATTTCGCAACTCGCTCAGGGAGTGGTGGCGCGGGACAGAGTTTCGGTTGATTCTCCGATGTGAACCGGCTGGAGTTCCGTCCGGGCGACGACCTCATTGGCCAGCTCGATCCAGTCAGAAGGACCCAGGGTGAGGGATGCGGCACACAACTGCGCAAATCGCTCATTTCCCAGCGCACCCACGACGCCCGCCTCGACCCGTTCCCGAACCGGTTTATCGAGTGGAAATAGGTGCGAGCCAGTCTTTTCCATGGCATGATCGCTGCAACCAAGGAGCGTCGCCGCGGTTTCCCAATCGCCTCGCTCGCCAGCCACCGCTGAAAGATGAAGGAGTGGCTTGTAGAGAACACTCTGAGAAAGACCTTCGAGACCGAGTTCGAGCGAACGTTTGAAATGCATCGCCGCGGCCGGCAAGCTCCTCTCGGACATAGCAATGAAACCCAGATACCATTCGATGGATGCGAGATAGTCGGCGTCTGAAGCTCGTTCAAAGATCGTTCGCGCAGCCTCTTCGAGTTCCTTTGCCTTTGTCAGATCGCCCTTCGTGAGAGCGATTCCTCCGAGAAGCATCAGAATCTGGCCCTTCGGTCCTTCCTCGCCAAGTTCGTTCCATAGCTCGAGCGCCCGGCCAAACAGCTCCGTCGCTTCGTCCAGACGACCGGTCAGCTCTGCATTCCAGGCGAGCGTATGGGTCCCAAAGGCCATCGCCTGCACGCTCCCCAGCTCTTGAGCCAGGTGCAAAGCCGCCTCGCCATAGGTGGGCGCTATCTCGTACTCTCCGGCGTAGTTCGACAATCCGGATGCCCAGAACATCGTCCTCGCCGCCGACAGTGACGAAACCTGAGCAGCCAGCGCCGCCGCTTTGCGCATCCGCCTGGCGGACTCACGATACGGTCCCTGGACATCCCAGTATCCTCCAGCCACTGACGCCAGTTCGATACAAAGCTCAGCCGTTTCCGGAGTGCAAGCCCAGTCAAAGGCCGCTGTCAGATTGGCATCTTCGTTCTTCACCCGAACAAACCACTCGTCCTCGAACTGAAGGACAGGCGCCGCTGCGCCCTCTGCGACCAGGTCGTACACGAAGCGGGCGTGCGACAGTCGGGCGGCTCCGATTTCGTGCTCTTCGCATAACTGTTCGATCCCATACTCGCGAATCGTTTCCAGCATCCTGTAGCGCGGAACGTCGCTTCGGTCCTGCAGTCGTTGCGCAAGATCGCTCGCCAGAATTCCATCGAGCGCATCGAAGACCTCGAGTCTGGTGAACCCGAGCGCCGCTCCGGTATGCAGAACAGCTTCGATGGAAAAGCCATCGACATAGACCGCCAGCCATCGAAAGAGGCGTCGTTCTTGTTCACGCAGCAACTCGTAGCTCCATGCGATGGTTGCCCGCATCGATTGCTGCCGCTCTGGTAGATCGCGATTCCCTCCCGTGAGCAACGGCAATCGATGCTCGAGCATCTCGAGCAGTGTCGGTGGAGATACAACCCGGAGCTTCGTCGCCGCCAGCTCGATGCACAGCGGCAGACCATCGAGGCGCCGGCATATTTCAGCCACAGTCCCGGCATGGTTGCCCAACAGATCCAGATTCGCGATCTGGCCCGCGGCCCGGTCGGCAAAGAGCTGAACAGCGTCCGCCCTCTGAATCTCCTCCGGACCCGCATCCGGTTTCGGCAGCGTCAGCGGTGGGACCGGGTATTCCCGCTCCACAGACAACTGGAGTCTCGAACGGCTTGTGACCAGAACACACCCCGAGAGCGAGGCATTGGAGAGTCTGGCGAAAAATGGAGCCGCGTCGGGAAGGTGTTCGGCGTTGTCGACCAGCAGAAGGAGACGCCGCTTCGACAGGGAGTTCAGCGCCACCTCATCCGGAGCAGCGACCGTCGCGGAGAAGCCGAGCGCTTGCGCGACGGCGGCGGGCACCATCGCTGCGTCGGTGACTGGCGCCAGGGGAACGAAGACAGCCGGTATCCCGGTCTGCTTCGCGAACTCCGTTGCCGCCTCGATCGCCACCCGTGTCTTGCCAACTCCTCCCGGACCACTCAGCGTCAATATCCGCACCTCGCCACCAGCCAGTTGCCCCACCACGTCCGCAACCAGCGCCTTGCGACCGATCAGCTGGTTCGGCGACGCCGGAAGCGAAGAGACGATGGTCCCACTGGCAACGGGCGTCTGACTCGCTTCGGCCCCCTCCGTCGCCGCGTGAATCAGTTCGAGCCGTTCGCTCTCCTTCAGTTCGAGCGCGGCCGCCAGCAGCCTGACCGTTTCCAGCCGGGCCGTTGAGCGAACTCCGCGCTCCAGGTCACTGATTGTCCGCACACTCACGGTCGATCGCTCCGCCAGCTCCTCCTGACTCAACGCCGCCGCAATCCGGAACCGGCGAATCAGGGAACCCAGTTGTGCAGAATCAACCTTCAAAGTCATCGCGTAGCCTAGTCACGTCGTGATGCTGTGAGCACTTCGGGCATCGCGGCCCGTGTTTGTCCATGTTCGATGACGGCAGATGAAAGACCGCTCTTCTCTGCCGCTGCTCGCTTCGCCTTCTCGGCAACTCGCTCCGAGAGTTTGAGCCAGTCGCTGGGACCGAGTGAACCATTCGCATGCATCTCGTTGAACGCTGGCTCCCCGAGCTCTCTGCCGCATGATTCGGTTGCCGCACCCCAGGTTGGTATATCAAAGGCAAAGAGGACTTCGCCATTCTCCGCCAGCAGCCGGTCGCCGATACCCAGCAACGTTGCGGCGCTCTCGTAGTCGCCCAACCGGACCGCGATTCCAGCCAGATGGATGATCGGCTTATGGATGTTGTGCCTGACGCGATCGGTAATCCCGTACTCCAGCGACGTGTGAAAACGCCGTGCGGCGCCAGCGACATCACCCTCGGCAAGTTCGATGAATCCCAGATACCACTCGGTATACGCCTGCCAGTCGAGCGCGCCGCACTCCGCGAAAATCGAAGCGGCCGCCATCTCCTGGCCGCGCGCTGATTCGAAGTCACCAAGCGCACAGCTGATGCCGCCAAGCCACATGAGAATGTTGCCCTGGGGAAAATCCTCACCGAGTTCACTCCAGAGCTTCCGTGCACGGCTCAGGGTCTCAGCTGCGTCGCTCCATTCCTCAGATGCCTCCAGAATCCAGCCCCAGGCCGTCAGCGAGCACGCGAGCTCGCGTTCGGTCCCCGCCTCGAGAGCAAGCAGCAACGCCCGTTCGGCATAGGAGTGCGCGGTTCTCGCATCGCCCGAGTACATCGAGATTTCGACTGCCCAGATCAACGATCTCACCAGCGCACTCGAATACCCGGACGGAGCGACCTGCAGCGCCCGGTGCATCCGCGATTTGGCTTCCCGAAATGGCCCTTTCGCCATCCAGTAGGGACCGATGACGGCGGCAAACTCCAAGGCAAGTTCAGCATGCTCCGGCCGGCAAACCCAATCGAACGCGGCCACAGCGTTGCCGATCTCCGTTTCAGTTCTCTTTGTCCATTCGAGATCGATAATGGCGCCGTTCGATGGCGCTCCGTCCGCAACGATCGCGTAGCAGGCGCGCGCAAACTGCAGCTGCGCCTCGTCCCGCTCGCCGAGCAACTCGAGCTGTTCGATCCCATACGCCCGAATCAGCTCGAGAATCCGGAATCTGACGTCCACGCCGTCGCGGTGAACTCGCTGCACCATGGCGTTGTCGACCAGAACTTCCAACGCCTGGATCGCCTCGACTCTGTCCAGTCCCAGCGCCAATGCGGTTTGTTCCATTGCAGTCAGGGAAAAGCCGCCCAGCCAGGGCGATAGCCAGCGAAAGAGTCGTTGGTGATCGGGCGTCAACAGGTCGTAGCTCCAGGCAATCGCTTCGCGCATCGATTGCAGACGCCCCGGCTGGTCGCGATTCCCCCCGGTCAGGAGCGAAAGTTGCCGGTCGAGCATTTCATGCAACGTCGAAAGTGGCATGACCCGCGTCTTTGCCGCCGCGAGCTCAATGGCCAATGGAAGACCATCGAGCCCGCGACAGATCTCCGCCGCGATCCGCAATGCCGCTTCGTCCGTCTCCAGGCGGACACCTGTATCCCTGGCGCGTTCCACAAAGAGCTGCACAGCGCCTCGCCCTGCAATCTGGTCTGCCGCTTCCCCGATTTCCGGCAATCCGAGCGGCGGCACCGAGACTTCCCTCTCCCGAGAGAGCCGCAATCTCGCCCGGCTGGTGATCAACACGCGGACATCGGGCGCTGTTTCCAGCCATCGCGCCACAACGGGCGCTGCCGCGAGCAAGTGCTCGAAGTTGTCCAAAAAGAGCAATACGGGCCGTCTGGCCAGCGCGACTCCGACCCGCTCCACAGGGTCGCTGGCGGTCAATTGGACGTTCAGCACACGGGCGACGGACGTCGCCACCATCTCCCGATCGGCGATCGTGGCGAGTGGGACAAATGCGACCGGTATGCCGGCACGCTCCGCATAGCGCGATGCGGCCTCGATGCCTGCGCGCGTTTTGCCGACCCCTCCAGGACCTGTCAGCGTCACTGGTTGATGCCTGTGCTCTGCAAGCAGCTCAACGATCTGATCGACCAATCCCTCTCTGCCGACGAGGTGGTTTGCCACCAGTGGCAGAGCGGATTCGAAGCGCAGCTCAGCATCTGTCTCTCCGGAGGCTCCTTCAACCGCCGCCGAGATCAGTGTTGTGCGGTCTTCTTCGCCAAGAG
Source organism: uncultured Sphaerobacteraceae bacterium (assembly GCA_964461025.1). Lineage (GTDB taxonomy): Bacteria > Chloroflexota > Chloroflexia > Thermomicrobiales > UBA6265 > JAHBVL01. Next base: position 9,963 of record CAYWSE010000073.1, on the reverse strand, counting down.
CGAGTCCTTCCGCCAGCAACCGGATCGTGTCCAGTCTCGCCGTTTCACGAATCCCTCGCTCCAGATCGCTGATCGTGCGCACGCTGATGCCCGATCGATCCGCCAGTTCTTCCTGGCTGATCGCGGCGTTTTGGCGATAGCGCCGAACCAGCGCACCAAGCGAAGCCGCATCTTTACCGATCATCGTTCACCCTGGCAAGAGCACGATGTTTTCCGTCTCTAACGGCGATCCTATCACGGTTAGGCGGCAATTCCGCGCGAATTGCCGGTTTCCGGTGGGTGAGTTGCGTGTTCAGCGCCACCACTGAGAGGCAGGATAGCGGCAGTCGCGGCCATCCTCCGACGACGGCCAGATCTCCCGGGATCAGCAGCTATGGCGACACAGGCGACTCCTCCAGGGCACCTCGTGTTTCGCGCTTCTCGACTGGGATGCGCGATGCTGATCCTCGTGGCCGCTCTGTGGACCATTCAACCCGCGGCGTCCGCTCAACATCGTAGTGACGCGGACCTTGCGCCGATTGGTCGGCTGGCGTCAATTGGCGATCGCTCGCTCTTCGTGCAATGCGCGGGCAGCGGCGGGCCCCTGGTCATCCTCGAACATGGTCTTGGTGGCTCGACCGCCGAATGGGCGCTCGTCCAGACAGCAATCGCCCCCCATACCACCGTTTGCGCCTACGACAGGGCAGGCCAGGGACGCAGCGATGCCGCCCTGAACAGCCCACACGACGCCGAAGACGCTGCCCGCGATCTCGACGCCCTGCTCGCGGCGATCGATGTCGATGAGCCCGTTGTGCTGGTGGGATTCAGTCTGGGCGGCCTGCTGGCTCGCTACTACGCCTCGACGCGCGACCGAGATGTCGCCGCTCTGGTGCTGGTCGATGCGACTCCGCCTGTCTGGACGGCCATGAACCTCTCTGGCGCCGCCCTCGAACCGCGCATCGACGGTCTCTTGCGCATGTCGGGCATCCATCCTCGCGTTGCGGAGGAGCTCGATATCCTGAAGGCGTCCGAGCAGGTTTTCCTCCAGGACCCGCCTGATGCGCCGGTGACGATGCTCACCTCCGGTGTGAAGAGCCTCAATCCCGGACTAGCTGGCGACAACCGCGCCGCGCTGGCGGTCCGTTTGCAGAACGATCAGGCACGGGAGCTCGGCGCCAGCCATACCGTCGTTTCCGGCTGCACCCACGCGATGCCTGTCGCCTGTACCGAAGCCGTCAGCGAGGCAATTGTCAGCGTCGTCGACGACCTTCGCGATCAATCCGGTCAGTCGCAAGTCGCGGTCGGAGCCGCGATCTTAGGCGAAACCAGCCGCATTCGCCGCATCCCTTTCAATAGAACGTAGCACCCGGCGCCCTGCCACCGTACCAATACCTTGTCATTCTGAGCGAAGCGAAGAATCTCCCGCCGCAGCGGCATGCCACCTACAGCGCCGGTTTGAACTCTGGAAAACCGCCACCAGGGCGTAGTGCCCGGCGCTCTGCCGGCGCGTCAATCCGGAACCGGGTCATACCCGCCCTTGCAGAACGGATTGCACCGCGCCACCCGCTTCACCGTCAGCCACCCACCCTTGATCACGCCGTGCTTCTCGATCGCTTCGTACCCGTAGTGCGAGCAGGTCGGATAAAAGCGGCATGAAGAAGGAAGCAATGGCGACAGAATCAGCTGATACGCCCGTATCAGCCAGAGAAAGGGTTTGCGGATCATCACTTCCGCTCCGGGGAAGCCGGTGAAGGCTCTCGTTCGAGCAGTCCTGCCTGGGTGAAGATGCGGGTCAGATGCTCAACCGCCACCGGCAACCCGGTGAGCTGATCGGGACCGCCCCGCGCGATCACAGCGATCGAATAACCCGATTGTAGCTGGGGGTGCAACCCGCGCAACGCCTCGCGGATCAGTCGCTTGCAGCGATTGCGCTCGACCGCGCCGCCGACCCGCTTGCCGGCGATCACCGCGTATTGATTAGTGGGGGATCGTTCGGGCGTCGCCAGAATCCTGGCGACGATCGGACCGCTCGAATAGGCACGACCACGACGCCGGACGTCATTGATCGCCCATTCGTCGCGGAGGCGGAGAGAGCGGTCCATGGTGGGGGCAAAGGGCAATGGGCAAAAGGCAAAGGTGACCGAGGCACTGGGCACTGGGCACTGGGCACTGGGCACTGGGCACTGGGCACTGGAAAAGAATCGTCCATCACCCGGAGCGCCACCACTCGCGCCCCTCACTTTTGCCCTTTGCCTATTGCCTACGTTCGCCTACTTATTCTGCGTAAACTTCTTCTCGTCACGAACAGTCAGCTTCCAGCGGCCCTTGGCTCGGCGGCGGCGAAGAACCTCGCGGCCACCCTTGGTGGACATTCGCTTGAGGAAGCCATGTTCGCGCAAGCGCGGGATGCGTTTTGGCTGATACGTACGCTTTGGCATCGCAATGGACTCCTGTCAACAACAAAACAACCGCTGCGGTGCCCGAAGCGGCGACTGGGGAGTATACACCGATTTCTCTCACTCCTCACAGTATTGATGCTGATCGAGGATAACGATATGCCAATTCAGAACCAGCGCCGTCACAGTAGGCAGTGTTCTGACTTGCGCTTCAAGGGCCTTTCGGGCCTGCGGATACGGCGGGATCGACCGCCCGGGGCGAGCGGGCAGCCGGCAGATGGCAGCTGGCAAGAGTTTGGGTACTGCCTGCTGCCCGCCGTGTGCTGCCTGCTTCGTCGTCGGGAGTATCAAGGGATCCTGGAGAGCGCCGAGTTTGGATGACCGGTTACCAGCCGGGCAAGGTCAATCGCTGCGCCGTCCGCCGACCTTACCGCGGGGATCGTGTGGATGCAGAATAGAACATATGATCTTATCCTGTCAAGGGCAAGTTTTTTTGGATACCGCGCACCGGGATCCTTTATGTAGCTGCGCACAGTGGTGCGCTTGACGCAACCCAGGCGACGCTCGAACCCAGGCAGCGTCTTCCTGAGATCCCGCCAGTCCCGGAGGGACTTGGTCGTCTTAGCCACAGGTTTGAACCTGTGCGCCTCCCATGGCATCGACACCCATTCGACTTCGCTCAGGGCAGGCTCCGGTCGATGCGTACGGTAATGGAGGATGCCTCGCCGCTACCGCGTCTCGGGTTGCAGCGCGCAGTAGTAGTCGCGCTGGGATGGGTAGTAGTCGTCCCAGGCGGGCATCGTCTCGCCGAAGTGCGCGGCGAGCCACGAATCGAAGTAGTACTCCCAGCCCGGTCCAATGTCGCAGATGTCGTCGTCCGGACCCAGGTAGTGATGAAAGCGCGCCGTCGTCTGGCCGTCAGCTTCAGAGAGCTCCACCCGCACCTGCCAGATCGAGCCGGGACCTTGCATGTCCAGCCCCAGCACGCGGGGCGGTTCGCATGCGGTGATCGTTACCGGACTGGGCTCGGTCACCCCTTCGGCGGTCATGGTGTAGTCGATCGTTTTGCCAACTCCGGCGTCGCCCGACCACGTGCCGATCCACTTGCCGGTCAGATCGGACTCCGTCAGCGAGGCCCAGACATCGGCAATCGGCGCCTGAAATATGCGGCTCAGCTCGAGTGTGCGGTCGGCGGGCGATGAATAGAGTTTTCCGGTTGGAGATGGGTTCATAAGCGTCAGATCTTCTTTCTCAATCGACGGCAAATCCTAAATCCACCCTTCGCGATGGGCGCGAGAAACGGCTTCCGTCCGTGTGTGCACATCGAGCTTGGCAAGGATGCTCGACACGTGCGTCCGCACCGTTCCTCGGGAAATGAAGAGCTCCTCCGCGATCTCCGGATTCGACGCGCCGGTCGCAAGCAGCCGCAGCACGTCCTGCTCGCGATCGGTCAGCGAGTTGTTGCTCGCGGATGACCCATGGCCTCCACGTGCCGCATCATCCAGGAGCCCGATTGCAGTGTCGAGCGCTTCCGTGGCGCCCAACCGTGTTCCAAGCTTCCACAGGTCGCTGAAGCGCTCGTCGCCGAGCCGCCGTCGCGCGATCGACTCGGCATGCTCGTACGAGGTGCGAGCCGGCAAGGTGAAAGTCGCGCCCTGGGATTCGCGAATCGCGTTGGCGGCGCCGAGCAGGGTGGCGGCCGATTCCCAGTCCCGCTTCGCGGCCGCATACGCCGCCGTATCGGCGATGCCGCCCGCTATCGGTTCGAGACTTCCGCGTTCACGCAGGCGAGCCAGGTTGTCCACTCCGGCCGCCCGCGCCACCGGCAGCTCGCCCTTGCGAATCGCCGCCAGCATCACATAGCGGAGCGGATCGATGGCGTCGAGCCGGCCACCCGTTCGGTCGTAGATGCCGACCGCTTCCCGGCAATGCGCCATTGCCGCCACGTTGTCGCCAAGACCAAACGCGATCACCCCGAGATGAAAGAGCGCGTGCGACCGCCAGACCTCGTCGCCCACGTCGGCGAAATACTCGACGCCCTGCCGAAACACCGGCTCGGCCTCTTCGTAATGACCGGTGCCGACCAGAAAACCGGCGTAGATGTTGTTGACGACGGCCCAGGCGCGCCGGTCGCAGCACGCTTCGTAGAGGTTGAGACTCTGCTTGTAGTATTGACTCGCTGCTGCCTCGTTCCCCTTGATCTGGTTGATCATCGCCAGCGCCTTCACCGCCCAGGCACGCTGTGTGGTGGGAGCATCATCTGGCGCCAGCTCGAGCGCGCGATTCATCCACCGTTCGCATTCGTCGAGGTGTCCGCGGTAGTACCAGGCGTCGTACATCGCGCCGGCCGTTTCCAGGAGCATGCCGCCTTCTTCGTTCCGCTCCATCCAGCTGAGCGCGGCGCGAATGTTGTCCATTTCCGTATCGATCGGCGCCACGAGAGCGCGATCGCTCGGCTCGAACGGAGCTGGCGCCGCCTCTCGTGCGAAGTCGCGAAAATACCGGGCGTGCCAGCGCGCTGTCGATTCGCAATATTCACTCTCCGCCAGTTGCTCGCTGGCGAAATCGCGGATCGTTTCCAGCATCCGGTAGCGACGCGTCTGAGGAGTGTCTCCTTCGGCGGTGACCAGACTCGCCTCGACCAGCGCCGATACGGCATCGAACGCCGAATCTGGTGAATAACCGTAGTTGACCGCCAGCGACTCGAGCGGCGCCAGCGTGCAGCCACCGGCGAACACCGAGAAGCAGCCAAAGAGCTTCTTCTCGCCCGCATCGAGCAGGTCGTAGCTCCAGCTGATCGTGCAACGCATCGTCTGCTGCCGCTCGGGATAGTCGCGCGGACCACGCGAAAGCATCTCCAACCGGTGATCGAGTCGCGCTTCCAGGCCCTCGACTGGCAGCGCCCGCACGCGCGCCGCGGCAAGCTCGATCGCCAGCGGCAAACCGTCGAGTTGCTTACAGATGTTAATCACTGTCGCGGCGTTCTCGGCGGTCAGCTCGAAGTCGGAACGCGCGGCTCGCGCCCGGTCGGTGAACAACCGCACCGCCGGACTCTGTGCGATCACCGGCAGCGAGTCGTTGATGTCGGCCTGCAAGTCGAGCGGCGCGACAGAGAATTCGCGCTCTCCCGATAGCCGCAACACGACCCGACTGGTGGCCAGCACGACGAGGTGGGGACAATGGCTGAGCAGATAGCCGATGCTTCCCGCCTGATCCATCAGATGCTCGAAATTGTCGGCAACGAGCAGCATCTGACGATCGCCAATGAATGCCGCAAGCTTTTCGGCGCTGAGCGAGTCGGGAGGATCGCGGAACCCGAGCGCCGTGGCGATCGACGGCAGCGCCGGCTGATCGGATACGAGCACCGAAAGATCGGCATAGCCGATACCGTACGGAAATCGCGACGAAAGCCCGTTCGCGACCTGGCTGGCCAGCCGCGTTTTCCCAACGCCGCCCGGTCCGGTCAATGTGACCATTCGGGCGCCCTCATCGGCGACCATCGCGGAAAGGCGTGCAACCTCGCCGTCACGACCAATGAACGGCGTCAGGGAGATGGGAATGCCTGAAGTTCGGCGCGCGCCGGGGTACTCGAGGATCGTTGCAGTTATCGCCGTTGCGAAATCAGCACCTGAAGGTGAAATCGTAGCCACAGGTATTCCATTTCTCTGCTCTCGCGGCAGTTCACACTATTTGCCCCGCTATTGTGTTGTCAAAGTGATGCCCATAGCGCAGCCACCGGCGGTGCAACACCGGCAGGCACACAACGAGAGTACATCAGAATGCGTCTCTTGCGTTATCTCTGCGAAACAACCTTGTGCCCGAGCCCGCCGTGAATCTCGCATAGAATGATCACTCCGGTTCGTGGAGATGGAGGAATCGTGTGAACCCGGCAACTTACGTGATTCGCGACATTCGGCTTCCCGGCGGCGATCCTGGCGATCTGCTGATCACCAACGGTGTATTCGGCCGAGTTGGCGGACGGATCGAACCACCCGCCGGCGCGACGGTCATCGAAGGCGAAGGTCGTGTGGCGTTGCCGGGACTCATCGACGCCCACGCGCACATGGACAAATCACTCCTTGGTCTCGACTGGTACGAAAACAGCGGCGGCTTCACCTTGCAGGACATGGTCGATCGTGAGCGGAATTATCGCGTCCAGCATCAGATCGACTTCGCCACGCAGATTCGGGCCGTCGGCAAGCGCATGATCGCCAGCGGCACCACCGCCACCCGCACCTTTGTCGATATCGACACAGACATCGGACTGCGCGCCTTTCACGGCGCACTCGAGGCGAAGGAAGCGCTGGCGCCGGGACTCTCGATGCAGATCGTCGCCTTCCCCCAGAGCGGCATGTTGATCCGGCCGGGTACGGTCGAGTTGATGGAAGAAGCATTGCGCACCGGCGCCGATGTGGTCGGCGGACTCGATCCCTCTTCGATGGACCGCGATCCCAAAGGCCATCTCGACGCGAACTTCGGCATGGCCGAGCGGTTCGATTGTGATGTCGACATCCACCTCCACGAACCGGGAGATCTCGGCGCTTTCTCGATCGAGCTGATCGCCGAGCGAACGAAAGCGCTCGGCATGCAGGGCCGGGTGGTCATCAGCCACGCATTCTCGCTCGGAGGCGTCGCCGATCCGTATCTTGGCCAGCTGATCGATCTTCTGCTGGAAAACGACATCGCAATCATGAGTCATGGGCCAAGCGGCGGCCGTCTTGCTCCCCCAGTGAAGCGGTTGTATGAAGCCGGTGTGCGCCTTTGCGCCGGCAACGACGGCATTCGCGACACCTGGGGCGCCCTGAACATGCCCGATATGCTGTTGCGCGCATTTCTGGTCGCCTATCGCAACAACTTCCGGCGCGACGACGAAATGGCGATCGCGCTACACATGTGCACCGATGGCGGCGCAGACGTGGTTGGTCTGGCGGAGTATGGTGTGCGAGAAGGCGCTCCGGCCGACTTGGTGCTGATCGATGGACAGAACCCGCTCGAAGCGATGGTCGAGCGACCGGCCCGCGCACTGGTGATGAAGGACGGAAAAGTCGTCGCTCTCGACGGCGAGTGCCTGATCGGCTGACTGTTATAGAAGGAAGGACTCCAGCATGTTCGTCTATGTCGGCACTTACACCGATCCACCGGGCGGCCGCGCCAGCGGCATCGAGGTTTTTCGGTTTGACGAGGAATCAGGCGAACTGAGCCATGTGCAAACGGCGATGGGCGTCGCTAACCCATCCTTTCTCGCTCTCCACCCGAGTGAAGCGCAGCTCTATGCCGGAGAGCGGTATCTGTACGCGGTGAACGAAGGGCAAGTGGGGAAGGTCACCGCCTATGCTCGCGACGCCCAATCCGGCGAGCTAAGCCTGATCAACCACCAGCCGTCGCACGGCATCGATCCCTGCTATGTGAGCATCGCCAGCGACGGACAGCACGTGCTCGTCGCCAACTACACCAGCGGCTCGATCGCCGCGCTGCCGATTCAGGCAGACGGGAGTCTCGGCGAGACAACCAGCACCGTGCAGCACGAGGGTGGATCGGGCGTGGTTGCCGACCGCCAGGCCGGACCACATGCGCACATGATCGCCCCAACGCCCGACGGCAAGGCGGTGCTGGTCACCGATCTTGGCACGGATGAAGTGGTGATCTATTCATTCGAGCAGGGTGTGCTCGACCGGGTCGGAGCGATCGCCCTCGACGCCGGCGCTGGACCGCGACATTTCGCCTTTTCGCCTGATGCGAGCAAACTCTATGTGCTCAACGAGCTGAACTCGACACTGAGCGCGTTCGACTATGACGCCGACAAACTTGCCTTCATCCACCGCCAGACACTGACAACCCTGCCGGATGGTTTCGCCGGCTCGAACTCCACGGCCCATGTCCTTGTGGCGCCAGATGGCCGCTTCGTCTACGCATCGAACCGGGGACACGACAGCGTCGCCATCTTCGAAGTCGACGCTCATTCGGGAGCACTTTCGCAGACAGCGGTCACGCTGACCGGTGGCGAAGAACCACGCAACTTCGGACTCACGCCCGACGGGCACTGGCTTCTCGCCGCCAACCAGAATTCGGACACGATCGTCACCTTCCGCCGCGACGCCGCCACCGGTCTGCTCGAGCGCGCCGGCGACCCTGTCGCGGTAAAAACACCAGTCTGCATCGTCTTCGCCGCTGAATGATCGGAGGAACCCGCCAGGCTGGATTGCTGGCATGTGGGCGGGTCACTATTCAGGATAGGGATCGCCAGTTCGGCGCACATCCGTCAACTGACCGATATTTCCGATTGCCCATACCTAACGCAATCGCCAACGCCACACAACCAGTGCGTAGCCTCGCCATTCATGGCGCTCACGGCGGCCACGGTTTCCGGGATCATTCGCAGCCGCACCACAACAGACTCTGAATGCGCGACAATCGCGCCATGAACTTCCTTTGAATTCGGAGAGTGGCGAATGGAACCGGTGCGATTGGCGATCGTGGGTTGCGGGGGAATGGGCCGGCGACATCTGGCCGGACTAGCGGAACTGCGGTCGATCGGTGACCGGTCGATCGATCTGGTCGCCGTCTGCGATCTGAACGCGCAAAATGCCGGCGATCTCGCCGATGAAGCATTGTCATTGCTTGGCTCGCGACCGCAGGTTTTCAGCGATCTCGAAACGATGAAACGCGAGGCCGATGGACTCGAAGCGGCCGATTGCACGACGGATTCCGGGTCGCACCATCGCGTCGCCGCGGACCTGCTCGATCTCGGGTTGCACACGCTTGTCGAGAAACCGCTGGCGCTGACGATCCGCGGCTGCGACCGCATCATCGACGCAGCCAACCGCAGTGGCAAGATCCTTTCCGTTGCCGAAAACTACCGCCGGGACCCCATCAACAGGCTCGTCAGAGCGTTGCTTGACGATGGCGCCATCGGAGACCGTCAGTTCATCATGGAGTCAGGCGTGCGAGGTCGCGACGATATGATCATCACGCCCTGGCGGCACCAGAAACTCGCCGGAACGATCACGGTCGATTCCGGCGTTCACAATGCCGACATCCTGCAGTACTACTTCGGCGACGCGGCGTCCGCATTTGGGCAGACACGGCTCTTTCATCCAGTGCGTTCTGCGCGGAATCTCTCCGGGCCAGGCGGCTTCTACGAGAAATGGGCAAAGGACGTTCCCAAGACGGTTGAAGCCACCGGTGAGGACGCGATCTTTGGCTTGATCACGTTCGAGAATGGCACACTCGGTCAATGGATAGATCATCACGCCGGTCATGGTTTGCCAGTCCAGCATCGTCTGGTTTTTGGCACAACGGGATCGATTACAGCCCCAGTCGACCGCACCGGCAATCCGGTGAGACTGGTGCTCGACGATGGCACCGACATCAGCGATGGCAGCGTGCTCGGGTATGCGCCCTCGTATCGTCTCGACCCGACAACCGCGGCGCTCTTTGGCGGCGAGCGACCCTGGAGCTACTCGTACGATTTTGCGACAACCGATCGCAAGCTCCTGGCGACTGAATACGCGGAACTGGCCCAGTGCATTCGCTCCGGCGCTCAGCCCGAAGTCGATGGCGCTGCCGGCAAGCGCGCCGTCGCCCTCGT
>CAYWSE010000072.1:0-19345 GCA_964461025.1 uncultured Sphaerobacteraceae bacterium | reverse complement strand
CCGAGCTGGTTCGCACCGACACCCAGGTGCTCTTCTGCGATCTTCTCCACGAGGGCCTGCATATCTGGCCCAACGGCGACGAGTTCGATCCCGCCTGACGTCCGGCGCGGTATGAATAGAGACCGTCATTCCGAGCCTGTCGAGGAATCTCTCGTTCGCGGCCCCGAAGCTGGATGAAACTCGCTCCACCTCGAACGAGAGATTCCTCCGCGTCGGTCGGAATGACGACGTGTTGGCGGCGTCATTCGATGTACCTGTTGCACACGACACGATTCGCCCGAGTCGGGACCATTGGCGGCATTCTTTCCTTGCGCGGATGCCACCTTGCCCGATACCGTCCCCTTTTGTTGTGCTTGACGCCTTGTGCACAACCGAGGCGGAACCGTGCATATAACGCGACCGGCATCGATCAATTCGACGTGGCTGGCGGCGGGACTCGTCGTCCTGTCCTTCTGCGCTGCCTTCATTTCCTCGACAAGCGAGCAGCAGCGGTGGCTAACGGGCGCAGCGGCAATTTCGATTTCAGTCCTGCACCTCTTGCTTGCGACCTTCATGCGACCGAGCCGGGTCGATCCAGTGCAGCTGATCGGCGCGATGTCGCTGCTCGGTGGAATCGTCTGGAGTGTTTCCGGCGCCGCGATGGGCGCGAATCTTCCTGCCAGGCGTGACGGTGCGATCCTCATCGTGCTCGGCTGCGTATCGGCAGCATTTCCCTCGATCCAACAGGAACCACGTCTCTGGCTGACCTGCCTGGCAACCTCTGAGGCTGCCGTCATCACCGGCCTGATCATCCAACCCAACCTCTTTTCTAGTTCCGGGCCGGTCTGGTCGGTCAGCGCACTCACCGGAACAGCTGCGCTCGCTCTGATTGCCGTTCCGTTCTCGTACTTGGTGGCGAACCAGCTCAGCAATGGCCGAGCCCGACGTGACACGCCCTGGGCGGTCTGGCTTTGGAGCATTGCCGGTGTGGGGCTCCTCGGATTGGCTCTCTCGCTTGTCGCTCCGGACTCGACGTCGACTGAATGGTGGCTGCCAGTGATTGCCGGCAGTATGCTGGCGATCTTTGCCATGCAGCAGGCAACCGATTCGACGTCACTGCCGCAGTTCGACGTGCCTCGATCGATGTCTGCGGCGAGTCTGATTGCGATCTTTGCCACCTCGATACTCGCGGCGGGAATCGTTTTCTGGCTCGTCCGCGAAACGCCGTCCCGCGCGGCTCACGGTGTTGTCATGGTCGCGGCGGTGTCGCTGGCTGTGGCTGCCACTGCGCTGGTTGTCTACAGCGCGCTTCACCAGAGGATATTCAGTGCGCTGGCCGGCACGGCCTCCGCGCTGTTGAGGCAAAGCCGCACAGACGGCTTGACCGGTCTGCCCAATCGCCGCGCGCTCGACGAACGACTCGACGCCGAGATCCAGCGCGCTGCCCGCTTCAACCATCCACTGACGATCGGCATGCTCGACATCGACAACTTCAAGTCGGTCAATGACACCTGGGGTCATCCCGCCGGCGACGCGGTCCTCATAGCCGTCGCGGCCCGAATGCAGCAGGAACTTCGAACGATCGACGTCGTCGGTCGCTTTGGCGGCGAGGAGTTCCTGATGATTCTGCCGGAAACGGATATCGAGGGCGCCTGGATCGCCGCAGACCGCGTTTTGCGGGGCATTCGAGCCATGACGCCGCTGAGTGAAATCGAACACCGGACGATAACCGCCAGCGTCGGCCTGGCAGGGTTTCCGCTCAACGGCCGGAACGCCGCCGACCTGATTGCTGCCGCGGACGAAGCACTGTATGCGGCCAAACGCGCCGGCAAGAACCAGATCTCAGCTACGCCCAGCGCGTGAATCAGGCGGGCGCAGCGGCCTTCAACAGGTCGAGATAGGCCTCGAGCGTTTGCTCGCCGACAATAGCGCGGACGACGGTTTCGTCAAGGCGCTGCTCGAACGCCTTCAGGCCAGATTGAATCTCCTCGGATTCACCAAAAACGCACGTGCCGAGCGCCGGTACGCCCATCCGCTGGAAATGACGACCGTATGCCGGGTACGACTCGTAGCGGCTCGCTTCGGTGGCCAGCACCTCCGAACCACCAGGCATTGCGGTGCGCACGTAACCCACGACTTCAGTTGTCGATCTGTTGGCAACGTCAATCGCCTCGACGGAGTTGGGAATCCACTCCGGCGTCAGCCAGTTCAGCACAACGGCATCTGCGACTTCACCCGAGAGCGCGATCATCTTTGGTCCCAGCGCGCCAATGGCGATCCTGCCGGTTGTTCCCTGTCGCAGCTTCGCGATCCCATCCCGCACCAATGCAAGACTGCCGGCGTGCGCGCCACCCGATCCCACGCCAACGATTAGCCGGTCCGGATCGATTCCCGCACCATCGATCGATGCGAGAATCTCCGCTGGCCCCCGACGATCGAGCGGGATCACGCCAACTCCAAGCCGGATGCTCGACGTCACTTTCGAGGCACGAGCAAGAACTGCGATGCCGTCCGCACCGGGCGTGTCGTTCGTCCAGAAGGTGGAATACCCTGCTTCCTCAGCCGCAATCGCCAGTGGCTCGATGAAGTCGCCTGGCATCGCCGCCGCGATGCCGAATCCACGCTTTCCCTGTACCACCCGTCGTTCCTTCCCTATCGCTTGTTGCGAAAACCAACGCCGAGACGCCGCAATGACTGATGGCCATTGGCGCCGACGATGATATGATCGAGCACTTCGATGCCGAGCAGGTCTCCCGCTTGCTCGATTTCCGCCGTAACCACGAGATCGGCAGCCGAGGGCGTGCAATCGCCAGACGGATGATTATGGGCGACGGCGATCGCCGTGGCATTGGCCCGAATCGCGTCGCGAAAGACCTCGGCCACGCGCACTTGCGCCTGACTGACGCTGCCGCGATACACCGTCGCGGGACGGATTAGCCGGTGCTTCGTGTCGACGAGGAGAACCCTCAGCTCTTCCTGTTCCAGCGATCCCATCTCCGGTCCGACGATGCGCACGATATCCTCGGGAGTCGAAATGCGGGGCCGCTCGTCAGGTCCGAGTGCCACGACGCGATTAGCCAGTTCGAGCATCGCGGCGAACTTCGCAGCCTTCATCGGTCCAATGCCCTTGACCGACGCGAGTTCTTCGACGCTGGCGCGCATCAACCCTCGCAGCCCACCGAACTCGTGCAGCAACCGGTGCGCGAGTGCGGTGACCGGTTCGCCAACCGAACCGGTGTTCAGCATGACCGCGATCAACTCCGCCGTCGAAAGGGAGGTTGGTCCCTGCTTGAGCAACCGCTCCCGGGGGCGTTCGTCTTCCGGCAGTTCCTTGATGCCGAGCGAGCGAGATTCTTCCACGCAATTCGTTCCTGACGTCGGTCTGTATCACTGAGCGGGAGTGTATCGCTGTCCGGGGTCCGGGGTCCGGGGTCCGAAGTCCGAAGTCCGAAGCCTGCCAATTGAGGATGGTAGATAGTAGATCGTAGATCGTGGATCGTGGATCTACTCGCTCTCCATGCCGTCTGCACGCTCCACTCTGCGCCAGGACCGTGCAGTAAAAACACCTCCTGGGCACAGCTTCCGCCAAGGTGTTGGCACTGACGCGAATCGCAAGCGATTTTCATGTCCCTTCAGGGGATGCGGATACAGCGGGATCGACAGCCTTTATCCCTCACCCCCAGGCAGACACGGAGGTCTGCCGCTACGGAACGTCCCGACCGCGGGAGAGGGAGAGTAGAGGAAGGAGTATTAAGGGATCCTGGAGAGCGCTGAGTTTGGATTACGTGTTACCAGCACGGGTAGGAGCAATCGCTGCGCCGGCCGCAGACCTCACCGCTGGGCTCGTGTACGAAGATAGTAGATCAGCTGTTCTATTCTGTCAAGGGTGGATTTTTTGGGAGGCGGGAATTGCCCTTCACTTCGTCGACGTATCTCCGTAGCCTCTCTGTCTCAGGAAGGGAATCCCCGCCGCACGCTCTACAGTCGACGGCCTGCGACCTACGGCTTACGTTCTACGACCTGCGAACCCCGGACCTCGGACCCCGGACTTCGGACTTCGCGCTCCATTCCCAATGCTATACTTTTGGGCTGGATGGGATGCACGCGAATGTACAGCAAACTGGCGTGATTTTCAGTCATCCCACACCTCCTCAGAACCTGTCAGGGGTCCTCATTCGTGGTACTTGATCGCATCTTCCGGCGTCGGGCAGAACCAGACGCCCAGCTCGAAAAGAGCCTTGAAAAGACACGTAAGGGCGTTTTCGGCGAGATCACTCGACTCTTCGAACGTGATTCGCTCGACGATGACCTGTACGAAGATCTGGAGATGCTGCTGATTCAGGCCGATGTCGGCTGGGACGTCAGCCAGCAGCTTGTACGCGATCTGCGCCAGCGGGTGAACGCCGACCGCATCGAGGATCCCTCCCTGGCGCGCGAAATCCTGCGCAACGACATGATCGTTCTGCTGGAGAACGCCACGCGCAACCGGCAGGTCAAGGTCCTGCAGCGCGGCGTTCCCTACGTAATCATGATCGTCGGCGTCAACGGCGTCGGCAAGACGACATCCATCGCAAAGCTGGCCGCGTATCATCAGGGTTTCGGACGAACGGTCATGCTGGCGGCGGGAGACACCTTCCGCGCTGCGGCAATCGACCAGCTGAAGATCTGGGGGGAGCGCCTTGGTGTGCCGGTTGTCGCGCATGAGCCGGGAGCCGATCCGGGCGCCGTGGTCTTCGATGCCGTCCAGGCGGCATATGGTCGCGGCCGGGACGTGCTCATCGTCGATACCGCAGGCCGGCTCCACACCAAGTTCAACCTGATGGAAGAGCTGAGCAAGCTTCGCAAGGTCATGAAAAAGCATGTCGAGGAAGCGCCGCAGGAAGTGCTTCTCGTCATCGACGCGACAACCGGGCAGAATGGTTTGATTCAGGCGAAAACGTTCGCCGAGTCGGTCGATATCACGGACATCATGATCGCCAAACTCGATGGCACGTCGAAGGGAGGCATTGCCTTCTCCGTCGCTCGCGAGCTGGGCATTCCGATTTCCTATATCGGAACAGGCGAAAAGGCAACAGACCTCTCCGAATTCAATCCCGAGACCTACGTCGACGCCCTCTTCTTTGGCGACGGCGAAGGGTTGTAGAGGACGCACGCAATGTTCGAAACGCTATCAGATCGTCTCAACGCCTCCCTCGGCAGACTGTCGAAGAAAGGCCGGCTGACGGAGCAGGATGTCGACGAGGCGATGCGTGAGGTTCGCCGCGCGTTGCTCGAAGCGGATGTCAACTTCAAGGTCGCCAAGGATTTCGTAAGCGCAGTGCGGGAGCGCGCGGTCGGTCAGGATGTGCTGAAATCGCTGACCCCCGGGCAGACCGTCATCGGCATTGTGAACGAAGAGCTGATCGCCATGCTCGGCGCCGAGCGCGAACCGTTGCGGCAGGCAGATCGCCCTCCACAGATCATCATGCTCGTCGGATTGCAGGGTTCCGGCAAGACGACGCACGCCGCGAAGCTGGCCTCGCATCTGCGCAAGGAAGGGAAGAACCCGCTCCTCGTCGCCGGTGACGTCTACCGTCCGGCGGCCATCAACCAACTCCAGACGCTGGGTCGGCAGATCGACATCCCGGTCTACGACGAGGGCGTGCAGGCCAATCCGGTCGATATCGCCCGCAACAGCGTCAATTGGGCGCGAGAGCGCGGTCTCAACCCGGTGATCATCGACACGGCCGGGCGGCTGCAGATCGACGAACGCATGATGCAGGAGCTTGTCGACGTCGAGCGCACCGTGCAGCCGACGGAGACGTTGCTTGTCGCCGATGCGATGACGGGACAGGAGGCGGTCAACGTCGCTGAGACGTTCAATCAGCGACTCGGCGTGACCGGTCTCATTCTGACCAAGATGGACGGCGATGCTCGCGGCGGCGCGGCGCTCTCGATTCGTGCGGTGACCGGCGTACCGATCAAATTCATCGGCACCGGCGAAAAGATGGATGCGCTCGAGCCGTTTTATCCCCAGCGGCTGGCCAGCCGCATTCTTGGCATGGGCGATGTGCTTTCGCTGATCGAGCGGGCGCACGAGCAAACGACGGAAGAAGACGCTCTTAGGCTGCAGGACCGCATGGTCAAGGGCAAGTTCAACCTGGAGGACTTCCTCGACCAGCTGCAGAAGGTCAAGAAAATGGGGCCTCTCAATCAACTACTCGAGTTGATTCCGGGCATGGGCGCCCAGCTGCGACAAGCCAAAGCGCAGATATCCGACGACGACTACAAGCAAATCGAAGCGATTATTCGTTCAATGACCCCCCAGGAACGCCGGAATCCACATATTATTGATGGCAAGCGACGGCGCCGCATCGCCCGCGGCAGCGGAACCACTCGTGAAGAGGTCTCCCAGCTGCTCAAACAATTCGGCGAAATGCAGAAAATGATGTCGCAATTTGGCACTATGGCCCGAAAGGGAAAGATGCCGAAAAATCTCCCCTTCGATCTTGGCTAACCTCGCTTCATCCCATTTGGAAACGTTCAACAAGGAGCATCTATGACAGCCCCAGTAGCTACCGCCCCAGTGACGGTGTATTTCACTCAGACTTGCCCGTGGTGTGACCGGGTTAAGGACTATCTGACGCGGAACGGCGTCGAGTACGAAGAGAAGGACGTCGCGGCTGACTACGAAGCCGCCATGGAGATGATCAAGCGCTCTGGTCAGCAGGGTGTCCCGGTGATCGCGACGGAGAAAGACGTGATCATCGGATTCGACCAGGCGCGCCTCGCCAAGATCGTCGATCAGTTCGGTCGCGCCAAGCGCCCGCCCCTGGGAATCCTGGCCGCCGATGCGCTGCAATATTTCGAACGCCACCCCGAGGTCGCTGAAAAGTATCCAGAGGGCACCAAGGGTATTTTTGTCGGCGACATCCGGCCCAACAGTGTCGCCGAAAAAGCCGGCGTTCAGAAGGGCGACGTCATCACCTCGGTTGCCGGCAAGCGGGTCCGCAACATGGCGTCACTCGATCAGATGATCGATACGCTAAACGCGGGTGACAAGGTATCGTTCCGGTTCGTCCGCCCAACTGAAGATGGAACGGCGACGTTTCAGTTCTAGACACACCTCGGCCTGGTTAGCCTGTTTCCTGTCCCGGCTGTCAGAAGAGAGACCGGCATGTTCGATCTCGATGAACGAGAAATGGTCGTCAGATTGGTCGCCGCACTGGTCGCCGGCGCGATCATCGGTTTCGAACGTGAGGTGCACAATCGTCCTGCGGGAATTCGCACCCACGCTCTTGCCGCCGAGGGCGCCGCTCTGTTCACCATGACCGCCGTGCTCATCTCGATCGAAGCTGACAAGGCAGGCTATGGTCCGTCCGATCCCAGTCGTATCGTGTCGACCATCGTGCAGGGAATCGGATTTCTCGCGGCCGGCCTGATCTTTGCCCACCAGCAAAAAGTGCGAGGATTGACGACGGCGGCCGGGCTCTGGGTTACTGCGGCAATAGGCGTGCTGTGCGGAACGGGTCTCTATTTTCTCGCGATCATCGCGACGATTGCGACGACAATTGTCCTTGCCATCGTGAGAATACTTGAGGATCGGATGCCTGTTTCGCCGGATTGACACCGGCATCGTCGCTTCTCATGCTGATCTATTTTTTCAGCCAATCATCGAGCGTCGCCGCAATGACATCTTCAGAGAGACGGGGGCTGTCGTAAAGACCGGCCTTCTCACGTTGACGTTGCAGCTCGTACAGCGTGACCGCGCAGGAAACGCTGATGTTGAGACTTTGCACCATGCCCTTCATAGGAAGAAACACCTCGCGGTCTGCTTGCGCGATTGCTTCATCCGTCAGACCACGCATTTCATTGCCAAAGACGAAGGCGACTGGTCCCGTGAAGTCGCTCTCGTAGATCGACAGTGCTGTGTCTGTGAAATCAGTCGCGAGAATGGTCAGTCCGCGTTGGCGCAGGTGTGCGTAGCAGTCATCGACCGATGTCCAGCGTTCGACATCGACCCATTTTGCAGTGCCGGCCGCCACTCTGCGGGAGAACCGGCCAACTGGCCGATCATCGACGGTATGAACAAGATGCACCGTTGCCACGCCCACCGCGTCGCATGTCCGCAGCACAGCGGAGATGTTGTAAACGTCATGGACGTTTTCGAGGACTACCGTGACATCCGGTTGCCGCCGCCGCAACGCCGCCTGCAGGCGGGAGACACGCCGGTCGGTTCTTGGCCAGACATCGCTTGGCGGCGGCGGATTGCGCGCAAGTTCTTTGCGGTTGACCGCTTGCGGCGCATCGAGGTGCTTGTCAGTCATATCGCCCCTGGTTTGCTTCAATCTGAGGAGAAAGAATCTCGACGAGCCTCAGCACATGCGCGCGCGAGAAGGTCGGGCTGCACAACCCGCACGACCAGGTTCCCTGCTTGCGCCGCAGCACCGACCGCTTGCATGCCGGGCACTCGTACCGGTATCGGTACGGGCGGCGCTCAACAGGCACTAACGCGCCACGCACGTCCTCGAGGGAAGCGCCGGTTAACTCAGATACCTGGTGCGCGATGCGGTCGTAGCCGTGCCTGGCGTGGCGCCGGGTATCGCCATCGAGACGGTGACGCATGTGGAGGAGTTCCTCGCACACAACGACTTCCAGCGCTTTCGGCTGTTCGAGATCGATGCGAGGAAGGTTGATCAGCACGAGATGACGTTTCGTCCGCGATGACCAGGCGTATCCCCCACCGATCGAACCACTCACTCGGCGTCCGAGCCACGACTCGAATCTCTTCCGGGAAGTGGTGATGTACAGATCGGTCGTTGGCAACGCGAGCTCTTCCGCCCAAACCCTGCACAATGACTCGACCTCGGAAGTGCAATCGACAACATGCACGTTGACACTCTCACCTCTTCGATATGGTTGCTCTATCGTGCGAAATGCAGCGTAAGCAATTCCGGCAGACAATTATGCGCTGGAGCGCTTCCTCAGGGAGAAGAAAACGTGCAACCAGACAATACGGCAAGTCAACGTGACGTCAACGCGAGCAACTATCCAGAGGTTCTGATCGTCACCGCCGACATCGGATTGACACGATTTCTCTCGGAGGGGCTACTGCCGGAAGGATTCTGGCCGAGCGCCGTGCGATCGGGACTGCAGGCGCTCGAAGTGTTTCGGTTGCGCACGTTCGACGCGGTCGTTGTCGACGCCGCGCTGAGCGATCTGCCGATTGACGCATTTACCGACCGGTTGCGACAGTCACATGACACAGGAGGCAACGAACTGCGCCAAACGCGGGATGTTCGCCTACTGATTGTTGCCGGCATTCCACAGGAACTGGAGCCGTACAACCTCCAGGCAATCGGACCGGACGCGGTGTTTGTCGCACCGTTCGAGCTCGGGGATCTCGTCGACACACTCCGTCAGCTGATCGCCGGCAATAACTGACTAAAAGTCCGAGACCTCGATATTCTCGAGGCGCCCTTCCACCACGTAGACAACCTGTTCACAGATATTCGTGGTCCGGTCGCCAATTCGCTCGACGTTGTGGGCGGCCCAGAGCAAGTGCGTAGCGCGGTTGATCGTCCGGGGATCCTCCATCATGAATGTCAGGAGCTCCCGGTAGACCTGGTTGTACAGATCGTCGATCTGGTCGTCACGCTTGACAATTTGCCTGGCAGCTTCAGCATCATGGTGAATAAACGCGCTGATGCTTTCGCTGAGCATTTCCCGGGCGATGTCGGACATGCGAGGAATATCGACGAGCGGTTTGAGCAGCGGCTCGTCTGATGTTTCCAGCACGATCTTCGCGTTGCCCGCGGCGTGGTCGGCCATCCTCTCCAGGTCGGTCACGATATGGAGACAGGCAGCGATCCAGCGAAGATCCCCGGCCATAGGCGCCTGTGTGGCGATGATCGTCAAAGCTTCGTCTTCAAGTTTCCACCGGATCGCGTTGATCTTCTCGTCCGCTTCTATGACGCTTCTGGCCAGGTCGAGATCCTGGCTTTTGAAGGCGTCCATCGATCTGGCGATCGCCTTGTCGACCATCGAGCTCATGGTCACGATGCCTTCTCGCAATCCGGCAAGTTCTCGCTCGTATGCCAACCTGATGGTCATCGTTGCACTATCCAATCGTGTGGGACGTCTATCCGAATCTGCCGGTGATGTAATCCTCAGTGCGCGAGTCTCTCGGATTGGTGAAAAGCTCTCTGGTTGGGCTCGCTTCGATCAACATGCCGGTGCGGTTCTCACCCAGCGAGAAGAAGACGGTCTGATCCGAGACTCTCGCAGCTTGTTGCATGTTGTGCGTGACAATAACGATCGTGACGTCCTCGACCAGCTCGCGCATCAGATCTTCGATGCGCAGTGTCGAGATCGGGTCGAGCGCGCTGCATGGCTCGTCCATCAGAATGACATCCGGATTGTTCGCAAGCGCGCGGGCGATGCAAAGCCGCTGTTGCTGCCCGCCAGAGAGGGCCAGCCCACTCTGGCCCAGCTTGTCGTGGACTTCATCCCAGAGAGCGGCGCGTCGAAGGCATTGCTCGACGAGAGCATCCATGTTCGCCCTGATGCCGTTCACCTTGGCTCCCCAGGCGACGTTGTCGTAGATGCTCTTGGGGAATGGGTTGGGCTTCTGAAACACCATACCGATGCGCCGGCGAATGCCAACGGGATCGACTCTCGGGTCGTTGATGTTCGTGCCGTGATAGGCGATCTCACCGGTGACCCTGGCAGTCGGCACGAGATCATTCATGCGGTTCAGGCAGCGGAGCACTGTGCTCTTTCCACATCCGGAGGGTCCAATGAGGGCCGTGATCTGGTTCTGCGGCACGTCGAACGAGACCTTGCCGACCGCGTGAAACCCACCGTAGAACACATTTAGATCACGGATCTCGATCACCGCCTGTCTGGCAGGACTCGGACCTGGAACAACTTGCGACGCGTTCACTGTGGAGACCGCCGATCTGGTCGCCGCAGTGGGGCCTGTAACGGTCATTACCATCGCGCCTTTCCGCTGTAATACTGTCGTAGAGCGATTGCAAACGAGTTCATCAGTACCAGGAGACCGAGCAACACAATGATGCCCGCCGCCGCCAGATCGAGAAAGTCACTCTGTGGACGGGACATCCAGCTGAATAGTTGAATCGGGATCGTGGTGTAGGAGTCGGTGAAGCTGTCTGGCTTGTGAGTAACGAAACCTGCTGCGCCCGCGACGAGCAACGGCGCCGTTTCACCGATAGCACGCGAAACGGCGAGAATCGCGCCAGTCAGGATGGCGGGCAATGCCGCAGGGAGGACGTGCGAGGCGGTGACCTGCCAGCGAGTCGCGCCAACTCCATAGGCAGACTCCCGCAGTGACCAGGGAACTGCCCGCAAGGCTTCCTGCGTGGTGATGATGATGACGGGCAGGCTCAGCAGGGCCATGGTCAGTGCGCCCGCCAGGACGATGCGGCCCAGACTGAGCCATTCCACGAAGATGCCTAGTCCGAGCAGTCCGTAAACAACGGAAGGGACGCCGGCCAGATTCGAGATGTTGATCTGTAGCATTCTGGTCCAGCGGTTTCGGGGAGCATACTCTTCCAGGTAGATCGCGGCGGCGACGCCCATCGGAAACGCGATGAGCACGGTCAGCGAAATAATCCAGAGCGTGCCATAAATCGCGAGGTTGAGGCCCGCCCGTTCGGGCCGCCGGGATGGACCGTTTGTCAGCAGTCCCCAGCTGAGCCAATCCCAGCCGCGAGAGAAGATATACCAGCCCAGCATGCCGAGCGCGACGACCGCAAAGGTTGTCGCCAGAAAGAAGACCCAGCGTCCGATCGCCGCAATCGACTGACGTCGCTTCAATTCGGGGGAATTCACGAGCTCAGCGACGCTTTCCTCCTGAGTTGTCGATAGATGACTCATTCGTAGACCTCGCGGAACCGGCGAACAAACCAGTGACTGAAGATGTTCAGGCCGAGGGTCATGAAGAACAGCAGCAGCCCAACTGCGTAGAGCGAGTAGTAGACATTGGTGCCTCGAACCACATCACCGGAAACGACCTGCACGATGTACCCCGTCATGGTCTGGGCTGATTCAAGTGGGTTCGTCGCAATCTGGGCGCGCGACCCTGCGGCAAGCGCCACGATCATCGTCTCCCCGACCGCCCGCGATGCGGCGAGAATGAATGAAGCGACAATGCCAGAGAGCGCGGCCGGCACGATGACTCGCAACGATACCTCCAACTTTGTCGCGCCCATCGCATAGGCGCCTTCTCGCATCGACCGGGGAACGGCGCGGATGGCGTCTTCTGACAGCGACGCAACAAGCGGAATGATCATGACGCCTACCGCAAGACCAGCCGACAGGACGTTGTAAATGCTCGCTCCGGAAAAGAAACGTTGGATGATTTCGGGTGTGACGAACGAGAGGGCGAAAAAGCCGTAGATAATGGTTGGAATGCCCGCAAGCAACTCGAGAATTGGCTTCAGAATCGAACGCGATCGCTCAGACGCGTATTCACTGAGATAAATGGCGCTCATCAATCCGGTCGGCATCGCCACCATGAGGGCAATCACGGTGACCATCAGCGTTGCCGAAACGAGCGCCAGGACTCCGAACGACTGATCGAACTCGAACAAAGCAGTCCACCGGGTGCCAGTCAGAAAATCGAAGAGTGATTCTGTTCGGAAGAACTTCAATGCCTCCGATAGCAGGATTGCCACAATGCCGACCGTTGTCATGATCGACACAAGTGCGCAAACCATCAACACCACGCTCGCGGTCTTTTCGACAAAGCGCTGGCGGCGGAGAAGACCGTAATCAATGCCTCCGACGGGCGGTGGCGCATCGAGTTTCGTTCTGACTGAATCGGTTGAGGCGCTCATCGGCGAGACGACCTTCTCTACGCTAAACCCGAAACGTGTATATGAGCGAGTGGCGCATCAGGAAAGAGACGCACCGGTGCGCAAGCATAGAGCACGCGCACCGGTGGATCGATCGGTGGTCAGGCGCCTGCGGCGCTGTCAGGAGTACCCGTGCCAGCGATTGCCGCTTCCAGCCGCTCCTGATCCTCGAGATAGGTCTGGGCTGGTGAAGAGACGTAACCAACATCGCCCGACAGGAACGACGCCTCCGCAAGGTAGAACCGGACGAATTCCTGAATCTCCGGGCGCTCGATGCTGGCGGCGTTCACGTAGACGAAGAGGGGGCGCGAGAGCGGAGTATAGGAACCATCGCCGACTGTTTCGGGCGAGGGAGCGACGCAACCGTTGCCACCGTCGATGGCCAGCAGATTCAGCTTGTCGGCATTGTTCTCGTAGTAGGCCAGGCCAAAGTAGCCGAGGGCGTTTACGTCACCCGCGACTCCCAGCACAAGTTGGTTGTCATCCTCGCTCGGGAAGTATTCAGTCGTCGAAACGCCTTCCTCGCCGTTGATGGCGGAAGTGAAGTAGTCGAACGTTCCGGAGTCCGTTCCAGGCCCGTACAGCACGATTTTCGCATCTGGGAAGGATGGATCGATCTGGTTCCAGTTGGTGGCGGGTTCTTCTGCTCTCCACATCAGATTCAATTGCTCGACGGTCAGGCAGCTTGCGAAGTCGTTTGCCGGATTCACCACGACGGCAATGCCATCGTACGCCACTTCAAAGCTGTAATAATCGACGCCGGACGCTGCGCAGTTCTCGATTTCCGACTCGCTGATTCCACGGGAAGCGTTCTGCAGGTCGGTCTCACCCGCGCAGAAGCGTTCGAAACCGCCACCAGTGCCCGAGATACTGACTTCGATTTGCACATCGCCGCCGCCTTCTTCGCCCAACATGATTGAGAACTCTTCAGCTACGGCTTCGGTGAGTGGTCCGACGGTGGACGATCCGTCGCTGACGATTGTGCCGGACAATGAGCTGAGGTCATTTCCCGGTGTGTAGGGCACCGGTGTGACATCTTGCGCCGAAACGATCCCGGTCATGCCAAGAGCAGCGGCCATCGTGAGACCCGCTGCCATCCGGAGGAGCGACCGACGCGTTCCCTTCGTATACGATCCAATCATGCGAATCGATTTCCTTTCCTCATGCGGTCAGCAACGACCACAGAACCCAACCTGGCTGTGGACTGACTGCAGTCTCGAGCCAGACGCTGTTGCAATCAACTGGCTGTCCAACAGCAACAGCTAAACTCTAGTGAAGAAGGGTAAGTCGACCGTTATCGCCACGTTAACGGATGGTAATCGGCTGGACCAGAAGTTGGCAGCTATGCCGGTTGCTCCTGAATATGAGATGACAGCCAATCGATTGCAGCTTGCATCTGTTCGTCGACGCCTTCAGGGTCATCGACCGGAGCAACCACCTCATCTGGGGTCAGCCCCTCTCCTTCGATCGTTGTTCCCGCCGGCGTCAACCAGTGCGCGAACGTCAGCCGGAGCGAGGCGCCGTCATCGAAGTCGTGGACACGCTGAACGGAGCCCTTGCCGAAAGTCTGCTGACCGATAACGATGGCGCGATCATAGTCCATGAGGGCGCCGGCGACGATTTCGGAGGCGCTTGCGGTTCCCTGATTGACCAGAACGACAAGAGGAATGTCGAGATTCTGCTCCTCTCCGGTCATAATTGGCTCGGCTTGTTCGTCGCCTTCGATTGCCGGATCAAAGTCTTCGTAAAGCGCCGGACCCGCAGCCTCGTCGACGAAGCGGCCCAGGGTCGCCTGTGCGCTCTCGACCCATCCACCGCCGTTGTTCCGCAAGTCGAGAATCAGACCACGCACATTGTCTTCGCGGGCCTGGGCGAGCGCAGCGTCGAGTTCCTCGACCGTGCGGTCGCCAAAGATCGTGATATGAATGATGCCAATCTGATTCTCGGCATCGAAGGTGTACTTCACAACCGGGTAAATGATCTTCTCGCGAACGATCTCGAACGTCAGAATTTCTTCGGTCGAAGGGCGTTGCACGACAATCGACACCTGCTCGCCGGCGGGGCCAACCAGCGCGTTCACAGCGCCGTTCCCATCCATTCCGTCGGTGCGCTTGCCATCGATTTCGATAATCAGGTCGCCTGACTGAATCCCCGCCTTTTCGGCTGGCGAACCGGGAACCGGAGCGACGACCTTGACGACACCATCTTGCGATGCGATCCAAACGCCGATGCCTTCGTAAGTCCCACTCAGTGAATCGGACGCAGCTGCGCTATCGCTTGGTGGAAGATAGGTCGAATGGCCGTCGAGACCTTGCGTCAGCCCTTCAATGGCTCGTTCCTCGAGTTCAGTCCAGAATGCGGCGCTTTCTTCTGAATCCGAGGGCATCAGGTAGTACTCATCCTCAACCAGCTGAAGCACGGCCTCGAGACGGGAGAATGGAGGCGGCACTGCGCCTCCGTCGGTGTCCGTGGCAAGTGAGCTCACTTCGATGGGATTCGTGGAGCTGCTGCCGTCGAGCACCTGGCGTTCGAAATAGAGCCCGCCCGCGAATGCAGTCAGGGCAACGAGCACCAACGTGCTCACGCCCAGGGCGAGGAGCTGAAGAGTGTGCAAGCGCGACCGTGATCGAGAATCGTGTTCCATGAGTTTGTTCAAAGTCCCTGTATTGAAGCAAGAGTGGGTTATGCCGACAGTGCGCCCATCTCTTTCAGATAATACTTCCCGCGTGGCGCGTTGGTTTCGGCACGGCCGCGAATATCCATCAGAGAGCGTCCGATGAGTGGTCAACTGGTCGCCATCGACATTGGCAACACGAATGTGCACGTTGGCATCGGTCCGGCCGTAGGCAACGGCTGGACCAACGTGTTCCAGTTCCCGGCCGACTCAACACTCGGCATCGACGACTGGACGAAGCTTCTCGCACCGTACGCAGCTGATTCGAGCTCGATCGTTTGCAGCAGTGTCGTGCCCGCCTTGACCGATCCGGTGCTCTCAGCAGCGCAGGGGCTTTGGGGACGGCCGCCGCTAACGATTACGTCGATGTCGAAGTTCTCGATCGTGGTCGCGACCGATCAGCCGGGTATGACCGGGGCCGACCGTTCCGTCAATGCCAACACGGCGTGGCTGACGTATGGCGGACCGGCGATCGTGATCGATTCAGGAACGGCCACGAAGGTCGATGCCGTTTCGGCGGATGGGCGCTTCCTCGGTGGGGCAATTGCTCCTGGTCTGACGATGGGAATCCGTGCGTTATCCGGGGGCACGGCGCAACTGCCGACGGTGCCTCTCAGCTATCCCGAATCCGTAATCGGGACGAATACGGCTGACGCGCTGCGTTCAGGGGTTGTGCGAGGACACGTGCGCATGATCGAGGGGCTGGTCTCCGATATGCGACAGGAGATCGGCGAACCGCACGCCGTCGTGCTGACCGGTGGAGCGCATCCGGCGTTGGCGCCGCATCTGCGGTTCGAGGTTGTTGTCGAGCCGCATCTTACGCTTGACGGGTTGCGACTTTTGGCGGAAAGGTCGTGAAAAACCCAAAGATGCACTCTGGCGAGTAGTCGCCATAAATGGCGACGCTACAGAAAGGTCAAGCCCGCGCGCAGTCGTGGGATCGAAAGCAATTGCGGTTTTGCCGCAATGTTTCGGGAATTCGTATACTTCCCACATCAGACCCTTTCGCCCTGGCCGAAGCGCAGGACATTGTTTCAAGTCGGGCAATTCAGGGTGAGGCGAGCCGGTATCGCTTCAATACGGGGCATCCCGGCCGTCCGCTCGCCTTGGGCAAGGGGACTGAGCCGGCGCGCGGCGCCGGTGATTCCGGTCGTTCGTCAGAAGTGGGGATGCGCAGTGATTCAGTACGCAGCCAGTGACATACGCAACATCGGGCTCTTTTCCCATGGTGGCGCGGGAAAGACGTCGCTGGCTGAGGCCATGTTGTATCTCTCGAAAGCGACGACACGCCTCGGCAAAGTCGAGGACGGCAACACGACGACAGACTTCGACCCCGACGAGGTGAAGCGACGAATGTCGATCAGTGTGGCGCTGGCGCCGGTCGAATGGAATGGCGTCAAGCTCAATTTGCTCGACACGCCGGGTTACGCAGATTTTCTGGGCGAGGTAGCGTCGGCGCTCTCCGTGGTCGATACCGCGCTGATTCTTCTCGACGCGTCGGCCGGTGTCGAGGTCGGAAGCGAGCTCGCCTGGTCGCTCGCCGGCAAGCAGGGTGTCCAGAAGGTCTTGTTCATCAACAAGATGGACCGCGAGAACGCCGACTACGCCAGTGCCCTTCAAAGCGCGATCGATACGTTCGGAAACGCGCTGGCGCCGGTGCAGATTCCCATCGGCAAGGAAAAAGACTTCCGGGGAGTGGTTGATCTCCTGCGGAACCGGGCGTACGTCTACGATGACAGCGGCGCATTCACTGAGGGCGACATTCCCGCCGAGATGGCCGACGAGATCGCAGGCTATCGGCAGACGCTCGTAGAGGCGCTGGCGGAAACCGACGAAGCATTGATGATGCGCTATCTCGACGATGAGGAGATCGGCGCCGAAGAGCTCCTCGCCGCGCTTCAGGCAAGTACGCGGGATGGAACGGTTGTGCCTGTCTTCTGTGGCTCCGGCACCACCACGAAGGGCGTTCCGCAGTTGCTGAACGGACTATGTGAGTTTGCGGTGCCCGCGAGCGACCGAAGCGCCGCTGGAACCGAGAACGATCAGGAGATTGAGCTGACCGCAGATGCGGGCGGGACACTTGCAGCCAAGATATTCAAGACGTTTGCCGACCCTCACGTTGGCCGATTGTCGTACTTCCGCGTTTTCTCCGGGACCATGAAATCCAATGGCACGGTCCGCAACGGAGGTTCCGGCAAGTCGGAACGTCTTGGTCAATTGTTCTACATCCGGGGTAAGGATCATATCAACACTGACTCTGTCGTCGCCGGGGATATCGCCGCGGTCGGCAAACTGGCCGACACCCACACCGGCGACACCCTCTGCGAGGAAGGTCATTCGGTCGACCTTGGACCTATTGACTTCCCGGCGCCTGCCTATGCCGCTGCGGTAAACCCGAAGACGAAAGCGGATCTCGACAAATTGGGGCAGGCGCTGCATCGCATGGTCGAAGAGGATCCGACACTCCACCTCGATCGCGATCCAGTGACTGGGGAGACGCTACTTTCCGGTCTCGGCGAACCGCATATCCAGATTGCGCTCGACCGCATGACCCGCCGGTATGGCGTGAACGTCGACGTCGGATTGCCCCGCGTGCAGTACCGGGAGACGATCTCGTCGAAGACCACATCGGAGTACAAGCACAAGAAGCAGACCGGCGGCGCCGGGCAGTATGGCCACGTGTTTCTCGATCTCGAGCCATTGCCGGAAGTCGACTTTGAGTTTTCCGAACGGGTCGTTGGCGGCTCCGTGCCAAGGAACTTTTTCCCGGCTGTGGAGAAAGGGGTGCGGGAAGCGCTCGAGGCAGGCCCCCTGGCTGGCTATCCGGTCGTCAATGTGAAAGTCACACTCTTTGACGGCAGCTACCACGACGTCGATTCGAACGAAATGGCGTTCAAACTGGCGTCTAAGGAAGCGTTCAAGAAAGGCATCCTGCAGGGACGCCCGACGCTGTTGGAACCGGTCCTGAACATCTCGATCACCGTTCCGGATTCTTACACCGGCGACGTGATGGGCGATCTGAACAGCAAACGCGCGCATGTTAGCGGCATGAATCCAGGCGAGAACGGCACGACGACGATCGACGCGACTGTGCCGGCGGCGGAAGTCCAGCGCTACGCGACCGATTTGCGGTCGATCACGCAGGGGAGAGGGCTCTTCAGCACGACTTTTTCGCATTACCAGCCGGTGCCGCCGAATCTCTCCGAGCAGATCATGACCGAAGCCCGCGAGCGAGAGGCCGTAGCACACTAGGTGAGTCAGACTGAGAAGAACCAACGCCCGGCGCCTGAGCCGGCTCCTGTCGGGTCAGGTGCGGACCCATATGTGATCATCTTTGACGGTGGATCGAAGGGCAATCCCGGACACGGCTACGGGAGCTACCTGCTCGTCAGCCCAACCGGGCGGGAAATCCATCAGGAGCTCGACTACGCCGAGCAATACCCGATGATGACGAACAATCAGGCCGAGTACCGAACACTGATACGGGCACTTCAACGCTTGCGTGAGTTACTGGCCGAGCGGGCGGAAACGTCGAGTGTCCGGGTCGAAGGCGACAGCCAGCTCGTGCTCAATCAATTGAGTGGCCGCTGGAAAATCAAGAACCCAGGATTGCGAGAGCTTCATGCCGAGGCTTCAGGCATTCTTCCCGCGTTCCAGAAGGTCGAGTTTCGCTGGCATCCGCGGGAGCGGTCGGTGAGGATACTGGGGCATTGAGGGGGAACGGGGTCCGAAGTCCGAGGAAAGTAGATAGTTGATGGTAGATGGCAGGTCGGGAGCATGGACCGAGTTGCCGCGTACCATCAACTATCAACCATTGACTATCAACTACTCA
>CAYWSE010000071.1:0-19573 GCA_964461025.1 uncultured Sphaerobacteraceae bacterium | reverse complement strand
CGGGTCGGCACCGAGAACCGGCAGCAGGTGCTGGGACACATCTCTCTGCTCGGCTATGCCGGACCGATGATCCACCCTCTGACGACGGGCGGACCGGCGGAGTCGGCGCTCGGTGACCCACTCGACTCGTCGATGGCGGAATGGGCGGCGCGCTGCATCGAGCAGGGCGGGCTGGTCGTCATGCCCCATTTCCCCAATCCCAAGTTGGAGAATGCCGCCGACATCGTGCTCGATCTAGTCCATGCCATCGAGATGATGACCTTCAACCCGCACGACACCCAGATCAGTCCCTATGGACTCTATGACTGGTATCGCTACCTGAATCTTGGCTACCACCTGCCGGTCGTGGGCGGGTCGGACAAGATGTCGGCCGCGTCGCTGCTCGGTGGCGTGCGGACCTATGCGCATCTGGGAGGAAGCGAGCTGACCTGCCAGAACTGGATGAACGCGGTCCGGTCCGGAAACACTTTCGCGACGGTCGGGCCGCTGATCGACTTCGCCGTCGAGGGGCATGCTCCAGGCTCACGGATCGAGATCGGGAGTGACGGCGGAACGGTGCAGGTTGCCTGGAAGGTCGAGTCTGTGCGAGTGCCGATCGAGCGCGTCGAGCTGATCGTTGGCGGCGAAGTTGTCGAGGATGTCACAGTCGGGGGAGCGCTGGAGACGCAAGGCTCCACTTCCGTTGCGTTGACCGAATCGACCTGGTTGGCGCTGCGTGTGCGCGGCGGCTACCGGGGACGCGAGAACGATATCGCGGCGCATTCCAGCGCGGTCATGGCGATCGTCGGCGGCAAGCCACTCTATTCCCAGACCGACGCGGTGTCGGTGCTGCAACAGATCGAGGGGACCCTGGCGTACATCGACACGTTGGCCCCGCGGGGTGATGCTGAGCGGTTCGCGCGGATGCGGGCATCGATCGCCTCAGCGCACACCCGCGTTCACGACCGCATGCACCGGGAAGGCGTCCTACACCACCATGCCGAGCCAGAAACCAATCACGGAGATCACTGAGTCCGCCAGCAACCGTCGATGTGGTCGTCGATCAGGCCGGCTGATTGCATGTGGGCGTAGCAGATCGTACTGCCTACGAAGGTGAAACCGCGTTTCTTGAGCGCTTTCGACATCGCGTCCGATTCCGGACTGGTCGCCCGATAGTCCTCCATCCCCTTCGGACGCATGACGATCGGCTCGCCGCCGACGAAACTCCAGAGGTAGTCGCTGAACGAGCCTTCTTCCTCTTGAAGACGCAGATAGGCTCTGGCGTTCTTGACAGCGCCTTCGACCTTCAAACGGTTGCGGATGATGCCGGCGTCGGCCATCAGCCGGGCGATATCGTCCGGGCCATAGGCGGCGATCGTTTCGGGATTCCAATTGTCGAATGCGCGGGAGAAGTTCTCCCGTTTTCGCAGAATGGTGATCCAGGAGAGTCCGGCCTGAAAGCCTTCCAGCATCAGCAGGCCAAACATCGTCTGGTCGTCGCGGATCGGGTAGCCCCATTCGTCGTCGTGATATCGCTCATAGAGCTCATCCCCCGCGCACCAGCTGCACTTGATTCGTCCATCGATTCCGGTTGCCAGCGCCACGGTTCACCTCGTCTCTGTCAGGTGGGTACGTACTTTTACGCAACCCCGATTGCATCACGATCCGCCGAGAATACGCGATTGTAGACATGTTTCTTCGCTTGCCGGTCCCTACTATGGTGTCAGTGAAGTGACGGAACGTAAGAGGAAGCCCGACCTTCACCGGATGTCACCAGGTCTCAACGAATGGCGCCCGAGTTCTGGTGAACGATCTGAAATCGATTGGCGGCGACTGCCTGAGTCGCAAAGGTACAAGTCCTTAGCGATGAGAGGGTTCATAGAATGATTGCAGTAGCGGAAGCCACGTCGGCACTTGAAACACGCAAGATCGATTCAGGAAAGGTCGCGCTCTTTGTGGTCTGGCCCAAGCCGGAAACCACGGTGGCCTCACCTGCCCTGATCGTCACTTCCCGGCCGAATGCCCTGTTCGAAGAGGGCTTCACCTGGGAAGACGCCGAATGGCAATAGACTGATTTCTCCTTCTCTCCCAATTCCCCCTGACCGGGCAGCGACAGCCACGCTGCCCGGTTTTCTGTCATTGGATGTGGAACGCACGGAAATCGCCTTCCGTGAGAAGGCGAGTCGAGTGAGGGTCGGCCGCCAGGTTCAAGACGAAACATCGTGGTTTCGTTGTATCGCTTGGCACGCAATCTGCTTTCCCCGTTTGTGCCTCCACATTGGAGATGCGAAGCGAAGACGAAGGGGAAACAGCATGGCAACTGCCACCAGATCGAAATCCAGCAGCAAGACGATGGAAAACGCGTTCGATCTGCTCGTTCACGAATTGGCCGATATCCGAAATGCCGAAGAGACGATTCTCGGTATGCTCGAAAAAGCGGCTTCCGCCGCAACAAACGCGGACTTGCGCAAGGGACTCGAGGCGCACCAGGCGCAGACGCAAGGTCATCTCGAGAATGTCGACGCCGCGTTCGAAGCGCTGGGGATGAAACCGCAGGAAGTGGAGTGCAAAGGAGCCAAGGGGCTGAAAGAGGAGCTCGATGAGGCGATTAAGGAGAAACCCGCATCCGAAGTGCTCGACACAATGATCGCCGGCGGCGCGGCTAAGACCGAGCAGTACGAGATCACCGCGTACACCGGCATGGTCGATCTGGCCAAACAACTTGGGCACGACGACGTGGCCAAACTCCTCTCGACCAATTTGAAGGAAGAGGAAGAGACGCTCAAGAAGGTCGAAAAGCTCGAGCAGAAGCTTGCCAAGGCGCTACCGGCGCCATCGATGAACTAACCATTCCGGGGGTCGTGGAGCCGGGGGCGAGTGTTCGGGGGCTTGTAAGCGCGTTTTCGGAGGGGCGCTTGCGGGCCCCCGAGCCCTCGCTCCCGGTTTCCTCCGAGTGACCAGCACGCCGCTATTGCCATCCGCCGGGGATAGAATCCCCGGTCTAGCGCTATCGGAAACCCGCTGAAGCGGGTTGAACACGCACAACCGACTCGCCTGCAACCTGCCTTAGCAGGTTTTGCTCGCTGAGACCGTGATTTCGATCACGGGATCGGATTGCCGATTGCCAGTCGTTTCCAGATGAGATCCTCGCCAAAGAAGTGTCGGCGCGCTGAGTCATCGGCAATGAGACCATCCGGACCGCGAGCCGAAAGGAGCCGCCAGCCGCCGAGGGAGGGATCGGATTCGATGGCGCGCAGATGTCCTTCGCGCAGACGCTCCGCTGCGACGCCAGACGTGGGGCGCATCAACGTCATCCAGCGGTCATAGGCACGAAGCACACCGTAAGTCTGCCAGTGCCGTTTGGCGTAATGATCTATCGCTCGTTGCCAGTCACGTTCAGTCGTAAGAAGCTCGCTGAGGACTCGCACGTCGCGCAGCAACTGCGATGTGCCATGCCCTTGCGTCGGGTCGAGCGACCCAGCGGCATCGCCGACCAGGACAATGCCATTGCCGGTCAGGTGCGTTGACCAGGTGCATTGATTTGGGAAGAAGGCGAGCGGTCCGGCCTGCTGGATGCCGGCGAAGCGGCCCGGCGAGGCCACCGCAGAAACAGCTTCGACGAAGGCGTCGAACGAGTTTCCGGAAGCGTCTCGTCGCAGCGATTCGCTCTTGCGGGCCAGGAAGACGCGGGAGTGGGTCGCGTCGACCGGGAACCAGTAGGCAACCTGCCTTGGCGTGGATGACATCTCGACAAGCGGGGCGTCCCAGGTCAAACCGGAAACGAGCGCCCCGCCCATACGGTGGTTTTGCGAATCAGCGCCAGACTCGCCACCTGTCCAGCGACGACTGGCGCCGCTTCGCCCATCTGCGCCGACCACCAGGCGAGCACGTACCTCCCGGCGGCCGGATGCGTCCTGGATGTCCACCGTGCCGCCAGCTGCAAAGGACCTGACTTTCGCAGGACGGTGCAACTCGGCGCCTTGTTCGACTGCAAAAGCGAGAACAGCATCCTGGAGCGCCGGATGGCGGAAACCGAGCATCGGCAGACCATCGATCGAATCGTCGGACCAGACATAAATGTCGCTCGGAATCCGGTCCGAAAACGTCCGCAGCCCGGTAATCTCGAGCGCTCCCGCGCTGTCGAAGACAGCTCGCACATTCAGCCGGTTGATCTCAGCGACGCCCCAGGGGAAGGTCGATTCGCCGCGAACACGGTCGCGGAAGTGCGCCTCGCGCTCGACGATGAGCACGCCATACCCAGCCCGTGCCATGACCCCGCCGAAGAGCGCCCCGGCCAGTCCTCCCCCCGCGACCACGATGTCATATCTCATAGATTCGGTTACCACGGAAATAGTCTTCCTTGTAGCGGCGCACAGCGGTGCGCCTGTCGCGTCCTACACCGCCGTCGCCTGACCGAAGCGTCGTCCGGGAGGCAGTTTGCGCACTGCTGTGCGCGGCTAAAAGTCGAGCGGTGCGCGTCGCCAGGCGGTTACTGACGGAACTTTGGCGAAGCGGGATTTTCGCCATCGTCTGCCCAGCTGGCTGGGTTGTGCTCGATGTAGTCCCAAATCAACTCGAATGCCCGCTCGTTGCGGACGACATGCTCATAGTAGTTGGGTTGCCAAACGGGAACCTTGCGTACGCCGCGTTGTGTGTTGATTCTGGTTGTCACGACGGACTTGTATCCGGCTACGAACGATCCGAGCGATCTGCGTGGACGGTGAAGCCGCCGCTGATTCGTACTCTGCGGCGAATTCTCCTCTGGTGTCATGGTTAGTAAGAGATGGACGTGATTCGGCATGACGATTTGATGGTGAATATCAAGTCCAGGTCTCAACGCGATCGATTCAAGGATTTCCTCTTCTGCGATTCGACCGAATTCGTTCAGGTTCATCAATCCATCAACAATCGTTCCGAATAGCATGATGCGCTGTGCCGTACAGATCGTCAGGAAATACGTCGCGTTGCCCGCGTAATCGAATTCGGGCAAACGGATCGACTTTCTATGCTGGCGGGGCGAAGCTTCCGTCATGTATTGGATCGTATCTCAGATTTGAACCGCACGCATTCAGTTCCGTAGCCGCGCACAGCGGTGCGCTTGTGGTACCCGGATGACCCGTTCCCGGGCATTGAGCGTCGTCTGGGTGGCGTTTGGCGCACCGCTGTGCGCGGCTACGGTAGGTGCGTTGGCCGCGGGATTTGAACGCCGCCTGGGTTACGCCCGGCGCACCGCTGTGCGCGGCTACGATGGGGGCGTTGATTGCGGGGATTGGGTGTGGTGATCTCAAATCGGGATTGATACGGATAGACCATCTTTGGGTGGCGTGATACGAATAGTGGTGGGAAGTCCACTTGATACATGGCAAGCCTGTCTATTGTCACTCGTTTACGCTCGCAGGAGTTCGGCTATGGAAACCCTCTTTCGTCTCGTTCTCTCCCGACCCGCCATCGCCCAGCGCGAAGACGCTCCCAGCATCGATTTGAGCCAGCCGACCGATCTGCAGAAAACGCTGCGGAAAGCGGCTGCCGGCGACAAGGCCCGCGTTGGCGTGCAGGCGACCTGCCGGTCGTTTGTCGCGTCGCCCGCGTTCATCGGTAGTCCCGATGCGACGCCGTTTGCGGATGAGCTGGCGAGTTTGCAGGACGCGCTTTCGCTCCTCGGAGCCAACGAGGTGGTCAACCACGACGAAGTGGTCGCAGCGATCGCCGATGCCTTCGGCAAGAAACCGGATGAGATCGTCGCGGACAAGCTCCTCGACGAAGCGGCCAGCAATCTCAAAGACTCGATACTGGCGATCAAGTACCTCCCCGAAGTACAGAAGCTGCCGATCGAGGATTTCACGAATCAGCTCCGCACAATCGAGCTGATCCAGAAGACGGCGGAGGACAAGGACTTTCCGTCCGACGGCGAGACTCTGCGTGTCTATCACAAACGGTCGGTCAAGCTCCCCGACCTGGCCAACGTGACATCGTCGCTTTCGACACGACCAGAGCGTGAAAAAGCGGAGACAGAACGCAAGGAGCGGGAGGAACAGCGCCGCCGCGAAGTCGACGCGACCCGCCAGGAATTGATTGCCGTGCATCGGGCGATCGCCGAACTCTCCGCCGTCGCGCCCGATCAGCTGCAGGTCTCCGCTCAGAAGGCATCTGATGGGTACATGGTCGCCGAGAATCTCCGTTCGCTCAGTGTCTTCGAGGTGGAGATGCGCCACGCGCTGAAGGAGATTGCGGTTCGCGCCGATCGGACCGCCGATCGGACCGCCGACGACCGTGCGTCGGTCGCGGCTCGTGCCGACCTGCTGGTCTCGTTACAGGAAGCGACTCTTGCATCAGCAGTATCGCCAACGCGTTCCTTGTTGGAGACGGGCATCCCGGCGTTTCGGGCCGAGGGCGTCACGGAAACCGCGTTCCGGTTGATGCCAACCGCAGCCGAAACACTTTCGGCTGAAACTCGAAAGACGCTGGAAGCGCGCAAGCTCTCACTCGAATCGACGACCCTCGATCTGGTGGTGCAGCGTCTCGAGGAAGAATCCCGCACAATCGTCGAAAGACTCGACACGATGGTCGCTCCGCAACAGCTGCAGGCGATCAGCAAGGTCGGCGACACCTACATCAGCGTCACCTCGCCGGGGTTCAGCGCGGTGGCGGGTACCGTCTACTCGCCGATCGACACCTACTTCCTGCCGCTCGATTTGCGCATTCCGCATTCGCACGGGTCGGTCAATCCCGCCGGGATCGCCGATCTCCTCGTCGTCAAGCAGCAGCTCGTCGGCTATGAAGCTGCTGATGTCGCGCATATCGAAAACGTGTTGAAGGGCGAGCGAAAAGAGCGGGAACATACCCGCCGCCGCGAAACCGAGGAATTGACCTTCACCGAAGTGGAGGTGACGACCACCGAGGAACGGGAGCTGGAATCGACGAACCGCTTCGAGATGAGCCGCGAAACGGCGCAGACTATTAAGGAAGACGCATCACTCAAAGCGGGTTTGAATGTCTCCGCGAAATACGGTCCGTTCGTCGAAGTTTCAGCGAGTGTGGAAGGGTCGATGTCTCGCAGCAAGGAGGAATCGACCAAATCCGCCTCGTCGTTCTCCCAGGATGTCACCGAACGGAGCTCCCGAAAGGTGACCGAGCGGGTGCTGGAGCGGTCATCGCTGCGAGTGACAAACGAGGTCAGCGAGAAGAATGCGCATCTGCTCGACAACACCACCGGCGGCGGCAACATCGCCGGGGTCTATCAGTGGGTCAACAAGAAGTATCAGGCCCAGATGTTCAACTATGGATTGCGCACGCTGTACGACTTCATGGTGCCGGAACCGGCGGCGTTTCTGATCAAAGCGATGGCGAAAGCGAACGCCAAGGCGCTGGAACTGACCAAGCCTGTCGCCTTCACGCTTCGTCCCGATCAGATCACCGAGTCGAACTACAACTACTACGTGGCGCTCTATGGCGCGAGTGACGTAACGCCGCCGCCGGAGGCGTATCGCACCAAGTCGTTCGATTTCCATGCCGGCGATGGCGACAGCAGCAAGAACTATCACCACTCCGGGCAGATTGCCATCGACGACGGGTATATGGCGATCTGGGGTCGCGTCGGCGTCAGCTGGAATCAGTGGGAGTCGAACGGCACACTCGACTTGATCCTTGGCGGACGCACGCATCGATTCCAGGACGGCGGATCGTGGACATGGTCGACGACGCTGGACAATCAGCGCGACACGGTGCCATTCGCATTCGAGACGTGGAAATGGGCGCAGCTGGCGCTGGCGGGTGAGGTGAAATGCCAGCGGACGGAGCGCGCCGTCACGAAATGGAAGCTGGAAACGCACGCCAAGCTGACCTCTGCTTACCAGACGCAGCTCGCCGACTACGAAGAGAAACTCGCCGCGCTGCAGATGCAGGCTGGGATCGCCATCGAGGGGCAGAACCCGGCGGCGAACCAGGAGTTGATTCGCGACGAGTTGAAGAAGAACTGCATCAGCATTCTCACCGACCAGCACTTCGATCTCTTCGACGCGATCGAAACCGGGTCGACCGGAGCTCCGCAAATCGATCTCTACGAAAATGAAGCGGAGGGACCGTATGTGCGCTTCTTCGAGCAGGCGTTCGAGTGGGAGCACATGACCTGGATCACCTATCCCTACTTCTGGGGACGCAAGTCGGAGTGGGAGGCACGGGTGGCCTTCGAAGACACCGATCCCGCGTTCAACGAATTCCTCAAGGCGGGATATTGCCGTGTGGTGGTGCCTGCGCGCTTCGGGTTCGAGGGTGCCATCGACCACTTCATGGTCACCGGCGATATCTGGAATGGTGGTCCGCTGCCAACGATCTCCAATCCGCTCTACCTGCCAATTGCTGACGAAATCGCCGAGCGTCTGGAGCGACCAGGTGATGAAATCCCGCAGGGTGATCCCTGGACAGTGCGCATTCCGACCACACTCGTCCACCTGCGGCCGGACGACACGCTGCCGAAATGGCAGCAGGATTCGGCCACCGGCGAGTGGGTGGAAGCCTGACGGTCATGCGCCAGTACATCCTCGTCGCCGGCGTCGACTACGAGTTCAAGGGCGTCAATTTCCGGATTTTCTGCGACAGCCGGGTGAAGCGGATCGTCAATGCGAATTCGGCAAAGCATGACTTGCGATTCATCATTTTCGATTTCCGCTCGGGTGAGATTGTCACTCGCGATGTGACCTATCCGAGCGGAAAGAAGTCCGAATCGGTCTCCAAAGACACTCGGTACCCGGCCGTAACCAAAGCGAACTACGACACGTCAAAGAGGCCCGATGGGTCGACCCGGTACACCTACAAGGACGGACAAACCGGGGTGATGTCAGTGCTCGATGTCTACCTTGCCGTGCAAAACATTGGCAAGAAGGATACGGGCACGCTGCATGAGCTGAGCTTCTTCTCACATGCCTGGATGGGTGGTCCGATTCTCGTCAACAGTTATGATGACGGTGAGTTCGTAACGAATATGTTCGGGTTGATGACCCCAACGACGGTGCCGCTGCCGGCGGGAATGCGCGATCCCGACGACAAGGACCCCCGCGCTCCGAAGGACTTCGTCTCGCCGCAGATGAATCTGGCCGACGTGACCAATTTCGAGACGGCTTTTCATAAGGACGGTCAGATCTGGATCTGGGGATGCGCTTTTCCGCGTGTTGTCCACGAGATCCTGCACAAACTCGAGCATCACAAGCTCTACACGTCGAGCGGACTGCCGGACAGCACGAAGCTCACCTTCACCAACTTCAACGCAGGGCATGTGTCAACGCTCGAGGCCGTGCTCGGCACAACCTTTCCCGATCCGAAGAAGGTGGAAGTGACGTTCGGTCAGATGAAGCACGTCTTCTGCCTGGTCAGTCAGTCCAGCTACACGCAATACATTGCTGACGCCGCGGACGTGCACGCCTTCGCCGGACTGATGGGCACCTACTCCGAGTACGACTCCGGGACTCTACCGCTGATGAATGTCTACAAAGGATTCGCCAAACA
Organism: uncultured Sphaerobacteraceae bacterium; assembly: GCA_964461025.1. Taxonomy (GTDB): domain Bacteria; phylum Chloroflexota; class Chloroflexia; order Thermomicrobiales; family UBA6265; genus JAHBVL01. The sequence goes on along the minus strand of CAYWSE010000071.1, from coordinate 10,096 downwards.
CCTGACCTTCTATCAGAACTATCTTGGCTTCAAGCTCGACCCGGAAGGTCGGCGCTACGGCGAGTACCCGCCGCGATTGACCTGTACTCCGCCTGGACCGTAGAGGAGACGGGCAACGCAGGGGTTGCCGCTCCATGCGGTCATGTGTCTGGTGATTGCTGACTGTCTGCATCGCTAGAAAATCAGCACTGCGGCAATGATCACGACGAGAAATACCAGCGCAAGCAGAATAACCATTCCATAAATCGATTGATTCCACATGCGTTGTTCGACGGGATGAGGGTCTTCGTATTGCCGCTCGACCGCGGGCGGCATCTCTTCACGTGCCATCGAATCCTCCATTTCTCGCACCCGTCTCGATACCGTCAACAGCTGTGATGGGGCGCGGTCTCCATCACGTATGCAAGATGTGGTCCAGGTGGGGGTGCGTCATACTGTTCAGGACAGTCGATACGCCGCGAATGGCAACGGGAGTGATACTCGAATGAAAGCATATGATCGGTATTTGAACCGTCTGCAGCAGCTGCAGGAGGAATTGCGGGCGGAAGGGCCGGCGATCGAACAGGGGGCTGATTTGCTTGCCGAGTGCATCGGCAATGGCGGGTTGGTGCATGTCTTTGGCAGTGGGCATTCACACATGATGGCCGAAGAGGTCTTTTACCGGGCCGGCAGTCTGATGGCCTTCAATGCCCTGCTCGACATCAATCTGACCAGCTTCGGCACTCTGCGGGCGGGAGAGGTCGAGCGAACCGAGGGATACGCGAAGATCATCCTCAATTCGTTCCGCGTCGCTGCCGGCGAGGTGGTGATCGTCGTCAGCAACTCAGGTATCAATCCGGTGCCGATCGATCTGGCGATCGAGGCGAACGAACTTGGCGCGAAAACGATCGCCGTCACTTCGGCTTCGGCGTATGCCAATGCGAAATCCCGGCATTCCTCCGGCAAGAAACTGGCCGAGGTCTGCGATCTGACCATCGACAGTCATGTTCCTGAAGGGGATGCCATCCTCGAATTCGACAGTTTGTCCAGTAAGGTGGCCGCTTCGTCGACGGCGCTCGGCGCGACTCTGCTCAACATGCTCATCGCGGAAACGGTGCAGACGATGCTCGATCGCGGCTATCGCGTACCCGCGCTTGTCAGCATGAATGTGCCCGGTGGCGATGAGCACAACCGGGCGCTGATCGATGAATATGCGCCCCGTTTGCGGATGATGAGGGGGTAGGGGGTAGCAACGAGGCAAAGAGGCGAACAGGCGGGAAGGCGAAGAGCAGGTACAGGTCGCGCGAATAGATGTCGCTTGAAGCATCAGCGACGGAGTTCCCCCGGCTTCTGGAAGTACCCGAGCTGCCGTTTCCGGCTGTCCGCCGTGACGATGTGCGATTCGGGCCGCAGGCGCTCCAGAAGCTGGGGCAGCTCGATCTTCTCAATGTTGTGAACCATCAGCAGCCCGCCGGGATTGAGTTTGCGCTTCCAGTACGCCTCGAGCTCGACAAGCATCACGGCTCCTCGCAGCGTATTGTCGTGGAGGATGATGTCGTACATGTCTGGTTTGAGGAATTCGTTTTGTGAGGATTCGATCAGAAATGTAACGCTCTGCCCGTGCGAGCGCAGCAGTTCCTGCCGCGATGCCAAATGTTCGTCGCTGATGTCGAGCGACGTCACATGTTTTCCCGCAAGCACCAGAGCGAGAGTCCCATTTCCCCGAAAGCTCCCGAGCTCGAGCGCCGTGCGACCGGGATGTGAGCGGCAGACCTGATAGAGCTCGATGATGTGCTCGACATCAAGATTCCACCGGTAGCCATAGTCAAGACTCCGTAGTACGCGCTCGTTCGGATCTGTTTCAGGTGCGCTGGTGTCACCTGACTCGACTCGCGACATGCCGCTTGCCCATTCCCGTGTGATCGACTCCGGACTCGGAGTATACCGGCGAGCCGCTGAATCGCAAGCTGGAAGATCTGGAACACAAACCTCATCTCACCGTACCATGCCCGTCATCATGACTGATCCACTCCTCCTTTCGATCGACGGTGGACAGACGGCGACCAAGGCGATGGTCGGCTCGATCGATGGCACGATCCTGGGATTCGGAGCCGGAAACCCGACCGTCCACTACCTGAGCGAGGGTGGTGTCGACAGGAACCGCATCGCCCTGCAGGGGGCAATTCGCGAAGCTTTGGCCGATGCCAACGCCGAACCCGGCGGGGTTATCGCCGTGGGGATGGGCAGCACCGGCGTCGATCCGGTCGGCGAGGAAGTGCCGGTCATCCATCAGATCGTCCGGGAGGTGGTGCCTGTCGAGCGCATTCAGGTCACGACTGACACTTACACGAATCTGATGGGCGCTTCCGGTGGCCAGCCCGGCATCGTGGTCATTGCTGGTGGCGGCGCAATCGGGTTCGGCATTGACGCAAACGGAACAACGGCCATCAGCAACGGGTTCGGCTACTGGCTGGGCGACGAGGGAAGCGCATTCTGGATCGGTATGCAGGCGATCGACCTGGCCTGCCGAGCCAGCGACAAGCGGGACGGGCCGAACGCCCTGGAGCAGATCGTCCTCGATCACTTCGGTCTTGTGGAGATGCGCAAGCTGCCGCGGATCGTCTACCGGGCGGGATTCGAGCGGCAGCACATCTCGTTTCTGGCGCCGAAGGTTGCCAACGCCGCCCAAGGGGGAGACGATGCGGCACGTTCGATCTTCGCGCGGGCCGCGCGGGAGCTTGCACTGACCGCCGCGGGCATCCTTCGCCAGCTACACAACGAAGGCGCCATCGCCGATGTCTACCCCACAGGCGGGGTCTTTTCAGAACGCGAACTGGTTCGGCTGCCATTCGAAGTGGAGCTCGCCGCTCTCTGGCCTAACGCAGTCGTTCGCGAACCTCGCTTTCCCCCAGCCGTCGGCGGTCTCATCGTCGCGGCCAGGCTGGCAGGCATCAACGTTGACGAGCGGTGGCTGGAGAGGCTGGGGGAGTCGATCGGCACCCAAGGACCCTGATCTAACTACAGATCATCCAGGATCGCGGCGATGTTTCCCCTCAGCTTCAGAGCAAGCCTCGGGGATGCGTCACGCAGGGATTCTATGGTCTGTGGCGACAACGAGCGTCTCCCGGGTTGACTCGATGCTTCTGAGGAAACTGGCCGACAAGTCGCCATCAACTGCAACGAGCACCCGGAGGCCCAACAACGACTCGAGGTCGATCATGAGACCGGTCACCCGCAGGAAGAGGTCACCATCCTTGGCGAAAATGCCGAGGAACCGGACGAAATCCTCCGAAGGGTCGTAATCCGGCGTGTTGATCTCACCATAGACATCAAGCTTGATGACGTCATATTTATCACAGAGTGCTGCGATTTCGTTCTTATGTGTTTCGAAGATCGGGTTCATGTTGAAGACTCCGTTGCGATCGTTGTGAGACCCTCAACGCTGACACAACGCGAGGATTGGAGCGGTCTCCGGGACGCCGGATTTCGCAGATCACTGCCTCCCAACGCGAATACGAGGGTTTGTACCCTATCACTCTTCTCGCGTGTCGAGTTCGTCGACATCGCGAGTCTCGTCTTGTTGGATCAGCTCGAGAATCTGCTTTCGTAGGATCGGCGCATGCTTGACGGCCGCAGTCCAAACAGTCTCCAGGTCAACGGTGTCATAGCCATGAACAATCCGATTTCTCATACCAATGATGTTTCTTGCGTCTGGGAGTCTCGCTACGAGATCAGCGTCATTCTCCTCTGCGCGCTTCAACGCTTCGGCGATGGTAATGAACAGTCGCTCGATGCCTAGCTGGACAAGCCTTGTTCTTCGATACATTTCTAAGGAAACATCGTGAACAATGAGATCAAGCTCGTCGCAGGCTTCGACAATGTCAAGCAGCGATCGTGTCGTCCGCAGATGCAAATAACACCTCCCGCGTTGGCGCAATACTCTCTAGGAACCGAGGCTTCAGGCGCTCTTCGGAAACGAGATCGACGGATCGTCCCAGCAGCTCTTCGAGGGAAGTTGCGAAGTCCATGTACCGGATGAACATATCTCCACCCTTCTCAAACGTCGCGATGAAATCGAAATCGCTGTACTCCGGATCGAACTCCGGTGTGTTGGCCGAACCGAAAAGCTCAAGCTTGGCCACCTCGTATTTTTTGCAGAGCTCCACAATCTCCGGCATGTTCTGTTCAATGATCTGGTTCATGATTTCAACTCCGACCAGGGGGTTTCATTGCTGTCGATTGTCACACGTAGAGAAGTAGATGGTAGATGGCAGATGGTGAGTAGTTGCTCGCCTCAGCCTTAAACCATCTACCATCTACTATGCACTATCTACTCATCCCTATCTCGGCCTCAACGCCGCTCGGAACTCGGGCAACGGATAGGTATTCAGTACGTCCGCCGCTTCCAGCCAGCCGCGACGTGCCTGCGCGATGCCGTGTCGCATCAGATCGTAGCCGTTGACCCGGTGCGCATCGGTATTGATGACGAACTTCGCGCCGAGACTCTTCGCGAACTTGGCTGCGCGGTCGTCGATATCGAGCCGGTGTGGATCGGCATTGATCTCGAACGCGACGCCGGCCTCGATTGCCGCTTCGCAAATCCGCTCGAAATCGAGATCGACTCCCTCCCGCTGCGTCAGCAACCGCCCATGTAAATGACCGAGGATCCGTACATACGGATTGGCGATCGCTCGCAAAACCCGCTCGGTTTGCTCCTCGCGCGGTAGATCGAAGTGGGAGTGGAGCGATGCAATGACGATTTCCAGCTCGGCGAGCGCGTCATCGGGCTGGTCGAGCGCCCCGTCCTTGAGGACATCGACCTCGTTGCCATGCATGATCGTGATCTGCGGCAGCTGCTCTTGCACCGCCTGAATCTCGACTGCCTGCTGGCGGAGCTCATCCGGCGTCAGTCCATTGGTCATCGCCAGACGCGGTGAATGATCGGTGATCGCCATGTATTCGTAGCCGCGATCGGTCGCGGCCCGCGCCATCTCCTCGATTGTCGATTTGCCGTCCGACCAGGTCGAGTGGGCATGGATGTCGCCGCGGATATCCGCGAGTGTGATGAGGTTGGGGAGCTCGCCTCGCTCCGCTGCTTCGATCTCGCCGCGATTTTCCCGCAGCTCGGGTTCGATATATGGAAGCCCGAGCTTCTCGTAAATCGCCGTTTCACTTGCTCCGGCCAGCATCACATCGTCGGTGTCGTACAACCCATACTCGTTCAGTTTCCAGCCGCGTTCGATCGCGCGCTGACGGAGCACGATGTTATGGTCCTTCGAGCCGGTGAAGTAGAGGAGTGCCGCGCCGTAACTCTCGGGTTCGACGACGCGCAGATCGACTGCCAAACCGTCTCGCAGCACGACCGCGGCGCGGGTATCGCCGTGACCGGTCACCTGCGTGACGCGATCGGACTCGACGAACGCCGTGATCGGCGCCGCGGAGTCGCTTGCCGACGCCAGCACATCGAGATCGCCGATCGTGTCGCGTTTGCGCCGGTAGCTGCCGGCGGCAGCGGCCTGCTTAACTCCGGGAACGGCGGCCAGCAATGCTTCGAAATCCATGGCCGCCGCTTCGACATCCGCCCACCGCCGCCGGGCTTTCTTGGTTCGGCCTGCTTCCAGCTCGCGGGCGATTTTCTCTTCGGACTTCTTGCCGAAACCTTCCAGACTGGCCAGTTGTCCGGCGGTGACCGCGGCCTGTAGATCGTCGAGATTCTCGATGCCGAGTTCGTCGCGCAGTTTCCGGACTTTCTTCGGTCCGAGACCCGGAATGCGCAGAAGTTCGCGCAGTGAAGGATTGACTCGTGCGCGCAACTCCTCGAGGTCCTGATAGGTGCCGTTAACTGCCAGATCGCCGATGGCCGCCGCCAAGTCCTTGCCGATGCCGGGTAGCGAGGTCAGGTCTTCACCGGCGCTGGCCATGTCGGAGAGGTTGCGCCCCATATCGCCGATGGTCTCGGCGGCGTTGCGATAGGCGCGCACGCGGAAACTGTTGGCGCCGTCGATTTCGAGGAGATCGGCGACTTCTTCGAGAATCGCAACGAAGTCGGCGTTGGAGAGTCGCATGAACCGGTTCCTTTCGTTCGATCAGAGTCTACGCCCTGGGTCGCTTTGCCGGCTCTTCGCTTGGCAGGTTCCTCCGGAGGTATTCTGGACAGGAAATGCCTGGTCCTGAGTGATTCGCCCCGCGCTGCGTCAGCTGCAATGGGTCGAGGAAGCCGCAGACTTACTGTGAAATGGGCGGCGAAAGGGTAGTTCGATGGCAACGACGACGACAGCACGCATCACCCGCAATCCAGAGGTGCTGTTCGGCAAGCCGACGATTCGCGGAACGAGGATTCCGGTCTATCTGATCGTGGAGCTTGTTGAGGTGGGATACACCGCCGAGGAGATCATCGACGACTATCCTGATCTCTCTGTCGTAGACGTCGAAGCTGCCGTGGAATATCAGGCCGACATCGTACGACGTACAGAAATCCGGCCACTTCGCAAGACGTGACCCGCTATCTGCTCGATGCAAATCTCTCTCCAAGAGTCGGGAAGTTCCTGAGCACAGTACTTGACCTGGATGTGAAGTCCATCCGTCGCGTCGGACTGAAAGCGCTTCCCGACCACGAGATCGCGCGCCTTGCCCATCATGAGCAGAGAATTGTCGTCACGCTTGATCGGGACTTTGCCGATCACTTTCAGAGCCGGGCGTGGTCCGCAGTTGGAGTTATCTGGCTCGATCTCCCGATTTCGCTGAGATTTACCCCTTCCATAAACCGAATTCTCCACGACTTCTTCGTGGAGCATGCAGAAACTATCGATCTGGAGAGATCGCTCGTTGTCCTTACGGGCGAATCGATTCGTATTCTTCGGCGCGAGTAGTTGATTCGCTACTCGCCGAAGTCGATCACGGGGCGAACCTCGACACACCCGTAGCGGGCCGACGGGATGCGCGAAGCGATCCGCACCGCCTCGCTTTCGTCAGCTGCCTCGATCAAATAGAAGCCGCCGAGTTGCTCCTTGGTTTCGGCGAATGGTCCGTCGGTAGTCAATACGTCGCCATTGCGAATGCGTACCGTTTTTGCGGCCGCGACCGGCTGCAGCGCTTCCCCAGCGTGGAATTGATTGTGGTTCACGAGATCGGCATAGAAGGCACTGTGCTCGGCCATGATCGCGTCGGTTTCTGAGGCCGACAGCGAATTCCAGATGTTTTCGTCTTTGTAGATCAGGCACACGAATCGCATGGCGTCCTCCCGGATAGGTTGGTACAACATTGATTTGTCGAACATGGTTACGCAGGATCGACAGCGAGTTTCGGACAGTTGTGATGCAGGCATTCCGTAGTTTGCCGTTGGGCGCCGCAGCACATCGCTGAACGGTACCCGCGTTCTTCCACGCTGTTGCCGGCTGACACGCGTTCGATGTCGCTCAGCGCCTGGGCAGACTGGGGTCGACCCGACGCACACCTGGTTGAAAGTCGCCCTTACGGCACGGTCGGCGCCGCCTGGGCCGACTCCACATCGCCGGCATGGACATCGGTCACGATGTCGGCGGTCCTGCGGTGTCTCCGGGTTTCCACGATCTCATGACCGGCGAGACGGTGATAGAGCATCGTCAGCGCAATTGCCGCCAATGGGATCGCCAGCGCATAGATGAAGGAACTCAGGAAATTGGCGAACCCGACCTTGCTGCCGCCCACCACCAGCACGATGAACCCTACCAATGGGCCGGGTGCAATCGCCAACAACTGGAAGAGTACGCCGCCGGCCAGAGATTTCCACCAGTGACCATTCGTAATGCGCCAGCTTTCCCGCAATGCCTGGGTGAATGGTTTGTGGTCGTCCATGATCGCAGCCTGGGCAAAGAACTGGAGCTTGACGATCGCGAAGATCATGATTGGAATCAGCAAGACCGAGATCGTACCAAGAATGATGACTGCCAATACAGCCAGCAGCGCGGGCAACGTGACCGGCAGCGATTTGATTGCGCCGATGTACGAGCGCCGAACCCCGGGCATTCGGCCAGCCCGGATGTCGCGCATGGCGACAATCACCGCGGGAGTCACCAGCAGAACCATGGCAACTTGCTGCAAGCTGCCCATCACGAGGCTGACAGCCACCTTGCCGCTTGTCGAGCCATTCACCGACTGGTCGACCCAATCCAGCGGTGGCCGGCCATTGAGATATTCGACGGCCAGCGACGTCAGCAGACCGATCGGAATCACAATCGCGCCGATGCCAAGAAACTTGAGCAGCTCGTCACCGTAGATATCGATCGCCTCGGTGATATACGGCCAGATTTTCCAGCAAATGAACGCGATGACGGCCAGGGTGGCAAGTAATGTCCCAATGAGCAGTGCGGGACTGGTCCCCAATTTGGTGACGGCCTTTGAGCCCCACGCTGAAAGAGTGCAAAACATATCGGTTGTATTCACCGCACCTGCAGCCGAATCCGGTACCTTCAGTGTGCTCGTTCGCCAATTGGAGATCGCCCCGCCTGGATCGCTCCACTTGCCGCCCAGGTTGGGACCATTCGGCCCTTCGAACATGGCGACATCTCGTTCTCCCCATCTGCCCTGATAGAGGAAGAAGGCGAGATCGCTTTCCGGATCGATCAGGTCTGGAACGAGAATGACATTGAGTGGCGTCTCAACTGATGGGGGCGTTGTGTTGTCGCAACCGAATGCCGTGCCGCCCGCTCCCCAGCCGATGAAGTTGTGCTGTCCAAAGTACGTTGCGTGCGAACCGGCCGACGGAAACGCGATTGGCTGCTCACCTTCGAGCATCAGCTTTTCATCGGTCCAATTCCCCAGTTCACCGCCGCCATGCTGCGCATAGGCGACGCCGGTTGGCGGGTATGTCAGCGCATCCTCGGCGCTTGTGGTCCCTTCGAAGATGACCTGGATCATCTCCCAATCGGATTCGTGCGTGTTGTTCCAGTGGTTGAAGTAGTAATAAAACCAGTACTGAATGTAGAGCCGCCGAGTGACGGGATCGACGACCACGCGCGCATAGGTGGCCGGTTCTATGCCGAGTTCAGCGACCTTCTGTTTGAAATAGGTTTCGTAATCACAGCCAGGTTCACGGGGGTTTCCGGGGAAGTCCAAATACGAACCCTCGGGCGCCGCAGCGAGTTCCTGCGGCGTAAACCCTTCCGCCAGAACGACATCGTCCTTCTTGTCCCCGCCTGAATTGGCCATCAGACGGATATCGGGATTATTGAAGAGGAAGTCGACAGGCGCGGGAAAATACCCCTCGCCATCGTGGTCGCAATCATGTTCCTGCGCCCGCAGCATCACGATCGGTGCGTAGCGCTCGGCGAGCTCCTGTTCCGGGGACGACTGCGCGGTCACATGCCCGGCGGTCGCTGCCATAGCGATCGAGGCCGTCACCAGCAAACCCAGGATCAGGGTGAACGATCGGAACGCTCGAACGCAGCGCGTTGCTCCCATTGGATGACAACCCCTCACGATTGCAGAATCCCGACGAAGTATCCCGAGGCGCGATCGGCGGTCACCACGACGCCGTGACCTGACTGTCTCCGGAGAATAGTACAGGCTGGATCAGTTGTCGTTATCCAAAAGGAGAAGCGCTTCGCTCCAGACACCGATGCGGCGAAAGCGTTCGTAACGCTGTTCGATTAGCCGATCGAGACCAGAAGGCTGATCGACGATCTCCATCAGCTCAGTCAGTGCTGTCTCGATCGCGTTCCCCACGTCCGCGATCGTGTCGTCAGCATTCTCATGAGCGGGCACGGACTCGGGTATCACGTCATCGACTATGCCAAACGTGAGCAGATCGCCTGCGGTGATGCGCATCGTCGCAGCGGCCTCTGGGGCTTTGGCGGCGTCTTTCCAGAGAATCGCCGCGCAGGCTTCTGGCGAGGCAACCGCATAGACGGCGTTCTCGAGCATCAGCATCCGGTCGGCCATGCCGATCGCCAGAGCGCCGCCGGAGCCCCCTTCGCCGATGATGATTGCCACAATTGGCGTTTTCAAGCTGGCCATGGTCAGCAGACTCTCGGCAATCGCGATTCCCTGACCCCGCTCTTCCGAACCGATGCCAGGCTCGGCTCCAGGCGTATCGATGAAGGTGACCACGGGGATGCCGAACTTCTCGGCATGTTTCATC
>CAYWSE010000070.1:978-20020 GCA_964461025.1 uncultured Sphaerobacteraceae bacterium | reverse complement strand
GGACGTCACCCTTTCAAGGTGAAGATCGCGGGTTCGAATCCCGCTGGGGGTACCACGAGCGCCCGGCCGGCTATCGCCGGTCGAACCTCCTTCGAGTACAAACTGCCATGAGCGGCGCGATCCGCCTTAGAATGCGCGTGCCGGGAACGAACCGGTCGCGCGGCAAACGAAGGGGAATCCGATGGACATCGTCATGCCCGTTGCCGGTCTGGGAACCAGACTCCGCCCGCAAACCTGGAGCAAACCCAAACCGCTCGTGCCGGTCGCCGGCAAACCGATGCTCGCGCACGTCCTCGACCGTGTGCTCCCCCTCGATCCTGACCGCTTGGTCTTCATCACCGGATACCTCGGCGACCAGATCGAAGACTGGGTCGGACAGAACTACGACATCCCCGCGCTCTTCATCGAACAAACCGAAATGCGCGGCCAAACCGACGCCATCATCCGTATCCGCGAATCGGTCCGGGATGACGCGCTGGTGCTCTTTCCGGATGCGCTCTTCGAGGCCGATTTCTCCGGAATCGCCAAGACAGATGCCGATGTCATCATGTACACGAAAGTCGTCGACGATCCTTCGGCGTACGGCATTGCCGTCGTGGACGGTGACCGAATCGTCAAACTGGTCGAGAAACCACAAGTCTTTGTTTCGTCGCTCGCTGTCATCGGCATTTACTACTTCCGTTCGATGCCGGACCTGTATGACGCGATCGACGAGCAATTCGAGCGCGGTCTCTCTCTCAAGAACGAGTACTTCATCGCCGACGCGATTCAACTGATGATCGACAATGGCAAAAAAGTGGTCTCGATTGAGATTCCCGAGTGGCGCGATTGCGGCAACGACGCCACCCTCCTCGACACCAACCGCTACCTCCTCGAAACGATGCATCATCCCGCCGACACATCAGAGAGCGTGATCATCCAGCCATCCTATGTCAGCAAACTGGCAACCATCGAACGATCGGTGATCGGCCCGCACGCCAGCATTGGCGACCGCGCCCATATTCGCGATTCGATCGTGCGCGACTCGATCGTCGATTCGGACGCGTTCGTCGATGGCGCCAATGTCGCCGGCTCGATCGTCGGCCGGGGCGCTCAGGTGATCGGCCGCCCCTCGACCCTCAACCTCGGCGACGCCAGCCGGGTGAATCTGTCATGAGCGAAGAACCATCGGCCGAGGAGTGGCTGGAGCTGACGGTCGACGCCGACTACGAGGCAGTCGAATCGATCGTCGAGCTTTTCTCCCGCTATGGCTACCAGGGCGGTGTGTCGATCGCTGAGCCGTTCACGCAGGATCCGGACGGCGACAATCTTGCCGTTGACATCACCAAACCCTTCACGATCAGCACGTTCGTAATGGCGTCCGGATTCGGCCCTGAGGTGAAAGAGGAAATCGAGCAGGCGCTCTGGTTCCTCGGTTCGATGCGACCGATCAGCCCGATGCGCATCACCTCCCACCGCGAAACCGACTGGGAAGAAGCGTGGAAACAGCACTTCATACCGGTTCAGGCGAGTTCCCGCATCATGATCCGGCCACCCTGGCATGAGCTCGGTGCCGGCAACGTTAGTCTCGTCGTCACGCTCGATCCCGGCATGGCTTTCGGCACCGGCACCCATCCCACGACGCGACTCTGCCTGCAATTGCTCGAAGAACTGCCGCTTGCTGACCAGAAAGTCCTCGATGCCGGCACCGGCACCGGCGTCCTCGCGATCGCGGCGATGCTGCTGGGCGCCGAATCCGTGGTCGCAACTGATATCGACCCCGTCGCCGTTCGCCAGTCGCGCGAAAACGTCGTGTTGAACGATTTGGAGCACGCGATCGTCGTGCACGAGGACGCGATGGCCCAGCCACCGGAAGGCGGCCCATTCGGCATCGTCATCGCCAACATCATCTCCCGGATTCTGGTCGAGATTCATCCGTCCCTGATCGCCTCGATGGCCCCTGAAGCGACCCTGCTTCTCAGCGGCATCATCGAGGACAAGGAAGCCGGCGTGGTGAATTGCTACGAAGCAGCCGGCCTTCGACGCATCCGCCGCGAGCAAATGGGCGACTGGATCGCCCACCTCTGGACCGCCTGAGCAAGACATAACGGGCAATCCGTTTTGTTCATGGTAAACTCACCCGGTTGCGCGGCGATCCCGAACCTTCGCCGCGAATTCCACCGACAACGCCGTTCCCCACATCACGGAGCCCAGGCAATTGGCCCCAAAAGTCAGTCCACTTTCTCACCGGCGAGTCGACCTCGAACCTGAGGCGACCGGTATCGTCGACGCCGTGGCGCCGGAGTCGCTCGCCTGGGAGCTGGGCATCCAGGCAGGCGACCGCATCGTCAGCCTGAACGACCGCCCGGTGGTCGATGTCCTCGACTTCCAGTTCCACGCCCACAGCGAAGACGTGCGGCTCGAAGTCGAGCGGGGAGGGGCAATAGAGCGATTCAGCCTCGAACTCCATGGCGACGAGTACTGGGGCATCACCTTCGCCGACGCCACATTCGACGGCGTCCGCATCTGTGAAAACGCCTGCCCCTTCTGCTTCATCAAGCAAATTCCGAAAGGCATGCGCCGCTCCCTGTACGTCATGGACGACGACTATCGCTATTCGATGCTCTACGGCAGTTTCGTCACACTGACGAATCTGAGCGAAGAGGATTGGGAGCGTATCGAATCCGAACGACTCGGACCGCTCCACGTCTCGGTTCACGCCACAAACCCCGACTTGCGCGCCGCACTGGTCGGCAACCGCCGGGGCGCCGATATTCTGAGCGACCTCGCTCGCCTCGAACGCGCCGGCATCGAATTCCACGCCCAGCTCGTGCTCTGTCCCGGCGTCAACGACGGTCCGGAGCTCGATCGCAGTCTCACCGATCTCAGCCAGTTCTCGAATCTCGCCTCGATCGCCGGCGTGCCGGTCGGCCTGACGCGATTCGGCCAGGAACGCCAGAGCAAACAGCTAAGGCTCTCGCGAACCTGCATGCGCACCCTCCCCGGCAGCCAGATTCATGTTCGCCGCTATCTCGCGGACGAAGCTGCTGTCGTGATCGATCATGCCAGTCGCTGGCAGCGGGAGTTCCGGCGTGAACGAGGCGAAACTTTTTTCTATCTCGGTGATGAGTTCTACCTGATGACCGGTATGGAGGTTCCCTCCGCCACGATGTACGACGGCTTTCCGCAAATCGAGGACGGCATCGGCATCACCCGTCATCTGCTCGACGATGTCGACCGTCTGATTCGGCGTTCGAAGCGCGGCGCGCTGCAAGGCGCCCCTGGTGTCGTTGCCTGCGGCACGCTGATCGGGCCGACCATGTCCGGCGTCGTCGGCCGCCTCAATCAGGAATGCGGAACCGAGCTGCGGTTGGAGATCATCGAAAATCAGTTCTTCGGACCGGAGATCAATGTTTCAGGACTGATGACTGGCGGTGATCTCGTCGCTCAGCTCACCGGCAAGGTTGGTGACAGGCCGGTCTACATCTCGACGCGCACCATCTCCGACCGCACGCACACGATGCTCGACGATATGACCATCGTCGACGTCAGCGACCAACTCGGCGTGCCGGTCGTTCCGGCCCTGACCTTCACCGACGTCGCGCGCGATATGCGATCGCGTCTCGGCAATCGCGCCGCCGCCTAAAAGCGCCTCGGCCGTTTGCCGGGCTCTTCCCTTACCCCTCCGCAGGCTGAGAGGGGCCGGCGTCGCGCCATTGTCCGGACTCTGGGTGGTCGCCCCAGACCAACCCCTTCCTCCCGGCCTCCTTCCCCTTTGCGAAGGGGCAGGAGGAGCCCTTGGAGGCTACCAATATTCCCCTTACCCCTCCGCAGAGGGGCAAGGGGTTAGGGGATTGGGGTTGGACTGGGTCAGCGGTCTTTTCGTTCGTGATTGAATCTGACCATACCTATTCCTCTCCGGGACGGTGAGGGCACGGGAAGAAGAAAACAGGGGATTGAGGATTCCAGCACCCGGAGAAGCGGGCGTCGGGCGGCAACTCAGTGCGAGATCTTCCGGCCAATCAACGCAAACAGCCCGGCAACCGAACCTGCAACAACCGCGAGACCGCGCTTGGGGAGCCTGTGCCGCCCTTCCGGACTGGGCCGGCCTGGTGGAGGGTTGTAGCTCCGCATGTGCCACCAGAGACGTGGCGTATCGCGCATTGCCCGCAGAATCACTTTCGGATTGCCGCCGGTCGATGCGCCGGCCGTGCGCGGAAAGTGCCGCACGCCAACCTGCTGCACGCGCGCTCCCTGCCGGCGCGCCTTGGCCATGATTTCCGTGTTGATCAACGCGCCCGTCGAGGTCAGCTGAATCGATCGCAGCATATCTCCATCGAAGATCTTGAACGCGCAATCGATGTCGCGCATATGCACCCCGAAGAGAATCCGGATCGAGACGTTGAATGTCTCCGCAAAGACGCGGCGATGCAGACGATCGCTTCGTTCCATCCGGAATCCGGCCACGATGTCGTGCGTGTCGATGAACGGCAACAGGCGGGAGATGTCCTCGATGGAGAACTGCCGGTCCGCGTCCATGAACATCACGAGGCTTTTGGTCGATGCGCCAAATCCCGAGCGTAAGGCATCGCCATAACCCCGGTTGCGGGCGTGGTTGACGAGCCGAACCCGTGCGTCGCGATCAGCGAGGTTCCGCGCCACCGCCTCGGTCGAGTCATGCGAGCCATCGTTGACGATGACGACCTCGAAATCATCGAAGTACCGGGGTAGCGCCTCGAGCGCTTCCGCGATCACGCCGGGAAGATTCGCCTCTTCGTTATAGGCAGGAAGTACGAGCGACAGGCTCTCTGTCGCCAGATGCTGGTCTGGTTGCGGTCCGTCGGCCAAGGCAATTCCTGTGTACTTACCCGGCCGGCGACAACCCCTGCATGTCCGGACTCACAGTCCAGACATTGCTGCGCGGGAAGAAGAGACTATCAAATGTGTCGCTACGAACAACGTCACCGGAGCGGCCGTAGACCGTGCGGTAGACGTAGACCTGGATACCGCTGCCGGCCCATTCTGTCTGCTTGATCGTGCCGGCGGGAAGCTCGGCATCTACCATCTCGACTGGATCGGTGGCTGGAATCGGTGCGCCAACCTCCGGTCCGCCGATGTCGACCTTGTAGCCGAGATCGGGCCCATAGATCACGACAACGGCGATCGGGCCGTCGGTGTACGCCTCGACGAGCAACCAGGAATCACTGGGATTCATGAATCTGAGATCGATGCCGCCAAACGGATCACCTTCCGGCTGGAAGATGGCGGCGTCCATACCGACCGGCCATCCGTCGAGCTCGTAGAAACCGAGGCGATAGCGATGGGCGTGCCATTCGGTGAATTCGAGCCCCGCATAGAGCGCGGCGCGGAAAACGGTCGTTGAAACCTGGCAGATGCCGCCGCCAATGTCGCGACCGATGCGCTCGCCGGCGATCACCTGCGATTCGACAAATCCCAGCCCGGTGGTGATTTCGCCCACGGCGTGGTTGAATGAAAACTCACCATGCGGCCGCACCAGCGTGCCGTTGAGCACAGTGGCGCCGACCCGGATGTTGGTGGCGCGAGAATCCTCGGATCCATCGAAATTGGAGCTGCCACGACCGAGTTGGGTCGTGATGCCGAGCGCTTCGAGGTTCGCGCCGTTGACCTCCGGCTCGAGGACCCGAACCGGAATCTCCACGCTGCGGTGATCGCCACGCATCGATTCCATGAACTGATCGGCGAGTGATTGTGGGAGAAGCCGCACGCCATCCTCTCCCGGCACCGTTGCTTTCAACCCGCCGTTGCCGTTCCAGGCGACTTTTGCATTGACCGGGTCGGTATTGATCGACGGAGACAGTACTTCGTTCAACCACTGACCGAGCCCTTGCTCATCGACCACAACCGAAATGGACTCAGGCCCGGAGAGCTCCGAATTGACTTCGACGCTGAGGAATGCACCGAACTCCGCCGGCGAAATGTCCCATTTCTTTGTGTCATAGGTCAGCGTAATAGGGCTCGCCAGTATCGAATCCAGCTCGCTCTTCACCACCGCAAAGTCAGTGGCGTATGTAGCAGGTTGCTGGTCGATGATGGGTAATGAAGCGGTCGGCGTCGTCGCTGACTTGACGCTGTCCAGCAGCATCGCCTGCAGTTTGGGAATATCGACGACCTTCCCTGGCGTTTCAGGTGTGATGGTGATCGCACCCTCGGAAATAGTCAGTTCGGCATCGACGGGGTTGATGCCCAGTTCCTCGTCGACCGACGACGACCAGGCAACAAGCTCATCGTTGTTCAGGTGGATGGTTAGCGGAATGCGAGACTCATCCCGCACTGCTTCGAGCACTGAACCGAGTCTGGTGCTGCCCGTCGCTTCACGGCCCACCGCAAACGCCGCATTCAGCGCAGAGTCCACATCGACATGGAAGCCAAGTTCGGCCAACGTCGGCGCCCAATGACGGTCGAGCGCATCGAGATAGGCGCGCTGGCTTTCAATGGCTTTTGCCTCGGCGGCGATCGCTTCCTCGGCCTCTCCCCGGCTCATCCCGCTGACTTCCACACCGCCGACATATACGCCCGGGTAGATCCGGTCGTCATAGGTGCGGTTGAAAACCAGAAGCGCGGCAGCTGCGGCGATACACAAAATGGCCGCCGCCAGAATGACGCGACTGGCGATCTTCACCCCGTGGCTTTGCTGACGCCCATCGTCACCAACAGTGGGTGTAGCGGGAAGTGGGTTCGCAATCGATGTGCTGCCTGGCAGCGGATCTGCTACTTGCTGGGCCAAAGAGGAAATCCTCGCTGGAAATGCGTATCGAGTGAGGTGCGGCTGTGAAGGCAAAGAATCGCCGGAAAAGCCACAGAAATCCTAGCACATGAAGCGGACGCGAATTCGTCCAAACTGTAATACGTCGCCATCACGGAGGGTGGATGCCTGGAGAAGCGGCTGACCGTCCAGATAGGTGCCGTTCATGCTCTGGTAGTCCTCGATGATCCACTCGTCCCCCTGCTGCGTAATGGCGGCATGAACCGAGGAGACCGAAGGATCATCGAACACAATCTCACAATCCGGAGACCGCCCGATCGTCGCGTGACGCGAGAGGCTCAGGCTCTGACCCGCCGTGATCTGCGTCGATGCGCCATCGATCATCATCAGCCACGCGGCATTCGGCGTCGCAACGCGTGCATCGACCGAGTCGCGCGTCGCCGTATCGATCTCGCGCAGCATCACCCGGACCATCAACGCCAGAAAGAGCAGCAGACTCCCCGCGAACGCAAACCGCAGAGTGTTATACAGAAGCTCTTCGCCATCAACTGCACTCATAGAGCAGCTTTCTCAAGTCGCGAAAGCATTCACAACATGTCATTCCGAGCGAAACGAAGCGCAGCGGAGTGGAGTCGAGGAATCTCCCGCCGCAGCGGGAAGCACCCTGCATCGATGTCTCCGGATCGCTCGCGAACCAGAACGAGAGATTCCTCCACTCCGCCTCGCTCCGGTCGGAATGACATCTGATCGACACGCTTTCGTACAGACATGCGCACCGAAGTTGCCCAGAGCGGGACGAAACCCACCCGTAGCCTCGCCATTTATGGCGCTTTCAAGACGGCGCGTTGCGGCGCTTTCCATCCAGCGAGATGCCCAGACATCCGGCCTACCGCATCTCATGGGTCAACCGCACCTCGACCTGTCCAATGCTGATCAGGTCTCCCGGATACACCGGAGTCCAATTGGAAATGCGCTGATGGTTGACGAACGTGCCATTCAGACTGCTCAGATCGGTGAGCCGGCAATAACCATTCTGACACTCGATCATCGCGTGATGCCGCGATACATCCGAAGAGTCGATCACCCAGTCGTTGTCCAGCGAACGGCCGATCGACGTTTGCGCCTTGTTGACCTGGTGCGCCAGTCCAAAACGCGGACCGCTGATCACTTCGAGCACAACAACGGCGACCGGTTTGCGAGCCGGCTGAATCCAGAACGCCTCCGTCTGACCGGGCGCGGGTTGTGGGGATTGCGCCGCCCTCGCTGTTTCACTGTGCGATGACTGAACCTTCACTGACCTCGGCCGGCAGGCCGGATCGGGCTCCAGGGTGACCTCGATGTCGCCGACCGTTACGAAACCGAGCCGGTCGGCTTCGTCATCGAGCCACTCCTCGATGTGCTGCGCGATGGCCAGCTCGCTCCCTTCGAAGGTCGCGAAGTCACCGGGGTGGAGCGACACGGAATAGACATTCGGCACGATCGGTCCGCGCACGGAAACCATCTGCCGGTCCGCCATTTCGCGGGCCAGCTTTCGCGAAATCTCCGAAGGCTGGATCGATGGCCGAAAAACGCGATCCACGCTTCCTTCCACCACTCGCTCGAGTCTGTGTTCCAGCCGGCTCAGCGGACGTAGGCGTTTCATACCCGTGTTCTCAATCGTTCAACGTCCGGCGGACATACGCGCGCCGGCTGGCAAGAGTATAGTCAGTGCGATTCGGCGCTTTTGCCGGGAAGTCACCGACCGGGGTGCAAAATGTCGCTGGTACAAATCGGTCCATCGATTCTCACAGCCGATTTGCTCGAACTCGGCAAGGAGATCGGCCGCGCCGAGGCGGCGGGGGTCGACTTCATCCATCTCGACATCATGGATGGCCGCTACGTGCCGAATATCACCTTCGGTCCTCTCATTGTGGAAACGGTTCGCCGGGTGACTTCGTTGCCACTCGACGTCCATCTGATGATCGAAGAACCGGAGAAGTACGTCGATGCCTTCGTCTCTGCCGGCGCGGATTCGATCACCTTTCACATCGAGGCATGCCGTCACGCCCACGCCGCGCTGACCGAAATTCGCTCGCAGGGCGTACGAGCCGGGCTGGCGCTCAATCCGTCGACGGCGCTGGCTGACATCGAGGAAATCCTGCCGAGCTGCGATCAGGTTCTGCTGATGACGGTCAATCCCGGTTTTGGCGGCCAGACATTCATTCCGTACATGCTCGGAAAGATCGAACGATTGAAGGCGATAATCGATGCCCGATCCCTTCGCTGTGACATCGAGATCGATGGCGGGGTCAAGGCATCGAATATCGCCAAAGTGGTCGCCGCCGGTGGCACGATGATCGTTGCCGGTTCGGCGATTTTCTCGGATGATGTGGCGGTTGAGGACGCTGTCGCCGCGCTTCGTCAGGCAATCGGAAATTAGGGTCAGAGAACCAATGGCAGTCTCCTACGCACCAGCGACAACCGAGAAACCGCTGGAACTCCAGATTCAGGGCACGGCCAATTCCGAGTCCAATCCGGCCGCTCCGGGAACGTTGCTGGTCGCCGAGCTTGAAACCGGAGAAACTCCGGAGTTGCTCGCGATCCTGGCGACCTCCTACCAGTCGCCGCCCGATCGGCAGCTCGAACAACTGGCTATCGACCGGCTTCAGTCAGCCGTCATCGGAGATTCCGTCCTCCATGCCTCCGAGTTGCTGAAGACAGGCTTCCGCGATGCGAACCGCGCGATTGTCGAGTCGGGCGGCGTGGTCGATTCCGGCGTGGCCGTTCTGGCCATGCTTACGCGCGGAAAATACGCGACGCTCGCGCTGCTTGGTCAGGATCGCGCCTATCTGGCCAGAGCGGGCCGGCTCAACCAGCTGACGCGCGATCAACGTGTCACTGTGGCTCGTTCTCGCCGTAAACAGGACGCTCAGCAGGCATCGTCGGATGCGCAGCAAGTGAAGCTGCTCGGCGAAGTAGAGCGGTTGGACGGCAAAAGCCCGGCGATTTTCGAGATCGTTCTCCTGCCGGAGGATCGCCTCGCGCTGCTCAGCCACGATCTGATTGAGTCAATGGGCGAGGAAGCAATTCGATCCCAGCTGAACGACCCGAACTCGCCGGGCGCCACAAGTCTCGTGCTGTCCGCGGGAACCGGCGAACCGCTGGCCCTGATGGCGGCGGTCCTGGCAGCGGCCCCAGCCCGGGAAGCGGTTCTGATTCCGTCCGCGAGTGCTGGAGCCGCTCGCCCACTTTGGATGATCGTCATCCCGGTGATTCTCCTGCTGGTTGTCTTTGCCGCTGTCGCCTACTTCCTGCTCTGAGCGTGATGCAGCTGCCTGCGCCGGTTGTTGTCGACGCCCATACGCATGTCTTTCCGCCCGAAGTCGTGACCAACCGCGATCGCTGGCGAAAGCGCGATGACTGGTTTTCGCTGCTTTACGCCAATCCGAAGTCTCGATTAGTCACAGCGGAAGAGCTGATCGAGAGCATGGACTCGGCAGGCATCGGCCGCTCGATCATGTGCGGATTTCCCTGGCGCGACAAAGCACTCTGCGACGAGCACAACGCCTACATGCGCGATATGGCGGCGCGATTTCCCAATCGGCTGAGCTGGTTGGCAATTGTCTCGCCCGACTACGGGGCGAGACTCGAGCAAGCGACTGCTGATCTCCTGACCGGTGGCGCATCCGGCATCGGCGAGCTGAATGCCGATGCGCAAGGGTTCGACCTAACTGACATTGATCTTCTGAGCGCGGCGCTCGTCGTCTGCGAAGAGCTTGCCAAACCGGTCATGCTCCACGCCTCGGAACCGGTCGGCCACACATATCCGGGCAAGGGGACGGCGACACCTGACAAGCTGTTGCATCTGGCCACGGCATTTCCGCGACTCTCGATCGTGTTGGCTCACTGGGGCGGCGGCCTGCCCTTCTACGAGCTGATGCCCGAGGTCAGGGCCGCGCTGGCGAATGCGACCTACGACTCAGGAGCCTCGACCTATCTTTTCGACGCATCCGTGTTTCAGCACGTTGCAGGCATCGTTGGCGTCGAGAAAGTGCTCTTCGGGTCGGATTTCCCGGTCCTTCGACAGGATCGGCTCCTCGACCGCGTATCATCGCTCAGCTGGCGCGACGACCAGCATCGTAAGGCGGTGCTGGGTGGCAATGCGATGCGCGTCTATGGGTTACCGGAGAGAGAAGGGACTGGCAAATGATCGCTGGGTTGACCGGCCGCGTTACCGGATCGTCTGCAGATTCTGTGCTGCTCGATGTCAACGGCGTGATTTACCGAGTCGGCACTACGACCTCGGTGATTGCCGAGCTGACCGGTACGCAAGAACCGGTCACCCTGCACACGCATCTCTTCGTTCGCGAAGACCAGATGGCGCTGTATGGCTTTCGCACAGCTGACGAATTGCAGCTATTCGAAACGGTGACTACCGTCTCCGGGATCGGTCCGCGCCTTGGTGTCGCCATTCTCTCCCGCTTTCCCGTTGATCAGCTGCGCAACGCCATCCAGGCAGGCGATGCTGATCTGTTGTCTACCGTGCCGGGAGTAGGGAAAAAGACCGCGGCCAGGATGATCGTCGAGCTGCGCGGAAAGCTCCCCACCGTCTTTGCAGGCGGGGGAGCGAGCGTCCGGGCCGACGACGACGATGTCCTCGACGCCCTCCGCGCCCTCGGCTACTCAGCCGCCGAAGCCGCCTCGGCAATGGCCGGTTCTGCGGCAAACGCCGGACCAAGCGTCGAAGAGCGCATCGTCGCCGCCCTGCAATTCCTCTCGTCGAACTGACGATCGTCAATCGCTGCCGAGCCGGAACTCGATCGCCCGCGCATGCCCGCGCAATCCCTCAGCATCGGCCAGCGCGATGGTGGCTGGACCAAGCCGCTGAATCGCTTTTTCGTTCGCCGCCGCCAGACTGATGACCCGCGTGAAATCGTTCAAATGAATCGGTGAATAGAACCGCGCCGTCCCCCCCGTTGGCATCACGTGACTTGGCCCCGCCGTGTAGTCGCCTAACGCTTCCGGACTATGCTCACCAACGAAGACCCCACCCGCATGCTTCACCAGCGGCACTGCCGCCCACGGATCCTCCAGCAGCAGACAGAGATGCTCGGGCGCGTAGTTGTTCGCCAGCTCCATCGCCGTCGGAATGTCGGCGGTCAAAATGATCATCCCGTTGTTCCGCAGCGATGCCGAGGCGATATCCCCCCTTGGCAGCGTTTCCAGCTGATCGAATAGTTCCGCCTGCACAGCTGTCGCCAGCTCTGGCGAGGTCGTGATCAAGATGGCGCTCGCCATTTCGTCATGCTCGGCCTGGGCAATCATGTCCGCCGCCGTGATGCGCGGATCGGCGGAATCGTCGGCGACGATCAATGTCTCGGTCGGTCCCGGCAGCTGGTCGATCGCAACCACGCCATAGACCTTCTTCTTCGCCAGCACCACGAAGATGTTCCCCGGTCCGAAAATCTTGTCGACATGCGGGATCGATTCCGTCCCGTACGCCATCGCCCCGATCGCCTGGGCGCCGCCGATCTGGAAAAGCCGGTCCACCCCGGCAACCCACGCCGCCGCCAGAATCAGCGGCGACACCTCGCCCCGGTGCGGTGGCGAGCACACCACGATCTCGCCGACACCGGCAACCCGCGCCGGCACCGCCGTCATCAGCAGCGACGATGGATAGACCGCCGAACCACCTGGCGCATAGACGCCGACCCGTTCCAGCGGACGCACGATCTGGCCGAGCGCCCCCTCGTCGGTGAAATCGATCCACGAGGTCCGCTTCTGCTTCTCATGGAACGACGCGATCTGGTCGGCCGACGTTTTGAGCGCGTCCTGCAAGCCAGCATCGAGACTGGCGAACGCCGACTCCCATTCCGGTTTCGGCACCTCGAACCGCTCGAGCGTCGCGTTATCGATCTGCGCCGTCAACTCGCGAACCGCTCGGTCACCCTCGGTCCGAACCCGTTCGAGGATCAGATCGACGACCTCCGAAGCCGAGAGGTCCTTGCCGAAGATGCGCCGGATGCCCTGCCGGGCCGAGTCCGACAACGATGTCTGCTCGAAGCCATGCCGGCGAGTCAGCGCCTGCAATGCTTCGGCATGATTGTCGATGAACCGAATCGGCAGCTCCTCAGACACGGAGGGTCCCTTCCACGCGCTGTTTGAGCGTTTTCTCGATGCGTTTGCGCACTTTCACCAGATCATCGTCCGTCAGCGTGCGATTCGGCGCAATGAACGTGACACGATAAGCCAGACTCTTCTTGCCTTCGCCAATCTGCTCGCCACGGTAGATGTCGAACAATGTCGCATCAGTCGCCAGCGGTTTGGCCGCATCGAGGAGCACCTCCGCGACCTCACCCGCCGCTCGCTCTTCATCGACAACGATGGCGAAGTCCTGGCGCGCCGGCAGATATCGTTGCACCGGCACATCGCGCCGTCCCTCCGGCAGCACCGATAGCAACGCCGCCAGATCGATCTCCGCTACCGCGACGCGGGCATCGTCGATCTCGAACGCTGACGCGACCTCCGGCAGCAGTTCGCCGATGACGCCAAGAGCTGCTTCTCCCGAGCTGATGCGCGCCGTTCTGCCCGGATGCAACGCCGGATCGGATGCCGCCTCGAATCGCACATCCGCGACACCCGTGTTGGCGAGAATGTGCTCCACCATCCCCTTCACGTCGAAGAAGTCGATCTTGCCGCCGCCGTCGTAGACCGACAGCCACTCCCGGTTTCCCGCCATCACGATGCCCAGCGCTTCGATCTCTCGCGGCAGCGCATCAGGTTCGGTCGGCGCATACAGCCGGGCGATTTCGAAGAGACGCACCGACGGGGCGTGCTTCAAGTTCGCTGCCAGCGGCACCAGCAACGATGGCAGGAGCGACGTCCGCAGCAAATTCCGGCCAGACTGCATCGGATTGATCATCGCCAGCACATCCGCCGGCGCAACGTCGACGATCAACCCCGCCGATCCGCGCTCCGTCGCCTTGAACGAGTCCAGGATGTGCGCCGAGGTCGTGACATACGTGACCGCTTCGTACCCCCCCGCGGCGGCGGCGGCGTCGCGCACGTGCTTTCGCAACGCATAGGCGGGATCACGCTTCACGGGGGAAGTTTGACCCCACGGCAGCGTGCTCGGCAGCTGGTCGTACCCGACAACCCGCGCGACTTCCTCGACCACATCGTCCGCGATCGTTACATCGCGACGCCACGTCGGCACATCGACAACCAGTTGCGGTTCCTCGGCCTCGAGCACACGCGCGGGCATCCCCAACCGGCCGAGAACATCCAAAATCGTCTCGGTTGCGATCTCGATGCCCAGCACCTGCTGAAAACGCGACAACCGCATCGTCACCGTTGTCGGCTCCAGCGGCGCCGGATAGACGTCGCTGAATGCAGTGATCCGGGCGCCGGGCGAAACCTCCAGCAGCAGTCGAGCTGCCCGGGCCATGCCGTCACTGACCAGATTCGGGTCGATGTCCCGTTCGTACCGCGCTGATGCATCGGTCCGCAGCTTCAGCGCCCGTGAGGTATGCCGAACCGACTTCATCTCGAAGTTGGCGCCCTCCAGCAGAACCACCGTCGTCGCGTCGGTGACTTCCGAATCGACGCCGCCCATCACGCCGGCGACCGCCACCGGTTTGCTGGCGTCCGCAATGACCAGCTGCTGCTCGGTCAGCTCGCGTCGCTCGTGGTCGAGCGTTTCGACCGTCTCGCCTGGTCGCGCCGTGCGAACCACGATCCGCCCCTCGTCGAGCTTGGTTCGATCGAATGCATGCAGCGGCTGCCCGACCTCCAGCATCACGTAGTTCGTCACATCGACGATGTTGTTGATCGGCCGAACCCCGGCGTTTTGCAGCCGTCGCGACAACCACTCCGGCGATGGACCGACAGTGATATTCTCGAAAACGATCGCGTCATATCGTGGACAGAGATCCGGATTCTCGATGATCACCAGGTCGTCCGCACCGGCCGGCAGCGCGTCCAGGTCGCCCCCAATCGGCACCGTCAATGGAACGTCATACAGCGCCGCCACCTCACGACCGACGCCATGCACGGAGAAGTCATGCACGAGATTTGGCGTGATCTCGAGCTCCAGAATCGTGTCGCCGAGATACTCCTGCAACGGCACACCTAAAGGCGCATCGGCCGGCAGCACCAGAATGCCCTCGTGCTCGTCCGACAATCCCAGCTCTCTCTCCGAACAGACCATCCCCTCGGAAAGAATGCCGCGCATCTTCGTCGGTTTGAGCACCCGGCGTTCACCCGAATCACTATGCCCGTCGATCAGGTTCGCTCCCGCCAGCGCCAGTGGCACGATCTGCCCCGCCGCGATATTCGGTGCGCCGGTCACCACTGTTAGCCGGTGCTCGCCGGCCTCGACATCGGCCAGCACCAATCGGTCCGCGTCGGGATGCCGCTCCACGCTGTGCACGTAACCGACATAGACATGCTCCCAGTCGGAACCGGTCTCGGTCACCTTCTCGACTTCCAATCCGGCCATCGTCAACCGGTGCGCAAGCTCCGCGACCGGCACGCCGGGATCGACGAAGTCATTGAGCCATTTCAACGGTACATTCATCGATTCGGTTCCTTACACAGTCAGCGCGGCGAATTCGGAGAGAAAGCGCAGATCGTTGCCGGCAAAAGCGCGAATGTCGGAAATGCCATACCGCATCATCAGCAGCCGCTCGATGCCGAGTCCAAACGCGAAACCCGTGTAGACCTCTGGATCGATCCCCACGCCCTGCAACACCTTCGGATGCACCATGCCGGCCCCGCCCATTTCCAGCCAGCCGCTCTGCTTGCAGACGCGACAACCCTTGCCATCGCAAATCGCGCAATCGACGGCGAAATCGACGCCTGGCTCGACGAACGGAAAGAAATCGCAGCGAAACCGGATCCGCCGTGTCGGTCCGAACAGCTGCCGGGCCAACTCCTGCAGGACGCCCTTCAAATCGGACATTCGGATATCTGAGTCGACGGCCAGCCCTTCGAGCTGATGGAACATCCACTCGTGCGACGCGTCCTGCGCCTCATACCGGTAGACCCGGCCCGGCACGATCACCCGCACCGGCGGTTTGGTCTCCTCCATCACCCGCGCCTGCATCGGCGACGTATGCGTCCGCAGCACGATCTCCTCGCTGGGCGCGTCGATGATGATCGTGTCCCAAACATCGCGAGCCGGATGATCGGAGGGGATATTCAGCAAATCGAAGTTGTAGCGCCCCGTTTCCACTTCCGGACCGAACACCGTCTGAAATCCCATCAGACCGAAAATCTCGCTCAGCTCATCGATCATCAGCGACACCGGATGCGCATTGCCAATCGGCGGAATCCGTCCCGGCAACGTGACATCGATCGTCTCGCTGGCCAGTCTCTCCTGCGACGCCGTCGCCTTGAGCTGCGTTTCACGCGTCTCGAAAACCGCAGTCAATTCCTGTTTGACCTGGTTGATCCGTCGCCCGGCATCGGGCCGGTCCGAGGCGTCGAGCTGTCCCATTTGCCGGAACATCGACGTCAGCGATCCCTTGCCGCCGATGAATGCCCGCTCCCAGTCGGCCAGCTCGGCCAGCGTCTGGACCGCCTCCAGCGCCTTTCCAGCCTCTTGATGGATCTCCGCGAGCTGCTGCTCGAATGTCGTTCGGTCCATTGATCCGCTATCCAGACGAGACACAAAAAAAGACCCCTCCCAGGGACGAGGGGCCTCCACGCGGTACCACCCTGATTCGCCGCGGTTCGCGGCGCGCTTCGACGTCCGGTACAGGGGACGAACCTCGACGAACTACCGGCGATTACTCGCGTTCACCCGTCCGCTCCGAAGGGAAATGCCGGAAGCGCTATCGTGGATTGCTTGCAGCTCATGGCAATCCTCTCTGACGACGCGACCCGCGGCACATGGCTTCATCATCGCAGTGCACTCTTCACTTGTGCGTCGAGTATAGCAAAGGGGTTCGGGCGGGAAACTATACTCGCGGCGATGAGGAATCAGGTGCGGCGCCAGGGCCGCATATGCAAAGGGACAAGACATTGAGCACGACAATCGAATCGGTCATCGCCCGCGAGATTCTCGATTCGCGCGGCAATCCCACCGTCGAAGCCGAAGTCCGCCTCGCTTCAGGCGCCTCCGGCCGTGCCGCGGTGCCCTCCGGCGCTTCAACCGGCGCCCACGAAGCGGTCGAACTTCGCGATGGTGATACCGCCCGGTTCGGCGGAAAAGGCGTCCTCACCGCCGTCCGCAACGTGCATGGTCCGATCGCCGACGCCGTCACCGGCATGGATGCGCTCGACCAGCGCGCCATCGATCGCGTCATGTGCGACGTCGATGGCACGCCGAACAAGGGCAATCTCGGCGCCAATGCGATTCTGAGCGTCTCCCTTGCCACCGCCCGCGCTGCCGCCGAAGCCGTCGGCCTGCCGCTCTACCGATACCTGGGCGGACCGCAAGCTCGGGTTCTGCCGGTGCCGATGCTCAACATCCTGAACGGCGGCAAGCATGCCGAGGGATCGAGCGTCGATATGCAGGAATTCATGGTCGCCCCGATCGGCGCCAGCTCCTTCGCGGAAGGCGTCCGGTGGGGCTCCGAGATCTTCCAGAGTCTGCGCAAGATTCTCCATGCCCAGGGACAGAATACGAATGTCGGCGACGAAGGTGGCTGCGCCCCGAGTCTGCCCTCGAACGAAGCGGCAGTGAAGCTCGTTTCCGAAGCGATCGAAAAGGCCGGATACAAACCGGGCGAAGATGTGATCATCTGTCTCGACCCGGCTGCCACCGAGTTTTTCCATGATGGCCACTACGTCCTGGCGGGGGAGGGGCGGACCCTGACTCCCACCGAAATGATCGAATACTGGCAGGCATGGGCTACGGAGTACCCCATCGCCTCGATTGAGGATGGACTCAGCGAGGACTCCTGGGACGACTGGCGCGCGCTGACCGAGGTCATCGGCTCGACCGTCCAGCTCGTCGGCGACGATCTCTTCGTCACCAATACCGAACGCCTGAAGCGGGGCATAGATGTATCCGCCGGCAACGCCATTCTGATCAAGCTCAATCAGATCGGCACGCTGAGTGAAACGATGGACGCCATCGACATGGCCCATCGCGGCGGATTCGTCGCCGTGATCTCCCATCGCAGCGGCGAAACAGACGACACCTTCATTTCCGACCTGGTCGTTGCCACCAACGCCGGTCAGCTCAAAACCGGCGCCCCAACCCGCATGGACCGTGTCGCCAAGTACAACCAGCTCATCCGCATCGAAGAAGCCCTCGGCCCCGACGCCGTCTACGCAGGCCGCTCAGCATTCCCTCGCTACTGAGCGTTCGCCAGGCACTACCCGAAGCAGTCCGGTAACGATTGGGTCCTGAACACCCTCCGTAGCCTCGCCATTTATGGCGCATTCCGCCCGATACCACGTTCATCGCCATGCTTCGCCGTCAATCAGGCACGTCATTCCATGCCCGCCATCGCAGCACGAAAAGGCCCCGTCATTCCGAGCGCAACGGAGCGCCAGCGGAGTGGAGTCGAGGAATCTCCCGCCGCAGCGGGAAGCGTCGATCAAATCGCTGCACTCTCTCTTCTCCAGGCTACGCCAAAATCAGCGACTCCTCCGTCATCTGCTCCGGCTTCGCCAACCCCATCAGCTGCAAAATCGTTGGCGCGATGTTCGCCAGCACGCCATCCGCATTGAGCGCCGCATGGCGGAATGGACTGTCCTCTGGCGTCACGATCACGCACGGCACCACGTTCAGCGTATGCGCGGTCATCGGACCGCCAGTTGCGAGATCGATCATCTCCTCGCTGTTGCCATGATCCGCCGTCACCAGCGCCGAACCACCCGCGGCAATCAGCGACGCAACGATGCGGCCAAGACAGCCGTCCACCGTTTCCACTGCTTTCACGGCGGCGTCGAACACGCCCGTGTGACCCACCATGTCGCCATTCGCGAAATTGACCACGATGAACGCGTATGCCCCCGACGCGATCGCCTCGACAACCCCATCGGTCACACCGATCGCGCTCATTTCCGGTTGCAGATCGTAGGTCGCGACCTTCGGCGAAGGAACGAGACTCCGGACTTCACCAGGATAGGGTTCCTCGCGACCCCCATTCAGAAAAAAGGTCACGTGCGCGTACTTCTCGGTTTCCGCGGTATGGAACTGCGCTGCTCCCGCCTCAGAAATGACCCGCGCCAGCGGCATCTCCACATCGTGCGGTTCGAATGCCACCGCGACCGGCAACCCCTCCTGATACCGGGTCAACGTCGTCAAATGCAGTGAATCCGACAGGTCCTTCACACGCGGAAATCCCGTGAAATCCTTCAGACTCAATGCCTGAACCAGCT
>CAYWSE010000070.1:0-968 GCA_964461025.1 uncultured Sphaerobacteraceae bacterium | reverse complement strand
GCAGCACCAGCATGTCGGGCGGCAGGTCGTCGGCCAGCTGCCGGCAGCGGTCGGACCGAAAGTTGAAGAAGACCACGCTGTCGTCCGCCTCGATCGTTACTGGTTTCGAGCCGGGCGGCACAATCGAGCAGGGGAGGATGAACTCATCGGTCACTCCGGCCCGGTACGACGCCTCGATCGCCGCTCCTGCCGACGTGTAGGTCGG
Source organism: uncultured Sphaerobacteraceae bacterium (assembly GCA_964461025.1). Taxonomy (GTDB): domain Bacteria; phylum Chloroflexota; class Chloroflexia; order Thermomicrobiales; family UBA6265; genus JAHBVL01. The sequence goes on along the minus strand of CAYWSE010000070.1, from coordinate 763 downwards.
ACCATTGCCGAGCGTCATCACGTCGTACGCGAGCTGTGTGCGCTCCCACCGTTTGTCGCGATCCATCGCGTAATACCGGCCAGAAACCGTCGCCACCCGGCCGATGCCCAGCCGCTGGCAGTGGTCCTGCACGTCGCGCACAAAGCCGTTGCCCGATGTTGGCGACGTGTCCCGCCCGTCGGTGATCGCGTGGATATACACCCGCGACAACCCTCGCAACCGCGCCATATCGAGCAACGCCGTCAGGTGCCGGGAATGAGCGTGCACGCCTCCTTCACCAACCAGCCCAATCAGGTGCAACGGTTTGCCACGCGCCAGCGCGCCATCGATTGCCTCGATCAGTACCAGGTTCTCCAAGAGGCTTTCGTCTTCGATCGCGCTGTCGATTCGGGATATCCACTGGTGCACCACGAATCCCGCCCCAATGTTCAGGTGCCCGACTTCGGAGTTCCCCATCTGGCCCTCAGGTAGCCCCACGGACCGCCCGCACGTCTTCAGCCGCGTATGCGGATAGGTCGCCAGCAGCCGGTCCATCACCGGCGTCTTCGCGGCCAGCACGGCATTGCCCGGATACTCGATGCCATCCCCCCATCCATCGAGAATCACCAGCACCACCGGCGCTCGAGATGGCTCGCTCATTGGTTCCACCCTCTTCACACTCCAACACGTTACGCGGACCCGGCCATTCGTGTAGCGGCAAGGCCTGCCTTGCCCTGAACTTTGGCACTTTTGGGAAGGGACTTGAAGAGAGGAGAACCTCCGG
>CAYWSE010000069.1:0-20483 GCA_964461025.1 uncultured Sphaerobacteraceae bacterium | reverse complement strand
CGAACGTTGTCATCCAGCCCAACTTTCAGGTGTTCGCGTTTCGGCCCACTGGCGAAGAAGTCCTGTTTTCCCTCGATCAGATCGCCGACCGTGTCCGCGCCGATCAGGCCGTTGAGTACGAGCTGACGCGAAATTCAATCACCCGGGCGCTCCGCAGTGGATACGACACAGCGAAGATCATCGAGTTTCTCACCAGCGTGAGCAGCGTTGAGCTGCCCCAGAATGTGCGAAGGACGATCGAGGAGTGGGGCAGCGAGACCGAACGGATAACGCTTCGTACGGGGACGCCGCTGCTGCAGGTCGTCGACGCATCGTTGCTCGATGCGCTCTACGCCAATCCAGAGACTGCCCCACTGCTCGCCAGGCGTGTGACGCCTGAGGTCGCATTCGTCCGGGCTGAATCTCTCGTCGAACTTTCCGATCGCCTCATCGCCAGTGGCCGCTTTCCCGCTCTGACCGAGGGTGCAGATGAAATTCCTCGTCGCCGGCTCGAGGTCGATGGGGACGGCCGCCTGACCTTTCGGCAGCCGCTTCCCAACGTCTACGACGTTCATCTTCTCCGACCGTTTGCCGAGGAGACGGATGGATCACTTCGACTGACGGAGTCGAGTCTGCGGCGTGGCGCCAGATCGGGACTGACCGCGGATGCCATGCTGGAAACGCTCGAACGGCTTCAGGGAGGTGAATCGTTACGGCCCGAAGCGGCGGCATTCGTGCGTCGCTGGGCGAAGGACTGGGGAGGCGGCGCTCTCTACAATGCGGCGATTCTGCAAACCGACCTACCGGAAACGCTCAACGATATCCTGGCCGATCCGGAGACCGGGCCATTGCTCGTTCGCCTGCCAGATTCGCCGACCGTGGCGCTCGTCTCTCCGCAAGGGACCGATCTTCTGCGCATGCTCCTGACCGCCCGCGGCATGTCCCTCGACGAACGCCCCCGGTCCTGACCTATCGGTGTCGAATCGTCAATTCGACCCCCGGCGTCAGAAGCGTCATTCAGGCCATCTGTAGCCTCGCCATTTATGGCGATCTCCGGTGGCGTCCAGCGGCGAGGCTCTTCTCATCGCTACTTCGTTCATCGATCATCAAAACTCAGACATTTGCTGTGCTTCTCGCTTTGGGAGGTGACCGAAACCGGATGCTATACTCGCTTGCGCGGGGCGTGGCGCAGTCCGGTAGCGCACCGGTATGGGGTACCGGTGGTCGGAGGTTCGAATCCTCTCGCCCCGACCAGACCGCGAAATGCACGCGGAGGCAGAGTCGCCATTCGTTCATTTCGTGGTTTTTCGTTGTCTGATTCCCGACTGTGGAGCATTCGCGGTGAGTCATCGCACACCATGTCGCATTCTGATTGCCGATGACGAGTCGCTCATCCGGCTCGATCTCCGTGAAATGCTGACCCACCTTGGTTACGAAGTCGTGGCCGATGTCGGCGATGGTCAATCCGCGCTCGACCTCGCCCGCAAGATCCGGCCGGATATTGTGATCATGGACATACAGATGCCGGAGATCGATGGCATCACCGCCGCGGGGATCCTGACCAGCGAACAGATCGCGCCGGTTGTCTTGCTCACTGCATATTCAGATCAGCAGTTGGTCGATCGTGCCAAGACCGCCGGTGTCGTCGGATATCTCGTCAAACCGTTTCGGGAAGCTGAGTTGCTGCCGGTCATCGAGCTCAGCCTCACCAGATTTGCAGAGTTCACGACGCTGCGCAGCGAAGTGGGCGACCTCAAAGAAGCGCTGGAGTCACGCAAAGTGGTCGAGCGAGCCAAGGGCGTGCTCATGGACACACACGGCATGAGCGAGGCCGAAGCGTTCCGCCGCATTCGCAAAACGAGTATGGATGCGCGGAAATCGATGAAAGAGGTCGCTGAGGCCATCCTGCTCACCTATGAGATGGAGCGTGCCGCCGAGACTCAAAACGACGACCCCGCGTCAGGTTGACCCGGTCACTGGTGTCGACTCGTCGCTGATCGTCAACTCGACTTCGAGTGGCGTTGCCGTGATCCATTGAACTTGCGCCGGAACGATCACCAGTGGCTGGACGCGATGCGTTCCCGTGCCCAGCCCGGAAGCATCGACGATTACCTGGAAGCTCTCGACTGTCAATGTTGAGAGCACTTCTTCGGGAGCCATCACTTCGATCGAGAGGACATCTGGGGCAACGGTTCCCACGAGTCCCTCCTGGACGTTTGCAACCGCGATCTCCAGTCCCGTCAACGTCTGGCGAACACCCTGTTGACCGATCTGGATCAGGACATCGACTTGTCCCGACGCGGGTTGGATCACCGTTACGCCCTCTGGCAAATCGGCAATCATCACAGTCGCGCTGACGCTCGATGAGGCCCCGGAGATATCGATCGGTTCAGCCGAAACCGCAATCAACTGTTCGATGGCCTCCGCCGGTCCTTCGACGATCACCGAAACGGGATTCGACGTCCGGTCGATGACTTCGAAGCCGGGTGCTGGTGATCCCTCGGTCGGTACGAGAACCGCGACACTCTTACCTCGCGCGGCGACGGTGACCGTTGCGGTGATTTCCCCGGGTTCGACCGTAACGCCCTCGACGGGAACATCCTCAGCGTCAAGTGCGACTGGAGCCAACGTTGCCTGGTAGACCCGCGATCCGCCCGAAGTTTCCAGCGGCAACGCGATGCGGTCGACTCGCTCGATCGCCGACGACGGACCACGTGCAACAACAACATCGACGGACGGTTCAACTCGAACCGTGCGCATACTCGACGCGTCGAGATCGAGAACGATCACCTGCGTTTCGAACTCTTTGGTTACGGACTCCTCGACGATGACGGTTGCGGTTGATGGATTTGTCTCGGTTCTCCAGACATCGTCCGGGGCATCCACTCGAATCGGCAACTCATACGAGCCCGGGGATGTCACGCTCGAAGCATCGATCACCGGATGAAGAGCCCCGACGGAGAGTGTCTCCACGACAGACTCTGGCCCGGTGATGCGAACCAACGCGTCATCCGGCGGATCGAGAATCACCAGAGATCCGTCGAGCCCCGCGACCTGCATAGGCACGCCGCTGTACGAGCGGGTCGTTTCGGGATCGAGCAGTGTTGTCACCCACGCCCAGAGAATGAGCGCCAGACCGACTGAAGCGGCCAGACGCATAATCGTCGCACGGGATGCGCTATCGAAAAACTGCCTCATATGCGTTTAGTGCGATCCAGGCGCTCCGTGGTGCGCGGTTTCTTTGCTTGCTCCGTTCGTGGCTCTCGAACGGCGGGTCCGAACCATTTCGCCAGTCGGCAAATGGAATTTGCTGCTCGATCCCGCAGGTTTCGGATCATCGTGCTCGAGTCCTGTCAGCGTGCGGAGTACCCGTCGCAGGCGGTCCTGGTCGAGCCCTCTGATCAGTCGCCCGCTGTGTGCGACTGCGATCTGCCCCGTTTCCTCCGACACGATGATCGCCAATGCGTCAGAGTCTTCGGTCACGCCTATCCCGGCACGGTGCCGCGTTCCGAGCTGGCTCGATGCCGAAATATTGTCCGTCAATGGCAAGACAACGCTCGACGCGAGAATGCGGTCGCCCCGGATAAGCGTTGCACCGTCGTGGAGTGGAGTATTGGGAAAGAAAATATTGATCAGCAGCTGCCGCGTCAGCACGGAGTCGATAGGCACGCCGGTTTCAGCATAGTCCTGCAATCCTGTTTCGCGTTCCATCACCAGGAGAGCACCGTAGTGTTGCCGGGCCAGCTGCCCCGCAGCCCGAACGATCTCATCGATTGTATCTTCACTGAACAGCTGGTCGCCGGAGGAGAGAGGCGTGCGCAACCATTGACCTGTGTGGCCCAATTGCTCGAGTGCGCGACGAAGCTCCGGCTGGAAGATGACTGGTATCGCGATGACCAGCGCCGGCCAGGTGCGGGCCAGCAGCCAGTTGAGCGTCGACAGGTCAAAAACAGTGGCCAGGATGTAGCCAATGGCCAGAAAGCTGATGGCGCCACGAATCAACAGGGTGGCGCGAGTGCCCTGGGCGACGCTGAGGAGCCAGAAAATGATCAGAGTGACGACGGCAATGTCGAGAAATGCCCGAAAGCTCCCCAGTTGCGACAGGAGCCACTCGAGTTGCGCCATGGAATACGTTATCCGTTCACGTCGGAAGCCAGAATCCCAGTGATTCTATCACCGATATTGGTTTCAGAAAGGAGTTGTCCGGGTTTGCAGCTTGGCGCTATACCGCCGGCAACAGGCGGTAGTCATCTGCCTCGATGAAGACCCGCTGCGAAAGACGCGTGTCGAGCATTCTGGAGAGTATCCGCTGATCGATGTGCTTGTAGTCCTGATTTGACGTAATCACCGTCGGCAGCTGTTCGTTGTACCGGTGGTTGAAAAGCTGGTAGAGCTTTTCGCGTGCCCATGGCGTGGTCTGTTCTGTGCCCAGATCGTCGAGTATCAAGAGGTGCGCATTGCGAATTTGCTGAAAGCGCTCGTCGTATGCCACGCCGTGCTCTGGATCGAAGGTCGCCCGCAACTGGTCGAGCAAGTCCGGCACCACCCTGAAATACACTCCCATGGTGTGCTGATGAAGCACTTCGTTCGCGATTGCCACGGCGAGATGTGTCTTTCCAACGCCATACGACCCATGAAAGAAGATCCACCCCGTCGGATTGTTCGCATAGGCGACGGCTGCGTCATACGCGTCCTGAAGACCGGGCGCCTGGGAATTGAACGATTCGAACGTCATCTCAGACATCGCGTGAAGCTGGGAGAGGTCGAAAAGCTCGCCTACGGCTTTCGCTTCCCGTTCCCGCACGAGACACTCGCAAGGGAAAAGACGACCGAAATTCGGATGCCCTGGTTCCGCGTCGACTCGCAGCCACTGACGGTCTTTACAAATCGCGCACCTGTAACCGTCTGGCTCGGTCGAGATGTCGCTCTCCCCGGTATTGATCGGGATCGAGATGTTCCTGATCACGTCGCTTATCTTCTTCATGAGTCGTGACCTCTATTTCCAAAGCCAGCTCCCTTCCGGAGTCCGACCAGTTCTGGAGAATGCGTTGAATGTTCCGCCAGCTCCGCCGGTTGGTGCGAACAGACTCCCGGATGGCATCGAGAATCTGATCGGCGGGATATCGATCCAGCGACTGCTGAATCTGGTCGGCAATCAGCGGTGTCAAAAGCCCGATTGCGTCTTCGTACGCGGCAAATACCGCTGGTCCCGTTGAGTCATAGCGTTTGACAACAGCGGGTTGCCGTTCGGACTGAGCGGTTGCTGCCTCCGACGGTGGGCCCATATTCAAGAGATAGCGAGTCCGCGCGGTCTCGCCATCGCCGGTCCAGCTTCGCGTCAGCGCGCCGCGACGTACCGCCCGGTTGAGCGCTTTCAGGATCTTCGACGTTGCCGTTTGTGCTTCCGTCGACCCGATGGCTTCCAGCAGAAGTTCGCTGGAAAGCAGGTCAGCCTCGTCAACCACCAGCAGTTCATCCACCTGACGGTACAGACGCATGCAGCCAGCCAGTACGGTCGCTTCATCATGGGTGCCGGCGGTCATCAGCCAGGCATCGAACCATGCGGCCGGTGCGCAAACGACATCGGACGGCGCCCCGCTGTCATCATGCTTGTCGGGTTCCGGTTGGAACTGGGGTTCGGGAAACGAGCTCATGGGCTACATGCCCGGATCGTTGATGGTTTCCATACTCGAAAATCGGGCGGTTTTGGGGAAGAAATGGACCTGAAACTTGTCGGTCGGACCGTTGCGATGCTTCGACAAGATGATCTCGGCGACATTCTTCTTGTCGGTTTCGGGATTGAACTTATCCTCCCGGTGGATGAAGATCACGATGTCGGCGTCTTGCTCGATGGCGCCCGATTCTCGCAAATCGGAAAGCATAGGGCGGTGGTCGGTGCGACTCTCGATCGCCCGCGACAGTTGCGATAGCGCGATGACCGGGACGTTGAGCTCCCGCGCCAGCGATTTCAGACCCCGCGAAATTTCAGCGATCTGCTGAACCCGGTTGTCGGCACGCTGTCCCTGCATCAGCTGCAAATAATCGACAATGATCATGTCCAGCCCATGCTCGGCCTGCAAGCGACGCGACTTCGATTTGATGTCCATCACCGTGAGCGTTGGGGAGTCGTCGATGAAGATCGGCGATTCACCCACCCGTCCAAGCGCCCGCGACAGACTCATCCACTCGCGGTCGGAGATATTCCCGGTTCGCAGCTTGTGAATGTCGACCGAAGTCTCGATCGACAAAATACGCTGCACGACCTGCTCGGCCTGCATTTCGAGCGAGAAGATGCCGACCGTCCGGTTGTGCAGCACCGCTGCCGAATGCGCCATTCCGAGAGCGAACGACGACTTTCCGAAGCTCGGACGAGCGGCGATGATGATCAGGTCTGATTTCTGGAATCCGCCGGTCAAACGGTCGAGCTCCTGGAACCCGGTTGGCACGCCGACCAGCGAACCACGATCGTGCTGTATCGTATCGAGCCGGTCGAAGAGCTCTTCCAACACGACCTGGATCTGGACAAATTCTGTCGACGACCGCCGCTGCGCCACATCGAACACGCGTCGTTCAGCGCTATCAAGCGCTTCCTGAACTTCGAGATCGTCCCGGAACCCGAGACCAACAATGAACGCGCCGGCATCGATCAACCTTCGCATCGTCGCGGTACGTTCGACGATCTTTGCGTAGTACTCGACATGCACCGCCGTCGGCACCACGTCCATCAGCGAGGCGAGATACGCCAGCCCGCCGATCTGTTCGATCTGGCCGCGGCGGGTCAATTCGTCGGAAAGGGTAAGAATGTCGGTCGGTTCGCGCCGCTCGTACAGATCGCGGATCGCCTGGAAGACGGTGCCGTTGGCAGGCTGGTAGAAGTCCTCTGCCTTGAGCGACGTGGCGATGCCAATGATCGCGTCACGGTCGAGCAGGATGCTGCCGAGTACGGATTGTTCAGCTTCGATGTTATGCGGCGGCAGGCGATCGACTGCGGTCACCATCATTCGGCTCCAGTGCGGGAAGGAGCAACTGACCGGTCAGCGGGAGTGCCGGATGGGACGTGCGATGACCGGTATTGCTGTCAGTGTAGCAGGAGTTGCTCAACCGTTGAGTTTCGCGCTCAGCGCGAAATCAGGCGACACTCGCCTCGGCCTCGACGACCTCATCGGCCGCAGCTTCGGCGACCTCTTCGGCCTCTTCCGACTCGTCGACCAGACCGTTGACAACCACCGTGATCACCGGCTTCAGCTTGCCGACCAGAGCGACGGTCACCTTGTGCTGACCGGAGGTGCGAATCGGCTCATCGAGCACGATCTTGCGGCGATCGATCTCGTGCTTCACTTCTCCGCTGAGCTTGTCGGCGATGTCGCCGGCCGTGACCGAACCGAACAACCGTCCCGAGCTACCAGCCCGCGCCTCGAACTCGAGCGTGATCGTGCCAATGCGATCGGCCAGCTCCTGCAGGTCCTGCTCCTGATGGGCGATCTTGCGGTCGCGCACTTTCTGGTTCTCGGCGAGAACCTTCAGCTCACCCGGCGTCGCCAGGATTGCGAAGCCCTTGGGAATCAGATAATTCCGCGCATAGCCATCAGAAACATTTTTGACTTCACCGGCCTCGCCGAGCGATTCAACATCTTGACGCAAAATGACCTTCATTGGATGCCTTCCATAACACAAGAGTTCTGGGTTTCCAGAAAGGGGAGATCGTGTACGTACACGTGAGAATTCCTCTGTAACTATACCGTTTATGCCGTTTCAGCCGCAACATCGCCCGGATTTCGGATGTCGTGCGTCAACCAGAACAGCGCAATCGACCCTGCCACCGCCGCGTTCAGCGACTCGATCGTTCCTGCCTGATCGATCCGGGCGACATAATCGCAGTGACTTGTGGCAGCCTGCGAGAGCCCTGAACCTTCTGCGCCGACCACCAGACCGAAGGGAATCGGCACATCGATCGCTTCGAGCGAAACCGCATCGGGCGCGTTGTCGAGACCGACAATCCAGTAACCGCGCTTCTTCAAGCTTTGCAGAGCACGCGATATGTTCGTTTCCTGTGCGACCCTCAGCTGCTCGACGGCGCCGGCGGAGGCGTTGACGACCGATGGCGTGATCTCGGCGGAACGGTCCTTCGGCAAGATCACATTCGGAACGCCGAATGCCTCAGCCGTTCTCAGCAAAGAACCGACATTCTGCGGATCCTGAAGATGATCGAGCACCAGAACGGGTCTAGCGCTTTCGAGTAAGGCGTCGAGATCGGCATAGGGGTACCGGCTCGTCAACAACAACACACCCTGGTGTCTGCCGCCACCGATGGTGTCGTCGAGGAGAAGGCGTGGCGCGGTGTCCATCGGCACCCCGAGCCGCTCCGCGTCTGAACGCATGCGCTGCATGCGGGCATCCCAACGGATGCCTTCCGCCACGATCAACCGCCGGTGCATGCGTCTTCCATTCAGCGCTTCGGCAACGGCGTTTCTTCCGTAGAGGATCTCGCCATTTCCCGCCGAAACGCCTCGCTGCTCAGGCTTTGCGCCAGGTCGACGCTTGTGGTCCGTCCGCAATCTCAATTCCCTGTTCGGCAAGCGCATCGCGAATCTGATCGGCCAGCGCCCATTGTTTGGCGACGCGCAATTCGTCACGGACACGCACCAGAAGATCGATATACGGTCCCGCTTCACCCAATGAGCTGCCGCCAACATCGAGCCGCAGTCCCAGAACGGAACCGAGACCGATCAGCGCATCCTGACCCTGTTGCAGGTTGCTCGTGCCGGTTCCGGCATCGCGGGCCCGGTTAATGGCTCGTCCCAGATCAAACAGTGCGGCTATCGCTCGCGGCGAGTCGAAATCATCGTCCATCGCTTCGTGGAACAACGCATCAGCGGTGGCGATCGCATCGGTCAACTCCGAGGCAACCGCCGATTCAGCGCCATCGCCCGGCTGAGCTTGCGCGGTGGCCGCGCCCCTGAGTCGCTCCAGACCACGCTGCGCCGCCATCAGTGACTCTTCGGTATAGGTCAACGGGGAACGATAGTGTGACTGCAGCACCATCAGCCGGAAGGCATCGCCGAGATTGCGATCGAGCAGCTCCCTGATGCTGACGATGTTGCCGATCGACTTCGACATCTTGTCGCCGCCGAGCTGGAGCAATCCGTTGTGCAGCCAGTACCGGGCAAAAGGCGCTTCGCCCAAGAACGCTTCCGATTGAGCGATCTCATTCTCGTGGTGAGGGAAGATCAGATCGGTGCCGCCGCCATGGATGTCGACCAGCCCGTCGAGATGATGCGTGCACATGGCCGAGCACTCGATGTGCCAACCGGGCCGGCCGTCGCTCCAGGGACTTGGCCAATGCGGTTCGCCTGGTTTGGCGGACTTCCAGAGCGCGAAATCGAGCGGGTCTTCCTTCCGTTCGTCGATTTCGATGCGCGCCCCGGAGATCATTTCGTCGACCGACCGCCGTGACAGCTTGCCGTACTCCCGGAACGATCTCACCCGGAAGTAGACGTCGCCATCCTGCTCGTAGGCGTGTCCCTTCTCGATCAGTCCACTGATCATATCGATGATCTCGGGAATCTCAAGCGTCGCTTGCGGATAGACGGTCGCCGGCAACACATTCAGAGCGCCGGTTTCCTCGTGCCAGTGACCGATCAGCATCTCGGTCAGCTCGTTGGCGGCGATTCCTTCCCGGTTCGCCCGCAAAATGATCTTGTCGTCGATGTCGGTGAAGTTCTGCACGTGGCGGACTTCATAGCCTCGATGTTCCAGATATCGCCGGATCATGTCGAAAACGATCACCGACATGCCATGACCGATGTGGGCGCTGGCATACGGCGTGACACCACAGACATACATGCGAACGACGCCGGGTTCGATCGTCTCGAATGGCTCGACTGTGCGGGTGAGTGTGCTGTAGATGCGCAATGCCGGGTCCGTCACCGTCTCACCTCATCGATCACCTTGCGTTCTTCTCGCATTCGCAATTGCCGAATCGCGTCTTCGAGCTCTTCGACCCGCTGGGTCAACGCGGTCACGGCATCCCGTTGGGGATCGGGAAGCGTTTCCACCCGGCGGATCTCACCTGATTTGGGATCGGTCCAAGCGACAGCCCGGGCCGGAATGCCGACCGCGGTGGTGTTTGCTGGAACATCGCGCAACACCACCGCGCCGCCGCCGATCCGTGCGTGATCGCCGATCGTCACGTCACCCAGCACTTTGGCGCCGACGCCAACGATGACATCGTTGCCGAGCGTCGGGTGACGCTTGCCGCGCTCCTTGCCGGTGCCTCCGAGCGTCACGCCCTGATAGAGGGTCACGTCGTCGCCGATGATCGACGTCTCTCCGATGACCACACCCATGCCATGATCGATGAAGAACCGCTCCCCGATCTGCGCGCCGGGATGAATCTCGATGCCGGTCAGAAAGCGCGAAAGGTGGCTCACGATTCGTGCCGGCAATTTGAACCCCTGCGTATGCAGAGAATGTGCGATCTTGTGCAGCTGGAGTGCGTGAAATCCAGGATAGACCAGCACGATTTCCAGTGTCGATCGCGCCGCGGGATCGCGTTGTTTGATGGTCTGTATGTCTTCGGAGATGCTCATTCCGTGCTCCGTCGTTGCCCGGGCTCGCCCTCACCCGGGTCGATGATCACGCTGAACTGGGCGTCAGCTGTGAGCAGGGGCGCGCTTCAGGCGCCCCCGGGACAGGAGCAAGAGCCTCGTTTAATGAGAAGCCCGGATTCTCGCAGGCTATGTGACGACGGAACGGTCATGTGCTGCTCGAACTCGCGGTAGAGGCCACGGCCTTTTCCTTCGACGCGGCTTCGGCGGCAGGCTTGGTGGCTTCGGTGCTCTTCTTGGAATCACTTTCCTTCGGTTTGGCTGACTCGGTCGACTCGGACTTCGACGCGCCCGTTTTCGAATCACGACTGTCCGTGATGTACCAACCCGACCCCTTGAAGACGATCCCGACCGGTTGCACGACGCGCCTGATCGCTCCCTCGCACTCTGGGCAATTCGTCAGCGGCTCCTCCGCGAACTTCTGAAACTGGTCGAACTCGTGGCCGCAGGCTGAACATCGATAGTGATACGTTGGCATTCAGAAGAGACTCCATGGAATCGGTGATGACATTCTCAATGCGCTAATTCTACGTTCCTCTCAGCCGTCGCTCAATTTCCGCAATGTCGCACCACCGGTCAGAGCGTGATTTCTTCCATTTCCGACCAGTTTTGCCCCGTTTGCATTTCGGTCAGCAGCGGCACCGACAGTGCCATTGCCGACTCCATCGATTCGCGCAAGACGCTGGCTGTTTCCTGCAGCGCCGACCTGTCGAGCTCGACGACGAGCTCGTCGTGCACCTGCAAAATGATGCGGGCCGGCAGTTTCTCGTCGGTGATCCGCTTGTGTGCGGCGATCATCGCGATCTTCATGATGTCGGCGGCCGTTCCCTGCACTGGCATATTGATCGCCATTCGTTCGGCGCCGGCACGGCGCGCCGGATTCGAAGATGTCAGATCGGGCAACAAACGCCGCCTCCCATTGACGGTCTGCACGTAGCCATGTTGCACACCGAAGGCGATCGTTTCATCGAGATATTTGCGAACCAGTGGCAGCCGCGACCAGTAATCCTGAATGAACTTCTGCGAATCTGCCCGGCTCAGTCCGGTGTCGCGCGAAAGTCCAAACGCCTGCATGCCATAGAGCAGGCCGAAATTGACCGTTTTGGCGACGCGTCGCATGTCACTCGTGACCTCGTCGGCCGGCACGCCATAGACCAGACCGGCTGTCGCCCGGTGGATGTCCTCGCCGCGATTGAACGCGTCGAGAAGGAACGGCTCCTGACTCAAGTGGGCTGCCAGTCTCAGCTCGATCTGGGAGTAATCCGCCGCCAGCAACGTGGCATTGTCGAAGAGGCGTTTGCCCTCGCGTTCGTCGGCGATAAACGCCTGCCGTACCCTACGGCCCATTTCGGTTCGGATAGGAATGTTCTGGAGATTCGGGTTTTGCGACGACAGCCTCCCCGTTGCCGCGACCGTCTGGTTGTACGACGTGTGCACTCGTCCCGTTTCCTCCAGAACCTGAGCTGGCAGCGCTTCGACATAGGTCGAAAGCAGCTTACCGAGTGAGCGGTATTCGAGGATTTGCTCGACGATGGCGTGCTCGTTGCGCAGATTCTCCAGGACCTGCTGATCGACCGAGTAGCCCGTTTTCGTTTTCCTCCCTGACGGCAGACCGAGGTCTTCGAAGAGCACCGACGCGAGCTTCTTGGTGGAATTGATGTTGAACGACTGTCCTGCCTGCTGGAAGATCGAAAGCTCTGCCTCATGCATGAGATGCCTGATCTCACTGGCGAACGAGTTCAGGAACTCGACATCAATCGCCACACCGGCCTGTTCCATGCTGCAGAGCACCGGCACGAGCGGCATTTCGATGTCCGTGAAGAGCGGCCGCAGCTGGCGGTCGTCAAGCTCTGTCTGATATTGAGCGTAGAGTCCCAGGGTCGCTTCGACATCCCGGCAGGCGTAATCGCCCGCTTCGTCAGCGGACACCAGATCCATTGTCATCTGACTGCGTCCGCTGCCGATCAGCGACGCAATTTCGGTCATCTCGAATCCGAGACGGCGGAACGCGAGGTCCTTCAACCCGATCGACGTTTCACCGATCAGATACGCGGCGATCATCGTGTCGAAATCGAGATGGTTGATCGGGATGCCGGCGCGCTCGAGGACTGTCGCGTCATATTTGCCGTGATGCGCCACAACGGTGATTTCAGGATCGTCGAGCACGGCTTGCAGAATCGGCGCGACGACCTCCACCGCGAGCTGGCCGCTGCCGCTCTGATGCCCGACCGGCACGTAGGCACTCTCGGAAGTCGACCACGCGAGCGCGATGCCGACGAGCCTCGCCATCATCGGGTCCTGCGATGTCGTCTCCACATCGATCGCCAGCAGGCGTGACTGCCGAGCCTGATCGAGAAACGATCGCAGATCCGCTTCATTCGCAATCAACCTTCGTTGCACCGCGTCGCGCACGTCTGCGACGACCTCCGGAGCAACTTCGGTATCCGGCAGCCGGTTGAGCAGCGACCGGAAGCCCAGGTCGCGCAGGAGTCCGACCAACTGTTCGCGATCGAAATTCCGCATCCTCGCCTGTTCGATCGGCAGGTCGATCTCCAGGTCGCGAACGATCGTTGCCAGCATCTTGCTTCGATGCGCGAGCTCATCATTGCCGCGCAACGCGTTCTGGGCGCGGGTCGGTGTGATCTCATCGACATGCTGGAAAATCGCTTCGACTGGTCCAAACTGGTTGATCAATGCCTTGGCGGACTTCTCGCCGATGCCCGGCACGCCCGGAATGTTGTCCGACGTGTCGCCGACGAGCGCTTTGTAATCGGGCACGAACTCCGGACCAAATGAGTAGCGTTCGACCACCGCATCACGATCGTATCGCCGCAGCTCGTCGAACCGCTTGACGCCGGGGAGGTAGACGTCGACCCGGTCGCCGACCAGCTGCAGGAGATCGGTATCGCCGGTCAGCACCGCGACATTGATCCCGTCCGCCGCAAACGTTTTCGAGAGACTGCCGATCACATCGTCTGCTTCGTAGTTGTCCCGCTCGACAATCGGGATGTTGAGCGCGTCGATCAGCTCGCGAATGCGCACCACCTGACTCCGCAGCTCGGGCGGAAACTCAGCGCGCGTCGCCTTGTAGTCGGCGAATACGTCATGCCGAAAGGTCTTGCCGCTTTCCAGCGCGACAATGGCGAATTCCGGCTTCATATTGTTGAGCAAATTGAAGAGCATCGAAGCGAAACCATAGACGGCGTTGGTTGGTTCGCCTTCTGAAGTCGACATCGGACTCTGGATCGCAAAAAACGCGCGAAAGATCAATCCGTAGCCATCGACGAGCATAATCGTCGGCGCGGCGTCAGTAGGGTTTGCGTCTGAGAGTGGTGTCACTGGAGTTCCCTGCACGAACGTCATCGAGTTGGGCGGCGCCAACACGGAGTTGACTCGATAGTCTGAGTATAGTGGTGCGCCGGTGACTTTCCCGGATTTCGCACCGCCGAGAATTATCCCGTTGCTATACTTGGCAGAACGAGGCGAGCAAAGGAAACTGCTCTGACCTTGCGCATTCCCGCATCTGATGACCTGACCTCGAACACAGGACTCCGGCTCAGGGAGATCGCCGCTTCGCCATGCAATTGAACGATATTCAGCAACTCTCCAATCGCATTGCCATGAATGTCGAACGCGTCATCGTCGGCAAGAGATCTGAGGTTGATCTGATCCTTGTGGCGCTGCTCAGCAGAGGGCATGTGCTTATCGAGGATGTGCCAGGCGTAGGCAAAACCGTCCTGGCCAAAGCGATTGCTCGCAGTGTGGGCGCCAGCTTCAAACGAATCCAGTTCACTCCCGACCTTCTCCCCAGCGATGTCACTGGCGTCAGTGTCTTCAACGCCCAATCGTCCAGGTTCGAGTTTCGGCCGGGGCCCATCGTCGCGCAGATGGTGCTCGCAGATGAAATCAACCGCGCGACGCCGAAAACGCAATCGGCCCTCCTCGAAGCGATGGAAGAAGCGCAGGTGACGGTTGATGGCGTCACGCACATGCTCCCCGAACCATTCATCGTCTTGGCCACCGAGAATCCGATCGACTACGAAGGTACGTTTCCTTTGCCAGAGGCGCAGCTCGATCGTTTCCTGCTGCGTGTGGCCATTGGCTATCCAGGACGAGAGAACGAAATCGAAATGCTCGCCCGGCAACATCGCATTCACCCGCTCGATGAGCTCACACAGGTGATAGCGGCGAACGATCTGGTCGACGCGCAGATCACGGTCCGCACGATTCATGTCAGCCCGCTTGTTGCCGAATACATCGTTTCTCTTAGCGAGGCTACCAGGCGGCATCCGGATGTCCTGCTTGGCGCGAGTCCCCGAGGTTCTCTCGCACTCTACAATGCAACCCGGGCCCGCGCAGCCATGACCGGACGGCAGTTTGTTACGCCCGACGATGTGAAGGCGCTGGCGCCATACACGCTGGCGCACCGGATTATCGCAACGCCTGCAGCACGGCTTCGCGGTGTGACGGGATCTGAGATTGTCCAGCAGATACTAGCCGGCACGCCCGTGCCCGGCGCCCAGCCGAGAGGCTCGATTGCAGCAATGTAAGCGCCTGGAGCGTGTTCTGTGACGTCGAGAGGAATCGGGCTCATCGTGCTGATCGCCGGATTCGCCATCGGTGGCGAAGCTGCTGATTGGAGTCTGCTCAGCAATCTCGCCATGGGTCTCCTGGTTTTGCTGGCCGTGACCGGACTCTGGGCGAGACTGTCGCTCAGCGGAGTGTCCGTTCAGAGATCGGTCGAACCTCCGCGCCTGCAGGTCGGAGATGTGCTGACCGATGCAATCTCGCTCAGGAGCACGAGTCAGATCGGGAAATTGTGGATCGAAGTGAGGGATCTTGCGAGGATTCCCGGCCATGATGGCGGAAATGTCACGTCGCTCAAGCGCAAGGGAAGCACTGCCTGGTCAACCCGCTCCATATGCGTGCGGCGAGGCGCATTTCCGGTCGGTCCTCTGGAGCTGCGCGCCGGCGATCCGCTCGGGGTGTTTCAGCGACAACAACGGGTCCGCGTTCCAGGTGAAGTGATTGTGTATCCACCCCATTTCGAGCTTCCCGCTTTGCGGTTGCCTTTCGCCGATGCCACGGGCAGAAGAGAAATCGAACGCCGGGCGATCATGGCCACGCCATCGGTTTCGACGGTGCGGGACTACGTTGCAGGCGACCCATTGAACAAGATTTCCTGGTCGATTACCGCCCGAACGGGGCGCCTGATGGTCAAGGAATTCGACCTCGACCCGACATCTGAGCTCTGGGTGATCGCAGACTTCAGCGGGGCGGCCAATCTGCGTGCGGACAGATCGGTGTTGCTGGGCCGGGCGGATCGTTTCGATTTTGCCGAAGCCTGGCTCGACTGTTCCGAAGATGTCGTCGCGGCGATCGCGGCGTCCACGACTCGCATCGGTCTTGACCGCAAACGAGCGGTTGGGTTCATAGGCTCGTCAGGCACGCGCTCGATCACGCAGGCGGATACCGGAGACCGCCAGTACCACCGTATTCTGGGCGAGCTCGCTGTCATGCAATCCTCCGGCCGGGAATCGATTGCTGACGTGTTGATCGACGAAGTCCGCCGGTTCGACCGAAACCGTACGCCTGTTGTCATTTCGCCCGATGCCGACCCTCGCTGGCTTCTGGCACTCGCTGCACTCCGGCAGCGAGGTATCCACCCGATTGCCATCTTCATCGATCCGGCCACGTTCGATCCCGGCCGGGAAACGGAAGAAATCCAGCGGGCTATTCGCGAACAGGCGTTTCCCATTTTCACCGTTGACTTCAATGCAGGCGTCGGTTCCGCGTTCGAGCTGACACCTGAGTCACCAGCTCGTGCCCAGCGCGAGGCCATCGTGCGGCCGGTATGAGCAGCACCTTGACCACCTCTCCGGCGCCAGCGCAACGTCTGCCGGCCTATATCCCGGACTGGGTTTCGTTGTTTGCCGGTGTGGCGATGATGGCCTTGCTGGGTCTGGTCATCGATCCTGGCGATCATCCGATCGAGCCTCAGACTTTTGGGGTGATCGCTGCGCTGGGCTATCTGCTTGGGTTCCTCCTCGCTGAGCTTCGGTTGCCAGATCTCCTCGCCCATTTCATCGGTTTCGTGTCTGGAGTCGTTGCATCGACAATCGCTGTGGCTCCCTCCCAGACCTGGGGTGAGTTGCGCTCGGGAGCAATGCGAGATTTTGCCCGGCGGAACTGGGGATACGCGGAAACACTTGCCACGGCGATTCGATCCGGCGACAGGCTTCCCGACGATGTGGCCGTGATGGGCATCGCCCTGACGCTCTGGCTGGTTGGCTATGTCTCGGCGTGGATGCTTTTCCGGCGAGGGTGGTTTGTATGGTCAGTTGCGCTGCCGGCCACTGTGTTGTTGACGAGCCTTGCCCTCGATCGCGATCAACCGGCCTGGCCGGCCATCGGATTCACTGGATTCGCGATCGCCCAGGGTTTTGCCGCGACTTCCCGCGCTCGCTCAGGCAGTTGGCTGCAACGAGGTATCCCAGGACCACGCAATGGTCATCGCTGGGCAACCATCGGTGGAGCACTGATGGCGGCGATCGTCATTCTGGCGTCGGCGAACGCTGCATTGACGATCCCTCAGGAAACACAGGATTGGGTCGTGGCCCAGTCCCAACGTGCCGCTGAGTCGATTTCGTCGCAAATCGACCGAATCACAGAAGGCGATCCGTCGAACTTCGTTGCCGGCAACTATGGCGAGTTTTCCGACGAGTTCAAGATCGGCGAAGGTGTTGCCAGTGGCGACACTCCCGTCGCGCGATTGCGATCGCCGGAGCGGAGTTATCTGACGGCCCGGCGCTTCGATTATTACGACGGCTCTGGCTGGAGCACGACCCTGGGCGAACTCCCAGTCGCGGATGGGACACAACCGTTCACCGACCCGCCGAAGATCGCATTCCGGGCGGGCCAGGCGATGAATTTGCCCCAGAGTGTTGTCGAACACAGCACTGAAGTCAGTGGGGAGATCACCCTCTACACCTCGAATCAGGACCTGCTATTCACGCTGGACACCCATCAATCAGTATCAGTTGGCAGCTCGGTGCGCGTTGGCTGGCAGAGCATTGAGACTCGTATCGTTGTCGATCAGGCCGAAATCAGCGCAGTTCCCCTGGATCTGCGAGCGCTGGTCGGTCTCTTGAGACTGGCCACCTTCGCGGAAGATGAGCTCAGTGCCGGTGTCGTTTCGGCGATCGATCCCACGATGCAACGCGCAATCGAGGACGAACGGGAAAGTCTTCTCAAGTATCCAGTTCAGACGACGATTGAGTATTCGACTGACGAAGGCGTGGTGCTCTTTGCATCTGGCCGATTACCGGTCTACACGGACATCGAAGCCGTATTCAGCGCCGTTGGCCAGCAACTGGGTACGTACAGCGCCGTTGGGCTTTCTCCGAGCGTAGACGAAGCATCGCTGATCGAAGCATCGGACGCATATCCGGCCTACATCACCAATACATACCTGCAGCTTTCTGAGTCTGTAACACCGCGAACGCGGACGCTCGCTCAAGAAGTCGTTTCCAGCGCCGGAGCGACCAATTCGTACGCGATGGCGAAAGCTGTCGAATCGTATCTGCGGGCCAATTACCAGTACCTGCTCGAGAGCAGCCTTGCGCCTGAAGGCGAGGACATCGTCGATTACTTTCTCTTCGAGCATCAGATCGGGAGATGCGACCACTTCGCCTCATCGATGGTGGTGTTGCTGCGCTCGCTTGGCATCCCGTCCCGTATCGTGACGGGACTCGCTCCAGTTCCATTCGACAACGACGCCGGAGGTTTTCTCTACCGAACCCGCGATGCTCACGCCTGGGTCGAGGTCTACTTTCCCGGCTTCGGCTGGATTCCCTTTGAACCAACGCCAAATCAGGGATTGATCGACCTGAACGATGAAGCAACATCGCAGCAAGGGCCGATTCAACCGACTCCACAAACTGAACCGCCGACTCCAGAGGCTGAGGCAACCACCGAGCCGGATCCTGCTGCGACACCGATTCCCACCGCTGCCGAACCACCGGGTCAGCAGGGGGGAGGGTTGCAGTCGCTGCGATCCTTTCCAGGTTTCCTGATTCCGGTCGTACTGGCCCTCGCGTCGTTCGCTGGTCTTCTTGCGCTGTTGTGGCGCTGGCCGTTGCGCAAACTCACACCAGGTGCTTCATATTTCTTCCGCCTCCAGCGCGTTGGCTCCCTCTACGGGCTGCGTTCGGACTCCTCGATGACGCCGGGTGAGTACGCGGTGCAATACAACGCGGTCAGCCCGAGATACACAGAAGCGGCCTCGACCATTGCCGATGCATACACCGATGAACGCTATGGTCCGCCCGAACTGTCTGAGTCGGTCTCCGATCGTGGCATCGCCGGGTGGCGAGAGCTTCGCACGGCTGCATTGCGCTGGCGACCCTGGAAACGGAGACGAACGTGATGTCGCAGTCTGAAGCGCCACGGGTGCTCGTGGTGGGATCGATCAACACCGACTTGGTCATGCGAGTTGTGGCAGCTCCCGAGGCAGGCGAAACCGTGACGGGGCAATCGTTCGCCACGTTTGGCGGCGGCAAGGGCGCCAACCAGGCGGTGGCAGCTGCCCGGTCTGGAGCAAGCGTTGCGATGCTCGGGGGCATTGGCGATGACGACTTCGGGCGACAACGTCGCGCCGACCTTTTAGCGGACGGAATCTCCGTTCAGCACGTCACGATCTTTCCGGATCTGCCATCCGGAGTGGCGATCATCCTGATCGAAACGGGCGGTGAGAACCGCATTGCGTACGTACCCGGTGCAACGTGGGGCGTGACCGGTCAACTGGCCCGGAATGCAATCGAACAATGGAATCCCGACATCGTTCTGGCGACGCTGGAGCACCGCTCTGAAACACTCGCCCTGCTCTGGGAGGTCGCGAAAGACCGCGGAATACCCGTCGTCTGCAATGCCACACCTGAACCGGCTCAGGGGCGCGAACTCGCATTCGCCGCCGACATTCTGGTCGTGAACGAAGTGGAGGCGCTGGAGTTGCTCGACTCGCCGTCTGGCGAGCATGAGTGGAAAGAGCTAGCCCGAAGACTCCGCGATCAGGGACCCGGATGCGTCGTCATCACGCTCGGCGAGCTTGGTGCAGTCGTCAGCACGACGGATGGAGAACGAAAACTGGATGCTGTTCCCGTCGACGTCGTCGACACGACCGGAGCGGGCGACGCATTTTGTGGCGCCTTCACTGCGGCCCTCGCTCGTGGATCCGACCCGTATGGAGCGACTCGAACTGGCGTAGTGGCGGGTTCACTGGCCGTCACCAGATCAGGCGCCCAGCCCTCCATGCCAACCCGTGCTGAGATCGATCATGCTATTTCCCGATTTGGATGATCCCAGGAACGCCCATTCAAGGGAGCCGAGTATCTGCTATCCGAGTTCCGGTAGCCTCGCCATTTATGGCGCATTCTAGCGACTGGATGACTTGTCGACTGGCTACGTGACTCCAGGAGGCAGCAGAGTTCGAACGTCGCGGAGACATGAGAGGAACGATTCGAAAGAGGCGGAAGGGGTGGGATTCGAACCCACGAGACGGCATTACCGTCTACGCGATTTCCAGTCGCGCGCACTAGGCCAAACTATGCGACCCTTCCAGAGAGCGCCGGTCGAAAAGTATACAACCCACCTTCACGCGAACGACACACGTGACGCGTGCCCGATACGCATTTGCGAATTCAACAGTCTCACGAAAACGGAGGCGGGTCATGTGCGGCGGAGAGGGCGGGATTCGAACCCGCGGTGGCTCAACACCACACCAATTTTCGAGATTGGCACCTTAAACCGCTCGGACACCTCTCCGAGATGAAGTCTAGCATTTGTGGGAACTGGGAACTGGGAACTGGGAACTGGGAACTGGGAACTGGGAACTGGGAA
>CAYWSE010000068.1:0-20486 GCA_964461025.1 uncultured Sphaerobacteraceae bacterium | reverse complement strand
TGAACCCGGCGGTCTCTTATGAATGTTGACGAGTTCATCCGAACACGTGCCGTTCTCCCTTTCCCCCGCGTCAACAAGCGTCTCGGCAACACGTCTGTCCAGCGGGGGAAAGGGCCGGGGATAGGGGGCGTCAGCCGTATCCGCATCGAGTTGTCAACTTTCATAACCGGGTTGACGATGGAAAGCCGAAGCAACCTCCAACCTGCTTCAGCAGGTTTCGGTCACTCAGCCCGTGATTTTCAATCGCGGGCGGCCGGGATGAGCGCCTCTGGTTCCGATCCGAGCCTGACGGGGCAATAGGCAAAGGGCAATAGGCAATAGGAACGAGGCACAGGGCAAGAGCAATTCGATCGACGACCTCAGTCCCGAAAGGACTTCGTCGTCTGAGCACCGCGGTTTCAACCCGGCGGTCACTTCCATCCACCATCTACTATCCACTATCCACCTTTGCCCATTGCCTAGTGCCCATTGCCCAGTGCCCGGTTACAATCCCCCCATGACTACCAAAATCGTCGTCTGGGACTCCATCGGCAACACCCTCCTCGGCGTCCGCCCCTGGGCCAGCTGGGAGCCTCATACAAAGGAAGAGATGCTCCGCGAACGCCCCGATGCCGCCACCGCCGCGGCCCCCTTCGCGGACATCCTCGCCGGGCACGACGTCGAATTGATCTGGTTCAACAGCGCCGATTCCCCCTACGCCCCCTTCGGCCAGCTCTATGCCGATTACGACGGCGCCCTCCGCTTCACCCGCTCGGTCGAGGAGATCGGTCGCGAAGTCGAAACCGCCGACTACCTCGTTCTGCACAAGGAAACCCTCCCCGCCGGGTACGTCGAACGGGCCGCGAACCTCAAGCTCATCCAGCATCTCGGCCAGGACTATCGCGGCGTGCCCATGGACGCCGCCCGCAGGAGCAGCATCCCGGTCGCCGCCACCCCGCTCGTCAACTACATCACCGTCGCCGAGCAGGTCTGGGCCTACATCCTCAACTGGGCCAAGCGCCTCCCTGCGTTGCGCGCCCACATGTCCGCCCGCGCCTACGCCGAAACCTGGGGCCTCTTCCCGCGCACCCACTACCTCGGCGATCTCACCCTCGGCCTCCTCGGTCTCGGCGAAATCGCCCGCCCCGTCGCCCGCGTCGCCCAGGCCTTCGAGATGCCCACCATCTACTGGGACATCCGCCGCTTCCCCGATCTGGAGGAGCGCTACAACCTCCGCTATGTCGAATGGGACGAGCTCTTCGAAACCGCCGACGTCATCACCACCCAGCTCGCCCTGAACGAGCACACCCACGGCATCATCGGCGAACGCGAATTCGTCCTGATGAAACCGCATGGTCTCTTCATCAACACGGCCCGCGGCAAACTGGTCGATCAAGCCGCCCTCACCGCCGCTATCGCCAGCGAACAGATCGGCGCCGTCGCTCTCGATGTCTACGCCGAGGAACCGTTGCCCTACAGCGACTCCCTCCTCGCCCTCCACGACGCCGCCGCCAGCGAACGCCTCACCCTCACCCCGCACAACGCCTGGCAAAACCCCTGGACCTGGGTCCGCGACTCCCAGGAACTCTGGCTCAACGTCCGCCGCTCACTGCGCAATGAACCGATCCATCACCTTGTTTGAAACGTAGGCCGTGAACCGTAGACCGTAGACCGAGGTCCACGGCACACCATCTACTATCTACTACTCACGACCTACGATCTACGATTTACGGAGGAAACTACATGCCACCAGTCGAATACGGCCTCGCCATCCCCATCTTCGCCTGCCCCGGCCCCACCCTCTTCCGTACCCCCGGCTTCGCGGAACTCGACCCCGCCGCCGCCCTCGCCTTTGGCCGAGCCGCCGAAGACCTCGGCTACGACTCCGTCTGGGTCGCCGATCACCTCATGCTCGGCCGCGACGAAGCGATCCTCGAAGGTTGGACCGTCCTCTCCGCCATCGCCGGCG
Organism: uncultured Sphaerobacteraceae bacterium; assembly: GCA_964461025.1. Lineage (GTDB taxonomy): Bacteria > Chloroflexota > Chloroflexia > Thermomicrobiales > UBA6265 > JAHBVL01. Next base: position 18,538 of record CAYWSE010000068.1, on the reverse strand, counting down.
CCACCTCCCGCGTCAAGCTCGGCATGATCCACATGGCCCACTACTTCCGCCATCCCGCCCTGACAGCGAAGATGATCGCCACGCTCGACCAAATTTCGGGTGGGCGCGTCATCTTCTTCATGGATTGCGGCTACCAGAAACGAGAATACGTCGCCTACGGCCTGCCCTGGGAAGACGACATGGCCGACCGCGCCGCCGACCTCGAAGAAGCCCACGATCTCATCCACACGCTTTGGACCGACATCGGGCTCATCACCTACGAAGGAGAGCGATGGCACGTCCGCGATGCCGCGTTCGCGCCGCTTCCCCTCCAGGAACCTTACCCGCCGATCTGGTTCGGCGAAGTCGATCCAAACGTACTCAACATCTGCGCCCGGCGCGGAGACGGCTGGAACACCGTTCCGGTCTCGATCGAAGAGCTCCGCAGCCGTCTAGCTCTCCTCCGGTCAGCCTGCGACGAAGTCGGCCGCGATATCGATGAGATCGAGATAAGTCTCGAAACCCAGCTCCTCATCGCCCCCGATATCCCCGCCCTGCGCGAAAAACTGCGCGCCCTCGTCGAGCTCGGCGGCGACCAATTCCATCTCCCCGCCGAAATCGCTCCCTTCGTCCACTACTACGCCAAGGATCCCTCCACCGTCGCCTTCCTCAGCGCCGAAACCGACGATCTCCCTGAGCCCATGGCCACGGACTGGATCATTGGCACCCCCGAGCAGGTCAAAGCCCGCATCGACGCCTACACCGCCGAAGGCGTCGGCCACTTCATGTTCTGGTTGATGGACGCTCCCTCCCTCGCCGGCGCCGAGCTCCTCGCTGACACACTCCGCCTGAGGTGACCGAACCCGACGCGGGCATCTCCGTCGACCCCCAAATCTTCATCCTCGAAACGATCGCTCCCGACCGGATCGTCATCATCAACCTCGACCGCCGACCCGACCGCTGGGAAGCGATGAACGCCGCCTGGCATCCCGATCTCGCCGGCCGCTTCGTCCGTTTCCCCGCCACCGACGGCAAATCGGTACCCCACGACCAGATCGAGTCCTACGCCGCCACGCGCAACATCCCACCCGAACGCGCCGCCGGCGAGCTCGGTTGCCGCGACTCCTGGCTCCGCGCCCTCACCGCATTCGGCCCCGCTCTCTACCTGGAAGACGACGCTCTCCCCTGCGCGCCCTGGTCGTTTGGTCCCCCGCCCGGCGATGCCGAGATCGTCCTCCTCGGCGGCGAGCTCTGGCGCAAAACCACAACGCCCGGCTGGTCCCCCATCGAAACCGGCGCCAACGGCACCCACGCTCTCTGGATCCGCACCCAGCGCGCTGCCGATCAGCTCCTCGCCGCCTGGCAATCAAAAAGAGGCCCCGCGGGCCCCATCGATCTCCTCTGGCGTTCCGTCCTACCCCGCTGCAACGCGGTCGTCGCCGTTCCCCAGCTCATCTGCCAGGCCAACCTCGACACCGACGTCCAGCACGGCCGCGTCTTTCACCGCAACGAACCCCTCCTCACCAAACCCTGGTGCAGCCTGACAAGCAACTCGCGAACGACGTAGAACCCGGCCCCCTGCCGGCACGTTTCTCCGCCTACGGCATCGACACGGAGGTCGATGCCTACGCTGAAACTGCGCCTAACTCTGCGCGATCACCTCAACCGCCTTCAACAAATAATCGACATCCTCATCCTCGATAAACGCCGCCAGCGAGATCCGCACCGCCTGCCCCCACAGCGCCGGCCGCTGCACGATCTGGAACTCCTCCCGCAACCGCTGCGAGAACTCAACCCCGTCCATCGTCGCCAGCGAGATGCAATTGATTCCCGTTCCCACCTCCGGCGCCGGACTATGAATCGTCACCCCGGGAATCGTCGCCAACCCATCGTGGAATCGCCGCCCCAACCGCCGAGAATGGGCCAGAATGTTCTCCACCCCCAGCGCTTCGATTCCCGCCGCTGCGACCCCCATCGCTGTGTCCCAGGAATAGACTCGCGCGCCATACTCGAACCGCGCGCCACCCGGTTTCCACGCCAGCTCGTCCGGACCGAGCGTCACTGTCGCCCCGGTCGTGGCATGACTGCCGGTCCAGGTCACCGCAATGTCGTCGAGCCGGTCTGGCCGCACATAGAGCATTGCGGTTGGATACGGCCCCATCACCCACTTGTACCCAACCACAGCATAGAAATCGCACCCCAGCTCGTGCACGTCGAGCGGCATCTGCCCCAGCGTGTGCGCTCCGTCCCACAACACCAGGGCGCCCTGCTCCTGCGCCAGTTTCGTCATCTCCGCCGCCGGCAACACCGCGCCACTGTCGGTCGTCACGTGACTCATCGCCACCAATCGCGTGTTCGCACTCAGCACCGCCCGGAAATCGGCGAGCATCTTCTCCGCGTCATGCGACCACCCGATCCGGTGCACCACCAAGCCATGCCGCTTCACCACATTCATCAGCGGAATCAGCATCGCGGGGTGCTCCTGATCTGTGACGATCACCTCCTGCCCGGCTTCCCAGCTCAGCCCTTCCGTCAAAATGTTGATCGCCGTCGAAAACTGCGTCGTGAACGCGATCTCGTCCGCGTCGGCGCCAAGCAACCGCGCCATCGTCGCCCGCGATTCCTCGATCCGCAGAAACGACTCGTCATGCGCCAGCAATGGCGCCGGTCCATGCTCGATGTAGTACTGCGGCACTCGCAGCAGCTCCGCCCCGACGTCATTGGAAAGCGGAGCAATGCCCCCACAATTGAAGTGCCGGAGCTCCGCCAGCATTGGATAGTTCTGCCGAATCGATGGCAATGTCACTGATGTCTCTCGTGGTCCGTAGTCCGGGGTCCGAAGATCGGCGTTCCGCAGCATGTGTTACCTATGTCCTCGCACGCCTGTTACCCATGTAGTCGGTCTGAACACCCTGCGCCGGCAGCGAGATATGAATTCGGTCCTGCCGGCTCGCCGCTGCTCGCCCTCACCCAATGTCGGCAGGATCCATCACATCGGGAACGCCAAGTTCATCGCACGTCCTTTCGTACGGCAGCCGCGCTTCCTGGCCGACAAAGCTCGTCCATTCGGACAACGACAGGTTCTCCGAGACACTCTCGCAGACGGCATTGCTCAGACTCTCGATGTTCGGATCAATCGTGCGAATGCCGCCCTGCGTTGTCGGAACGGCAATCATCCCGCCGTCTGGCGAGTATGCCATCGCCCTGATCCACTCGGGCACCTGGACCGTGACGGGCGTCGCTTCCCAGTTCTGCGGATTCCAGAGCAATACCGTCTGATCCTTGCTGCCACTCGCCAGCTGCATGCCATCCGGACTGAACGCCAGCGACCGCACTTCCCCCTGCTTCACCGGCAAGTCGATGACCAACGCCCCGGACGTCGCATCCCAGATTCGGAGTGTCGTGTCGAGCTCTCCCGGCACACCTCCCGCCGCCAGCATATTGCCGGGTCCGAATGCCAGCGCTTTCACCTCGGCCCCCTGCTCGATCGTCAGCAGCAAGCTAGCCATCCGTCCGCCGTCGCTCAGCTCCAGGATGCAGATTGTCCCGGAACTATCCGCTGCCGCCAGCATCGTTCTGTCACTGTTCAGGACGAGTGTGCGGATCGCCCGCATCTCCTCACAGGGGAGTCGATCGCCGCGTGGGGGAGTTCCATCGGTACTCCACAGTCGCACTTCGCCCGCCGCGTCTCCCGTAATCACCAGTGAATCATCCGGGCCGAAAACGGCATACACGGCACCGCTGTTGAAAGGAATGGCGTTGAGAGGCGTGGTCGACCAGGTCCCGTTTTCCTGTCGCACCGATATCCTCGCCACCCCATCTTCCGCCCCTGTCACGATACGGTCGCCACCGTGATCCCAGGCCACAGAGCTCAGCTTGAACGCCAACCCGTCATCGCGCATCGGAATGACCGTTTCAGTCACACCGTCACTGCCAAATTGCCACAACCGGACGCGGCCATCTTCGCCTGCTGAAGCAAGGACGGGAGCGTCATCGCCAGACGCGAAGGCAAGCGACCGCACATAGTCGTCATGTCCGGTCAGGACCGAGGGCGGATTGCTTCTCGGTCCCAGCTCCCAGATGCGAATCTCACCCGCCCCGGTGGTCGAGGCCAGTACCGTTCCTTCGGGATCGAATGCCAACGAACGAATCCAGTCAGTGGCATTGCCAAGCACGCTGATCACCGGATCGACCTGCCCTAGCCGCCACACCCCGACCGTCGCATCATGGTCACCCGCCGCGAGCATGTTCAATGCCGGGCTATACGCCAACGACTGCACAACGTCCCGGTGTCCGGCCAGCTCCCGCACGCTCCGTTCGGCAATGCCCTCCTCATCGAAATCGATCAACCGTACCGTGCGGTCCTCGCCGGCAAACGCCAGCTCAACCGTTTCGCCATCGCGCACGACATACGAGAGGGCATAGATCGTTCCGTCATACGAACCGGGAGAAACAGGCTCTTCATCCGGTTGGGTCAAATCCCAGATCAGCACTGATCCTTCCTCGCATGTCGTCGAGTTCTCTTCGAAAACGACGCATCCCCCCGCGGCCAGCCAGCGTCCATCCCCGCTGATCGCCACGCTGTCCATCCTCGCCATCCCGGCAGCGCTCAAATCGCGCGGCTCGCTTGCCGCCCCTTCCGTCACCGACCACACGCGCACCAACGCCGATTGCACACCGCACCCTGGTGCGCTCTCATCGACATCCAGCCCTCGCGAGCCATCACCTCGACAGCTCGCAGCGGCCAGCAACACAGTCCCGTCCCCGGACTGACCGCTGACGAGCGCCCGAATCGCCCCGCCTGGTCCTTCCAGCCGCTCGGCGAGCGCTCCCGACGCCGAATCCCACGACTTCACGTACCCATCGCCGCCTGACGTGAAGATCATCGATCCATCGGGGGCAAACACCACGCTCGTTGCTCCGGAATCGTGCGTGTGACCGGTTTCCTCATCGGTCAGTCGCCGCTCCTCCCGGAATGTCGCGCCATCCTGCCGCCACAGATAGACCATCGAGTCGCTGTTTGCGCCGCCGGCCGTTGCCAGCAACGCACCATCGACCGGCGAGAACGCCAGCGACGAAATCCATGCATGCGGCGTCTCCACCGTACGCGAAAAGGTCGGCGACCCGATCGTCGCCTGTAATGCGGTGCCGGTGTCGCCAACCACCGCGCCCGCCGGATCGAGGAGATAGGCCTGACGCGCCAGCAACGCGCCCAGATCATCCTGACTCCGGGAATGCGCCAGCATCGCCTGCGACGCGACGGTCTGCGACAGACTGATCTGCTGCTGTCGTTCCGCTTCGGCGCGCTGCTCGTCCGCATCCTGTTTCAGCCGGAACGCGAAGAGCGCCAGCAGCAGCATGGCCGCAGCGGCGATCGCGCAGGCGAAAGCGATCATTCGCGATCGCCGGCGGCTTCTCTCGCCTTCGTCGTAATTGCGCTGCAGCTCCTCACTGGCTCGCACGAACTCGAGCTCATCACGAGCGAGCAGTTCTGGATGCTCACGCGCCAGCGTCGACGCCTCGGTCAGGGGCTCTCCGGTGAGCAGGTACCCTTCTTGTCGTTCCTCTCGCAACCACTGTCGCGTTTGTTGTTGCACCGCGTAGAGCGGATCGGGGTTCTCTGCGAACCAGTGCGCGTTGTTGCTGATCACCGGCGCAATCAACCGGTCATGCGTCAGTTCGTACCACGGAATGTTGAAGCGCTCTTCCTTCCGCAACAGATGCTGGTCGACGAGCCTGTCGAGTGCGACGGCCGTGATGCCGCTTTTTTCGGCGTCGTCCAGCGGCACCGTATTGCGGGTCATCCGGCTGGACACGAGCTCGTTCTCGATCCAGTGGCGAATCATTCCTTCGTTTACCGAAGGCTCGGCTGTCGCGGCGTCCTCGACGACCGTCCCGTAGAACGCCTCCAGCGCCCGGTCGACCGATCCGCACTCCTGCCGCATCTCCTCGCTGATGACTTCCGTTCCCTCCGGCAGGCAATTCCAGAGCGCCCGGCAAACGACTTGCAGCTGCACCGGCTCCACATAGCGGCCGAGAAATGTCTCGCCCGTCGCGCCGTTGATCGCCGTGCCCGACGATTCCCGTCGCAGCTCGTCGACCAGCGCCCCAGCCACGTTCGGGGCAAACGACACGTTCTCCGGCAGAGGTCCGTTAACCGCCTGCAGCGCTTTGTCGCGATCGAGCCGCTCCAGATGCAACCGAAAGCGCAGCGTGTCGGTGGCCCGCATACCGCCGAGCTGTTCGAGCCTGGCCAGATACTCTTCGCGCATCGAGAGGAGGATTCTGGTCATCGGATCGCCATCGGCGATCGTCAGCAGCTCCTCGAGAAACGGCCGCCGGTCCTCCCACAATTGCGGATGGATCGTGAAGAGTTCCTCGAACTGGTCGAAGATCAGCACTCTGGGCAGCGGCTGGCCGAACCGGTCGGTGACGAGCGGGCGCTCCTTCAGCGCCGCGGCCAGCGACCCCGGCTTCCCATTTGGGAGCGCCTCGTTGCCGGGTGTCGTCGCCGCCAGGGCATACGCGATGAACCGGTTATCGACCGCGGTTTCAAGCGTGTCGCTGGCCGCCATTTGGCGGAAGAGCACGACGGGCAGCACCTCGCAGCGAGGAATGCCGTCGTCGATGCCGGTCAGCCGCGGAATAAGCCCGGCGTTGACCAACGACGTCTTCCCCGCCCCGGAGCTGGCTACCAGGAGGGTGACCGGATGCGAGAGCGCCAGCGACCCGAGTTCGCCCGACTCCCGCTCGCGTCCAAAAAAACGCGCCCGGTCATCCGTGCCGAATGGGGCCGGACCGATATACGGCGCTTCAGAGGGTTGCATGACCGGCGTCTTTCCAGCGCGTGATCAGCTCGGCGGCGAAATCCTGGGCCGAACCCCAGTAGATTTTGATCCGGCTCTGCTGGTGCGACCGCTCCAGAAAGGTGAGGAGCTGTTGCTGGATCTGATGCTGCTCTGGCGAGGCGTCTGGTTTCAGGACCGGCAGCTGCACTGCCACATGCGACCCCTGCGTGCTCCGTTCGAGCGACCCAAGCAGCTGGCGAAAGAGCACGCGGAAATTCCAGTCGGCCAGACGGTACCCGATGAAGAGCAGCATCTTGTCGCTCAGCGCTTCCTCCACCGCCCGGTGAATAAGCATCGGATTCGACGCCATATTCACCAGAAAATCGACGTAGTCGTCTTCGGTCAGCACCAGCGAGGCGTCGACGCCGATGACGCCGTGCAAGTGGTAGACAAGCGGGTTGGCGGCATCGATTTTCAGCTCGTGATCGCGCGGCAGCGCGCCCTCGAGATCGAGGATTCGTTTGTTCCAGGGGCAGAACCGCACCTGCGGTTTGCGGGTACGACCGAGCGCGCCGGTCAGCAGACTGTCGTAGTTCGTCGTGATGTAGACCGGCAACGGCAGCGCCGCGAGGACATTGTGCAGCTGGTTTGGATCGGCGTCGTCGATCACGCCGCTGACCTTCAGCTTCTCACGCAGCTTGATCCTGCCGCCGACGCCATCGGGACCCGATTCATCATCGGCCAGTCCCTGAAAAAGCCGCCGCACCTGCTCTTTCGGATAGATGAAGTCGTCCTTCATGATCGCGCAGAACTGCGCGACCCTGGCCAGATCGAGCCGGGCGGGGTCTTCATCCTCGCCGATCGGATACTTCCATTCCTGGGCGAAATGCGCCGCCAGCGATCCACCAAGCGGCAGCACCCCGGCGCTGGCTCCGGCGCCGACAAAGGGCGTGCACCGCCCTTCCTCGATCCGGCCGAGGAGGATGTCCCAATCGATCGTATCGGTCTGCATCGGGATCCGGTCCTGCCTGCGCATTTCGCCACAGCGGGGCAACGTCTAGGCTATCACGGTGCGAAGGGCAATGGGCAAAAGGCAAAGGGACGTGGGAGGCGGAGACGGGCGGTGAGGAGATGGAAAATGGGGAGAAGAAAATGAAGGCATTGCATAGGCGGCGCATCGCGTAGGCTCCGGCGCTCTGCCGGAGCGCTCGACCGCAGGTCGAGAACTGCCGCCGCCGAAGCACTGGATTGGGACTTCCGAATTGTTCCCGGATGACACTGCGGCCCCTCTGGGCCGTCCTTCGCCCGTGCGCTTCTCGTCCTCACCGTAGTACGCTCTTCTTTAGGAGCGATGCAAGGATGAACCAGACGATCACATCCAAACACACTGAGATTGCCGAGATTTGCCGAGCCCACGGTGTCCGAAAGCTTGAGCTTTTCGGTTCGGCAACATCAGACGCTTTCGATCCGAATCGAAGTGACTTCGACTTCGTCGTCGATTTCGCCGATCGGTCTCCTGGATACGCTCGACGATATCTGTCATTTGCTGATTCCCTGGAAGCGCTCTTGGATCGGAAAGTTGATCTCATCACCGAGCGGTCGATCAAGAATCCCTACTTGCGTCATGGCATTGATTCGACCAAAGTCGCCGTCTATGAATCAATGGACAGCCAAGCGGCTGCTTGACGCATCGCTGACCGTTCAACAGCGAGAATCATGGACACTCCCCGTCCGCCCGGAGATTGGCCAACCCCACCTGCCTTGTACAATCTGTGACTAGATTGCTCTCTCCGAATCCAATGACGGCAAGAGGAGCCAGGGAACCCATGATCAAGCCAGCAAGCAATCGAGATTCTCAAACGCCGACGTTTTCCTCCCCCGTTTTGGCCGATCTCGACCGGATTGCGCATCTTGAGCAAGACTGGGACTCGTATGGCGGGCATCCGGTCGCTCCATCTGCCATGGCGGCGGCAAAGGACCTCCTACCTCATCTTGCCCGCAGTGTCGGGAGTCCGGACGTGCTAGGGGCACGCGCCGACGGTGGTCTATTGGCCGAATGGTCGTACGGATCACGCTCGCTCGAAGTCCATATCGAACCGAGCGGCGTTCTGGGTTACCTGTTTGAGGACCCGGCCACCGACGAAGTGATCGAATCCGACATTGCCTCCCAGGATACGATTAAGTGCCTGATGACAAGAGTCATCGCTCAGTAAATGACTCGCTCCGCAGCGATTGAACTTCTTGACGAAGACACACTTCTTCGCCGGCTCGCTCCCGATCATGTCTCGGGGGGATCGCGTCAATTCCCTGGCTTTCAGCAGAGAAGCTCCACGCGAAAAGTCAGTGAATCTGGCTCGCCTTACGACAATCGAAGAGACCCTGGGTGAACGACGTCACTTCGGCGTTGGCGAAATCTCCGTATCGGATGTGAGAGACCTCGGACTCGAAGTTGTCTACGATCCTGTGCCTGGCAACACTGCCCACTGTCTCATTATTCGGAACCTATTCAAAAACGATCGCGCGGGGTCTTGCCGCACGCACCAACATCATCGTTCGTCCCGAATGATTGGTTTCAACACTCTGTACCAACTTCGCGGGTGCGCATCGGTCGATCTGCAAACCGCAGCGCCGGACTGCAGAACCGGGCGAACTTCCAGAGCTCGGCGAACAGCCGCCACTTCGCCAGGCGCCGCTTTGTCGGATCGGCATGTTGGAACATGTGGAACTCGGTGAGCGCTACGCCGGGTCGTTCACGCATCGCCGCGTACAACCGTTGCGATTCGCCAAACGGCACCACGGAGTCGTCCCGGTCGTGACCGATGCCGACGTGCCGCGCCCCGATGTCGTCCGCTACATCGATCGGGCAAACGGCGTCGACCTTCTCCCGCAGCGCACAATGCTGGTCGAGCAGTGCTTCCAGCTGAATGCGATCGGTCGTGCGCAACAGCGGCAATAACGCCTGACCCGCCGGGCTCAGAGTTTCCGCGTCCGGAAAGGATCGTCGTTCGAGCCAGGCGGTTTCGAGCTTGGTCGCTTCATCGGCATCCAGCTCTGCCGTCAAGGTACGGATGTAGACATGACGAGAGAGCTGATCGACCTCCCAGCGCCGCCGGATGCCATCGATTTCAGTTGTCTCGCTGCCGATATCGAGCGCCAAGGTCCGCAATGAACTGAACGGCGCGAAACACGACACGAAACCAACCCGGTCTCGAATCTCAGCTTGCGCCGCCGCCAGCAACGCAAAGCCGGCCCCAACACACGTACCGAGCAAGCCGCTGCGCGCCGGATCGACATACGGTTGATTGACAAGCCACCCATACGCCGCTGCCAGGAGACCCGCGTCGTCGGGCGAGATGCGTAGCGATCGCATCTCCGCCGACCAGACGATCAGCACCGCGAATCCCCTCCGCGCCAGCGCCCGGCCGAGCCGCTGCACCTGCGGATGGGTCACATCAAAGGGGATCACGCCGAGGCAGACCACCACGCCAGCATGGATGCCTTCGTCATTGGGACGGTAGAGCTCAGCCGGAGTGCGCGAATCGAACCCCGGAATGACAATCTGCTCGTACAGCGGCTCAGGCGAGAACCGGTCGAGCCACTGCGACGGCAGCATCGGCAGGACGCGCAGCACGAACGCCGCGTCCCGGCCCGAACTTTGGGCTGATCGGAGCAGACCAATGAGGTTCGATGAGATGACCATGACGCACTCGTACAGGAGTGTCGGAACCTGCACGCTCAGATTAGAGTTGAAGGGGCCCTAGACCCGACTCACTGCGCCGGCCGAGTGTTACAAAATGGTCCCAATGTGACAGGACACACCGCCGCGAACTCCCTGAAGCATAGTACGATTATGGCAAGGAGAACCGAAATGCACGAAACCATCTTGTTGCATCAATCAGCAATTGCCGGAATTTGCAGAGCTCATGGTGTGCACCGGCTGGAGCTCTTTGGATCTGCAACAACCGGTGACTTCGACCCAACTTCCAGTGATTTCGATTTCGTGGTCAATTTCGCGGATCGATCGCCTGGATACGCTCGTCGATATCTGTCATTTGCCGAAGCACTCGAGACGCTCCTGGGACGCCATGTCGATGTGGTAACCGAGAGATCGATCAAGAATCCGTATTTCCGGCAGAGCGTTGACTCGAGCAAGGTCACGATCTATGAATCCGAAACTGGCTCAGCGGCTGCATGACGCACGCATCGCTCTTGAGAGATTGCAGCGATACGTGGCAGGCCGCACGTTTGCAGATTACGAATCGGACGATTTCCTTCGTTCAGCAGTAGAGCGTCAATTCGAAGTACTCGCCGAAGCACTAAACGCGGCGGCGAATCTCGACAGTTCATTGATCAGGACTGTACCGGAGCTGCGAGAAATTGTCGGTCTGAGAAACCGAATAGCTCATGAGTACGACGAACTTGATGACCAGATCATCTGGGACGCAGTAACTCTGGATGTCCCGACGTTGTCAACGGAACTCGCGAAAGTTTGGCCCGGGCTGTTTCTTCCGGCTGAGTAGCTGGCTCACTTATCCGACCGTCCGCCGCGACGTGATCACCCCGGTGTTCATGCCGACCAGGTTCAGGCCGCCGAAAAAGCGGGCGTGCTCGATCTTCACGCAGCGGTTCTGCACGACCTCCATGCCGGCCTCGCGGGCGCGGGCTGCTTCGGCGTGGTTGACGATTCCCAGCTGCATCCAGAAGACCTTCGCGCCGATCTCGATCGCCTGATCGAGGATGGGCGGGATATCAACGGGCCGCCGAAAGACGTCGACGATCTCGACATTCCGCTCCCGCGGGATATCCAGTAATGAGGCATAGACCTCCTGCCCCAGAATCTTCGTCCCGGCGTATTTCGGATTGACCGGGATGATGTCGTACCCCTCCGACTGCATGTAGATCGCCGCAAAGTGGCTCGGCCGCATATCATCGGGCGACAACCCAACCATCGCGATCGTGTGATACGTCGTCAGGATCTTCAGCCGCTCGAACGCCCCCGCCGTGGCGGTGTGGCCCCCCGTCGCCCACGGCACGGCGTAGCTCTCGATAGTGGATTCGTCGATCGTGTCTGTCATATTCGTAGTCCGTGGATCGTAGTCCGAAGTCCGAAGATCGTCGTCCGACTTGCCGTCTAGCCGTCTAGCCGACTTGCCGACTTCGTCAGCGCCTGATCCAAATCCCAGATAATGTCCCCGGCATCCTCCAGCCCGACCGAAATGCGCACAAGATCAGGACTCACACCTGCGGAGATCTGCTGCTCGTCGGTAAGCTGCTGGTGCGTCGTGCTGCCGGGATGGATGATCAGCGTCTTCGCGTCGCCGATATTGGCCAGATGCGAGATCAACCGCAGCTCCTCGATGAACCGGGCGCCGACATCGCGACCACCATTCACCCCAAAGGTGAACACCGCCCCCGAACCGCGCGGCAGGTACTTCTCCGCGAGCGCGCGGTAGGGACTGTCCGGCAACCCGGGATAGCTCACCCAGCCAACTGCGGGATGCGACGCCAGGAACGCCGCCACCTGCTCGGCGTTGCGGACATGTCCCCGCATCCGAACCGGCAACGTCTCCAGCCCCTGCAGGAAAAGCCACGAGTTGAATGGGCTCATGGCAGGACCGAGATCGCGCAGATTCTCAACGCGCGCCTTCATCAAATAGGCGTACTCGCCGAAGGTCTCGGTGAACCGAATGCCGTGGTACCCCGGGGAGGGGTCGGTCAGACAGGCGAAGTTGCCATTGGTCCAGGGAAAGCGCCCCGACTCGACGATCACTCCACCGATCGACGTGCCGTGCCCGCCGATAAACTTCGTCGCCGAATGCACGATCACGTCGGCGCCGTAGTCGATCGGCCGGCAGAGATAGGGTGTGGCGAAGGTGTTGTCGATCATCAACGGGACACCCGCCTCATGGGCGATGTTGGCGACCGATTCGATATCGAAGACGTCGATGCGCGGATTGCCGATCGTCTCGCCGTAGAGCACTTTCGTCTTGTCCGTGATCGCTCGCCGGAAGTTTTCCGGATCGAACGGATCGACAAAGACCGTATCGATCCCCCAATGCCTCAGAGTAATGTCGAACTGCGTGTAGGTGCCGCCATAGAGCGCCGACGAGCTGACGATCTGGTCGCCAGGCGCGAGGATGGTCGAAAGCGCGATGAACTGCGCCGCCTGCCCGGACGCGACCGCCAGCGCCCCCACGCCACCCTCCAGCGCCGCGATTCGCTCTTCGAAGGCCGCGTTGGTCGGATTCATAATCCGCGAGTAGATGTTGCCAAACCGCTGCAGCGCAAAGAGCTCCGCCGCGTGATCGGTGTCCTCGAACACATACGACGTCGTCTGGTACAACGGCATCGCCCGCGCTCCGGTGGTCGGATCGGGTCGTTGTCCGGCATGCACGGCCAGCGTGTTGAAGCCGAAGACATGGTCGGCGTCGGTCGCCGACTCGACACGTCCGTCGGGGCTGGCCGGATTCGGGTGCGTGTGCGTGGTTTCCATGAGCATCCTGATACGATCGCGCAACGCACGACACGTTGCCATGCCATTGTGCCGGAAAATGGCTTCAGCCGTCTTGAACCGCTACCAACCCGACGTTTCCAGACATCGGATTCAACTGTTGGTTGGCTCCGGCGAGGGAACAAAAACTGGTCACATGGCGTTCTCAGAATAAAGACGGCGGCATGATCGCCGCGGTATCTGCCAACACTGACGAAGGGATTCCATGAATATGCTACTTCTCACCGGCATTGGCGCTTTGCTGGCACTCTTCAGTGGAACAGCCACCCCAGAAGCTAGCGACCCCTTTCCGTTCACGCCAATGGCGGAGTACTGCCAGACGGAGCCGATGGCGATCGATGCGCTGATCGCCATCGTCGCCGAAGAACCCTCCGCAACGCCGGAAGCGATCCCTGATACGGCCGGCACGCCAGTCGACGAAGCAACCCGAGCGGAAATAGAAGCCGCCCTGGTCCGCCTCGTCGGGTGCCAGAACAGCGGCGAGCCACTTCGTGTCTATCAGCTCTACACCGACAACTATCTCCGCTACCTTTTTCACGGATTTGACGAGTCCTCCCTGACATCACTGGCGACGCCCGCGCCACTGAAAACCGATCAATGGATCACCATCGTGACGGTCGACGACATCCGACTCCTTGCAGACGGCCGCGTCTACGCCACCGTGATCATCAATCCTGCCCTTATCCCCGTCGACAAGATCTTTGGCTTCATCCTGGTCGACCAGGATGGCACATGGCTCGTCGACGACATCCTCGACGAGCTCCGGTTCTCGCTGCCATGAGAGTTCCATGACCCCTTTGGGGGCGCCTGCCGTTGACATCCTGAAACCATTGTCGATACGATGGAGCATCTTCCCACCGTGGTGAGGAATATCTGTCGCCATGCTCACAAGGAGGAATTCCGTGTCTCGAATCGACCATTCGCTCGATCGACTGCTCGTGGATTACGCCTCGGCCAGCCTTAGCCGTCGCGAGGCGATGAAACGGGCCGCCGCGCTTGGCGTGTCGGCATCCGCGCTTGCTGGACTCCTCGCCTCGGCAAGACCGGCAACAGCCGCTGCCGCGCTCCAGGAGGAACCAGTCACTGGAGGCACCCTGCGCGAGGGCTACGATCTCGACTTCTCCCGCATGGACCCAGTCGGCACCAGCTGGTACGATCCGGCCTTCTCCGCACTCTACGAAAACGTCATCACCAACGATCCTGAAGGCGCCAAGGTGCCCCAGATCGCCGAAAGCTGGGAGTATTCAGAAGGCGGCACGGTGCTTACGTTCAAGATTCGCACCGGCCTGAGCTTCCACTCCGGAGATGTGCTCGACGCCGCAGCGATTGCCGCCGCATTTACCGAGATCAAGACAAGCGGCTCACTCGCCGTATTCTTCGCACCGGTCGAAACGATCGAAGCGACTGACGAAACCACGGTCGTGCTGACCATGTCGCATCCCTACTACGATGTGATCAACGTCGTCGATACCGGATATTGGTCGATCTTCAACAACCGGGTTCGCTCAGAACTCGAGTCGGCCGAACCGGGCACCTATGGGCAACAGGAGATCGATGGCAGCGGACCCTTCACCTTCGGCGAATGGGTGCCGGGTAGCCACGTGACGGTCGACAAGTGGGCGGAGTATCCGGGCTCGATCGTTCCGTATTTCGAGAACACCGGCCCAGCCTATCTCGACGGCATCCGCTGGGAGTTCATCAGCGAGGCCGCCCAACGGGCGATCCGCATCGAAAACGGTGAAATCGATACGCTGCGTGGACCTGCCGCGCAGGACATCTCCCGGCTCGAGGGCAATTCCGACCTGAACGTCGTCCGTCTCAAGGAATGGTCCGGCTACATCTTCGGCGTCAACCACACAAAGACCGAGTACGACTTCCAGGATCTGCGCATGCGGCAGGCGTTCTCGCATGCCATCAATCGCCAGGCGATCGCCGACGCACTCCTCTTCGGCGAAGGCGAGCCGCTCTACGGACCGATCACCACGGCCGATCGTTACTACACGGCGGAGGTCGAGCAGTTCAACCAGTTCGATCTCGATCTGGCCAAGTCGCTCGTTGCCGAGGTCGGCTGGACTGCCGGCGACGACGGAATCCTTGAGAAGAACGGCACGCGTCTCGAGATCGTCTTGCCGGTGCAGGACGAGTCGTTCAATCGGCAGCTGGGCACGGTATTGCAGGATCAGCTCAAGCAGCTCGGCGTCGCTGTCGAGGTGCAAGTGCTCGACAGAGGAACATTTTTCAACACGCTGGGGAACGAAAATCCCGACTCGTATCTCTTCTACTATCTCTGGCCGGTTCCGATCGACGTTGTCAGCCTCTTCGTTGGTTCGGCGACAATACCTGATCCCAACTGGGCGCAGGCATCGATTCCCGAGGTTGACGCAGCAATTGAAGCCTGGCAGAACGCCGCCAACGAAGAAGAGCTGGCCGCGGCGGGAGTGCAATTCCAGCTGGCGTGTGCCGAGTTCCTTCCAACAATCCCGCTGATCAACCGCAACGCCTTCTGGGTGTCGCGTTCGAACGTGCAAGGGTATCTCCCGCACCAGTGGAATCTCTACCCGTTCTACAACGACGTCTGGCTGAGCTAACACGGCCCCACTGAAAAGCCCCTCTCCCGGCTGCGGGAGAGGGGTTGGGGTGAGGGCCAATCATGGGCACCTATCTGGCGCGCCGAGGCCTGCGGATGACCGTCATTCTGGTCATCTCCTCGATTGTCGTGTTTTATTCCCTCCGCTTCGCGCCGGGCGATCCGTCCGGCGTTGCGCTCAACCCTGCAGCGCTTGAAGAGGTTCGCGAGGCCTATCGCGAGCGGCTCGGTCTGAACCGCCCGGTATACACGCAGTACTTCCATTACATCAGCAATCTCGTGCGTGGCGATCTCGGTGTCTCGATTATCAACGGCGCTCAGATCACCGACATGCTTCGGGAGTACGGCAAGAACAGTCTCATCCTGGGAGTTTCCGCAACCGCGGCGACCTATCTGATCGGCGTGCCCCTCGGCATGCTGGCGGCGGCGCGCCGCAACACCTGGCTCGACTCGCTCATCTCCGGTTTCGCCGCGATCGGGATGGGGATTCCCAACTTCTGGTTGGCGCTGCTGCTGATTTACGCGTTCAGCGCTCAATTGAAATGGCTCCCCACCTCCGGAACAGGTAGCTGGAAACACCTGATCATGCCGACGATCGTACTGGCAGCAGAGGGGATCGCCGTTACGGTGCGGATGATGCGTTCGTCGATGCTCGAGCAGATGGGGCAGGACTTCGTGCGCACACACCGGGCGAAGGGATTGAGCGACTGGGTTGTCATCGGACGACGAGTCTCCCGCACGGCATTCATTCCGGTTATTTCGCTGGCTGGCCTGCGGCTCGGCTGGTTGATTGGCTACGCGCTGATCGTCGAGACAATTTTCCGTTGGCCTGGCGTGGGCTACTTGCTGGTTGATTCCGTTCTGCGACGCGACTATCCAGTGGCCCAGTTCTTCTCGTTGCTCCTCGTCTTCATGGTTCTCGTGTCCAATCTCCTGGCCGACATCGCGTACGGGATCGCCGATCCGCGCATTCGCTTCGCCTGACCAAAGACGATCGACCATATGGCTGCTGTCTCGAATACCGCACCAAACTGGGAGCAGGTGAATCCGTCGGCCCTGAAAGGGGAGAGCCGAACCCTCCTCGCCTGGCGTGCGTTCAGGCGCAACAAGGGAGCGCTCCTGGGCTTGTTCATCGTGATCGCCTATCTGGCGATCGGCTTGATCGGCATCGCCGCCTGGCGACAACCAGACATCTTGCCCCACGACTATGCCACGCAGGATCTGATGCTGACCTTCGCCCCGATCGGCGCCGACGATCATCTCCTTGGCACCGATCAGCTCGGCCGCGACATGCTCAGCCGCCTGGTCGTCGGGGTTGGCATTTCGCTGGCGGTCGGATTCGGCATCACGGCTTTGTCGATGGTGATCGGCATCACCCTGGGCGCAATCGCCGGCTACAAACAGGGTAGAACCGATCTCCTGATCAGCGGACTCATCGAGATTACCTGGGGGTTTCCGCTCATTCTCATTGCAGTGATCGCCGCCGGCGCTCTCGGCCCGGGACTGACTGCAACCGTTCTGGCGGTTGGGCTGATCTACTGGGCGGGGTTCGCCCGGGTCGTGCGCGGTGAAGTGCTGCAGATTCGCCAGCAGGAGTTCGTGCAAGCGGCGATGGCCACCGGCGTCAACGATCGACGTATTCTCCTGCGCCACATCTTGCCCAACACGTTGGCGCCAGTGATCGTGCTGGCCACCTACTACGTCGCGGCGGCGATCATCGTCGAAGCAGGGCTATCGTTCATCGGTCTTGGCGCCCAGCCGCCCTTGCCAAGTCTCGGCGTGATGATTGCCGACGGAAGGAACTACATTCTTCTCGACCACTGGCTCTCGACCTTGCCCGGGCTCTCCATCGTCATCATCGTGATGGCCCTCAATCTCCTCGGCGACGGTTTGCGCGATGTCCTCGATCCCCGCCTCCGCAAAGCATGAGTAACTCGCTGGCTCTACCGACCCCTCAGCCGTTCGAGCTCCAGCTCGACGATAGCGGCATGCTTCGCGGTCTACTCTGGCAAGGCGACCAGCTTCCGGTGCTCTTCGTGCACGACCTCCGTGAGTCCGATGACATCGACTGTTGGGGAGCGCTTCCAGAGATCGTTCAGCGGGCCGGGCACGCGGCAATCGCGATCGATCTGCCGGGACACGGTCTCTCCGACGGTGAGCAGTCCGCCGACCGGGCGCGAAAGACAGTCGAGCGCTGTTGCCAGCATCTCATCCAAGCGTTCGGACCCCGGTTCTTCATCGTCGCCGCCGGCTCTTCGAGTGGGATACTGCCGTCTGCGGCGTTGGCGGCGCTGGTGCTCTTTTCACCCCCTGATGAGAATGGCGCCGAAGCCGCGTACCCGAAACTGCTCTTCGTCGGCGCGGCCGATCCGGATGCCCGCGCCGCCGCCGACCGCTATCTGCGCGCCAGTCGTGGCTGGACGCTGGTCAGCTCCTTCGCGACAGCCACCCAGGGCGCCGATCTGCTGAAAACCGACCACGCGCCGAAAATCGCCGCGCAGCTCCTGGCTTTCCTACGCGACTACCGATGACGGCCAATGGTGCCGCAAATGACGGGTCGTGTGCGGAAGATATGACGGCGGGATTCAACATCGCCCGGGACGCGTCTGGCGCACGCCGTGCGCACTGAACTTTGGCACTTTTGGGAAGGGACTTGAAGAGAGGAGAACCTCC
>CAYWSE010000067.1:0-21244 GCA_964461025.1 uncultured Sphaerobacteraceae bacterium | reverse complement strand
GCAGCCCGGAACCCTGAATCCCGTCCAGTCCACCAACTTGTCAAGGTGCTTCGAGCGTCAAACTCGGACAAAAAAGACCGCCCCATTTCGAGGCGGATACCGCGACTCCAGCCCTACTTGGCTGAAGAACTGATCGTCACCGACGATCTACAAGGCGGCACCCTCCGGTCATTTGCCTGTGTGCTGAACACTCGGCGCGCATCGGCTCATCGCCAACCGCAGGGGTCATTATACGCAGGTTCCGAAAAGCGTGTCAAGGAATTTCTGAGCCATTCTGGCGGTGAAGATCGAACCGCAGCGACGCCAACAGACTCGCGACATCACCGCAAACATTGCACACCTGGACGCCCCGGTTGACATGACTGCAGTCCTTACTCCTAAGTGCTACTCTGCTATGAAAACACAGGCAATCTGGCGCCGACGTCGCAACGAGAAAGGAAGGAGTTCCGGATGTCTGCAAACAGCGATTTGGTGAAGGGGATGTACGCGGCTGTGGCCAGTGGGGATGTCCCATCATTTCTGGCGGCATTCGATCCTGAGATCGATTGGACGGATGCGGAAGGGTTCATGACCGAGGGCCACTTCGTCGGTCCAGACGCTGTCGTCCAGAATGTGTTCGGACCGTTGTACGCCGAGTTCCCCAATTTCTCGGTCAATCTCCATGAAGTCATCGATGGTGGAGACAGACTCGTGTCGCTTGGCAAGTACTCCGGCACTCACGCGTCCACGGGCAAGTCATTCGAAGCCGCATTCGCCCACGTTTGGACCATCACCGGCGGAAAAGCCAAGACGTTCCGGCAGTACGTCGACAACGCACCAGTCGAGGCCGCCAGAACTGTGTAGCCATCTAAAAGGGACCCGTTGTAAGTCCAGGGCATTCATTCGGGCCTTCAAGGTCAGCGCGGACCGTTGTTCGAAATCGTCGCCATGACCGGTCTCCGCAGCTGCCCTGCATAACGTGCTGCGCTTTCTCACGAGGAGAACTCCATTCAACGAGTCGACAATCGCGCTCCCCGGTCTGAATGGTGTTCCGTTGTTTTTGTCCTCCCCCGTTCTCAGACGTATCTGATCCTCTGAAGAGAAATCAGCACCCAGATCGCAACGTGATCCGACGTCGCTCTGCTGCCCCTCGGCGACTTTGGGTTGGTCTGTAACGAGCTATCTGATTCGTTGAATCATGGGCGATCTGTACGTCTGTCTTCGGATAACTGTCGATCCACGTGTGTGCTCCAGAACACACCGAATCCGTGTCCTCGGGCACAGCCAACCGGTCAGCTCTCCAAAAGAATGGGTGCAGTCGCACCGAACACGTCGACGGTGGATTGGCAATCGCCCATAGCGGGCGAACGCCACCCTCGTCCGGCGAATCTCACTTTCGTTGGAGGGAGACATATGGACCGCCTGACAAAACAAGGGTTTGGCCTTTCGGAGCGAGCAGAGAATGTTCTCTTCGTGGCGATCGTTGCGTTCACCCTCGGCATCTTGCTCCTGCTCATCCACGCGAAGTCCAATGGCAAATCGACCGGCCGCAAACTTGGCGTTGTACTGAGCTCCATTGGGTGTCTCATTGGCTCCGGTGGCCTGGCAATTTGGGCATATGAGACCACCGGCATGACCTCACTGGTCTTGTGGATCGCTGCAGTGCTTGTCCTGATTTTCCCCTTGGGAATCTGGCCGCTTTCGGGATTTCACCGGCCTTTTTGGACAAATGTTCCCTATCTGTCCTGGATCATCGGTCCTGCCATCATCATCACTTACCTGCTGCTGGCTGAAGCCTATCCCGCCGACTCCTTCTTCGGTCCGACGGCCCCGGACTGGCTCAGATCGACGAGCAACGGAATCGTCGCGTTGATCGCGGGGAGCATTGCAGGAATCTACGGCTACATGATTCTCGCGATCACCTTTGGTTTCAACAGCGCAAAGACAGCGGACCCACGCCAATTTGGCGAACTCGTCAAGCGAGCTGAATCTCTGAATCAGCTCATAATTAGGGCATGTCCTCCTCCCCTCCCTTCGGGAAAACGAGACTGCGAATCAGCCCGGATCCAGGTAAACAGCATCAGCGAACGACTCCGGGACGAAGATTCCCGAACGACTGAACAGTGGATCACTGGCGCCGGATATGTGAACGAGTGGACTGCGGTCCACGACGTGGAAGCCAATCTCTTCGCCTTCCAGCCCATCGAGCAGGTCATTGCGAATGGCAAGTTCGACCTGCGGCGCATTCCAGGCGACAAGCAGTTCGAAGGGTTGAAGAAGGATGCAGACAACGCGATTGCCGCTCTTGAGAAACTGGCATCGCCTCCAGATGCCACGACAAAAGAGCAGTGCACGCCAGAAGGTGTGTTTCTCGATCTGACTCAGTTTGTGGCTGACCTGAGAGAAGCGGTTGCGTGTCCGGAAATCACGAAGGACCGAGGCGAACAGCCCGCGAATCCGCTAACAACCGAGCCCCCAGTCGGCTCTGCAACGCATCGGGCATTCCTCGGCTCGGTACGCAGACAAATCAACGATGTGCGCGACGAAGCCCGTTACGGATATGTCAGCACGAAGCAGCGGGTGCTCGTCGCCGGTGCTGTCACGTCGATCATCCTGTTCATTTTCCTGGCGATTGTGATTCTGCAGCAACCACCGGCGTCGCAGGTTGTTGCCGGGGCCGTGTTCTTTCTTTCGGCGGCGCTCGTTGGACTTTTCAGGGAGCTCTACAACTCATCCATTGAACTGTCCTCAGGAGAAGGCGATTTCCAGCTGGCGCGAACGCGGGCGATCAACATCCCGCTGCTCTCGGGCATCGCCGGCATCGCGGGAGTGATTATCACGGCATTCTTCTTCTTTGCCGTTGACGGCTCTGCTCTTGCGCCCGGCGATGCGACTTCTACCGCTGCACCAACGATCACGACTTCAAGCGACGCGACGCCCGCCGAAACACCAATACCCGTTCCAACTCCCACGCGGACTTCCGAAGAGACGGACGCGCTCGTTGTTGCGCAGCAGACTCAGATTGCCTCCTACGAACAAGAAGCACACAACGCAAACCAACGAGACGACCTGCCTACATTTGACGCGGTCTTCAGCCTTGATGAGAACCGTATCGGCATTGTGATTGCAGCTCTGTTTGGTTTGACGCCCAGCCTCCTGATGAGCCGCCTGAATGCCAGTCAGTACGCAGAGACGTTGCGCAAGTCCTCTGGAATCCAGAAGGACTAAAGCCAAATACTCAGCAATGCGACCCAGCGGCAGGCAAAAAGCCTTGCGCTGGGTTGCTGTTTCTCGTACGCTCCAACGAGAGATCCAGGCACTCGTTTCACCAAACTGAATGGATAGCAAATGCCACGCTCGTCGATCATCGGCATCACTACAGGCCCGGAAATCGAAGACGCGGTGTACGGGCGAGTGCATCGCTATCGCGTTTCCAGCGACTACTCCATCGCGGTGGAAGCGACAGGCGGCACGCCAATTCTCCTTCCCCTGCGTTCGCAGTCGATTCCGTCGCTGATCGACATGGTCGATGGCTTCCTCTTTTCGGGAGGCGCCGACCTCGATCCGTCCCTCTACGGGGATGAATCAGTTCATCCGGAAACGTATGGCGTTGATGATGAACGAGACAGCTTCGAGCTCGAATTGATGAGAGCGGCCATCGCGGCCGACAAACCTGTGCTCTGCATTTGCCGGGGCATTCAGGTGCTCAATGTCGCATACGGGGGATCGCTCGTTCAGCACATTCCGGACGACATAGCCGACCCGCTCACGCACCGGCAGTTTCACGCGAACATTCCCGCCGACCAACCATCGCATACGGTCGCCGTCGCCTCTGGGTCACTCCTTGAAAGCGTGTATGGCGTTTCGACACTGCAGGTGAATTCGCTCCACCATCAGGCAGTGAGCGAAGCTGGCGACGGTCTAGGAGTTGACGGCGTCGCGCCAGACGGCGTCATCGAGGCGATGAGTCTGCCGGATGCAGCTTTCGTGCTCGGGGTGCAATGGCACCCGGAAATGATGCAATCCGCGGATCCGCTGCAACTCAAGCCATTCGAAGCGCTGACGCGTGCGGCGACCGCTCGCGTTGCCGTTCCCGTGTAACGAGACAATCTGATCGATGAAAACGAGACGGGAGGGTCCGGTCTTCGGCTCCTTTCGTCTGGTTTCCTCAGGCGTATGCGCGCTAGCCTACGGATTGCCGCGGGCCGATTTCGCCGGCCCCTGGTTTGAATCCGATCTCGTACTCGCTGTCGGCAAAGAGATCGACACAAGCACGACACCATAGCCCGCCTTCGCATCGGCCGCATTGGAAACCGGAATCACGATCAAACCCGGGGATGACATCGTCGATACTTCCTTCCACTACGATGGAGCAGTGAAGTCTCTTCGAGAGCAGCAACCCTGGTGGGTTTTGAGACGGAACAAAACGGCAAGAGGAACTGTGACCGATGCCCGCGACCGAATCACTTGCCACGATGTTCGAAGCCGAACGCCCGCGGTTGCGCGCGATAGCGGCAGGTATCCTCGGTTCGATTCACGAAGCCGACGACGCCGTCCAGGAAGCATGGCTGCGACTCGATCGCGCTGACGCATCCGAAATACGAAGCATCGAAGCATGGGTGACGGTCGTGGTCTCCCGGATTGCACTCGATCACGTTCGGGCCAGAACCAGCAGGAACGAAGTCACGATCGACGCACTGGTCGTGCCTGGCCCGGCTGCAAATGCCGCGCCGGAATCCAGTGCGCTGCTCGAAGAGTCTGTTTACGAAGCGCTGAGCCGCGCGCTCGACCGGCTCTCTCCGCTCGAGGCGGCAACATTCATCCTGCACGATCTCTTTGTGCTGCCGTTCGATGATATCGCTTCGATCATCGACCGTTCACCTGCCGCGACCCGCAAGCTCGCCAGCCGCGCCAGACAGAAGATCGCGACTGACCAGATACATACAACGCCCGTCCGCTCGCGACGGGAGATCATCGAAGCGTTCCTGCACGCCGCTGGGACTGGCGATCTGTCCCGTCTTATCGCCACGCTGGCGCCCGACGCCGTGCTGCTCGCCGATCCTGCTACCCAGCAGCTTGGCTCGAAACCGGAGACGGTCGGGGCGAACGAGGTCGCGGGGCATTTCCTTGGTCGTGCTCAGGCGGCGCGAGTCATCTGGATCGATGGCGCAATCGGCGCCGGCTGGATCGAGCACGGCAGAGTACGAGTCGCCTTCAACTTCGAGTTCCAGAACGGCGTCATCCAGCAGATCTCCCTTCGTTCCGATCCGGAGTATCTGACCGAAACCGAGTTCGAACTCGAGAACGTGCCCCGCCGCCGGAACCGCGACCCACGTTCACGAATTTGACAGAAGCGCCCAGGCTGATGCCCGGGCGCCTTGCGTTTCTTCTCCTGCGAGTCCTATGCCGCTGATGCGGCGATGTCACGAGCCGGAGCTGGGCCAGGTAGAGTCAGTGCATCGCCGCTGCGGGCGAGGAGTTGGAATTCCTCGGGCATCACTGCCGCCAGTGCTTCGTCCATCGTGCGAACGGGAATGAAGATCATGTTGTCTTTCAGTTCCTGTGGCAGTTCATCGAGGTCGACTTCGTTTCGCAACGGCAGTACGAACCGCGAGATGCCGGCTCGCTGCGCGGCGAGCGCTTTTTCCTTGATGCCACCCACCGGCAACACCTGACCGCGCAGCGTGATCTCGCCAGTCATCGCCACGTCGTCGCGAACCGGGATCTTCGTCAGCAGCGAGATCAGCGCGGTCGTCATCGCCACACCGGCCGAGGGACCGTCCTTCGGGATTGCGCCGGCTGGAACGTGAACGTGAATGTCGCTGCTCTGGAAGAACTCAGGATCGATCGCCAGATCGCCGGCTCGAGAGCGGACATACGACAGCGCCGCATGCGCCGACTCCTTCATCACGTCGCCGAGCTGCCCCGTCACCTGCATCGAGCCCTTTCCCGTCATCCGGGTAGCTTCGATGAACATGATGTCGCCACCAACCCCGGTGACACCGACGCCGATGGCCACTCCCGGCTGACTCGTCCGCGCCGAGAGTTCTTCGTAGAAGAAGCGTGGTCGACCCAGGTATTCGCGAATGCCGGCGAGCGTCACCTGCTTGGGCGCCTTTTCGCCCGAGGCGATCTTCGTAGCGATCTTCCGGCAAACGGTGCCGATCTCGCGTTCGAGATTTCGCACGCCCGCTTCACGGGTGTAGTGCTGGATGATCTGAAGCACCGCATCGTCCTGCCAGGCCAGCTTCAGGTCCTTGAGACCGTTCGCCCGCATCTGCTTCGGAATCAGGAATCGGCGAGCGATGTTGAGCTTGTCCTCATCGGTGTAGCCGGCCAGATCGATGATCTCCATGCGGTCACGCAACGGAGCCGGAATCGTATCCAGCATGTTCGCCGTGGCGATGAACATCACCTTCGAGAGATCGAACGGCACGTCCAGATAGTGGTCGCGGTACGTGTCGTTTTGTTCGGGATCGAGCACCTCGAGCAAAGCCGACGAAGGATCGCCGCGCCAGTCGGAACCAAGCTTGTCGACCTCGTCGAGCACAAAGACAGGATCGTTCGACCCGGCCCGCCGGATCGCCTGGATGATGCGACCGGGCATCGCGCCGACATAGGTACGGCGATGACCGCGAATTTCCGCTTCATCTCGCACGCCGCCAAGCGACATGCGGGTCAGCTCACGTCCCAGCGCCCTGGCGATCGACTGAGCGAGGCTCGTCTTGCCGACGCCGGGAGGTCCGACAAAGCAGAGAATCGGTTCGCGATGCAGAATCTTGTGCGAGTCGTCGCGTTCCTCTTCCGGAATCGCGGCGAGTTGCTCCAACTTGAGTTTGCGAA
Source organism: uncultured Sphaerobacteraceae bacterium (assembly GCA_964461025.1). GTDB lineage: Bacteria > Chloroflexota > Chloroflexia > Thermomicrobiales > UBA6265 > JAHBVL01. The sequence goes on along the minus strand of CAYWSE010000067.1, from coordinate 14,422 downwards.
CCGCGAGATACTCGAGAATACGGGCTTTGACCTTCTCCAGATCGTAGTGATCCTCGTCGAGGATCTCCTTGGCACGATTGATGTCGAGTTCCCCCTCGGTGCTGACATTCCAGGGGAGGCTTGTCAGCCAATCGAGATAGGTTTTGATCACACCATACTCGGCGGCCGCCGGCGGCAGTTTGCTGAGACGATCGAGTTCCCGATTCGCTTCCTTCAGTGCTTCTTCCGGCATCGAAGCGCTTTCGACCTTTTCACGCAGCTCGGAAATCTCCGCTTCCGCTTCTGATTCCTCACCAAGCTCGCGTCGAATCGCCTTCAGTTGCTCACGCAGGTAGTAATCGCGCTGCGACTTGCTCAGCTCTTCCTGAACTTCGGACTGAATCCGCTTGCCCAGCTCGAGCACATCCAGCTCTTTCGAGATGAACGCATTCAGATAGGCGAGTTTCTCTTTCAAACCTGTCGTTTCCAGGAGTTCCTGGCGCTCTGCTGGTTCCATGCGCAGGTTGCTGGCGACCATGTACAGCAAGTGCTGGGGATCGTCGATGTTCAGCGCAGCGGTGACCAGCTCTTCCGGCAGGTGCGGCACCAACTCGACCAATCGCTGAAAGAGTTCGAGCGTATTGCGGGAAAGCGCTTCAACCTCGACGCTTCCGGTGTCGTCATCAGGAACGATCACCACTTTCGCCATCAGATAAGGTTCTTCCGAAACCCACTCGACGATACGGATCCGCTCGCTCCCCTGTATGGCGAGCCGAACGCTGCCATCGGGCACACGCATCATCTGCAGAATCGTCGAAAGCGTCCCGATTTCGTGAATTTCCTCAGGCCCGGCGCCCTCTTGTTCGGCATGATGTTGCATCACAACGCCGACGGTGCGGTCGCTTGACATCACTTCGTCGATCAGGCGGAGCGAGCGCGGCTGCGCGGCGGCAAGAGGGACGACTGTTTGAGGAAAGACCACCGTGCCCCGAAGCGGCAGGATGGGAAGAGTTATTGTTTGTTCCATCTGTTTTTCAGCTCGTTTTCGTGATCGTTTTGGTTTCAGTTCGGCAGCGACAGGTTCTGCGGTCGTCGATGGAGCGGCTTGCTTTCTGGAGCGCCCTGTTTCCTGATCCTTCTTCTTCGCCATGCTGATTAGCCTTCCTGCGCTGACCGGCCGATTTCGGCCTTGCGGGGAACAATGCTGCGCACCGCATGCCGCGGTAGCTCGATCCGCAACATCCCCTGCTCGAACTCCGCGACTGCCTCATCGAGGTCGACGGCAAACGGGAGGTAGACATCTGCGACAAATTCGCCGTAAGCGATGCCGGTTTCCCGGTATCGGCGCGGCGATGCTGGCGACCGGTCACGGCGTTCGCCACGAATCGAAACCATTCCAGAATCCGCGACAATATTCAGATTCTCGTCATCGACTCCGGCAATTTCTGCCAGTATGACGAGACTCTGCTCGGTTTCAAAGACTTCGAGTGCCGGACGCCAGGCGCCCTGACTTTGAACGTGAACCCCGGCACGATGGGGAATCAGCGCCCGGAAGACTTCTTCCATTTCCCGCTGCAAGCGGTCCGGATTCCGCTGCACTCCCCTTCGAACGAGTACGACCATCTTCAGTACCTCCTCGACGCCGCCTTCTCAACATGCAGCGCCTGATGTTCCGGCGTTTTGTGGCGTTGGATGTGGAGTGTGATGAATGCGCACGACTGCCATATCGCCAGACTGGAGTGTATTATACAGACATTGTCACAACCCTGCTACAAACCGTATAAGAGTTATTCACTCCCCCTGCAATCACCGGCGGGTTCTAGGCAGGATCGAGCGCACCAACGGTCACCTTGCTGTCGGGGTTCCACAACATCCAACCGCTGGCCCCGTTCTCCATCGTCGCATAGATCTGGGCGCGGACCTGTTCGGGACCGTACTCCGGTTCGCCCAGCGTGAAATCCTGCAACCAGGGTCGCATCTTCAGCTCCAGGCCCGGAATCTTGGCTTGTCCCAATCCGATGGTGATATCCACCGTTTCATAAGGAAAGCTATTCGGATGTCCATCGACGCCGATCGACCCTTCGTTGTAGTGGGATGGGTAAACCATCGGGTGGATGAAATCGACGACCTCGGCGAAATCCAGCATGCGCTGGCCGATGCCCTGATCTTCCGGGTAAACCGCGATGATGCCAAACACGTCGGCACCGAGTTTCACGCCTGTGGGGCGAAGCTGTTCCTGCGTCATCTTCAGAAACTGGACGATCGTGCTGACTCGCGTCTCTTCGGACGTGTAGTCGCCGGCGAAATCGGCGGTGTTCAGATCACCGTCGGATGGAAAGCGCACGTAGTCGTATTGCACTTCATCAAAACCCATGGCAGCCGCTTCGAGCGCGAGATCGATGTTCGGTTGCCAGAGCTCCTGGTGAAACGGATCGACCCATGGCGCGCCATTCCAGCCCAGCCAGACGCCCCCGTTGTCATCCTTCAGTGCCAGATCGGGTCTGTTCTTCGCGACAACCGGATCGTTGAACACGACGATGCGGGCGATCGTGTAGATTCCATGCGCCTTGAGTTCCTGAACGAGCGCTGCCGGATCGAACAACGGAGTGACGGCTCCCGCATCGATAAAGAACTGCACGTCAGTGTCATAAAAGACGTTGCCTTCCTTGATATCGATGACCAGTGCGTTGAGTTCGGTTGTATCGATGATTTCGATCAGCTCGTCGATACGGGCTTGATCGGTAAGACGCGCACCGGTCAGATAGGCTGCCTTGATGTCGAGTCGTTCCAGCTGAATCGACATCGCCTCGGGTCCGGTGGCGGTGGGAAACTGGTCGGCATATCCTGACGCCCAGACCCGCAGCTGGTCTCCGGGACCACCAGTCGCTGTTTCAAATCGGCCGGCGTCGTCGGAGAAAAAGACCTGACCACCCGCCAGAATCGTCGCGCCCGCAATCGGGTTTCCACCGCTGTCTGTGATGACGCCAGTAACACCAGTCCCAGTCGATTGCCCACCAGTCGCCGCCTCGGCGGTCGTGGCGGTTGGATTCTCCGCGGCGGCTGGCAGAGTCGCTTCGGGCGTCACAACAGGTTGCTCGCCGGATAGCGGATTGAGTGCAACTTGTTGCTGGGCAGCCATGGTGCTGTCGATCTGTCCATATACAGGGTTGTAGCCGGCATGGGTGATCGTCAGCGTGACAGGCTCACTGGGCAGCGGCACCAGCACGGCGCCCGATTCGTTCGTGTGACCCACAGCATTCCCGGCCCGCAATTCCGCTTCCGGAACCGGCAGCCCGGTTTGAGCATCGAACACCGAAATTGTGATTGTTTCCTCACTGCCTGGATTGCCATCGTCGTCGACCGCTTTGATCAGTAGCGTGACCGCCCATGCAGCCAGCGCGATGACAAACACCGCGCTCAGCCACCAACTGACCGATGACCAGCGCTGCTGGCGCCGGTAGCCGCCGGAACGGGTTCGGGGAGGAACTGAAGGGCGACCGCTTTGCATGTTCAGTGACGATCCTCTTCGAGTGAATGGCCGAATTGCACGCCAACCATCATCTGGCACGTTCGACTCGTCGATCCGTGCTCAAATGCTCGAACGTTTGACGGACCCTGACTGGTTCATTATGAACCAGATGCCCTTTGCAATGCTGTTCCCGGCCATTTCGGAGGCGTCGCAAATTGACACCGCCACAGGACCGCTTTGATAATCCGTTGGACTCCGGATGGGCCGGTGTCGTTCTGACCAGACGTAGGCTGGACGAGTGCTGCTCCAACATACCGATATCCACCAGTTGATGCGGCCGGATATGGAGCGCGTCAGCGAGCGAGTATCGGAGGCGGCGCGGGTCCGGTATGCCGATATCTCGCCTCTCCTCGACGACATCGTCAAAGCCGGTGGCAAGCGGTTGCGACCGCTCTTGCTGTTGCTGGCGGCGCGACCGTTTGACTATGACGAAACGTTCGAAACGCTGATCACCGCCGCGGCGGGCGTCGAGCTGCTGCACACTGCATCGCTCGTCCACGACGACACGGTCGATCACTCGGCGATTCGGCGTGGCAAACCAACCCTGAATTCCAGGCTCGATACCGGGTCGGTCATTTTGATCGGCGACTATCTCTTCGCGCAGTCGGCGATTCTTGCCGCGGCGACCGGTATCCCGAGAGTGGTGTCGATCTTCGCATCGACACTCGGCGACATCTGCGACGGTCAACTGATGGAAATGCTCGAAGCGACCGACCTCGATCAAACAGAAGAGCAGTATATCCAGCGAATCTTTGGCAAGACCGGATCGCTCTTTGCCGGCGCGGCCGAGATGGGTGCGGTCATCAGCAATGCCTCCTCTGAAGCGATTGTCGCAATGCGGGACTTCGGAGCCGACGTAGGTATTGCCTTTCAGATCGTCGACGACATCCTTGATGTCACCGGTGAAAGCGCCAGTCTGGGCAAACCAGCCGGACACGACCTCCGCGAAGGCACGATCACGCTACCGGTGATTCACTATCTTGCCCGCCAGTACGCGCAGCCTGAGGTGCGCGAGTCAATCGCCGAAATCGTGCATGGTCGGGCCGATGACGCGACCATTGACGCGACCATCGAAGCCATCCGCCATTCAGGCGCGATCGAATCCGCGTTCAAAGCGGCCGAAGCGCGCGTGACAGCCGCGGTGGATCGATTGAGTTGCATAGCTGACACTGAGACTCGCGACAGCCTGGAAGAGTTTGCCCGGCTCGCACTCCGGCGATCCGCCTGAGTCGCGGCTGATCACAGCGCAACCAGACTCGTTTCATACATTCTCGTGAAGAGCCGGTCCCAGAGTTGCATCGAAGGATCGACCGAATCGACCTCGGCTTCGAGCACCTGTGGCGTTTCCGGCGTCACCAGTATGGTCGCCAGTTTTTGACGGTATCGCTCTTCAATGGCGCGATCGAGAAACTCGACTTCGTGCGCGTGTGATGGCTTCAGTCCCACCAGCATCAACATTTCGCTTGAAGAGCACCGTTCCCACACGTCATCAGTGACTTGCCGGGCGAACGCGACTTCACGGGTCAGCTTCGGCGTCGCGCCCGGCTGGTGAGTCTGCGGTTCCAGACTTGGCAGACCGACCTCGTTCACATAGGCGCTCAGGGCGAAATCACGCCATGAGATGACAAACGAGTGGACGTCTGGCCGATGCTCATTCAGCCGCTTTTCGATGAAGGTGGAGATGCGGCGACCGCGGCCGCCTTCGGCGTTGAAGATAAACCAGCCCTGTCCCTGGCGGACTTTCTGGTCGAACGAATCGAAGTAAAGGCTGAGGCGAAGGAGCAGATCGCGATCCTGGATCGATGCCTGCTCGATGATCGAATCGGTCATTCCTGACCTCCTCAATGACACATCGCGAACGGTCGGCGCCGTCGAGTGACTCTCCGTTCAGGATTGCGCCGCATTCTACCGCGATGTCACTGGCGCTGTCAGCCCGAGCTTCTCGTCAGGAGAGACTGAGCAACTGCTTCATCGTCGCCTTGAACCGGTCAACATCGACCGATCTGGCAACGTTCGTCAAGGGAGGAAGTGTCGTAAGGCGAGCGTTTCCTCGCTCATTCAAGCCACCATCGATGGCCACAACATGAGATTCCGTTTGAATCAAGGAGCGATCGACGACCGTAGCCACGGCCATCGCATCGTGCATGTAATGAGCGCGGTCGGTGTTGACCTCGAATGACTCGCGAAACGCGAGATGAAACAACTGCTGTGCCGGCGTCTCATGCGCGCCCGCCGCTTCCCACCATGCCCTGGGAATCGGCGCTTCGTGGGTCACATCGAGCCCCAGCACGGTGATGTCATTGAAGGGCGCAGCGAACACTTGTGAAGCGGCCTCGGGATCGACGAAGAAATTGAACTCAGCTGCCTTCGTCATGTTGCCCTGAATCCAGAAAGCGCCTCCCATCACCACGAGCGACTTGATCATCGACGGAAGATCCGGTTCGACACTCAGCGCAATCGCCAGATTCGTCAACGGACCGACGGCAATGACAGTCAACTCGCCCGGTCGCTCCTGCGCCATGCGCACGATCGTGGCCGGACCTTTTGCGTGTTCAGGCTGGCGCGCTGCCCGAGGCAGAAGCGCGCCGCCGAGACCGTTACCGCCATGAACGTGAGGAGCGGTCATCAGGGGTCTGGCGAGCGGGCGGCTGGCGCCGCGATAGACGGGAACATCCTCGCGTCCCATCAGCGCAAGCACATCGAGCGTATTGCGGGTCGCATTGTCGATGGAGGTGTTGCCAGCAACCGTCGTCAAGGCCAGTAGATCGATCTCGGGTGACATGCACGCCAGAGCAATCGCCAGCGAATCGTCGATACCGGTATCGACATCGAGCATGACAGGAATTGGGGTCATCGGTCACTCACTCAATGATGTGTGGTCGGTTCGCCGCGCGACAGCGCCGATTCGGCATCCTGCCAGGCGGCGACCGGCGGCGTCTCCGTGATCTGCGACTCGGTCACGATATTCAGGAACCAGGGACGGCCATCGTCGAGCGCCTGCCGAATCGAAGGCTCGACGAGACTGGGGTCTTCGATATGTCGCGATTGCATCCCGAAGCCGCGCGCAATCGCCGCATAGTCCACGGCATTGAAATCGACGCCGAAATAGCGGTCGCCATGGTAGAGGTGCTGCAGCTCCTTGATCCAACCATACGCGTTGTTGCTGCACTGAATCAGTACAACCGGCAGGCCCAGCCGGGTGATCGTTTCGAACTCGCCGCAGGACATCCCGAAACTGCCATCGGCGGTGACACCAACGACGCGCCGGCCATCAGCCGCGAATGCCGCCCCGACGACGCCAGGGATGGCATAGCCAAGACCTCCATGCGCGCGGGGAATGATCGTCGTCCGGCCAGGCCGGCGTAGCTCGTACTGTGCGGCCAGAAAGGGGGTCGGCGTTCCCGGATCGGCGACGATGAGCGCATCATCGGGCAGGACGTTCCGCAATGCCCTGATCACGACTTGCGGTTTGATCGGCACATCGTCCCGGGAAGCTTCGCGTTCGACCTGTTCCCAGTGCGCGCGTTTTGCGGCGCCAATTTCGTCGATTCTAGCCAGGTTGCGGGCGAGCAGCTCCTGGCCGGGGTCGCTGGCCGCGAGAAGATCGGCAAATGCCAGTTTCAAATCGCAATGCAACCCGACGCCGAGGCGGTAGTTGTTGCCGATCTCCCATGGTTCGACATCGATCTGGATGACGAGCGGTCCATCCTGCGGCGATGGGACCCGCCAGTGATGCGTTGTGGTGGAATCAGTTCTCGATCCGGCGAAGATCACCAGGTCGGAGTCCGAAACGAGCTGGTTGGTGAACGCCCAGGCGCCGTTTCCACCGACGACTCCCGCTGCGACGTCACTCGTCTCGGCAATGCTTCCTTTGCCATTGATCGACGTGACGACCGGAATCCGCAAGGCTTCGGCGAAAGCCGTCAACTCGTCGCTCGCGCCGGATGTGAGCACGCCGCCACCCGCGACGATCACCGGTCGCCGCGACGCCTCGATCATCCGCGCCGCCCGCTCGACGAGTGTTGCATCGGCCCGGGTGCGAAGCGACAGCGTCACTCCGAAGGTGGGATCGCCGAACACCGAAGAGTCGGGCGTTTCCCCTTCCAGGGTGTCGGTGGGCAGACTCAGGTGCACCGCGCCCGGCCGCCCCGTCGTGGCCATGCGGAGCGCCCGGCGCGTCGCTTCGGCAAGCGTCACCGAGGAATCGACGCGATGCGCCCACTTCGTCACCGGCCGGAAAAACGACTCCTGATCGAATTCAGTCAGCACCCCTCGGCCACGCTGATTCACCGGAGTATCACTCGTCAGACAGAGCAACGAAATCGCCGAACCTTGCGCTTCAGCGACACCGGGAACGATATAGGTCGCGCCGCCGCCGCTTGGGCCTTCGCAAACGCCAATCCGGCCGCTTGCGCGGGCGTAAACATCGGCCATGAATGAGGCGGAACGCTCATCCCGGGTCATGATGTGCGTGATCGTGTCAGATTGTTCGCGCAGCGCTTCGTAGAACGCCATGCCGGTGTCGCCCGGCAGACCGAAGATATGTCGCACGCCCGATTCTTCGAGCACGCGGACGAGTGCCTTTGCTCCCTGCATCTGATCAGTCCCGGATTTCTACCATCTACACGCCAACATCCATCGACCGCATCATAGCAAACACACTTCGCATCCCCAATCCCGCGAGCCTCGTACAAAAAACACCGTCATTCTGAGTCGCCGGTCCAACGCTGACTGCCCTGTCAGCGTTCCTCTTACAATGTCATTCTGAGCGCCAGCGAAGACGAGGGCGTGAGCCAACTCGCCGCCGCAGCGGTATTCTCGCGAACGTACGCCCAGAATCCCCGGAGAGATTCTTCACTTCGTTCAGAATGACAGGTGATTGGTCGCTTGGTCTACATGACAATTTGTGCTGGCTGTGGCTTGCGCAGCATCCGAGCGAGAGATTCCTCCACTCCGCTTCGCTCCGGTCGGAATGACATCGTGTGTGTTGGGCGATGGAGTGCGTACACCCTCACGGCCAAACGGACGCATCGTTGCGAACGGCGAAATAGAGGTCGTTGACGTTCGTGCCGGTTGGACCGGGCGTCACCAGCGCTCCGACCTCGCTGAGGAGGGTGGCGGAGTCATTCGTCTCGAGCGCCTTCTCGATATCGAGACCGAGCGACCTGGCCCGCTGGATCGCCGCGGCATCGACAATCGCGCCGGCCGCGCCGGTCAGGGCATCCTGCCCGTCGGTGGCCAGACTGGCGACTGTCCAGTCGTCGATGCTGCGCCGGTCGAGTTCGATCGCGGCCGCAAGGGCGAACTCGGTGTTCCGTCCCCCGTTGCCGTCGCCACGAACCGTCACGGTCGCCTCGCCGCCGCCGATCAGCACATCGGCATCCTTTTCTTCGCTCAGCAGTTCGACCCACGCCGCTCCAAGATCGCGTGCTTCGCCTTCGACCTGATTCCAGACAACGCGTGCTCTCAATCCGCGATCGGCCGCAAATGCGAAAGCGGCTTCCACAGCCGATGCATTGTCGGCAACGATGCGGACGACATCGGCACTGGTGTCCACAGGATCATCACAAGCCGAATGACTCAAGAAGTCGACAACGGCTGCCGGCACGGCCTCCACCACACCGTATCGCTGCAACAACTCGAGAGCCCGGCCTGCTGTAGCGTCGCCAGGCACGGTTGGTCCGCTGGCGATGAATTGAGGATCATTGCTCAGCACGTCGGAGAGGATCAATGTGACGACCCGGCCGGCGCGGATCTGCCGCCGTAGGCCTCCTCCCTTGACCTGACTCAACGGAATTCTTACCGCGTTTATATCCTGAATCGGTGCTCCAGCCCGCAACAGTTCGCGTGTGACGGCGGCGATGTCGTCGAGGGTGAGAGATGGCCGGGGGGCTTCAAAGAGCGCCGAGCCGCCACCAGAGATCAGTGCGAGTACCACATCATTCGTCCCCAGATCGCGAACCGCCTCCAGAACGGCGGTGGTCGCCCGCACGCCGCGCAGATCGGGAACGGGGTGGGCTGCCTCCCAGGTCTGAAACCGCTCATCGAGAAGACCGCCCAGGTGACCATCCTTCGTGACTACATAACCGGAGTCCAGACGCTCTCCCAAGGCTTGCGCGGCGCCCAAGGCCATCCTCTCCGCGGCCTTGCCAATCGCCACAACGATAACCCGGGATGTCTCTTCGCTCAGGCCGGTCTCCGGCTCCACGATCGCCGCTTCGACTACGCGCGCCGGCTCCGCGGCGTCCAGCGCAGCCTGGAACATCGCTTCGATCAAGGAGCGCGCCGGCCCTTGCTCAGGCATCGACGATTCCTTCGCCTGCCGAGCCGCTCAGCGAGCTAAGGGCGCTCGACAAATCATCCGGCAACGGCGCTTCGAATATGACCCGTGCGCCCGTCAAAGGCAACGCAAAGGCCAGCCGGCTAGCGTGCAGAAACTGACGATCGACGATCGCGCCTGTGCCTCCAAACCGGCCCGTGTTGCGGTTGTAGACGGCATCACCAACGACGGGATGACCGATGAACGCCATGTGCACGCGAATCTGATGCGTTCGACCGGTCACCAGCTCGACGTCGACCAGCGTGGCATCGGCAAAGCGCTCCAGTACGGTGAAGTGCGACACTGCCGGCTTCCCTGTCGCAGTGGCGGCCATGCGGAGCCGGTCGCTGCTGTGCCGGCCGATTGGCACATCGATCGTCCCTTCTGAGACCTCAACTTCCCCCTTCACCAGCGCGATATACCGCTTCTCGACCATTCGATTCGCCCACTGCTCGGTCAAGGACCCGTGGCCGCGGTCGGAGATCCCCACCACCATGACCCCCGAGGTGTCCTTGTCGAGCCGGTGGACGACACCGGGACGGTGCTTGCCGCCGACTTCGAGACCCGGTTTGTAGAAGAGGAGTCCATTGACGAGTGTTCCGGACGGATTCCCTGGCCCGGGATGCACAACAAGGCCCACCGGTTTGTTCAGCACAATAAGGTCTACGTCTTCATAGATGATGTCAAGCGGGATTGATTCAGCGGCAAGCGTTGCCTCTTCGGTTTCGGGCCATTCGACCAGAATCTCCTGCCCAGCGGTTACTTTGAAAGTCTGTTTGCGCGGCACGCCATCGACCGTCACCAAACCGTCCGCGATGATCCGCTGCAAAGCGTTGCGCGATGCACCGGGAAACGCTGCGGCCAGAAAGCGGTCGAGTCGCAGACCCGTGTCCGCCTTCTGTGGCAGTAGCTGCACGCTGTCGAAATCGACGTCGAAGGGCTGTTCGGTCGAGGAGCGTTCGTCGGTCATGTGAGGGACTTTACGACACCGGACGCGCTGACGGCCGAAACTGCGCGACGAGCACAACGATCAATCCGACTGTCAGCGCCGCGTCGGCGACGTTGAACGACGGCCAGCGTCCGATCTCGATGAAGTCGATGACGTAGCCGCTCACCATCCGGTTGATAATGTTGCCCAACGCACCTCCCGCGCAGAGCCCAAGCCCAACAGCAAGGAAGGGCGAGGCATCACCGATCGACGTGACGACGAACCAGGCGCCAAGCAGCAGCGCCAGCGACACGGCGATCCAGACGATCATAGAGCTTCCCTGCAGCATTCCGAAGGCGATGCCATCGTTGCGCGTGTACGAAAGCTCCACAAGTCCCGCGAAAAGCTCAACGGTCGATCGGTGGCCGCCGGGACCGAGCGCCCTGGAGACAATAACTTTGGTGACGCCATCGATGACCAGTACGCTCAACGCGGTCAGAACGAAGAGCGTCCATTGCCGCGACGAGGATTGCGCCGGTTCTCGTTCCACTCAGCGAGGATCAGCGAATGGAAGGCGCCGCGCCGAAGAGCTCGGCCTGGCGTTCGAGGTGCATCTGGCATTCGATGCAGAAAGGAGTAAATGGCAGCGCTTCCAGCCGCTCGACCGGAATCGGCTGATGGCAGCGCTGGCAGATGCCGTATGTGCCTTCGTCGATGCGCTCCAGGGCCTGGTCGATCTGACCGAGTTGTTCGCGGAAGTCGCCGCCAAAGGTCGTAATCCGTTCCTGTTCACCCAGACTGCTGCCGTCATCGGCAAAGTGATTTCCGGCGCCGCCGCCTTCCAGGTCCTGTTCGACGCTCAGATCGCGCAGCTCGCCATCAAGGTGTGAAACGTCGCGCGTCAATTCTTCACGCCGCTCCACAAGCGCCAATCGCAAACGATTCATTGTTTCGGTATTCATGGCCGTGTCCCTGACCTTCAACTTTCAGCTTCACATGCCCGGCCACCGATGGTAGCACACCGATTTGCCGTTCAGACTGCGACTATACTGGTCCACCGCGCATGAGAAGCACGCAAGAACCTGCTGCAGAGCGCGACAAGAATGCAACAGACTCCGTTCGAGGTCTTCCCTGTGTCCGAGTTCACGACACCTCCGCGAATCGCCATTGCCGGTGGCGGTACAGGTGGGCACGTGTGGCCGGCGATCGCGGTGCTCGAAGAACTGGCTCGGCGACAGCAACCAGTCGAGCTGCTGTGGATCGGCAGCGCTACAGGGCTCGAACGCGAAGAGGCCACTGACCGCGATATCGCTTTCGAGGTGATTCAGACCGGGAAGTTCCGCCGCTACGCCAGTCTGCAAACGATCCCCGACGTCGCACGGATACCAGTGGGCACAGTTCAGGCCTGGCGAATACTTCGTAAGTTCCGGCCGGACGTCGTGTTCAGCACTGGTGGGTTCGTCAGCGTGCCTACGGTTATTGCCGCCTGGCGCATCGCCCCGGCGATCACGCACGAACAAACGGCCACGCTCGGACTCGCCAACCAGATCAACAGTCGCCTGGCTCGCGTCACGGCATTCTCGTTCCAGGACACAGCGGACAGGTGCAAGTTGCCGGCAGAACGCCGGGCGGTGACCGGCAATCCGGTTCGTGCGTCCCTCATGGCGGGCCGGGCCGATCGGGCATTCGAGCTATTCGACCTCGATCCGTCCTTACCGCTGTTGTTTGTGACCGGTGGGGCGCGGGGATCGTCGCCCCTCAATGTGCGGGTCGAGGCGAAGCTCTCTCAGCTTCTGGAAATCACCCAGATCATTCACCAGTCAGGTCCAGAGGAGTCGAGCAACGACTATCTTCGCCTCGTTGCGTTGCGGGAGGCACTCAATCCGCATCTGCAGAAGCGGTACCGTGTGATCGAGTATGTCAAAGGCGAGATGAGCGACATCTATGCCGCGGCAACATTGCTTCTCTGCCGAGCAGGGGCCGGCACCATTACCGAACTGGCGGCACTGGGGAAACCATCCATCCTCATCCCCCTTCCCGGCAGCGGCGGCGGCGAACAGCGTCTGAACGCCGCGGCCCTCGGCAATGCTGGTGCAGCGCTCGTGATCGACCAGAGCGACGCAACCCCGGAACGGCTAGAACGGGAGATCCGCCGTCTCATAGAAACGCCCGGCGAGCTCGAAACAATGGGAAAACGGGCAACAACGGTCGCGAACGCCGGCGCGGCCGAGCGACTGACCGATCTGATTCTCCGTCTGGCAGCGGAAAGTCGCGAGGCCCGTGGATGATCATTGGGTCGAACTGAACGCGGCGCGAACCGCATCGAGGAGCGTACCGGCCCGGATGATTTCCATGCCGGCGATGCTCCCCCCGTTCGGGGATCCGTGGACAGGGACAATCGCTCGCGTGAATCCAAGTCGGCCAGCCTCACTAAGACGTCGTTCCAACTGACCAACCGACCGTATCTCTCCGGACAAACCCAACTCGCCAATGGCGATGGTCGAGGGGTCGAAGTCGCGGTCGCGGAACGAAGAAGCGATGGCCAGTGCGGTGGCAAGATCGGAGCCCGGTTCGTTGATGCGCAATCCGCCGACCACGTTGGCGAAGATATCCTGTGTACCGAGGTTCAGACCGAGCCGCTTCTGCAAGACCGCCACCAGCAGTTGCAGTCGACCGGAATCGATCCCGTTGGCGCTGCGCTTCGGTAAGCCATATGCCGTCGGGGATGTCAGCGCCTGCATTTCGACGAGAATCGGTCTACTCCCCTCGATTGTCACGGTGACGACAGACCCGGACGCATTGAGCACTCGTTGCTGCAGAAAACTCTGCGACGGATTGGCGATCTCGCTCAATCCGGCGCCAGTCATTTCGAACACACCGACTTCGTCGGTCGAACCGAACCGGTTCTTCACCGCGCGCAGAATGCGATATTGCTGAACTCGCTCCCCTTCCAGATAGAGGACGGTATCGACCGCGTGCTCGAGCACGCGGGGGCCGGCAATCGTTCCCTCTTTGGTGACGTGTCCGACAATCAGCGCAGGTATCTGCCTCGGTTTCGCCCACTGGATGATCCGTGCGGCGCTTTCTCGCACCTGACCGACACTGCCTGCCGCCGACTCGAGCTCCGGCAGCGTCGATGTCTGAATCGAGTCGACGATCAGCAATCCCGGATTCATCTCAGTGGCTGCATCGAGCACGCGTTCCAGATCCTGCTCGGCCAACAGGTGAATCTCATCTGAGCTCAGACTGAGTCTGTCTGCCCGCAAGCGAATCTGTTGGATCGACTCTTCGCCCGTTGTGTAGAGTACGGGCGCTCCCTGCGCCGCGATGCTCGCCGCCGCCTGCAGGACGAGAGTCGATTTTCCGATCCCCGGATCACCGCCGATCAGCGCAACCGACCCGGGTACGAGTCCGCCGCCAAGAACCCGGTCGAACTCGTCGATGCCAGTCAGTAATCGATGCGCACGTTCCAGAGAAACAGCATCCAGCCGAACTGGTTGCGAGGAATTGCCGTCACGCGGCCTCGATACGCCAGATGTCCGGCCTGCTTTGGGGTCGATCGTTTCGACCATCGATTGCCAGGTGGAACACGAGGGACAGCGCCCAAGAAACCCCGGGCTGGTCGCGCCGCATTGCTGGCAGACGTAGATTGTCGATTTCTTGCTCA
>CAYWSE010000066.1:0-21650 GCA_964461025.1 uncultured Sphaerobacteraceae bacterium | reverse complement strand
ACTATAGCCAACATCCCACGGAATAGTGAACCGAATTTAGATGCGTAAGCCCTGCGGCAACGCCTGCGTTGCTCGTTTCTTCGGGATTATAGCGGTTATTCTGACACCGCACCCGAACTCGTGCCGGCAATGACAACTGCCGGAGCAATGCGATTCTCGGCGTCAATGGGCAGCATCGGTCCTTCGAACTCATCGAGCTCAGTTCCGGTTGGCGACGTCGACTCGGTTGCGATCGGGAGGTGGATAGCGAAGGCGGAGCCTGTTTCAACCTCCGGCAGGAGTTCGATTTGTCCACCATGGGCCTCGACAAGCGCCTGACAGATGTAGAGCCCAAGCCCAAGCCCCTGCACCTGCCCGATCCGCGCCGATGGCGTGCGATAGAACGCGCCGAAGATCTCTTCCCTCAGCGCATCGTCGATGCCGGGACCGTTGTCCGCCAGGGTAATCGTCGCGGTGCCTTCAGCCTGTCCGAGAGAGATCGAGATGCGAACACCGGGCTGGCCATACTTCACGGCGTTGATAATCAGATTGTCGAGAACCTGATGAATCCGGTCCGGGTCCCATGTGCCTTCCAGTGAATCAAGACTCGATTCGAACACGACATCGGCGGGCGCTGGACCCCCCGTCCAGCTTTCCGCGACATGCCGGCAGAGCTCGACCAGGTCAGCCGGAACGGGCCGGATCTCCAGCGTGCCGGATCGCAATCGGGATACGTCGAGGAGATCATCAACCAGCCTCGTCAGTCGGTCGACATGCCCCGACACCGATTCGAGGCGCTTGACCTGCACATCGTGACCACCCTCTCTCGCCAGTTCGCGCGCCACGAGCTGCACGAACCCCCTCACCGGTGTCAGCGGCGATCGCAGCTCGTGCGACACCACGGAGACGAACTCGTCCTTCAGACGGCTTGCTTCCTTGAGGGCCGAGATGTCACGGAACGCGGACACGATGGCCACCACGTCACCGGCATCGTCGCGAACCGGCGCCGCGCTGGCCAGCACCGGCACGTGCGAGCCGGCGGCAATCTCGATGACGCATTCGACATCATTGACGCTCTCGCCGAATGTCAGTGCGCGTTCGGTCGGGGAAAGTGTGCTCGTTTCCTGATCGACTGGATGGATCGTCGTGAGAATGTCATCCGGCTCGGCAGCATAGAACAGCGCCTGTGCTGCCTCATTCATCGCGATAATTGACCCGGTGGATGGCGCAGAGATGATGATCGCTTCCGGCACAGCGGCGATAACCTGCTCGAGACGCCGCTGCTCATCGCGTGCTTGTTGCAGTTGGACCTCCCGCCGGTCCATAACGTCCATCGTCTCGAGAATTGAAGCGACCTGGGAGGCCAACGCATCAAGCCTCCGAACCTCGCGCGACGTGAAGCGATGGTCGACGAGCAACCCCACGACGATGACGCCGAGCGTCGACTCATCGCGCGAGATGATCGGCGATCCGAGCAATGACTTGACCCTGGTGCGGCGGAGACTGTCGTACCGTTTCCCAGACGATCGTTGAATGCCGGAAATCTGCAGTGTGCGCCGTTCAGCCCGTACACGGGCCGCAAATCCATCGGAATCGGCGTCCGCGCGCAGGTAATCTTCCGCGTCGGACCCGAACCCGTACAGTGCGGACGGTTCCAGATCGCCTGTTTCGGGATCGACGAGGAGCAGGGCGGCAGAGTGGGCGCGATTGACGCCGGCGATCGATCGCACGATGGCGTGATGGAGCTGTGTACGCGCCTCGGGGCTGAGGTTCTGTTGCGTAGCGGCAACCGTCTCTACGGCGGCAAGCGCTGTGGCGGCTGATCGCGCGGCGAGCGTTTCCTGCCGGTCGATGGAGCCTTCGGTTTTGAGGCGTTCGATAACCGCCAGTATTGCTGCTCCTCCGACGACGAGTCCGGCCAGCAGGACGCGCAGGGATGGCGACGGTTCGATTCCCGCATCTTTGTCTGCCCAGCGCGAAAGCACCACTGCGGACATCGCGATCGCCGCGATACCGGCCTTCCAGTCGGAGATGTAGGCAACGAGCGCGACGATCACCAGCGCGACCATCGCCCCGGCCGGGACATCCTCGGCAGGTAGGATGACGGCCAACACACTGAGCGGCAACAGGGCGGCGATGATGCCGATCGCCACCGACCAGAAGAGACTCAGCCAGCGGGTCGCCCATCGCCGGTCGCGAATGCCCGGTCGCCCGGCCGCTTTGAGAACGATGCGGTCGCGCAGCGCCGTGAGGCTATCGGCGGCGCGCAGAGCGATGTCGCGGGTCGCGCTCGGCTGGTTGTCGGGAAGCGGGCTGGACATCGTACGATCGTTTCCGGCGACATAACGCCACGTTCATGGAATGAGCGTATACGTACGCGGGGCGAGCGTCAAATGGGGAGGGGGCATTAGGCACTGGGCATTAGGCACTGGGCGATAGGCAATGGGACATGGGAATTGGGAGATGGCGTCGTCTCCCCCTCTCCCGCGGTCGGGAGAGGGGCCGGGGGTGAGGGATATCCCCGCGATCGGGAGGGAAGGGACGTCCCGCGCCCCGGGCAGGAAGTCGCCATAAATGGCGACGCTACGCAGGGAACGTGTGAGCGAAGAGCGAGCGTCGCCTGGCCGAGCATGGCAGACAGGGGCGTCTGCAGCTACACATCTTCGTCGCCTTGCCGTGATTTCCCAGACTGCCGGTAGGGCATCGACACGGAGGTCGATGCGTACGGGAATACGGTCGATGCGGACCGGAAAGTGAAAAGGTTCCGCCGACTTGCCGACTGGATCAGGCTGCGGACTCCTTGAGTTCGCCGTCGATGATCTCCCCGAGGATGCGGACGCCGTCGCGAATCTGGTCCTCCGTTGCGAACGAGAAGGAGAGGCGAAGCGTGTTCTTTCCGGAGTCGTCGGCGTAGCAGGTCGAACCGGCCAGATACTCTACGCCTCGCTCTTTGGCGTGAGGCTGCAGCGCGGTGAGATCGAGTCCTTCCGGTGCGGTCAGCCAGACGAAGAAGCCGCCATCGGGTTTAGTCCAGCTGACCCCCTCCGGCATGTATTCCTCGAGCGCGGCCAACATCACGTCGCGCCGGCTTGCATAGATGCCCTTCAGCTCCTCGATGTGCGCTTCCAGATTGCCGCTCATCCACTCGGCAGCGACAAACGAGCCGAAAACGTTGGTGCTGCCATCGACCTTCAGCACTGAGAGTTTGCCGATGATGTCGGCCGGACCGATCAACCAGCCGATTCGCATACCGGCACCCATGATTTTGGAAAGAGTCGCGGTATAGAGCGTCGATCCCGTCTCGTCGAGTGAGTAGATCGTCGGCATCGGTTCGCCTGAGTAGCGGAGATCGTGATATGCGTCGTCCTCGAAGATGACCGTGCCATACTCGTTGGCCAGCTCGATCAGCCGTTTGCGGCGGTCGACCGGCATCGAAACGCCGCTCGGATTCTGAAAATTCGGGATCACGTAGATGAACTTCGGCGTGATTCCCTCCGACTTGAGCCGCTTGAGCTCCGATTCGAGCACATCGAGCTTCATGCCCCCTTCGTCGAGTGGAATCGCAACCGCGTTGCCGCCGACATTCCGCAGCGCCCAGATGAACCCCATCCAGGTTGGCGCTTCGATGATCACCGTGTCGCCGCGATCGACGAAGAGATCGAGCATCAGCGCGACGGCCTGTGAGCCACCCGAGGTGATCATCACTTCGTCGCGGCTGACCGAGATTTTCTGGTCGCGTTTCAGCTTCTCGACCAGCGCGTCGACCATCGGCAAAACGCCCTGGGTGCGACCATACTGCAGCGCCCATTCTCCCTGACTCTCCATGACGCGCGCGGTCGCTTCGGCCACCGCGGTTCGCGGCAGCGACGCGGCATCAGGAAAACCGTAGATCAGCGAAATCAGCGACGCGGAGGCTCGTGGATCGCCGGTCCGGGAAACGCCTTTGTTGTTGCCGCGAAGCGAAAGAAGGCTTGTCAGGTCACGTTGATTGGCTGCTGAAACCATTGCCCCATCAATCTCCAGTTCAGGAGCCAGTCGTCCGGCTCGCCCAGATCAAGATTGTACGGGGATTCCGGCGGTGGCGCTGAGGGTTGGTCTCCGCGCCCAAACCGAGCCAGCAGGCTCGTCATAAGATCGAATTCCGGATGATAGAATCAGGCGCGAACGGCATACCCGCGCTTCGCGCGGTGGTCCGTTCGTCTTTTGTGTTCACCAACTCATCAATGGACGAGATTTTCATGACGACTTCTGCGAATGGGAGCAGCGACGAGCGCGACCTGTATGACGTGACGATCATCGGCGCTGGGCCGACTGGTCTGTTCGCCGCGTTCTACGCCGGAATGCGCCAGCTCCGCACCCAGATCATCGACTCACTCGAGGAACCGGGCGGTGCCCTGACGGCGATCTACCCGGAGAAATACATCTATGACGTGGCTGGTTTTCCGAAGATTCTCGCCAAGGATTTCGTCGAGCAAATGTATCAGCAGGCGATGCGCCAGAACCCGACGATCCGCCTGAAGGAAGAGGTCACCGAGCTCGAGAAACTCGAGGACGGCACATTCCGGCTCCTGACGAGCAACGGCGAGCGATTCAGCAAGTCGGTGATCATCGCCGGCGGTGTGGGCGCTTTCGAACCCAAGAAGATTCCGGCTCCTGGGGTCGATGAGCTGGAAGGGAAGGGCGTTCACTACTTCGCCAAGCGAGTCGAGGATTTCCGCGATCGCAAGGTTGTGATTGTGGGGGGGGGTGACTCGGCGGTCGACTGGGCGGTGACGCTCGAACCGGTCGCCAAAGAGGTGTCGATCATCCACCGATCGCAATTTCGCGCCCACGAGGCGACCGTCAAGGAGCTCGAGGAGTCGACGGTCAACTGCCACTACCCGAAGTGCGAGGTCACCGAGGTCGAGCAGAATGGCGATGGCCGCCTCAGCGCGGTGCATTTCAAGAATGGCGACGGCGTCGTCACTCGGATCGAAGCGGACGAGCTGATCGTCGCGATCGGATTCGTCGCTGATCTCGGTCCGCTCAAGACGTGGGGATTCGAGCTGCAGAAGAACCAGATTGTGGTCGACAAGATCACGATGGAATCGAATATCCCGGGTGTTTTCGTGGCCGGCGACATCGCCTGGTACCCGGCCAAGTTCAAGTTGATCGCTACCGGTGCCGCCGAGGCGGTGACGGCGGTCAATCACGCGGCGACGTTCGTCAATCCCGGCGCCCGGCTCGATCCAGGTCACTCGACAAACATCATGGCGGCGCGCGAAGGAGAGAGCGCGTAGAAACCTCGATCGCGTTCTCGCTGACAGGCCATCTTCGCCGTGACGTCTGACGCCGCAGCTGTATCCAGCGTATCGACAGCGAGCTTACCCGCCGAGCGCGAGCTGCCTCGGGGCATGCTGCCCGGCATCGCCAGTGGACTCGTGGCGATCGGTCTCTTCTTCGGCATGGGTGGACCACTCTGGCCCGACGTGCTCGATGCCTACAACGTGACCAAATCGCAATTCGGCGTCATGAGCGGCGTGGGGCTGGCCGTGTCGTTGCCGGTTCTGCTCTTCGGGTCGCGTTTCACGCAGCGGGCTGGTAATTTCACCGTTCTTCTGATGGCGATGGTCGGGCTGGCCCTGAGCGCGGTGGCGATCGCCGCCGTCAACGGCAGCCTGGCGATTCTTGCCGCGATCATGCTGATTCGCGGATTGGGCATCGCACTCACCGATCTGGCGACAAATACGCTGACGATGGCCGCCGAGAGCATCGTCAGGCGCCACCTTATGGGTCCGCTGCACGCGATGTTCAGCGTCGGCTCGATCGTCGGGGCGGGCGCGGTCGCGCTTGGTCTGGCGCTTTCGTTCACGTTTCGGTCGCTGTATATCGGACTCGCGGCGCTGTTGGTCGGGCTGGCGATCATTTTCGTGCTGCCGATGCGGTCGCACGATCGCGAAGTCCGTGAAGCCGGCAGCGATCAACCAACGAACTACCGCCGCGCGCTGTCGTCGCCGCTTATTCGGTTGTGCGGATTGCTGACCGGGTTGTCGTTCGCCGGCGAAGTGGTAGTTGCCGACTGGACTGCTCTCTACCTGCGCGACGAGCGAGGCGTCGGCAGCTCGTTCGCGGCAGCCTGTATCGTGGCGTTTGCCATTGCGATGCTCTGCGGACGTCTCCTGAATGCCAGAACGATTGCCCGCTTTGGCGTGCGCGGCTCGATCATGGTGCAGGGCGCTATCGCGATCGCCGGCGGAGCGATGATCGTAATGGAGGTTTCCGCGGTGCTGGCGATGGCTGGTTGCGCGCTGGCCGGGTTTGGCCTGGCCGGAATCGGGCCGACCGGGCTCAGCGTGGCCGGGATTTCGCTACCGGATGATCCAGCCTCGGCAGCCGGCGCGACATTGGCAGGCGGCTACCTTGGGTTGGCGATAACGCCGGTGATCAGCGGACTCGTTGCCGACGGCTTTTCGACTCGCACCACGCTGTCGTTTGTGATAGTGATCGGCGCGCTCTGCGTGCTCTTCGCCAGGAAGATGCCCGAACGGCTCTACGAGGGAAGCTGAAGCAGATCGACGAGATCGCGGGCGCTGCCGAGCAGATCGTGGTCGGTGTCGTCGGGCACCGAGCAACCGTTCGCCAGAATGAACTTGCGACCATTCGTCTGGGCGATCGCATCCTCAGCCTCATCGAGAATCGCCGCTTCCGGTCCGTTCGAAAGCGCCCCGAACTCGTGCCAGCCGCCCATCAGGCATTTGCTCGTTTTCGTGCGTGCCTCCCGGAGCGATGGTCCCGCCAGGCGATCGGACCAGCTGAGCACGCTGACCGGATAGTCGAGCATCGAATCGAACATCAGCTCCTTGTCGCCATGAATGTGCAGGATGTTCAGCCAACCGCTCGACGCGCCGCCGAGCGCGATGAGATCGTAGGGGCGACCGATCTCACGATAGAGCGCTTCGCTCATCAGCGACCGCGTGCAACCTTGTACAGCAAAAAAGACACCGTCCGCTCCGGCATCGATCACCATCTCGATCTGTCGCCGCAGATTCATCGCCACGGTGTGCAGCGCTTCATGGATGATCGCCGGATGCTGTTGGGCCTGTTCGACAAGCGCCTTTTTGTCGCCGGCGAAGTACATCAATTCAGCGAGCGGACTGAACAGGGTGACGACGATCGGCACCTCGTGACCGGTCATCTGCCGCAGCAATTTGACCGCCTCGATCCGCTGCTGGTTGTAGCGGGAGTGTTCTGCCACCGGTTCCAGCAATCGCCAGTCGTCGATCGACTTGATCGAATTGTGCGGAAATGGATAGGGGATATCGGGCATCAGTTTGGCGATGTCGAGCTCGAAATCGTGCACGAAGAACTGATAGGTCGATTCGGCCAGCGCCCGGCCGGACCCCTCCGGCTTGAAGTGATGCCAGAAGCAGACGGGCACACGGTCGACCTCTTCGCCGTTGACCGCGAGTGATACGCGCTCCCAGGGCGTCAATTCGGCGAGCTTGGAGAGATCGACCAGGAACGGACTCTCGGGATTGCCGCTCGGTTCCATGAGTCAGTTCCTTTCGGTGTGAACGTCGCAAGACTGCCGAATGCTCACCTTGAGCACCTTGAGCATGCCGTTCATCCTACAGGATTACCTCGACCCAGGTGGCGACGTATCGAAACTGTGGGTGCGTGCCAGGCGCGATCACCCTGCGGCGGGTCAGGGCATCGACACGGAGGTCGATGCCTACGGTTTTGTGGGGAGGTCGATGTGTGCGATTTGGGGTGGTCGTTGCGTACGCCACTGGCTCCGTAGGGGCAAACCTCCGTGTTTGCCTGTGGTCGAACGGAGCGGAGGAACGAAGCGGAGAGAGACCACAACTGGTCAGGGCATCGACACGGAGGTCGATGCCTACGGTTGGGTGGCAGGTCGATGCCTACGGTTAGGTCGATGCCTACGGTTAGGCGGAAGGTCGATGCTTACGACTTTGCGGGGTGGTCGATCAACGACGGTATCCGAGGGAAGACAAACGTTAGCCACAACGCCGAAACGATCAGCGCGGATCCACCAAGCGCGAACGCGGCGCCGAACCCGCCGGTTGCGTCCTGGAGAAAGCCGCTGATCGAGGTGGCAAATGCCGAAAAGAGACTCCACGTGCTCGCTGAGACCGTGGCGAAGGTCGTCCGCTGCACGGCAGGAAGTCTTTCCATCACTTCGCTGACATACGTAGCGCTGGTGCCATCGACAACCGAGTAGTGAACGAAAAAGAAGAGAAATGCCAGTGGCAACGCCGCCGCGCCAACCGCGGCGAAAATCATCGCACCGCCGAGCAACCGCAACGTTGCCATGGTGCGAGGAGCGCCGATTCTGACGGCAAGTGACGGAATCAACAGCGCACCCAGTCCCCCTGCCAGCTGCATGATGCTGACTGCGGTGCCCGTGGCGCCGGCCGAAAGTCCAAACTTCTCATTGAAAAAGAGGGACATATAGGGCCGCACCGAGTTGTACCCGGTGGCCATGCCCATTTCGGGGACAAGCATCAGCAACATGATCGCCCAGAACGCGCGGCCGGTGAAGCGTGGAGGACGGTCGTGAATGCTCGATTTGGCGTTGCCATGGGTGACCGAGTCGGCCGGAATCTGCCGGTAACACACAGCCTGGGAGAGATCGAGTCCGATCACCACGATCAACGCGCCTGCGTACATCCCGGTGTTCGAAGCTCCCAGAATCGACAGGATCTGGGGCACCCAGCCGCCGATCAGCCCTCCCACCGCGAATCCCGCTGTCAGCAGCGCGAACTTGATGGCGAAGACTTGCGGACGCAATCCCGGCGGTGTGGTGGCCGCCAGGAGAGGATCACCCATCACCCAGAAGACATTGCTGGCCATTCCGGCCATCAGACAAGCGAGCAGCGCGACAGCGAAGAGATCGGCCGGCATGACGAGAATGGACGCGATGCCGATGGCGGCGATCGTCGGGCCGACCAGCAGCACCATGCGGTTTTGTCCGCGGGCGTTGAGGATGGTCAGCGGTCCGCCGAAGAGGAAGAGCGAAATCGCCACCGCGGCCAGCATCAGTCCGGTCTGCGATGCGTCGTACCCCCTCTCTTTGGCGAAAAGCGGGAAGGCGACATTGAAGACAAGCACCCGCATCGCAAAGAGGAACCCGGCGGCAAGGAACCATTGTCCGTGACCGGCCGCCTGCCAGGCGCTTTTGTAGTTGGAGAGGAGCGTGCTCGCCCGGTGCACCGGTTATATCCGGTGCTGGGACAATCCCATCCGTTCCCGCACTAATGCCATCTTCGTCCGAGCTTGCGATCTGGCCCGTTCGGCGCCATCGCGAAGCACGTCCCTCGCTTGCCCCGGTTCAGCCTGCAGCTCCGTGAAGCGTGATTGGAATGGCGCCAGCGCTTCGACAACGACCTCGGCGAGATCGCTCTTGAACGCGCCGTATCCCTTGCCGATGTAGCGTTCCTCGACCTCCTGCACCGTCAATCCGGCGAAGAGCGAGTAGATGCCAATCAGATTGGCCAAAGCGGGCTTGTCCGGAGCAGCCGTGACCTCCGACCCTGAGTCGGTGACGGCGCGCTTGATCTTTTTGGTGATGTCGGCGCGGGAGTCGGTCATGGCGATGAAGCTGGCCGGATTGCGGTCGCTCTTGCTCATCTTTTTTGTTGGATCGTCGAGCGACATGACCCGCGCCCCGTCTTTCTTGATATCGGGCGCCGGTACGACGAAGGTGTCGCCATAGCGTGAGTTGAAGCGCTGGGCGACGTCGCGCGAAAGCTCGATGTGTTGCTTCTGGTCTTCGCCAACCGGCACCAGATCGGTGTCGTAGAGGATGATGTCGGCCACCTGCAGGACTGGATAGTCGAACAACGCCGCCGACACGGACTCTTCGT
This sequence comes from uncultured Sphaerobacteraceae bacterium, assembly GCA_964461025.1. Taxonomy (GTDB): domain Bacteria; phylum Chloroflexota; class Chloroflexia; order Thermomicrobiales; family UBA6265; genus JAHBVL01. Next base: position 11,805 of record CAYWSE010000066.1, on the reverse strand, counting down.
CCGAACCCGACTTGTCCTTGAACTGGGTCATGCGGCGCAGCTCGCCATACTGCGTGACCGAGTTGAGTAACCAGCAAAGCTCCGCGTGTTCCGGAACGTCGCCCTGCACGAAGAGAATCGATTGGGCAGGATCGATTCCGGCCGCCAGCAGCGTATTCGCCATCGTCAGCGTGTTGGCGTGGAGTGAGTCAGGCGTCGTCGGCAAGGTCAGCGCGTGGAGATTGACGATGCAGAAGATGTTGTCATATTCCTCTTGCTGGAGCACCCAGTTGCGGATTGCGCCGAGGTAGTTGCCTATGTGACTCACACCGGACGGCTGAATTCCGGAAAAAACCCGCTTGCGCGGGCCCTGGTGGGACGGCTGGTTCATGTGCGCGATCTACTCCAGTCCAAGGGCGACAGACTCGATGGGCGATTATACCTATGGGGCACTGGGCACTGGGCACTGGGCACTGGGTGCTGGGCACTGGGTGCTGGGAATTGGGAACTGGGAACTGGGAACTAGGAAACAGGAAACGGAACTCTCCCCTCTCCCGCGGTCGGGAGAGGGGCCGGGGGTGAGGGATATCCCCGCGGTCGGGAGAGGGGGCCGGGGTTGAGGGAAAGGGCCGGGTCGCCACGGCGATGCCTGACCCTCCACCGCTCGCTCGATGATGACCTTTATCGGCCTCCGGCCGATTGCTCCGGCAGAGCGCCGGAGCCTACGTTCGTCGTCCGTCGTCGCCTCCTGGGTCCCATCTACTATCTACCATCCACTATCCCCAATCTCGCCCACTTGGCCGATACTTCCAACGACACAGCAGACGTAGTGAAGGGCGGGTGAAAGCGTGACAGACACGCGCGATTTCGACGCCATCATCATCGGTGGCGGGCACAACGGATTGGTCGCCGCCTGCTATCTGGCCGAGGCGGGGCTCAAGACGCTCGTGCTGGAGCGGCACCATACGACCGGCGGCGCGGCGTTCTCCGAAGAGTATGTGCCGGGGTACACCTTTTCGACCGGGTCGTATGTGCTTTCGCTGATGCCGCAGAAGATCCTCAGTGATCTCAAGTTGAAGGAAGAGGGCGTTGAGTACATCGAACGCAATCCCCGCTTTTTCGCGCCGTTTCCGGACGGTTCATCACTGACGTACTGGAACGACCACCAGCTGTGGCTGGACGACATCCGTCGCATCTCGCCCAAGGACGCCGAGGCCTACGACGTCTACGATGCCGACCTCGAACGTGCCTGCGAGGTCATGGACCGGTTCATTCTGCGCAACCCGCCCTCCTGGTCAGAAGTCGCGGCCTACTTTCAGTCTCCTCGCGATGCCGCGATTTTTCGCAACTTCTATCTCGGCTCGGCGGCGGATATCGCGGAGTACTACTTCGAGAGCGAGCAAATGCAGGCAGTCGTGGCGGCGCTCGGTCTGATCGGCACCTTTCGCGGTCCACGCGACGCCGGCACGGGGTACGTCAAGCTCTTCCACTCGATGGGCATGGCGACCGGACATCGCGGCCGGTGGACCTACGTGCGGGGAGCGATGGGCGCAATCACCCAGGCGTTGACGCGCATCGCCGTCCAGCGCGGAGCAGAGATTCGCACCTCGGCGGAGATCGATCAGATCATCGTTCGCGATGGCCGGGCCGATGGCGTTGCGCTCACCACTGGTGAGGAGTTTCGGGCGCGTTTCGTGCTCTCGAACGCCGATCCCAAGAGGACTTATCTGAAGCTCGTGAACGAGAGCGATGTACCTGCCGAGTACCGGCATGCGATCGGGCAGATCAGAATGACGAGCCCCGTGATGAAGATCAACATGGCGGTCGAGGAGCTGCCACGCTTCACGGCGCTGGGCGACGATGAGGAACGGCAGCGGCAGGGGAGCACCGGCGGTTTGTTCGTTGCTCCTTCGATCGATGGCATGCAGAAGGCGTTTGAAGATGCGCGGCAGGGGAGACCGTCGGAGCATCCGTTCATGAGCATTCACATGCAGTCGGCGGTCGATCCCACGGTCGCTCCGCCGGGCAAGCACACGATTTCGATTTTTGCCCAGTATTTTCCGTACCACCTTGCAGAAGGCAGCTGGGAAAGCCGTCGCGACGAGATCGCCAATCAGGTCGTGGCCGAGTTTGGGAAATACGCGCCAAACATCCCTGCCGCGGTTGTCGGGATGCAGGCGCTGGCACCTCCAGACCTCGAGGCCCGTTTTGGCCTGACGGACGGGCATATCTTCCATGGCGAGCTGGTGCCAGAGCAGGCGTTCGATCTGCGGCCGGTGCCCGGTTCATCGTCGTATGAAGGACCGATCGCGGGGTTGTTCCTCTGCGGTTCCGGCGCCTGGCCCGGTGGTTGCGTGATGGGCGCACCGGGGCATAATGCCGCCCAGGAAGTCATCGACCGATTCAGGAACGCCTGACCGGGTTTTTGAACGGGCACATGGGGAGTTTGGTGAAGTGAGAGTCATTATTTCAGCCGATATGGAGGGCACATGCGGCGTCGTTTCGTGGATGCATGTGACGCCTCCCGAATATCCAGGCAAGGGCGAGCCGATCAACCAAGGCGAGTACAACCGGGCGCGCGGCTGGATGACGGCCGAAGTCAATGCCGCCATCGAGGGAGCGATCGAGGGTGGAGCGGAAGAGGTCATCGTCTGCGACAGCCACGACGGCGCCCGCAACCTGATCCCGGAAGAGCTCGATCCGCGTTGCCGGTTCATCACCGGAGGTGAGAAACCGCTTTCGATGGCCCAGGGGGTCGATTTGCCAGGCGTCGGGGCGATGTTCTACACCGGCTACCACGCCAAAGCCGGCACCCCGGGGGCGCCGCTGGCGCACACCTGGACGCGGACACTGCAGGACATTCGCATCGACGGACTCTCGATCGGCGAGTTCGGCATCAACGCGATCGTCGCCGGTCACTTCGGTGTACCGGTTGTGATGGTGGCGGGCGACGAAACGGCGGTTCAGCAGACACGCCAGCTCCTTGGCGAGCAAGTCGTTGGCGTTGCGGTCAAGCAGGGGCTATCGACAACCGCGGCGATTCATCTGCACCAATCCACGGCGCGCGACCGCATTCGGGCTGGGGCAAGAACGGCGATCCAGAACATCGGCGATGCCAAGGTGTTCGACTTTCCGGCCGGGACGGCGGTCGAGCTCGACTTCGATCACCAGTCGCGCACCGATCAGGTTGGCAAACTGACCGGGTACACACGCACCGGCGAGCGCACGGTGTCGTACACAGCCGACAACGGACTCGAGTTTCTGCGGCTCTTCAAGAACGCGATCGAGGTGGCGGGAATCTCCCTCTCACCGTAGCCTCAAAAGAGACGACGCGTCATGGCGGATTTCAACCCGATCCCAATCGACTCGGCAGAGGCGTTCGAGGCGTGGCTGGTCGATCATGGCGAGTCCGAGCGCGAAATCTGGGCGGAAATCTACAAGAAGAGCTCGAAGCGGCAGACGGTCACGTTCGATGAGCTGCTCGATCTGGCGATCTGCTATGGCTGGATCGATGTGCAAACGAAGGGCACCAGCGATCTTCAGTATGCGATCCGCTTCGTGCCCCGTAAACCGGGAAGCAACTGGTCGGAACCGAATCGCGTGCGTGTCGAGCGCCTCCTGGCCGCCGGGCTGATGAAGCCGGCCGGGATCGCCTTGCTTCCGCCTGACCTCTTGGTTGATGGGGACTCCGATTCGTAGATGTCGTGCCGCCCTGCCGTGGGGGTTGTCATTCCGACCGGAGCCGCAGCGCAGTGGAGGAATCTCTCGTTCGGGTTTCCAAGCGATTCGGAAACCACGTTGCAGGATGCTCTTCCCGCAGCGGCGGGAGATGCTTCGACTGCACTCCGCTTCGCTCCGTTCCGCTCAGCCTGACGGCGCTTGTTTTCATGCCGCGCTGGTGAGCTCGAAATGACCGGTTACTCCGAGCGGAGGGCGGCGGCGCTTTCGGCGTATTTCTTGCGCAGGATGGGGAGTTGGTCGACCTTGGCGGCGCGTTCTGAGATGACTGCGTCGCGGTCGAGGAAGAGCCGTTGTCGCTCATTCTCCAGACGCTTCAGCCGGGCCTTGCGATCGACGCAGGAAAGACAGACGCCGTTCCAGAGCTGGATGTCGCCACAGACGGGACATGACTGCAAGAGCTGGTCGAAGCGTTCAACCCCCTCTGGTTTGCGGCCAGCCAGTTCGGCATCTCTGGTTTCGGTCGCCAATGCAAAGAGCGCGTCGGACAGACGCTCGGTTTCATAGACATCGAGTGCCAGGGAGCGGGCGACGTCGAGCAATTCATCACTCTCCAGCATCAGATCCCCGCGAACGACCGTGGTGCCTCGCTCCGCCCAGTCGATCTCCTCGGCAAATGGAAACCGGTGCCCACCGGCGGTGAAGACAACATGCGACGGTGAATCGGCAATCAGATTCTCCACTTCGAGCGGCCATGCCGGAAGCGCCGGCACCGGGCGATCGACCCGTTCGATTGGTTTGTTCAGCTCGGCATCGAGTCCGGCGATCGCCTGGTCGATGAGGCGGGTTCGCTCGGTCCAGGGATTTTCCCGCTGAGCGGCCAGTTCCGCTTCCTCGAGCTGCCGCTCGAGTTGTTCGAGCCGGGCCAGCTTGCGAGAGATCACGGGATCGTCGCTGTTCAGCGCTGCGGCGAGACCAGTCGCCGTGCGGGGCGGAGGTGCGGAGAATCCACGGGCGCGAGGCGCGACGGGAGGCGTGGTCGTGCCCACACGCTCGATTGGCTCCGCTGTTGCGTCCTTCGACCAGAATCGCCACTTCGACATCGGTATTCGCTCCTCGTCCCGGCTTGACCCTTGAACCCATGGGGTCAACAATGCGCCATGAGGTATCGGTCATCAGCATACCGTGACCGGCAACGACCGGTGGAGCGCGCAGTTTTCATGTCATCGAATCAGTTTGCCTGGACACCAGACACGTCAGCGGTTGCCCAGAGCCGCATTCTCGAGTTTGCATCAAGACAGGGGCTCACGAGTAGCGAGGAGCTTCATGCCTGGGCGATCGAGGATGTCGGTCGCTACTGGGATGCTGTTTCGAGCTATCTCGGTCTCCAGTTCGATCAACCCTATTCCAGCCCGCTCGATCTCACGGCTGGTGCGATGTGGCCGGAGTGGTTCGTCGACGGTACGTTCAACTACGTCCGCAACGCGCTCGACCGGTGGATCGACGCCGGAGACGCCGACCGGGTCGCCATCTACTGGGAAGGGGACGACGGCGAACAACGCACGATGACCTTTGCCGAGCTACGTGCCGAGACCATGCGATTGGCCGGAGTGTTGCACGAGATGGGCATCGGGCATGGCGACCGGGTCGGCATCCTGATGCCCATGGCGCCGGAAACGGTTGTCGCGGTGCTGGCGGTTGGGGCGCTTGGCGCGATCTTCATTCCGATGTTTTCCGGTTTCGGACCGGAAGCGGTGGCTTCCCGGTTGCAGGACGGTGGCGCGAAGCTGCTGATCGCAGCAGACGGTTTCTTTCGGCGTGGTTCGCTGATCGACCTGAAATCCGTTGCCGATGCGGCGATTGCCCTTTCGCCAACGGTCGAGCACTGTCTGGTCTGGCGACGGGCCGGCAACGACGTCGACTGGAACGCATCGCGCGATCGCTGGTGGCATGAGGTGATGGAAGCAGCTGTGCCGCTCGACGCGCCGGTCGAAACGGCCGCCAACGACCCCTACATGATCATTTACACCTCAGGCACGACAGGTCGCCCGAAAGGAGCGCTGCATGTCCAGACTGGTTTTCCGGTCAAAGCGGCGCATGATATGGCGTTCTGTTTCGATGTGGGCCGCAACGACACCGTCTTCTGGGTGACCGATCTCGGCTGGATGATGGGACCGTGGCTCATTTGCGGCGGATTGCTGCTCGGTGCATCGATCGTGCTCTTCGAGGGAACGCCTGATTACCCCAACCCCGGTCGTCTCTGGCAGGTGGCCGAACGCAGCAAGGCGACGGTGCTGGGCGTTGCGCCGACCGCGATTCGGGTGTTGATGACGCAAGGCGATCAGTGGGTGAACGAAGCCGATCTCAGCCGCGTGCGGACTCTGGGATCGTCGGGTGAACCCTGGAACCCGGGTCCGTGGCAATGGCTTCTCGACGTCGTTGGCGGCGGACGGTGTCCGATTATCAACTACTCTGGTGGTACTGAAACAAGCGGCGGCATCGTCACGTCGCTGCCAACGTCACCGCTCAAACCGTGCGGATTCAGCGGTCCTGTGCCGGGCATGGACGCCGATGTGCTCGACGAGGCTGGCAAGCCTGTGCGCGGGGCTGTCGGTGAGCTGGTCGTTCGCCAGCCCTGGGTCGGCATGACACGCGGATTCTGGAACGACCGGGAACGCTATGAGGAGACGTATTGGTCGCGATTTCCCGGCATCTGGGTCCATGGCGACTGGGCGGAAGTGGACGACGACGGATGCTGGTTCATCCGCGGCCGCTCGGACGACACGCTGAAAGTAGCGGGCAAGCGCGTCGGTCCGGCGGAAGTCGAGTCGGCGGCCGTCACCCATGCCGCGGTGCAGGAAGCTGCCGCGATCGGCGTGCCGGACGAGGTCAAGGGCGAGTGCATCGTCGTTTTCACCGTGCTGCGGGCAGGACAGGTTGAGAGCGACGAGCTTGCCGAGGAGATTCGCCGGGCGATCGGCAAGCAGCTCGGCGCGGCACTGCGTCCCAAAGTTGTTCACATCGTCGGCGATTTGCCGAAGACCAGAAATGCCAAGGTGATGCGCCGGGTCATTCGCGCCGCCTATCTCGGGTTGCCCCCGGGCGACACCACAGCGCTTGAGAATCCGGCGGCCGTCGAGGTCGTGGCGGCTACGCGACTGGCAGGGAAGGAGAGGAAGGGCTGATGAACAGAGAGTCGCTGCAGGGCGTGCAGGCCGGTCATCGCGAAGCGACCGTTCCGATGAAGGAGCGTGAAGAGCGTCGTCGCCTGGCTCTGGAATGGGGTCTGGAGTCGGCCTGGTCGATCGAGGACCGGACGATTCCGTTGTTCAATCGCAACGCGGTAGCCGGGAAGTTCTCCAGTTCTTCCACCTTCCTGGGTGTGCCATTTCAGCAGGACATGCGGGAATTGGATGGTCAGGACGTTGTTTTTGTGGGCGCGCCGCTCGACGCGGGCACAACCTACCGGCCGGGGGCGCGGTTCGGACCGAGCGGCATCCGGGCCGCAACGTCGCTTTCACTTGGCTACAGTTTCGAGATGGGGCTCGATCTCTACGAGTCGCTGCGGATGGTCGATGCCGGCGACATTTCCATCATTCCCGCCAATATCGAAAAGAGTTTCGACCAGATCGACAAGGCGGTCGCGTTTCTGCACGAGCGGGAGGTCTTTCCGGTCATTTTCGGGGGCGATCACTCGATCGGTTATCCCGACATCCGGGGGCTGTCGCCATATGTCGATGGCAACATCGGCATCATTCATTTCGACCGTCACCCCGATATGGGTGAAAAGACGCTTGACGAACGAATGCACGGCACGCCGTTTTTTCATGCGACGAGTATTCCGAACGCGCCCCCTTCCAATCTGGTACAGATCGGCATCGGCGGCTGGAACGTGAACCGCGTGGGTATCCGCAATGTACGGGAGCGGGGGGCGACATCGATCACGATCGGCGATATCGACCGCTGGGGACTCGATCGGATTGCGGAGATTGCACTGGAGATTGCCTGGAAAGACGCAAAAGCGGTGTTCCTGTCGTTCGACATCGACGTGCTCGATCCGGCGTTCGCGCCTGGAACGGGCACACCCGAACCAGGAGGTCTGCTGCCGCGCGAGGCATTCCGGTTGCTCGAGCTGGTAACTCGAGAAGGTTTGGCCGGGATGGAGGTCGTCGAGGTGGCGCCACCCTACGATGTCGCCGATACGACATCGTTGCTCGGCGCGAGAGTCGTCAAAGATGTGCTTGGTGTGCTGATACTGAACGGCAAACTGGGCCGCAAACCGTCGATCGAGGATGACGTGCCCGATGAGACGCAGCCTGACGCTTGAGCCTTCTCCTGTTGTGGGACTGCTATTCTTTACCGCTGGCTCTGGTTGCAGTCAGCAGTCTCCAACTTCGTCGTTCGATTTCCCGGCCTCGTGATCCATGTCCTATCCGCTCACACAGGAACAGATCGACGCGCCAACATCGAGAACCCGCAGCAAGCGTCGTGGGCTTTCCTGGTGGATTTCGCGTGCGACAGTCGTGGCGCTGGCAGGCATTGCGCTGCTTTTCATCGTCGCGTTCTTGCTCGTCTACAGGTCAGCGCGATCGGATGATGAAGGTCCGGCAGGGGCGATCGTCGTACTCGGCGCTGCACAGTTCAACGGCGTGCCGTCGCAGGTCTTCCAGGCAAGGCTGGACATGGCGTTCGAGCTCTATCAGGCTGGAGCGTCGGAGGTTATCGTCGTCACGGGCGGCAACCTGCCAGGCGATGTCTATACGGAAGCGGAGTCAGGACGCAACTATCTGGTCGAGCGCGGTGTACCTGGTGCCGCGATCCTGATGGAACCGTTGAGCTCGGACACGGAAGAGAGCATGACCAACGTGGCGACGTTGCTCTCGGAGCGGGGGATCGGCGATGTGCTTCTCGTCAGCGATGGATTTCACCTCTACCGCGCGAAAATGCTTGCCGAGGAGAACGGGCTGTCGGCGCAAGCGAACGACGCCGACAACAGCCCGATCGAGCAAGGGTCGAGCACCGAGTTTCGCTACATGATCCGCGAGACGTTCGCCGTCGTTGCGCACTGGTTGCGATTGGACTGAGGTTTCTTGCACTCGCCCACCATGACCGTAGCTGCAAACCTCCGTGTTTGCAGGTGGTCGAACGGAGCGCAGGAACGAAGCGGAGTGAGACCACAACCGCGCATAGGGCCACGACGCCGTTTTGCCGAACAGCGCCGGGCCCTACTGGCCATGGCATCGACACGGAGGTCGATGCGTACGGTTAATCGAGGAGCGGAGGCCGATACGTAGGGTCAACCGTGGAGGGCACGAGTGGCTAACTGTCCGAAGTGACAGTCCCCGTGTCGCCCCCGCTGTCCGTGCCGGTAGGTGATTCTGCGCTGCCGTTCGGCGCCGGTTGGACGCCAAGGCGGGCGAAGAGCGCCTGGCCCATCGGGGTCTGGGCCATGGCCTCGGCCATCGCCGAAAGCTCCGTGCCGCCCCGGCTCGAGAAAAGACTCATGACTCCACCGGCGCCTTCGGTTGGATTGCCGGTGTTGGAGATGACCTTGACGTCCGCCTCCTTGAGCGCTTCAGCTTGCTTGCTGCCTACGAGGACGTATGACTCGAGCCCCTGGATCGTCGCCAGATACTGCTGGAAAGCCGGGTTCATGCCGATTTGCTCGGCGAGGCGAATCTGGGCTTCGACGGGCGCCAACTGCATCGCTTTCTCGGCTTCCGCTCGCGCGGCGCCTTCAACCTGGATTCCTTCGGCTGCCCGGCGTGTCGCTTCGAGCTGTCCTTCAGCGATGATCACGGTGGTTTGTTTCTGCTGATCCGCGGTGACGACAGCCTGCTCGCGGGCGATTTCCGCCTGCCGGACTTGCTCGACCTGGGTCACGGCCATTTCGCGTTCGGCGGTGACCCGTGATTGCGTGAGCACTTCCTGTCGTGATTGCTCGTTGGCGATGCCAACGGCCTGGTCTTTCTGCGCGGTACGCTCGCCGACTGCCTGTTCGGCTTCCTGGCGACGGATCTCGACGGCCTGACCCGCTTCGATCTCCGCGGTCTCGGCGGAGCGGTTGTTGATGGCGACTTCGGTGCGGCTCTCCATTTCGATGTGGGAAATCTTCTTGGCCATGATGTTCGAGATCGATTGACTTCCGGCGCCATCGCGAATATCCATCAGCTCCATCGATTTGACAGGATAAACGCCCCACTGGCCAAGCTGTTCCTCGACCTCCGCAGTGAATTGCTGGCCAAAGGTCGCACGCTCCAGCATGATGTTGTCGATCTTGGCTGACGCCAACACTTTGCGGACCGCGCCTTGCACGATCTGCAACAGCTGGCCATTCAATTCTTCGATCGTGGAGACGCGCTGAGCGGCGACATTCGTGTCTGCGATTCGAAAGAAGGCCACCACATCAACCCGGAAGGGAACGCGGTCGATGTCGTAGGCATCGTAGTCGTGCAGTGACAGGTCGAAGTTCGAAACAGGCAACTCGATGACGGTGACACCGAAAACAGGCAGGAAAGATGGCCAGGCATAGTACACGTTGCCGCTTGACATCCCGGTGCCGTAAGAGGTCGTCGCCTGCCTGGATTGAACGATGTGCACCATGTTCGTCGGCACAACGCGGCGAAACGCGATCGAAAACACAAAAGCGAGGATGACCAGTACGATGATGGCGACAACAATGACGGTAGCGATCAAGGTCATTCGGGTCCTCCCTGCATTGCGCGATTTCTCTGTCCAAATGGTACATGCGAAGGGAGTCAGGGGCGAGGGTCGGTCATTGCGAGGGCAACTGCAAACCGGAGACGACGACGCAGCTCGTGTGTTTCCCGGAGCAGACCGTCAGAGGCAGTTCGCCGGCTCTTGCCATCACCGGGACGAACACCGAATGGCCGACTTGTTTCGAGCGGGCCAATCAACCCAGATCAGCAGACAAAGAGCACAATTGGAAGGTGCCGGGAGAGGGATTCGAACCCACACTGGTTGCGCCGTCGCATTTTGAGTGCGATGCGTCTCAGCAATCGCCAAACACGAGTAGATTGAGAGACGGCTAATAACAGCAGACGAGCTGAGGAATGGCTTCACTGAAGTGTTCGATTGTTTGCTCGATTGAACTGGGTGTGGCAAATGCACGTTCTCGCATCAGATCGACCGTATCCTTCGCCAGATCCATAAATGGATTAGCGTCGGACAACGCGTTTTCAATCTGGATGCCCACAACCTCGTCGCTGTCTCGATGAACGCGAACCATCCAGCCGGCATTGATGTAAACGCTGATGGCCGGCTGAGGATCAGACGTTAAGCTCAGGTACAACGTATCGCTGAATTCGTCGAAACGAAAGTTGATGTCATCAGCTGGAGTTCTCGCCAGACGCTCCAGAAACTCATCGGCGTAGGCTACGGATTCTCTTCGGGCCATAACCTCTCCTCATGCGCTGGGATTGTGTCCGTAACGTAGGCTGTTCGTATGACGCCTTGCCATGTCCCCCAGATCGCAACGGTGTATTGAACCACAACCTTCACTATGACCTCGTCGTCAAACCCTTGTACGGTGCACCTTCGGTAGTAATTTCGACGATCGCGGTGGGCCACATCTCGATTCACGACGTCTGGCCGACGTACGGTCTGCTCGATGGCCCATTCCTGGCGGTCCATTTCAGGGTGATTCGTCAGGATATGGTCGAACCAGACTCTTTCAGGGAGTATGACCTCGTTCTGTTCTCGATCGCTAAAGAACCGGTACGTCCCCGCGGCGCTCAAATCCTGCCCACCTGCCAGCAATGATGCGGGCGAAGTATAAGCCGAATGTTAGCCGGGCCGGTCCATGCGCAACTGCGAGGTAATGTGAGGTGCCGGGAGAGGGATTCTCTGGTGACGATCTGACTCGGTTTCCGCAGTCCGAACCAGTGACCGGAATTCTAGGATTCACGCGGCGCTAAGTCCGTGGAGTGCTCACGCGTCCGGTTAGACTTGATTGCGACCGGTGACGCTTTCGTGACGCAGTGACCGGAAACGAGGAATGCCCACACGGTCAGGCGTGGGCATTCGGCAAGCCGACTGATAAGGAGTCGATTGCATGGAGATCATAGCTGGAAGCAGCTTAGTGCGGCAGGCGGGGTTGGCCGTCGCGGTGGCCGTTCCCCATCCTGC
>CAYWSE010000065.1:0-22091 GCA_964461025.1 uncultured Sphaerobacteraceae bacterium | reverse complement strand
TATCACTATGTGTTTGGACCGTTTGCCGCACCGATCGAGCGCGTGAAACCAGGAGAGCGGGTGGCGATCCATACGATCGACGCATTTGGCAACGCCCTCACCAGCGAGGACCAATCTGTCAGCGGCGTGCTGGGACCCTATCTCAACCCGCAGACCGGTCCTCTGTACATCGAGGGCGCCGAACCTGGCGACACGCTTGCCGTCAAGATCATCTCGATCGAACCGACCCGCGATTGGGCGGTCTCCTGCACCGTGCCCTACTTCGGCGGTCTGACATCCACCGTCTGGACTCCGTCGCTGCAACCTCCACTCGAGGAACGGGTCTGGCTCTACAAGCGCACCGCGTCAGGTGGGTATGCCTGGAAGGACCGCTGGGAGATTCCCTGGGCGCCGTTTTTCGGCACGATGGGGACCTCACCGCACATCGAAGCGGTCTCGTCACTCTCGCCTGGAGCACACGGCGGGAACATGGACGTGCCGGACATCACCGAGGGGCACACTGTCTACTTCCCAGTACATCATCCCGGAGCGCTCTTCTATGTTGGCGATGCCCATGCTGCACAGGGACAGGGTGAGCTCTGCGGCGTCGCTCTGGAGATCTCCTCACGAGGTATCTTCGAGTTCGAGGTGATCAAGGGTCAGGCGATCACGTGGCCGCGCATCGAGTCCGATACGCACATTATGTCGGTAGGCAGCGCACGACCGATGGAGGATGCCGCGCGCATCGCCAATCACGACCTCATCCAATGGATGGTCGGTGATTACGATTTCGATCCGCTCGACGCATACCAACTCCTTTCGGCGGCCGGCGAGCTGTACGTCGGGAATATGGTCGATACGACCTACTCGCTGGTTGCAAAGATTCACAAGCGATACCTCGGGCAATAGTCTCAGGAAACCGGTGCAGGGAGACAACTCGTCCGTCTCGTCGCAGGCCACGGCGCGTTTCACTCCGGACAGAGCCCCCGACCGATGGCTGAGTTGACCCAAGTGTGGGTCCACTCGCACGAACGTGGTGCGTCCACAACATCAATTGGTACGGGGTTTGGGTATCCGGATACTCTTGCCCTGCAATGCAGGGCCTGCCTTTCGGCGTCTGGTGATTTCGTATGCGAACGTTGTCGAGCCTCCCGCCCGTATCGGCCATTTGACCGTCACTTCGACCTGTGCCAACCAGGGAATGCTCTCGAAGAGCTTCTCGGCGAGATGCTCCGCGAGTTGGGGGACTTCAACGACTGGACTCCCTTCGTCTCGCTCAAGAATCACAGTCGCAACGTCATCGAGCGAAATGCCGGAGGCTCGGCCGGCCGGAAAAGTCAACGCGACATCAATGAACAGCTCATCTCCGCCGGTCAGTCGGCCGAAGTCGCAGTCCTTGACGATGATTCGATCAGTCAATGCGATAGAGCTCCCTGGCGTTGCCGGCGAGAATCGCGGCGGCGGCCGCCTGGGCATCGGACGCAGTCATCATCTTCCGCTGGACTTGCAGATCGAGCACGTCGGCCAGAGCCTGCTTACCGAGCTTGGCGCTGGTGTAGATGATCTCCGGCACCTTGTAGCCGTCTGAGCCATAGCAGATCTTGTTCACCGGCGCCATCGAGAGGACGCCTTCGTAGATGTCCCATGCGGCCGTGCTGGCAAACGGAATCCCCTCACTGACCTCGACATAGACGCGCGGCAATACATTGGCGATGTACGCGGCTTCGCGGTGATAGGGATAGCCGGTATGGACCAAAATCACGCGGCAGTCGCGGAAGGTCGGGAAGCGGAGAAAGTCCATCAAATAGGCCGGCCGGCAAAGCGGCAGATTGACTTCGAAGTCACCCATGCCGGTGTGAATCTGCATCGGCACATCGTGCTCCATGCAGAGCTCCAGAGCGCGACAGAGCAGGTGATCGCGCAGCTTCTTCATGCTGCCGCCGCCCAGTCCGCGACGAATGGCGTCGAGCGCCTGATAGCCCTGGTCCTTCGTGCGGGATAGAGGCGACACTTCCAGCCCGGTACGATAGGCGATGATCGACTTCACGCCCTTGTAGTTGCCCGAGGTCAGCGCCTCACTGATGGCGTCGTCATAAGCGCGAGAAAACTCGCTCCATCCCAGGTCGGTCTTCAGCAGATCGGCGATGAGCGGTTCGATGCGGTAGATCGGCACGACCTCGACCGGCAATTGGGCCTGCACCTCGTCGATGTCCAGGATGGGGAGCGGAATACCGAAGTCGAAAACGATCGACGTGATCCCGGCATCGCCATAGAGCGCGCGGACGTAGTCGATGTATCCACTGGAAATGGCCTGATTCCGCGCGTCGACGACGGCATCGATGTCGGGCTCGATGCCGAGATAGGCAGCCAGATCGAGGATCATTCGCTTGAAATAGACCGTTTCCTGCTTTACCCGGAGGAGCTCATCCCGGATGTCGTCGGTGATCTCCGTTTCCCAGGTTTCAACATAGGTTGCGTCGCCGCCCCCGAAGGCGGTCAGATTGGTGAATTCCTCGGTCGAGAGTGGTCCCCGGTCGAGAAATGGATGAGCGTGAATATCGACAACCGGCAACCCGCTGACATCAACCACGTTTAGATGACCTCCAGATATGTCTCGCGTTCCCAAGGATGAACCGTGAGCTCATACGTTTCGAGCTCGCTCCGTTTGACCGACAGAAAGTGAGGCAGGATTTCGTCGCCGACGGCACCCGCGACAACCTCGTCTGCTTCCAGCGCATCGAGCGCTTCCGGCAAGTTACGCGGCAGGAATGTCAGCCCTTGCTCCGCCATTTCGGCGACCGTCAATCGACCAACATCGCCTTGGAACGGTGGGCCGGGATCGATCTGGCGCCGGATGCCATCGAGACCAGCGGCCAGCAGCCCGGTCAGGAAGAGCGCCGGTTGGCAGCTATTGTCGCCCGACCGGTATTCGATATGGCGTCGTTTACCAACGCCGGGAATGCGAGCAACGCCGGACCGGTTGCCGTAACCCCAATAGATGTTGGCGGGCGCCCACGTTCCGGGCAAGAGTCGTTTGTAACTGTTCACCGTCGGCGAACCCAACCCGGTCAGGGCAGGAGCGTGGCTCAGCAGGCCGCCCAGGAACCAGAGCCCGGTCTGTGAAAGGGAGACTTCGTCCTCTGTCGACGCCATTGCATTGGACGAGGTATCGATATCCCACAAGCTCAGGTGAACGTGAAGACTGTTTCCCGCCCATTGCGAGTAGATCTTCGGCATAAACGTCGCGATATATCCGCAATCACGCGCGACATCGGTCACCGCGTCCTTCAACGCCCAATACCGGTCGATTGCTTCCAGCGGGGTGCCGTGATGGACCGACATCTCGTACTGGCCGAGACCATATTCCTTGCCGAGTTGGTCGACAGGAACGCTCATTGCCCGCAGCTCGTCGACGACGCGCGTGGCGAACGGCTGGCCAATCTGCAGTCCCGCCTGCGTGAACATTCGCGACGCGTTCACCGGTTCGTACTCACCAGGTGCGGTCTTGTTGAGCAGATAGAACTCCGGTTCCAGTGCAGACTGCACCCGGTAGCCTTCTGACTCGATGTCGTCGACGATCGCCTGCAAGCGCGTTCGCGGGCAGCCTTGCCACTCGCTGCCATCAGTCGCCCGCATCCAGACGTTCGCTTTCGCGGTGCGGGGAAATCGAGGCAGAACGGTATAGCTGGCGGGATCGGGAACCGCGAGAAAGTCACCGCAGTTGGCGAGCCAGGTCGCGGTCGGTGGTTGGCGGTCGAGAATGTCCATATCCAGATTCGCCGGTGTGAAAACGACGCCCGTCTCCACGGCGCTTTGCTGCGCTTCCGGCGGGATTGATTTCGCGCAGCCGAGACCACTGTAGTCGTAGTACGTCGTCCAGAAATGCTCGATCCCGTCTGCTTCGAGTTGCTTCAGAAGAGAAGCGGCGTCAGTCAAGCCGCTGGTCATACTTGAACCTTTCGTCGTCGCCGATCCGCTGCACGAGCGTCGCCAGAAGTGCAGTGCGCGGAACGATGCTGCTCAGCAGAATGTACTCATCGGGGCCGTGATCGAGTCCGCCGACCGGTCCCAGCCCATCCAACCCAGGTGTACCGCGATATCCGGCGAAGCTGATGTCCGATCCACCGCCAGTCCGAGCGCCCTTCAGAGGGAATCCGAGATCTGCAGCTATGTCGATCGCCGCCGCTTCGAGTCGCTCGACGCCCGGGGTGCGCTCCATTGCCGGAGTGCCGGACCCGTCGTCGTCTGAGACCGTTGCGGATACCCCCTCGACCCAGGTTCGCGTCGCTCTTTCAGTGAAGGCCTCGCGCAGCGAATCCAGACCGGCGTTCGTCCAGGAGCGAAGATCGAATCGCGCTCTGGCGCTGTCGGCGACGATGTTCGGCGCTCTTCCACCGGCAAGATCGCCGGGATTGACGGTGTTTCCTGCTGCATAGTCATTCAATTTGAACGTCTCGACGAGCACATGCCCGAGCGCGACCGCCGCGCTGGCTCCCTTTTCCGGCTCGACACCAGCGTGGGCGGCTTTGCCAGTGAGCTCGACGGTCAGCCAGGTGCCAGCCTTGCGAGAGGTGACGATATCCCCATTTTCTCTGGCCGCTTCGAGCGTGAGAATCGCGTCATGCCGCGCGCCTTCGGTTCTCAACAGCTCGATCGAGTGGCGTTCGTGTATCTCCTCATCGGAGACCACGATCACGGTTAGCTCGTCGTAGTTGTTCCAGTTAGTTGCATTGAGCGCGCGAATCGCGTACAGACCGGCCAGCAGTCCAGCTTTCATGTCACAGGTTCCAGGCCCGAGAATGACGTCGTCGCCGATCGTTACCGGCCGAGTCGCCGCGGTGCCGAGCGGATAGACCGTATCGGCATGCCCGAGGAGCATGACGCGCTGCCTGCCCGTTCCGCGCTTGCGGGCCAGGAGGTCGGCGCCGAACCGCTCGTTCGGGATCAGTTCCGTCTCGAAGCCTTCCGCCGCGAACGCATCGCGCAACCAATCCTGGACTCGATCGACGCCCTCCTTGTCGTAGCTACCGGAGTCGATCGCGCAGAGATGAGTCAGATCAGCGAGATAGGAATCGAGCGTGCTCTCCAGATAGTTTGTTATCCGTCCGTCGGTCATGTGTGCTTATTACCAGCCAGCGAATTCTGCGACTTGTTCGTCGGAAACTGCGCCGTCGAAGACATCCTCGAACGAGCGACGCAGCATGTCGATCCCCTCATCAATGTCGGCGTCCTCGATTACCAGAGGCGGAGTGAACTCGAGCGCGTTCCCCCAGATACCGGCATAGTAGACGATCAGTCCAAGCTCCCAGGCGCGATAGACAACCTTGGGCAGGAGTGACGTTTCGGGCTCTTTCGTGATGCGGTCCTTGACTAGCTCGACACCGAGAATGAGTCCCTTGCCGCGAATGTCACCCACAACATCGAATTCGCCGAGCGCGTTCTGCAATCCGTGCAGGAAGCGCTCACCTGCGACAGTCGCTCGGGGCAGGAGCTGTTGCCGCTCGATCTCGGAGAGTACGGCGAGTCCGGCCGCACAGCTTGTTGCGTTGCCAACCATGGTGAAGAGCGCGATGCCGGAAGCGACGTCGAGGATTTCTTTGCGGCCAACAATCGCGCTGAGAGGAAGCCCGCCGCCGAGTGACTTTCCGAGCAGGATCAGATCCGCCTCGATACCGCCATGCTCGAACGCGAACCACTCCCCGGTGCGGCCCAGACCAACCTTGATCTCGTCAATGACGAGCAGGATGCCGTGGCGATCGCAGAGCGCCCGCAGCTTGGGCAGGAAGTCAGCCGGCGGCACGATATCACCGCCATCGGCTTGAACGGCTTCGACGAAGATCGCCGCAACCTCGCCCGGTGGGCAAATCGTGGTAAAGAGAAATTTCTCCAGGTAGTCGAGACAGCGGTCGGTCAGGTTTTCTCCGTCGCCGCCGAAGGGATCACGATATGGATTCGGGTAAGGAATTTTGGTGACATGTGCGCCGCCGCCGACGCCGGTCAGCGATGGATGGGCCGATAGCGCCATCCCGGCATCGGTCGTGCCATGCCAGCTACCGACGAACGACACGATGCGCGGTTTCCGCGTGGCACGAAGGATCATGCGCTGCGCCGCTTCGCTGGCGTCCGAACCCGCCAAACCGAACCAAACCTTCTTCTCGAAGTCGCCCGGGGCGAGCTCGATCAGCCGTTCCGCCAGATCGACGGCTGGTTCGTGCATGCCGGAAATGAGGATGCCGCAGGTCGTTTTGTCGAGCTGCTGTCGAATCGCGTCGCGAACCTGCTGATTGCTGTACCCGAGACCGGCCGCAGACCAGGCGGCGCCGAAATCGATGAAGGAGCGTCCTTCCGTATCGAACAAGCGGGCGCCCTCGCCATGCGAGAGCGTGAAGGGTGTGTAACGGATCTTGAGTGCATCAGCGATTACGGCTTTGTCTCGCGCCGCGATCTGGGCCGCTCGATTTGCTTCGATCATCATCTCACCAACCTATGTGTGAGCGTCCTGCGTTGCCTCGGCCGGAAGGCCAATGTCGATCTCAGTCGAACGCGGCGGTGTTCCAGAAGAACGGAATGGCCAGCGCAGTTCCTTTCCCCCCATGATGCCAGATGGCCGGATGATAAGAACCAGAATCATTGCCAGCGCGATGACGATATTCGTGAATCCGACGAGCTGAAAGGGCAGGAGTTCGCCAATCGAGGTCGCCTGTTGTCGTTCCAGATTCCACCAGTTCTCGATTTGTCTCATCCCCTCCGATGCCATCGCCACGGAAACAGCGCCAACGACCGCGCCACTCACGGAGGCCGAGCCGCCGATGACGAGCATGGCCACGATCAGGAAGGTCTCTTTCAGATAGAACGATTGCGGCGAGAACTGCTGGATGAAATGTGCCCAGAGTGCCCCGCCCATACCACAGAAAAACACACTGAGCGACCAGGCCATCCATCGCATCAACTTCACATTGACGCCGATCGACGCTGACGCGTCTTCGTCTGCCCGGCTTGACCGCAACTTGAGACCGACAGAGGATTCCTTGAATGCATACGCGACCAGGATGGCGCAAATAGCGAAGCCAGCTGCGACATTCAGGTTCGTCTCGCGCGGGATGCCGATGACCGTTCGCGAGCCTCTCGTCACTTCGCGCCACTGCAATGCGACCGAGTGCACAACGATGAGAAACGCAAACGTGGCAATCGTGAACGACGCGCCGCGCAGGCGGACGAACGCGATGCCAATCACAGCGCCGACGAGCAGCGCTGTCAGCCCACCCAACAGGACAGCAACCAGAAACGGGTAGTGTTGTTGGTAGAGCCACCAATCCTCCGGCATGTCCGGCAGGGCAAGGTTCTTTTCCTCCGGCGAGAGGGAGAACCAGATCGACGAATAGGCGCCGATGAGCACGAACGCATAGTGTCCGAATGAACCGAGTCCCGAGTTCCCCATAAAGATCTGAAGGGCCACGGTCAGCAGCAGGTGAATGAACATCACGATGACCACACGCTCGAACACGACGTTGTCGCGCAGAATCGTGATCGCCATCACAATGAGAACGATGCCCGAGAGGATGACCGGCGTCGAAAACCAGCTGAGAAGTTCGCGATTACGCACCGACACGGTCTATCTGGCCTCTCGCGAATAGGCGGGTTTGATCAGACCGTCCGGACGAATCAGAAGCACGAGAATGACGATGCCAAAGAGCACCGCATCCCGGTAAGCGTTGATGTCCTGGGGAAGCCAGGTCTGCAGACCGATCGTCAGAAAACCGAGAACGTACCCACCCAGCACGGCTCCCTTCAACGACGACATGCCGCCCACCACAGAGGCAATGAAGGCGATCAGCACCGGCTCCAGCCCGATCGTCGGTGTGGTGCTGCGGGCATTCCCGACCCAGAAGAGCGCGACGAGCCCTGCCATTAAACCGCTGATGGCGAACGCCGTTGCGATGACTTTATTGGCGTTTACTCCCATCAGGCGCGTCATCGTGAAATCGTCCGCGGCAGCGCGGAGTGAAAGCCCGGTGATCGTCTTGCGGAGGAAGATTGTCAACACAATCAGCGACACGATACTGACGATGAGCCCGATCAGATCGAGCACATCGATCCGAATTCCGTGCCAGCGAATGTTCCTCGTGAACATCGCGGGCAGGCGAGGCACTTTCGGTCGCGGTGAAATGATCAGGAGCGCGAGATTCTGCAGAAGCGCACTGACCGCGAATGAGGTAATCAACATCGTGGTAGGTGAACTATTTCGGACGGGACGAAATGCAACGCGTTCCATCACCACCGCCGCGATGATGGCGGCGATTACGCTGAGGATTGCGACGAAAATCCATGGCCATGGAGAGCGACCGAAGAGCAGCATCCCATAGCCGGCGACCATCACGAGCTCGCCATAGGCGAAATTGATTAACCGCAGAATGCCGTAGACAATCACCAGCCCCAGGGCCATGAGCGCATAGAGTCCGCCCAGTGAAAGTGATGAAACGGCATACTGGGCGAGATCGGCGATCATGCCGCCACACTCGATGCGGGTCGAGTCGCGGCCCCGAGCAAGTACGCCTGCTCGATGTCGCCGCTTGCTCGCAGTTCGGCAGGTGTGCCGGCAAACTCCACCCGACCGGTATTGAGCAGATAGACGCGATCGACGATGTTCAGGGACATGCGAACATTCTGCTCGATCAGCAGAATCGTCATACCCATTTCACGAAGCTGTTCGATCAACGCGAAGACCTCAGCAACCAACTTCGGGGACAACCCAAGCGATGGTTCGTCCATCAGCAACAGGCGTGGGCGCGACATCAGCGCGCGCGCCACGGCCAGCATTTGCTGCTGCCCACCCGAGAGATTCCCGGCTGGCTGCCCAAGCCGTTCTTTCAGGATCGGAAAGACACCAGTCCATCGCTCAAGATCCACCTGGATTTGAGTCTTGTCTCTGACTGTCGCTGCGCCAAGGCGCAGATTCTCTTCGACCGTGAGCGAAGGAAAGACCCGCCGCCCTTCCATGACTGGCGCGACGCCGCGGCGCAGGATGCTTTCAGGTGCTTCGCCGCCAATCTCTTGTCCATCAAAGACGATTGTTCCGGCCGCAGGCTTCACCACGCCAACAATACTGAGCATCGTCGTGCTTTTGCCTGCGCCATTCACACCGATCAAGCCGACAATTTCGCCGGAATCGACGTGAAGGTCGATGCCGCGGACGGCCTCGATTGCGCCATAGCGCACTTCCAAACCGGAGACTTCCAACAGACTCATGCCGCTGCCTCGACTCCGAGATACGCCTCGATGACGTCGGGGTCGGCGCGGACCTCAGCTGGTGAGCCCTCGGCGATCGTCTGACCGAAGTTGAGTACGTGGAGGCGGTCACACAAGTTCATGATCAACCGCATGTCGTGATCGACGATCATGATCCCGCAGCCGGTCGTGTTGCGAATGTACTGGAGGGTGGGTAGAAAGGTCTCGATCTCCGCGTCGTTCAGACCAGCGCCCGGTTCATCCAGGAGAAGAAAACGAGGTTTGGTCGCCAATGCACGAGCGATCTCGACGCGCCGTTCCTCTCCCTGCGGGAGCACGCTCGCCTGGATATCAGCGCGGTGTTCGATGCCGACCATCGCCATCGCCTCGTCGGCGGTTTCGCGCGCATGCCGGCGGCTGGCGCCCGTGGCGGCGATTGCTGCCACTTCGATGTTTTCCCGTACGGTGAAGTCCTTGAAGAGCCGCACAACCTGAAATGTGCGAGCCAGTCCCTTACGGGCGATGCGATGCGGCGCCCAGCCAGTGATGTCGAGGTCGCCGACGTGCACAGTCCCGGATGTGATGTTCAGGAGTCCGGTGATCAGGTTGATCGTGGTGGTCTTGCCCGATCCATTGGGTCCAATCAGTCCGAGAATCTCGCCCTCTTCAACAGCGAGGGAGACGCCATCGACTGCCCGTAGACCGGCGAAGTCTTTCGTCAGATCGGTCACCTGGAGCGCGTTGTGCGCTGTTGCTGACATCAATTCCCCGGAGCGATGTCAGAGCGCCAACGCTGTGGCGCTCTGAACGAAAGCCGTGTCAATCGCGGTAAGACCGTCAGGCCTCGGGTTGCCATTCCGGTTTGATACGCATCACAAACGTCGGGACCCCGTCGACGACCTCGAGAATGAACGCTTCCTTGTTCGGGATGTGACCACTTGCGGCATCGGACCAGACCAGGTTGCCGCTCAGCAGCTGATACTCGACGCCAACCATCGCTTCGGCCAGGGCAGCTCCCTCGGTGGTGCCGGCAGCTTCGATTGCCTGGGCCAGCACCTGAATCACATCCCAGCCCATCGCCGCGAACGAGACAGCGGGCGCACGACCGTATTCGGCCTCGAAATCGGCGATGAATTGCTCCATCTCCGGACCCGCCTCGGCGCCGATGAAGGAGTGCGTTGAGATGAAGATGTTGTTGCCGAGCTCCGTGCCCATCGCTTCGTAGAACTCAGCAGTGTCCATGGCGTCCCCACCCATGATCGCTGACTCGATTCCGGCAGAGCGAACGTCAGCGATGATGGCCGCGTAATCCGGCATGTTGGCGGAGATGAAGATCACATCCGGCGCCTCATCGAGGTCGAGGATTCGCTGTGCCTGGGCGGACGCGGTCATGTCGCCAATCTGGTACGTATCCTCGCTGACGACCTCTCCACCCAGATGCGACCATGTCTCCACAAAGTAGTCGCCGAGCGACTGCGTGTACTCGGTCCCCTGGTCGATGATCGTGGCCGCGGTCGTCCAGCCCTTTTCCTGGATGCCAAACTGCGCCGCGGCAGCGGACATCGTCTGGTTCCACATCGAAAGCGTGAACTGCTTGTCGCCGAGAGCCTCTGACCCGAAGAGAGGTGAGGACGCGCAGAATGAAATGCCAACCAGACCCGCTTCCTGCGCAGCTTGGCTGGCGGGTGCGCCGTAGTCGAAATCGCACGGCGCGAGAATGACTTCGGCGCCCTGGGCGATCAGCTCACGCGCCACGTTTCCGACGGTTGCAGGGTCGGTCTGGCCGTCGAGTTCGATGATCTGCAGTTCGCGGCCAAGTACGCCGCCGGCTTCGTTGATCTTCTTGACGGCCAGCTTGGCGCCTTCGAGCGGCGGCACGTCATACGCCGACATCCAGTCGGTCAGATTCACCGGCGCGCCGATGATGATCGGCCCCTCGTCCTGCGCGGTCACTGACGAATGGCTGGCCAGTGGCAGCATCGAGAAGAGCAGCGCTGCCATCACGAGCAACATGGTCGTTCTCTTTCGCGTCATACGAACCCCCCCTTTTTGACTGAGCGGACGACGATTCTTGTTGGTTTGCTTGCTCCTTAGTAAAGGAGCGAGCCAGAGTTGTCAAGCTGACGCACCGCCGATTGAAAGACGTCAGGCGCGTTTAGGTCGTGATGCACTGGCTCTCGTTCTGGATTCGGAGTTGATGCACGACATTCCCTTCCCCCGGTTCAACGCTGGGCTGAACCGTTCATGTACCAGGCTCTCGAGGCGACGTGAAACCGGACTCCTGGGAAGCATGACAACCCCCAAGAGAGGGCACAAGTTGTGCATTCGACATTCGAGTTTGTGTTCGACGTCAATGGATGGTGAATGGAGCTGGGTATGAAGCGATCGAGCGCGGTGATCTTCGTGAGTGTCCTGGCAATTGTCGCGGTAGCTTTGCATCTGACGTTTGGATGGTACGCCGCTGTCAACGAGGCTGAAGCCGAGGGCGTCTCGGCCCTTTGGGGCGACTACATGATTCAGTGGGCGCGCGATACCTTCGAGAATCTGCAGTCCGAGTTCTGGCAACTTGCCGTTCAATTTGCTTTGCTGGCGGGATTGTTGCAGTGGCTTGGCATTAGGGCATACGAAGAAGATGTGGAAGAGCTGAAACAGGAGCTGAAATCCATAAAGTCCGTGCTCCTGGAGCGCCAAACGGACCAGGAGAGCAGACCTCAATAGGCAGGTCCAACGAGTTGGTTCAGGCGATTCACAGTCCGTTCCGTTCCCGTGGATGAACTCATGCGATGTGAGAGGAGTGAGTCGGTGCAATTGTTTGCGGTTTTTGGCGCCTGCGCAGCTTGCATACAGTTCCCCGTGTTGGCTGTCTCGTTAACACATTCTTAACACGATCGGGTGGGTTTCCTGAGTCGAAACACGCACCATTTCAACAGGTGTGCGGAAGAGCGAACGCTCAGGTGGGCGTCGGCGTAAGGCGCTCTGTTTGGCGCCACGCCATTCGCGATCTCGTGGAGGTTCACTGTCCGTGCAATGGAGCAATGCGCAGTCCGCGCCCGTGCCCGTCGCCACGCTCGAATCGGTTACTGAACGCGTCTACAATGACGCAAACAAGGTGTTCGGAGATACAATAGCGCAGGAGACACTCGCCGACTGGGCTTCTATTGCCGTCGCCGAACTCTGGGGCGATTCCGTTAAGGTGACAAGCTTTGTCCCTGTGTTGGCAATGCGAAAGATCAGCTCTCAGGCTGCGGTATTGATCCGTCAGGGTAGTTCCGTCGCCGATTGAGCGATCCTGCGCAACATCCAGCCGGCGAGCGTCCAGTGTGTTCTGGCTTACGCTGGAGTTCCGCCTGATGGCAGTTTCTGGACGCTCGGCAACAACGCAACTCGGACAACCTACGAATGGAACGCCGCAAACGCATACGCCGCTTGCGGCATCATCGCCGTCTCCGGCGTCTGACTTGACGCTGCCTCCGCTTCTGCCTGAGCTCTTTGTCAACCGGGAACTCAGCTGGCTCGATTTCAACGCTCGAGTACTGCAGATCGCGCACAAGACTTCTGTGCCGCTGCTCGAGCGCGCCAGATTCCTTTCGATCGTCGCTTCCAATCTTGATGAGTTCTTCATGATCCGGGTGGCCGGGGTCAAACGCAAGCTGGCGGCCGGAATCTCTGAACCGGGCGCGGACGGCAGAACTCCTTTGCAGC
Organism: uncultured Sphaerobacteraceae bacterium; assembly: GCA_964461025.1. Taxonomy (GTDB): domain Bacteria; phylum Chloroflexota; class Chloroflexia; order Thermomicrobiales; family UBA6265; genus JAHBVL01. The sequence continues at coordinate 9,185 of CAYWSE010000065.1, read as the reverse complement.
TGTATGAGGCCATGCACACGGTTATCCAGCAGCAGCTCGAGGAACAATCGCGCACTTATCAGGATGTTCTCCTGCCTCGCTTGCGACGTCGTGGCATTCGGCTTGCGCCGCTCTCCTCGCTTGACGCGTCGGTTCAGCTTTCGATGGCCGCGTATTTCGATCGTGATGTTTTTCCGGTGCTGACGCCGCAGGCGATCGACCGGGCTCGCCGGTTTCCCCATATCTCGAACGAGAGCCTCAACCTGCTGGTCAAGCTCGAGTCGCGCGGCAGCAGCCGGTACGCCCGGATCAAGATTCCTGCCGTGCTTCCGCGCCTTGTTCGCGTCTCTGCGATTGACAGCGAAGACGATCGGCATGTCACGTTCGTCTGGCTCGAAGACCTCATTGCGGAGAATCTCGGGAGTCTCTTTCCGGGACATGATGTCGTTGCGTCGTTTCCGTTCCATGTGACCAGAGACGCGGATATCGAGATCGACGAGGACGAAGAGGAGTCCCACGATCTCCTCGCTATCATGCGGGAGATGCTCTCCGAGCGAACATTTGGTTCCGTTGTCCGGCTGGCGGTTCCGGAATCGATGGATGAGGAAACGCGCGAATGGCTCCTCCATCAGCTCGGCGCAAGCAGGCGTGAGCTCTACACCCATCACGGCCCGCTGGCGCTAGAGGGATTGCGGGAACTACACCGGCTCAACCGGCCAGATCTGAAGGATCCATCCCTGACTCCGGCGCCTTTGCTCCCGTTGGGAGATAGCGACGTCTCAGGCGCATGGGGCTCGCGAGACATTTTCGAGACGATTCGGCAACGTGACGTGCTGGTGCACCATCCGTATCAGTCGTTTGCGATTGTCTCCGATTTCGTCGCGCGCGCCTCGCGAGACGCAGATGTCGTGGCGATCAAACAGACGCTGTACCGTATCGGTAAGGAGTCCCCGCTCATTCCGGCACTCATCGAAGCGCGGGACGACGATACGCAGGTGGCCGTCCTTCTCGAGCTCAAAGCGCGGTTCGACGAAGAAAACAACATTACCTGGGCGCAAGAACTCGAACACCACGGCGTTCATGTAACGTATGGCATTACGGGTCTGAAGACGCACTGTAAGGTCACACTTGTTGTTCGCCGGGAAGAGGATGGTCTTCGGAGTTACGCGCACCTGGCAACGGGCAACTACAACGCTTCGACCGCCCGTGTCTACGAGGATATCGGGATTTTTACGTCTCGACCCGAAATCACCCAGGATGTTGCCGAGCTCTTCAACGTTCTCACCGGGTATTCCGAGCAGGAAGATTACCGTTCGCTCTGGGTTGCCCCTCACTCGTTGCGACTGAAGATACTCGACGGCATTTCCCGGGAAATCGACGCGCATCGAGCAAATGGCAATGGCTGGCTCTTTTTCAAGATGAACTCATTGGTCGACAAGGAAGTCATTCGTGCCCTCTACGCGGCATCAATGGCCGGTGTGCAGGTCGACCTGGTGGTGCGCGGCGCTTGTTGCCTGAGACCAGGAGTGCCGGACTGGAGCGAAAACATTCGTGTGCGGTCAGTTATCGGTCAGTTTCTCGAGCACAGCCGCATCTACCACTTCGCCCATGGCGGCGAGGAGGAGTTTCTTCTGGGAAGCGCCGATTTGATGGAGCGAAATCTGGATCGGCGAGTCGAAGTCATCTTTCCGGTGTCCGATCCGTCGATGAGACGCCACTTGCGTGAAGAGGTGCTGCCTCGCTATCTCGCGGACAACGTCAATTCGTGGCGGCTCGACAGCGACGCTGCCTGGCACAGAGTTGATACCGCCAAGGAACGCCGGCGCGATGTCCATCGCGAACTCAACCGGTTCTATTCACGGCACAGTATTCTCGGCCAAGCAACCAGTTTGGCGACGGGATCGCACGGTGCTAACGGCGCGCCGGCGGGATTGCGCTAGTTGCTGCCTTCCGCATCCAGCTCCAATTGTTCGACAAACGCCGGATCGAGCGAAGCAGTGGCGAATACGTCAATGACTTCCTGAATGGCGTTGCGGAGGTCGAGCAGGTCGTAGATATCGAGACCCTCCAGAACGGCGTCATCGGCGTTGCCGTCATCTTCGACGGATGGGACAAGTCGGAAAATAACGTCGGAGAAGGCCTCTTCGCCTGCGGCCAGATCGTCTGGAACTTCATCCATATACAGATTGAACGTATTCATCGATACTCCTTTGCCTTGTCATCACGAATCGCTGGAAGCAGTCTGACACATGGTAGACGGGCCAATGTCCGTCGCGACGACGGGCTCCGCTGGTCAGATCGCGTCGAGCGGCCAGATGGGCCGGGGCAGTTGCGTATATGGAAACCGGCTGAAGTCGATCGACGTCAACCCCGGGGTATCGACTTCGATGATCTTGGCCGCAATCGGCATGAATGCGCCCCGAAAGTGAACGGCAGACTTGAGCGCCAGAATCTTCTTCTCCGTTGGCTCGATGCCCTGCGACCTGAAAATCGCTGTGTCGAGCGCCTGTATTCGTCGTTCGGTCACGATGACGTCAACCAGGTTGCCATGCCGTCCTTCGCAACGTAGCACTGCGCTGCGGCCCATCGACGAATGCACGCCGGTCAGCATTGGACCTTCATAGACGAAATCGCCATCGGTGAGGCTGATCACCGTCGCCGTGACGTCGATCGGATACCCATGCAGGTTGTCGGCCTTCGCGCCGAGCTTTGTCTGCAGCGCCCCGCCAATACCAACCGCAATAGCTTGCTCGACGACTTCAGGATCTGCAATCACCGCGACTGCGGCATTTTCAGCGCCAAGATCGAGCAAGCCCCACAAGATTGCTGTTCCATCCGACGCGGTGCCGCCGCCCGGGTTGTCGCCAAGATCGGCCAGCACAACAGGTCCTGACTCGGCTTCCATCGCCGCATGGACCGCTTCCTCGACGGTCATGGTATCTGGACGGAACGCTTCTCTCCTGTCCCAGATCATAGTGGCGATTTCATCAACGCAACGCCCAGCCAGGTCGATGTCGTTGTCCGTGGCGACGGTTACCGTCATGCCGGCAAATGGACAGTCCGCCCAGGGAAACGCGAAGCAAACGCCCGCAGTCAGAACGCCAGATCGTGTTTCGATTTCGTGCACAAGCGCCATCACCGACTTCGTCGGTTCGGCGCCAGAAAACTGCTTGGGCCCGGCGAGGAACATCGGCAGCCGGCGCGAGGCCATGACCGGACGTGTTTTGCCTCGAGCCGCGTCGACCGCCAGCCGAAAGATTTCTTCGCCTCGTTCAGCGTTGTCAATATGGGGATACGTGTCGTATGGAACCAGAATCGTGGCATGCTCGAGCATCTCCGCGCCGACATTCGCATGGAGGTCGAGCTCGGCCACAATCGGAACGATCGGTCCCGCCGCGTTGCGGATGCGGCGAAGGATGGCGCCATCGCCGTCGATTTCTGATTCGGTCACCATTGCTCCGTGCAGATCGAGAACGATCGCATCCGGTTTCTCCAACAGCACGGCAGTCTCGATGGCGCCGACGACATCCTCGAAGATCTCGTCGGTGACATAGCCCCCTGGCGTCGCGGTCGTCTCCTTTGTCAGGATCAGGTCGACTTCAGGGTCAGCGCTGGCTGCCTGCATGACGCCGGCGGCGCCCGTGTTTGTGCCGGCAAGTCGACGGATTTCGTCGCCTGTGAAGTACCCGCTGGCGTGAAAATCGGCGACACCGGTCTTCCAGGGCGAAAAGGTATTCGTCTCATGAGCGAAGCCGCCGAACAGCACTTTCATCACATCGTGCCCCCCAAGTACGCGGGACGCCGTGAGGCGGCCACCCACTGTAACGACGGGCATCGTATCAGAGAATGACCTTGACCCTGAATAAGAGAGAACGGTCCGGCGTTGACGTACGGTCACCTTCAGGCGCGGAATCCGGTATGATCCACACAATCAAACTGACGACACGTGCGTCTTCGGTGACTTTGTCATCGGCATGAGGCACGTCCTTTCTGTTCAGGAGTGTGCGACCTGAGTTCGCGGCATCGAACGCTATTCGACTGGAACCTTTCACGCCGGAGGCTCGCACTCGCCGGTAGCGCGATCGGCGCATCGTTGTTGGCCGCTTGCTCACCCTTTTCTGACGACGATGGTCCGCCCGCGCCGACAGAAACACCTGAGCCAACCGCGACGCCAGAGGTTTCGCCCACGCCAACGCAGATTGCCATTGGGTCACCGGTACCGGGGTTTTCCGATCCCGAGCGCTGGATGGGGCGTGTGATCACCATCGCCAGCTGGGGTGGCGATTATCAGGATGCCCAGCGCGAGGCATTCTTCGCCCCCTTTGCCGAGGCGACTGGCGCGACTGTTCAGGAGAAAGTGGCAGACCTGTCAGATCTTCGCTCACAGGTTGATGACGCCAACGTACTCTGGGATGTCCTGACAGTACCGATGGAGGATCAGGTTCGCCTCGCGCAGGATGGATACCTGAGTCCGATTCGTTACGATGTTGTCGACACGACCTCGCTCTATCCCGATATCGTCCACGAGCATGGTGTTGGCGCAGCCTATTTCTCAACGGTACTGACCTACCCTCCCGGAAGCCAGGCCGCGCCTGCGAGCTGGGCGGACTTCTGGACGGTGCTGTCACCGGAAAATGAATCGTTCGACCCGACTCACTATCGAAGTCTGCAGCGAAGCCCGGTTGGTACGCTCGAATTCGCGTTGCTCGCTGACGGCGTGGCGATCGAAGAGCTCTATCCGCTCGATATCGATCGCGCGTTTGCGTCGCTGGACCGCATTCGTGACAACGTGCTCGTCTGGTGGCAGGAGAGCAAGGAACCGATCGAGCTGGTTGCCGCCGATGCCGTTGGAATGGCCTCGGCATTCAGTCCGCGGATCGATCAGCTGGCGCTCGGAGCAGAGATACGCGCACTCTGGTATCAGGGCATGCTCTCCGCTGATGCGTGGGTGGCGCCGCGGGGTACGCAGAACGAGGACGTGGCGATGGACTTTATCGCCTTTGCCACGCGCGCCATTCCCTCCGCGAATTTCAGCCGTCTGGTGCCGTTCGGACCGGTCAATATCGATGCGTTCGAGTATCTTCGGCGTGACCGCGTCGAGCTGCTGCCGAGCGCGCCCGGCAACAAGTCGCTCCAGTTCGTCGAAGACTTCGAGTACTGGGCGAATAACATCGAAGCGCTCACCGAGCGCTTCGAGACCTGGCTCCTCGAGGCCGACGTTGCGACTCCCGAGCCGTAGCTTCACGGTCGTCTGTACGCCTCCTGGCGAGTTGGCATGCAATCTGCGTTCCTCGTCGCAGTTCGGTCATCCAACGACAATGAACGCAGGAGCCCAGCGATGCACACGGAAACCGAAGTGCCGGCATCGGATCAGAGTCTCACCTTTGAACCAGATGAGTCGCATCCACGAGGTGTTGCCAGCGAGCTGCAGCTTCCGGGGACTCTGCTCGATTCGAGAGAGAGTCCGCATGTGGAGGTGCATATCAGCATGATGACATTCGGGCAGCGCGACGCACTTGTTCTCGACAATTCTGACGACGCATCGATTCTCGATTGATTTCCAGTCAATGAAAGACCAATTCCGAGCGACCGGCCACGTGGCCGGTCGTTTGACATGTCCGACCAGACTAAGATGTAGCGATGCACGTCTGCAGCCAGTGACGAGGGACCAGCATGGGAGAGACATCCTTTCCGGACGGATTCAGGTGGGGGGCGGCCACGTCCGCTTACCAGATCGAAGGCGCGGTGCGCGAAGACGGCCGGGGCGAGTCGATATGGGACCGCTTCGTGCGCAAGCCTTCTGTGGTCGTCGATGGCGGCACCGGCGACGTCGCCTGCGACCACTACCATCGCTCCACTGAGGATGTCGCGTTCATGCGCGAGCTCGGTATCGACCTCTACCGCTTCTCCATTGCCTGGCCGCGCATCCTGCCAAACGGCTGGGGCAAACCGAACAAGGCTGGACTCGACTTCTACGACAGGCTGGTCGACGATCTCCTCGCCCAGGGCATCGAACCGTCGCCGAATCTCTATCACTGGGATTTGCCGGTCAGGCTCCAGGACGCCGGGGGTTGGCTGGCGCGCGATGCGGCGTTGGCGTTTCAGGAGTACGCCGATGTCGTCAGCCGGCGGGTTGGCGATCGTGTCAAACACTGGATGACCATCAACGAGCCCTGGGTTCACGCGGTCATCGGACATGCGATGGGCATTCACGCGCCGGGTGGGATGCATTGGCCTGATGTGGCCGCAGTTGGACATCACCTGATGCTGGCCCACGGACTGGGCCTGGGCGCGATTCGTTCTAATGTCGGGTCGGCAACCGTTGGCATTGGGTTGCCGCTCTCCCCGGTTTTCGCTGGTTCCGACCACGAGCGCGATATGGAGGCCTCGATTCGCGAGGACGGATTGCGCAATCGCTTCTGGCTCGATCCTCTCGCCGGCAGTGCATATCCTTCCGACATTGTCGAGTTGTTCGGTGATGATTGGCCGGAAATCGAAGCCGGCGACATGGATGCCATTTCGTCGCCGGTGGACTACATCGGCGTCAACTACTACGGACCCACGTACGTTGTCGACGATCCGGATGCCCCGGTCATGCAGATCAGATGGACCACCAATCCCGAGCTCGCGACGACAGCGGCTGGCCAGATGATCGATCCATCCGCATTGACCGCCCTGCTCCTGCGCCTCCGCGAAGAGTATGGAGGACTCAGGATTACGATCACCGAGAATGGCGCGGCGTTTCCCGACCCGGCGCCGGAAGATGGAATTGTGTCCGATCCGGAGCGCGCCAGATTTCTGCACTCCCACCTCGAAGCTGTCGTCGACGCCATCGAGCAAGGTGTGGAAATCGATGGTTATGTCGTCTGGTCGCTGATGGACAACTTCGAATGGGCCGAGGGGTATACCAAACGATTTGGACTGGTGCACGTCGACTTCGAGACTCAGCATCGCACTATCAAGGAGAGTGGACGCTGGTTCGCCCGAATAATCGAGCAGAACGCGCTTATCGATCCCGCCTGAGGCGAGACCCGGCTGTGGGAAACTTCCGGTCATGATCGATGAAACGAACCCCACGCCTGAATCACCTGGAAATCTGAAGACACTCGATCCACGCGCCATTCCCGCGTGGCGAGTGTCCTGGCTGATTGTCGTGGCCATCGGTTTCGCACTTTGGTTGGCGCTGCTTGTCGGTCTGGAGGCGGCATCCGTTCTTGATTTCGTCCCGTTTGGCGCGTTGTTCCTCCTGGGTGGTGCGCTGATCGCGGGGCTCGTCGTCTGGTACGTGCCTCGGGTCACCTGGCAGCAGTGGCGTTACGAGATTCGCGAGGATGAGGTCGAGCTCCATTCAGGAATCGTCGAACGGCGCCTGACCCTGATCCCGATGAGTCGTGTCCAGTTCGTCGATTTCCGGCAGGGACCAGTCGACCGGTTCTTCGACCTGGCGACGATCATCATCCATACGGCGGGAGGCAGTCGAGACATTCCCGGCATTGCCGTCGACGAAGCGGAGCCATTGCGCAACCGGATTGCGGCATTGGCCAACATTCACGACGATCTGTAGGTCCGATGCAGATTCCCGTCGCGCCAGGCATTCCCGACATTCCACCCACCCGCCCGCATCCCGGCTGGATCATCACCACTGCAATAGAGAGCCTGAGGACCTTCATCTGGGCGCTGATCCCGCTCCTCTTTTCGATTCGTGACCGCGGCGCGCTGGCGATGGTCGCTGCCACGGTGCTTTTTGGTCTCGTCATGATCGCCTGGCGGGCAACCGAGTGGCGAAAGATCCGGTATGCAGCTGTGGACAACACGATCTCGCTGCAATCGGGTGTGCTTGGCACGTCTCACAAATCTGTGCGACCGGAACGCATACATGCCGTTGACACCATTGAAACGCCAGTTCACCGCCTTCTCGGCGTCAGCGAACTGCGGATCACCACTGCCGGCGCCGGGGAAAATCTGACAATCCCGGCGATCGGCAACACTGATGCCGAACGGCTGCGCCGTTGGATCGCCGTTCATCGCGCTTCTACTCGCCCAGAACGGGAGTCGGGCGATGGCAACGCTGTGCAGGAGTCCGAGACGCCAGTCGTGATTCGGCAAATGTCGCCTCGGGAGGTCTTTGTTTCCGGGCTCACGTCGGGTCAGATCGCTCCGGCGGCGGCAATCGCGGCATTCGGCGTTCGCATCGTTTCCGAAGTGCTCCCGGAGAGCATGGTCGAACGCATTCCGTGGGACCCAGAGCGGCTGACTCCTGGCGGAATTCTGGCCCTGGTCTTTGTGGGGGCGATAATCGCCTGGGGCTTGTCGATTGCCGGTGCTGTTCTCACGAACTGGAATTTCACGCTGGCGCGCACACCGGACAGCTTGATAGTCACCAGCGGGCTGCTCGACCGGAAGCAGAATGTTGTCGCGATTCGCCGGATTCAGGGAGTGTCGATCGTCGAGAGCTTGCTCCGGCAACCGTTTGGATATGCCTCGATCACCATAGAAAGCGCTGCTGCGCAGCACGGGAGCGACGATGACGCGCACGTGCGACAGCTCTTCCCCTTCCTGAAAGTGGCGGACGTCTCCGGGCTCGTTCGGGAAGCCGTCCCGGAATTCGCCTGGATTGGCGAAGGCGTCGAGTTCGGACGTCTCCCGCCGAGAGCGCGCCGCCGGTACATGATGCCGGTCATGCGCGACTTCACACTGATGACGCTGCTCGTTTGCGGGATCTTCGCCGCGACGTCTTTCGGCGAATGGTGGTTCGGGTTGCCGGTCCTCCTCTTCCTTCCCCCGCTTCTCGTCCATGCTGAACGCCAGTTCCGCGATGCGGGATGGTGGGCCGGGCCAGGCGACAAGCTTGCCATACGGCGCCGCGGCATCGACCGAATTTCGACTTTCACGTACGGGGGCCGGGTGCAAGTCCGGGAGTTGAGCCAGAGCTGGTTCCAGCGGCGCGCCGCTTTGGGAACGATCTGGCTGCACACGTCATCGAGAACCGGGAGCCCGACATTGTCCATCAAGCACCTTGATTACGCGGACGGCCGCGTATTGCTACGCGCTCTCGGTCCTACGTCGAAACAGGGTCTCGCGACTCGCTCCTCGCTCCCTGCGATGTATTTCCAAGGATCCGCCGAGGAACCTGTTTGATACTTTGCTGCAGTCAGGGCAATCGCATCTTATTGAGCGAGCAACTGGAGCAGGAAGTCATCATCCCA
>CAYWSE010000064.1:0-22243 GCA_964461025.1 uncultured Sphaerobacteraceae bacterium | reverse complement strand
CGCCAATGCGGTCGAGTGCGTCGATGCTGGGCCGAATGTCGTACCCGCGCTCGATATTGCAGACGTACGAGCGACTCAGACTCGCGCGGGCCGCCAGCTCGGTCTGGCTCAACTGTTCGGCCATGCGCATTCGCTTCAGCCACGCGCCGAACGACGGCGGCGCGGCCGAGCGGCGTCGCGTATTCGCCTTGCGGGAGTCATCACTCATTCGAAATCCAGCATCGTGTCGCCCAACTAGACGGCAGCGGCGTTCAGCGAATCGGCCAGAGCCCGAATGTGCGCAGGTCTCGTGCCGCAGCAACCGCCGACGATCTGCATTCCCTCGTCGATCCAGGTCCGCGCGAAACCGGCGAACTCCTCAGGCGAAGGGCAAACCGTCCAGTCCCATTCATAGAAAAGGTACGAGCCCATGTTCGGATAGGCGCCGAGGGTGATGTCGGAATATTGCCGCAACCAGGGCGCAACACCATCGACCTGTTTCGGCGGCAGGCAATTCACCAGCACCGCCGAAGCGCCCATTTCCTCGAGTTTCTTCGCGGCGTGACCGAAGCGATCGCCGTCCTCGCTGATCGTTTCTCCCGCGACGCCGACGATCTTGCCGATCGTGCGGCGATAGGCAATCCAGAGCGGGATGCCGGTGTCGAGGAAGACCTGATAGTCGGGGAATTCGAGAACTTCAGGAATCTCCTTCTGGATTTCCATCAGGATGACATCCGGTTTGTCATCCCCTTTGGCGGTGGCCAGCGTCTCGGCGAGCGGTTTCAGATAGCGCTCGATGTCGAGTGGCACATATGTCCCGGTGTACTCGCGAGCTTCTTCCTGCTGGTCGGGTGGCCAGTCCATGGTTCGGCAAGCGAAAACGGCAAGCGCGTCCTCGTTGCCCCCGAGCCGGGCTCCCTCGCGCACCAGGCGCACCGACTCGATGGCGAGCTCCTTCCAGCGATCGGCGGGGAGATCGATTTTGCCAAGCTCGACAGCGGAGAAGATGCGGTTCAGGGCGAAGGTGTGCGTTTCCAGAGCGTCGGCGCCCGCCTCGGCGAAGCGACGATGCACTTCGATCAGCTTCTCCGGCGCTTCCTGAATCGCCAGACTGCCCCAAGTGAAGTTTTCCCGGCGGGCATCTTTGCTGTCGGGATAGCCGACTTCCTGAAGCTCGGAACCGATACCGCCATCGAGCACGACCACGCCGCCGGCTTTGAGGCGATCGTCGATGCGCGCGTAGCGGGCCGACATGTCGATTGCAGTTGATGCCATTGCATGCTCCTTATCCGGCCCGGCCGGTCAATCGGATGGACGTGATCCAGCTTCACTAATCGTTGGAGCATATCCTACCGAATCGACGGCTCAGAATGTGTGAAAGCAGACGAGCGGCTCAGTACGCTTCGCGTTCGAGATTGAGGCCAATCTCTCACAGGCAACGCCATATAGCGGGAGCGCGCCATAAATGGCGAGGCTACGTAGCGCGTCCAATGTTATCTGCCCTGTCGGCGCTCCAATACAGTGTCATTCTGAGCGCCAGCGAAGAATCTCCCGCCGCAGCGGGAATCTCGCGAACGTACAGTCTGAATTCATTGAGAGATTCTTCACTTCGTTCAGAATGACAGGTGAAGGGGTTGATTGGTCCACATGACAGTTAGCGCCGGACGCACGACTACGCATGGCAGCTATGCCGCGACGAGAGCTTTGGCGGCGATGTCGGCGATTGCCGCGGCGGCAGTTTCGCAATCGGACCGGTTGACGTCGAGATGCGTCACGGCGCGACAGACGGAGACATCATAGTAGGGCGAAATGCGAACATTGTGCTTCTGCAGAAGCGCGTCGGCGAATTGCCGGGCGGTCAGCCCAGTTCCGGCGACGCTGAAGATCACGATGTTCGTTTCGACCGGCGATCGCAGCATCTCGACACCTCGCGATGCGTCGATCCGGTCGGCAATGACTTTCGCGTTGGCATGATCGTCGGCCAGGCGCTCGACGTTGTGTCTGAACGCAAAAAGGCCGGCCGCCGCGATGATCCCGGCCTGCCGCATGGCGCCGCCGAGGCGGTGTTTCCACAGCCGGCCCGCTTCGATGAATTCGCTGGTTCCGGCGAGCACGGCGCCAACCGGCGCTCCCAGGCCCTTTGAAAGATCGATCCAGACCGAATCGACGTACGATCCGAATGTCGCGGCGGAATTGCCACTGGCGACGACGGCGTTCATTAGCCGGGCGCCGTCCATGTGCATCTTCATGCCATGACTTGCGGCGAGGTCGCGGACCTCTCCGAGTGTTTCCAGCGGCCAGACCTTGCCGCCGCCCATGTTCGCGGTGTTCTCGACTGAAATCAATGCCGTGCGCGAGGCGTGGGTATTGCCGGCATGAATGAGTCTCGCCGCCTGCTCGGCGGTGAAGACACCCCGCTCCCCGTCGGTCGTGCGCAGCAGAAGTCCGGCCAAGACAGCCGGACCGCCTCCCTCGGCGATGTTCGGATGGGACCTTCTGTCCAGAATGACTGCTTCACCCGGCCGTGCGTGGACGGCAAAGGCGATCGCGTTGCACATCGTGCCGGATGGCAAAAAGAGCGCCGCTTCTTTCCCCGTCAGCTCGGCGACGTAGTCCTGCAGCTCATTGACGGTCGGGTCCTCACGCAGCTGCTCGTCGCCGACCGGCGCACTGGCCATAAACTCGCGCATCGCCTGGCTGGGTCGGGTCGACGTATCGCTGCTCAGATCGATCATTGGGTTTCCTCATTCATGGCGTTCGCAGATAAGCGCTTGTGATTCTACGGGTTCGACACAATTTGGCTACAGCCGCACGATCAATCCGCTGCTTGCCGACTCGACGATCGCTTCAGCGATCCGCAACCCCTCGACGGCATCGTCGATCGACGCGACAGTTGATGACTTTCCGCCATCGGCGACGATCTGCAGGAAGTGCTCGTCCTCGGCCTTGATCGCTCCGGCGATCGCGCCATTGATTTCGGGCCAGAGTCCGGCATCGAGATGATGACTCATGGAAGCGCCCCAGATCTCCAGTCCCGACTCCAGCGATCTGAGGCGTGCGGAGCGCTTCGCGCCGACGATTTCCATTTCGGCGTCGATCGTGCCGTGCCAGTTATCGGTCAGCACATTCGCCGGAGCCTGATCGGGCACCAGCCAGCTCGTTTCGATCGCTGCCATCAGCCCGCTTTCGAAAGTGAGCAATGCCATCGTCGCGTCGGGATAGACACGGCCGGAAAGATTCCGCTGGACAGCATAGACCGAGGTGGGGCGCGAACCCGCAATCCAGAGCAGGTAGTCGATGTCATGGATGACCGTTTCGTAAACCGCGTGGGCGCGGTCGGCGTAGATGTCGAACCAGGTCTGCGAGCAATTGCGCTTGGCCCGGAAGGTCACCAGGTCGCCGAAGGAGCCATTCAGGATTTGATCGCGCAGGAACGCCGAGCGAGCCTCGAAGCGGAGAACGAACCCCACCTGCAGATAGACGTTCTTCTTCTTCGCCAGCGCGACAATCTCCGCGCCCTTCGCGGAGCTGAGCGCGAGCGGCTTTTCGAGAAAGATCGGCAAGCCACGCTCGATGGCCAGCTCGACCATCTCCTCATGTGTGTCTTCGGGAGAAACGATATAGATGCAATCGAGATCAGGCAGCGCCAGCAGATCGGCGAACGAACCGACGGTCGCCGGATTGCCAAACTGCGCGGCATGTTCAAGCGCCGCTTGTTCGGGATCGTAGACCGCCGCCACGCGCGCCCGGCCGAGGTTATGCAGCACACCGGCATGAAGACGCCCAAACCTGCCAAACCCGGCAATGCCAACTGCGATCTCACTCATTCAACTTGCCCTTCTTCATCCTCGCGCCACAACCACGTCATCATGCCCGACTTTGCCAAGTCCGGCATCCGGTTCGTCCGAAGGACCGCACAATGCCGTTCCCCGTGATTCGCGCCGCCAAAAAACAATGTCATTTCGAGCCTGTCGAGAAATCTCTCGTTCGCGAGGAGCATGTTGAGCTCATGAGACATTCGCGCCTTCAACGAGAGATTCCTCCGCTGCGGTCTGAATGACAAGGCCTCTGTATTGAGTCGGCGGCATTAGGCCTCGTGATTAAGGTCAGAACAGCACGACGCCTTGGATGCTATGCTGCGCAAAACCGGCAGTTCTGATCACCGGGACATCTATGGCCGCGTACTTTCGCCGCATCCTCTCTTTCTCGTTCGATATCAAGCTCTTTCTTCTCTACAACCTACTGGCGAACATCGGTTTCGGCACCTTCGAGCTGGTCTACAACTTTTACCTCGTCGAGCTTGGACACCGGGAAGACTTCATCGGCGAGTGGCGGGCGGTGCAGACCGTTTCGATGGCCGTCGCCGCGGTGACGCTCGGGTTCTGGATCAACCGGTTTGGTCCATGGCGAGTGATCCTGACCGGTTTCAGCATCTTCACCGTGACGTCATTCGCGCTCGGATTCGCCGAGCAGACCTGGCTCCTCTACGTCCTCGGCGTGCTGTTCGGCATCGGGCTCTCCAGCCTCTTCAATCCCCTGATGCCGTTTGTGATGGAGTACGCGAGGGGCGACGAGCGGCAATATGTCTCGGCAGTGTCCTTTTCCCTGATTTCGCTCTCCATGATGATCGGCTCACTCGTCGGCGGGTTCTTTCCGTCGGTCGTCGCACGGATTGTCCCGGCGATCGACATCGGCTCACTCGCCGCTTATCGCGCCGCCATTCTGGCCGGAGCGGCGATATCGGCGGCCGGGTTGTTTCCGTTGATTCTGATGAAGAAACCGCGTGAACCATGGCATGCACGCAATCCACGCGAGGAAGCGAAGTCCGAAACGCTGGAAACCAGACGCCGCGTGCGGCTCGACGTGGCCGTCTTCATCATGGCCGGTGGTTTGATGAGCATCGGCGTCGGAATGGTCCAGCCGTTCTACAACGTCTTCCTCAAGGACCTCGGGGCCAGCGACAATCAGGTCGGATTCATCTACGCGCTGGGCGGGCTCGTGGCTGCGGTGATCGGGCTGGGGGCGCCCTTCCTGGCCAACCGGCTCGGTTCGCTCAACGCCATACTGGTTCTGCGGCTCTCGATCGTACCCTTCTACCTCTTTCTGATGTTCACACCGTCGTTGGGGCTGGCGGTTGCCGCATATCTGATTCGGCAGATGAGCATCAGCATGGCCTGGCCGATCGATTCCACATTCATCAGCGAAGTACTGCCTCCCAGGGCGCGGGCCGGTGTCTTCGGTTTGCGCTCCTCCGCATGGAATGGAGGGTTTGCCCTGGCGTCATATATCGCGGGGCGGATCATCGTCGATCGCGGCTACGACCTCACCTTCCTCTGCATGGTCATCTTCAGCGCCGCGTCGGCAGCCATCTATTTCCTGTACTATTCACGTCATCCGGCGATTATGTCGGGCGACGTGCCGTCGGCGCTTTCTCCACAAAAGCGCAGTTCGGTGCTGTAAACCCCTTCACGAAACGACCCAAACGTGCGAGAATCTGAAGGGAATGCGCAGGCATCCAACGCGTGATCTGGGCTGGAAGACAAACGTGACTCCAATCTCGAACCATGCCGACCTGTCCACGGTGCGGGTGAGCAGGCGACTGCTGCTGGCCGGCGGTCTCGCTGCTGCCGCCGGGGCGTCGGGTTTTCGCAGCGCGATGGCCGAGCCGCTTCTTTCCTACAAGACAATCGACCGCATCATCGAGCGCATGACGATCGAAGAAAAACTCGGTCAGATGTTCATCATTCAGGTGAACGGCACCGATATGACCGACTGGTACCGGGATCTCCTCCTGCAGGTACAGCCGGGCGGTGTGCTCTTCTTCGGATTCAATGTCGGGTCGTTCGACCAGGTGCGCAGCTACATCGACGCTATCCAGCGCACCGGCCGCTATGCCCCGCCGCTGATTGCTGTCGACCAGGAAGGCGGACCCGTTGCCCGCGTGCCGGGTGATCCGGTGCCTGGCGCCAACCAGCTCGGGCAGATGTCCGACAAGGAAGTCCGCAAATTTTCGATCGATAGGGCCAAGTTCCTGCGGGAATATGGCTTCAACGTCAATTTCGCACCGGTCGCTGACGTCGCCTATTCACCGAACAGCACGATGATCAGCCGTGCGTTTGGCAGCGATCCCAATCTCGTCAGCGAGAAGATCACGGCGGTGGTCAGTGGTTCGCGGCGGGGCAAGGTCGCCAGCGCGGCCAAGCATTTTCCGGGACATGGTCGCACGTCAGTCGATTCGCATTCGGGATTGCCCGTGGTGAACATCTCCCTCGACGAGTGGCTGGAATCGGACGCGCTGCCGTTCGAGGCGGCGATCTCTGTCGGCGTCGAGATGATCATGCTCGGACACCTGCTCTTTCCGGCGTGGGATTCGATGCCGACGACGTTTTCGAAGAAGACAATCGATGTCCTGCGCAACCAGCTCGGCTTCCGCGGCGTCATCCTCACCGACGACCTGGTGATGGGCGCCATGCAGACCTACTCCCCCTACGAGCTGATCGAAAACTCGATCGCCGCCGGCATGGATATGGTGATGTACACGCAATCACCGCTTCCCTTCACCGAATTGATCGCCCACGCCAAAGATCGCGTGCTGAAGGGCGAACTGTCGGAAGATCAGATCAACGCCAGCGTGCGCCGCATCCTCATCCTGAAGAGCACGTGGTTCCCGCACCTGGCGATCCCGCTGGCATAGCGCCGGAACATCCGATCCCGGATACTGCGCCTGCCGCGACCGTCGAGAACGCCGGAATCTATCCCAGGCCGGTACGAATCCCCAACGCCCTCATCGATATTGACAACCTGCCCAGACGAGGCACCCGTCGACGAGTCATTTGTGGCTGCATGTTTCACCACGAGTTCGCGGCGCTCGAATGGCGGATGCGTGAGCTCGCCCCGTTTGTCGATGACTTCGTCGTGGTCGAGTCGGTCCTTACCCATAGCGGACTTTCCCGCGAGCTGATATACCCCGAACGTGATCCCCGCTTCGATGTCTCAGGCACCCGTCTGCATGCGTTCGTCGATCGGGTCCCCCCGGCTGGAGATGACATATGGCGGAGAGAACGTCATCAGCGCGAAACGGTCTGGACACTCGGCGCGGCATCGATATCCACCGGAGACGACGATCTGATCATCATCTCCGATGCCGATGAAGTGCCATTTCCCGAGTTCGTCGATTCGCTCGCCTGGTCGAGTTTCGAGACGCCGATCTCGATGCGGCCGCACTGGTTCAACTTCGACTGGAACACCTATCTCGGTCCGTGGACGCACGCATCAATTCGCTTCTATCCGGCGAGGGTGTTGCGCGACCTGACCGACGCCGAACAGACCGCGATGATCGGCGACGCGTCCGTTCCTGGCCGGGAAGCGGCCGGACTGCACGGCTGGCATGCCAGCTGGTTCGGAGATGATGACTTCGTGCTCGACAAACTGGCGTCCTACGCGCACGCGGCAGACGAAGCCGACCGAAAGCTCTCCAGCGAGGGCGTCGCCGGTATCCGGCGTCGCAGAGACTCCGGATTCAACCTGCATGGCGATCGCCGCGTACAGGACAATCGCCCGCGCTTGCCCAAGTACGCTCATCTGGTGAGCACGATCGGATTGTCAGAGGAAGGCACGTAAACCGACTCAGGAGGACGCGTCTCTTCGCACCTCCACGCCTCACACACGGTCACTCCGAGCCCACCAACGCGGCATGAAAATGGGTGCCGTCATGCTGAGCGGAACGGAGCGTAGCGGAGTGAAGCCGAAGCATCTCCCGCCGCAGCGGGAAGCATCCTGCGGCGTTGTCTCCGGATCACTTGCGAACCCGAACGAGAGATTCCTCCACTCCGCTTCGCTCCGGTCGGAATGACACGCCCGTCACGCGCTCTCGCGACCGGTGAGCGACTCCTGCATCTCGCGTACGCCGCGTTTGATCAACCTGCCAATGCGGTTGCGGCGTCCTTCGATCGAACGATAGGCGCGGGCTGCCCGGTCGGGATCGTCGGCGCTCCCTTCGCCGAATTGATCCTCGATCCGGTCGCGGTTCGCCATGACCCACAGGAAGATATCGGCCTCGGTGCGTCCGGGAAAGTCGCGCAGCAGGTTGCGGTCCTGCGCCACGGTGACAACCGGCAAGTAGAGACCGTCATACCAGCGCGCCGCAGCGTCTTCGAGGGAGGGTTCGCGCCCTGACTCACGCGTCAATTGCTCTCGGTGATCCTCGATCATGTGCAGCAGCTCGTCGAACCGCCCAAGGCTGGTCGGCCGGATATCGTGCTCGGGACGTGTGCGATCGAGATTCGTCTGCCGCAGGAACTCCGCATACTCGATCTGGTGGAGAAGCTGGGTGGGCGACATCGACGAGTTCAACGGCGCCCGGATGTGCGCTTCGATCACCTCCGCGTCGATGAACGCCACGCCATGTTCGCGTGCCACAGAAACGCGGTGATTGCCGTCCTTGACGAAGTAGATGTCGCCCACCTTGTACAGCTGAATCGGGGGAAGCCGGACATCGGCGTGATAGGCATGGTCGATGCTCTTCCAGCGCGACGCGGTATGTCGTTGCACTGGAAAGAAAGCCCGGTCGAAGTCCTGAAAGCGATCGACGCTGCCGATGATCTGCTCGACCGGCACCTCCTGGAAACCGCGATAGACCTCGCGTTCGACTTTGACTCGGTCGCGCAGGTCGCGATAGGCCACCAGGCTGTTCGGTTGCCGCAGGATCAGGCTGCGCACCGAACGCAAAAACGCTCGCCGGTGCGCCCGGTCGTAGTCGGCGCGGACGAGATCGTCCCTCATCGACATGCTAGATCAACTATCTCTGGTCGCCGCCAGTCGAGAGCGGCTAAGGGTTCGGAAGGTCGAGCAGAAGCTTCTGGTAGGGATAGACATTGATGACCTCAACGTCGTGATGGGTTTGCCGGTAAGGGGCATTGCGGTCGTAGAGATGAACGTGTCCATGCAGGTGATAGCGCGGTTTGTAGCGCTCGAGGAACCATCTGACTGACTTGAAACCACGATGCGCCACATCGTCGCGGTCGTTGACATCGCGGGGCGGCGCGTGGGTGACCAGCACATCGATCCAGCGCCCTTTGCGCAGACGATTGGCGAACAAACGCGGAAACATCCGGGCGATCTTCAGCGACATTTGCCATTCGGAGAACTGTTGTCCTCCTTCGCCGGAATACTTGGGCGAACCGGGTAATCCGCCGAGAATCAGCCCAGTTCTCGGATCGGTCAGCACCTTACTGTCGAGATTGACGCATCCCATCGGCTCGTACGGCCGCCCGGAATGCGCGTCCCGCGTCCACTCCTCCATGTGATTGCCAAGCACGAAGTAGACCGGTTTCTCCAGCGCGTCGGCGAGAAACTCGAGATAGCGGGCGGGCAGATCGCCACACCCGACGACAATCTCAACATCTCCCATACGCGATTTCAACGTCGAACTGTAAATTCGCTCGTCGATCTGATCCGAGACGGCCAGTACCGTGACGGCGTCCTCACGTCTGGAGTCGGATGCCGGGACGGTCGTCAAGGGCGAACAGCGTCGAGCGCCCGGGCGAACCGGCCGACGACATCGTCGATCAGCGCGTCGTCCATCGGCGTCGAAGTACAGAACATCAGGCGAGGCGCAGCGAACACCCCTTCCTGCAACAGCGCCAGATGCATCAGCCGTTTGAAACCGAGGTCGGACGCCGCGACATCGCGGTAGTTCCGCACCTCTTCGACGCCGAAATGCACTCCGGCGAACGATCCGTATCCGGTGACGACGGAGGGAATCATTCGTTCCTCCAGCGCGTCGGTGAGTCCTTCCCGCAGGCGGGCGCCGAGCGCATTGATGCGGGCGACTTCGCTGGCTGGAAAGTGCTCCATGGCCACAGCACCGGCGACGGTGGTGATGGCGTTGCCGTTGAACGTACCCGACTGCCAGAGCGGAGCGCCGGTCGTCGGATCGAACTGCAACATCACCTCGTCACGTCCACCAAACGCCCCTACCGGAAAGCCGCCGCCGATGATCTTGGCCATCGTCGTCAGGTCGGGTTCGACACCGGCAAACTGCTGATAGCCGCCGGTTTCCAGCCGAAAGCTCATCACTTCATCGAAAATCAGCAGCGCGCCGGCCGCCTTTGTCAGCGACCGCAAAACTCGCAGATACTCAGGATCGGCCGGAATCATCCCGGCCGATCCCATAACCGGTTCGATGATCGCCGCCGCGACTTCGCCGCCGCGCGCCGCGAAAAACGCCTCTGCGGCCGGGATGTTGTTGACCGGGATAACCGCCACACTCTCCGCCGTGTTCGACGGAATCCCGCGCGTGTCGAACACCGGCGTTGGCGCATCGACCGGACCAGCATCCTCCAGCGGAGGGTGGACGCTGATCTCGAAGTCGTCGTAGGTACCGTGATACCCGCCCTCCATCTTCACGATCAGGTCGCGGCCAGTGAAGGCGCGGGCGGCGCGCACGGCGTTCATCGTCGCTTCGGTGCCGGAATTGGTGAAGCGCACTTTGTCGACCGATGGAATGCGATCGACTAAATGTGACGCCAGGCGGGTCTGTGAATCGATCGCCGCCGCGTAATTCGTACCGCGGGCGAGCTGATCGGTAACGGCATCGGTGATCGCCTGATGTGCGTGCCCGTGGATCAGCGAGGTGTAGTTGTTGAGAAGATCGACATAGATGTTGCCATCGGCGTCAGTGAGTTCGTATCCGGAGCCTCGTTCGATCGTCAGCGGATAAGGGGGATGAAACGCCACCGTACGCGTATCTCCGCCCGGCATCACCCGTTTCGCCGCTTCGTGACGCTCTCGGGACATTGCGGTCCGCGCCATAAAGCTATCGAGCAGACGCTGACCGGCGGCTTCGCGATCGGCTGCCGGCATGGTCGAGACTTCGGTCGCCATCGATCTTTTCCTCCAGATTCTCTAGCCCAGTGCTCAGTCAACCACGAGCGTGCGCGACTGTTCGCGCATGAACTGCTGCACGTAATACGGACCCAGGCCGCCTTTGCCTGTGCTGCCGCTCGCCTTCCAGCCGCAGAACGACTGACAACCCGGCCAGGCGCCGGTCGTGGCGCCGCCCCTGCGATTGGCGTAGACAACACCCGCTTCGATCGTATCGAAAAAGTGCTCGATCTCGCCCGTGTCTTCGGAAAAGATGCCGGCGGTCAGTCCGTATTCCGTGTCGTTCGCCAGTTCGAGCGCCTGATCGAGCGATTCGACCGGCGCGACGACCAGGAACGGCAGGAAGAGCTCGTTGCGGAAGAGTTCGTGGTCGGCAGGCAAGCCGGCGACGATCGTCGGCGCGACATATGGTCCATTGTCGAACAGACCGCCGGTCAGCCGCTCTCCGCCGGAAATGAAATCACCACCCGATGCCGACTCGGCCGCTGACTCGAAACGCTGCACGGCTCGTTCATCGATCACTGGCCCGACAAAGACATCCCTTTCGCGTGGATCGCCGACTTTCACAGTTGCGGCCCGGGCGCGGAGTTTGGCGATGAAGTCGTCGTAGACCGACTGATCGACGTACGCCCGCGAGCAAGCCGAGCATTTCTGGCCGGAGAACCCAAAAGCCGAGCGGACAATCCCCTCGACCGCCTTGTCGAGGTCGGCGTTCGCGGTGACGATCGCCGGATTCTTGCCGCCCATCTCGGTGATGCATGGTTTGGGAAACTCAGTACTGAAGGCATGGAAGAGATCGAGCCCGACCTCCTTCGACCCGGTGAAGATGACCCCGTCGACATCCGGATGCTCGGTCAACCGCTTGCCAACGACCTCTCCCGACCCGGTGACGAAGTTGAAAACACCCGCCGGCACGCCCGCGTCGAGATAACAGCGGGTCAGCTCGTAGCCGGCCAGTGGCGTCGCCGAGGCGGGTTTGTAGACAACGGTGTTGCCGGCCACGAGCGCGCCAGACGACATCCCGGCCGAGAGCGCGTGGGGAAAATTGAACGGCGCCAGAACCGCCCAGACGCCGAATGGCCTCAGCACCGAACGGTTGCGCTCGGCCGGATCGAGCGATTCCATGTCGTGCACGAAACCATTGCTAGCTTCCATCTGGCGAGCGTACTCGTCGATCAGATCTGCGCCTTCCTCGACTTCACCGATCGCTTCGCCCCGATTCTTGCCGGCTTCGACGATCAGCAGGGCAGAGAGGAGAAACTTCCGCTCGCGAATCAGCTCCGCGGCACGACGCATGATGGCGACACGCTCCGACCATGGCCGCGACGACCATGCCGGGTATGCCGCGGCGGCGGCAGCGACCGCATCATCGACGTCTTCCGCTGTGCCACGCTGAAACCGGCCAACCAGGATCGACGAGTCGATCGGCGAGACAACATCGAATGTGGCGTCCGCCGTTCGTTCCTTGCCGTCGATGATCATCGGGTGGGTCTTGCCCAAGGAACCGGCAAGCCCATCGAGCGCCGCGTCGAACGCCGAATGCATGCGCTCGATCTGCTCGGCCGTCGCGGTGTAGGTGATTTTCTCGCTTGTCGCGCTCATATCTCCTCCTCAGGGAAATGCAGAATTCAGTTGTATTCGCCCAAAACCTGGGTGACCTCGATCTGATTGCCGAATGGGTCGCGAATGAAGAATCGCGGCCGGTTGTGGATCTCGGTCGTATCCTCGGTTTCGACACCCCGGTCGATCAGTTCCTTACGGTAACCGTCGACATCATCGACCTGCAGGCAGAGATGCTGCGCCATCACCGGCGTCTCACCGGTGCCATTCTCGAAGACATGGATTTCGAGTCCATCAGCGCCGGCGTGGAACCAGACCAGATTCAGGTGGGAGAGCGCCGTAGGCGGTGCTTTCTCCTGCAGCCCGAGAACCTCGCCATAGAATCCGCGCGCGTCGGCCTCGCCTCCCGGCGGCATTGGAACGCTGACATGTTGGATCCGCAGTACCTGAGCCATCGAATGCCTCCAGCGTGAATCATTTTCGGGACGTCGCGTGAGTGGCGATTGTCCGGGTCGCGTCATTCGCAATGGTACGCTTCCATGGAGGTGAATCGCGAATCGAACTGGCCGGGCGCTTCAGTCCGTCAGCAGGCTTGAGGACGGCAATGACCGCGAATGGTGAACAGGAGTCCTTTCCGAATCTGCATGTCAGCAATCACCCTCTGGTCCAGCACAAGATTTCGCTCCTCTCTGACAAAAACACCGATACCGGACATTTCCGCGAGCTGGTCCGTGAGTTGACGCACCTGCTGCTCTACGAAGCGACGAGCGATCTGCCGCTGCGACCTCGGCAATATGAGACTCCGCTTGAAGTGCGCGACGGTCGCGAGCTGGCCGCCCGCATCGCCCTGATCCCCATTCTGCGGGCCGGCCTGGGAATGGTCGATGGCGCCAGAGATTTGTTGCCTTCGACGACGGTCTATCACCTTGGGATGTATCGCGACGAGGAAACGCACAACCCGGTCAGCTACTACCACCGACTGCCGGCGCAGTTGCCGGTCGATGTGGCGATCCTGCTCGATCCGATGCTGGCCACAGCTGGGTCGGCGTCGGCGGCTGTCGAGGAGCTCAAATCACATGGCGCGTCACAGATCAAATATGTCGGGCTGATTGCGGCGCCGGAAGGGGTCGCGCTGATGCTGCGCGAGCATCCGGATGTACCGCTACATCTAGCATTGCTCGACCGTGAGCTCGACGAAAACAAGTACATCCGGCCCGGCCTCGGCGACGCCGGCGACCGGCTCTTCGGCACCGGCTGAGATCGTCATTCCGACCGAAGTGGAGGAATCTCTCGCTGAGGGAGCGGACGCTTCATGATCCCAACATTCTCATCGCGAACGAGAGATTTCTCGACAAGCTCGAAATGACGGGTTGTCATTCCGACCGGAGTGGGGGAATCTCTCGTTGGGAGAGCGGACGCATCATGATCCCGTCATGCTCATCGCGAACGAGATATTTCTCGACAGGCCCGAAATGACGGCGTGGTGGGAAGCGCGTCAGCCGGCGACGCGGGCGAGGAGATCGAGGTACGCAGGGTCGACCGGTTCCTGCAGGAAGACGTCGATGCCGGCTTCGGCGATGGCGTCCCGGAAGCGCAGCACGAGCTCGAGTTCTTTTTCCGTCAGCTCGTAGCCAAACTGATCGAGCGCGTCGAGAAGATCGACGCGGGCAACGGCCCGAAACGCTTCGTCGCTCATCGCCTGTTCAGCCAGGCGGCGAAGGACATCGACGCGGACGTCGCTCGTGAAATCTTCAAACCGAATCGGGAGCAGGTCTTCCATCAGTTCAACCACGCTCAATCGTCACGCATTCTCGACTGCCACCACCGGGAATATTGTACCGCCGCACGTCCAATACTGCCCGTACAGTGTACGTACGCGTGCAGGGATTGACCACCTTCCGCTCCCATATTCGTTTCCCCCTCCTGGGATCTCCGTATGATTGCTGATGCCAACCATTGCGCGCGGGTGCATAATCTAGGGAGAGATTCTCATCGTACGCATTCCTCGCGCCCCACCAGCCAATCAGACTGACCCTGGCAATTGCGGTTCGTGGCTCGTGCTGAATCTCCTGTTCCGCGGCATCTATACCCGGAGGCAACCATGGCGAAGCGCGCTGTCTGCATTGGCATCAACGATTACCCCGGTGAAGATAACGATCTGAACGGCTGCGTCAACGACGCACGAGCCTGGGCATCCCTGCTGACCGAGCACTTCGACTTCGATGCCGAGAATGTCCGCGTCATCGAAGACTCCGAAGCGAACAAGGCCAACATGGTCGGCGCGCTGGAGAACCTGCTGTGCGGGGCCGAGGCGGGCGATGTGTTGGTCTTTACCAACTCCTCGCATGGTTCGTACGTTGCCGACACCGACGGTGATGAGCCGATGTACGACGAGATCATCTGTCCGTGGGACATCCAGGACAGTGTTCTCCTCGACGACGAGCTGCGAGAACTCTTCACCCGGCTTCCGGATGGCGTCAGCTTTACGGCAATCCTCGACAACTGCTTCTCGGGGACCGCGACTCGCCTGCCAAAGGGCATCAAGACGCCAGACGACCGTCGCCACCGGTTTCTCAGTCCGGCGGTCAGGGGCGACAAAGTGCTGGAAGACCCCTGGGACGCGAGATCGACGCATACCGAGAAGTTCCCCGAGGAGGGGATGAAAGAGATCCTGCTAAGTGGATGCAGCGACAAACAGTATTCCTTCGACGCGAAAATCAACGGGGTCTACCACGGCGCGATGACCTGGCATGCGATCAAGGCGATCCAGGATGCGAACTATTCGCTCACGTATCGCCAATTGCATGAAGAGACCCTGCGGCTGCTCAGCTTCACCAATTACGATCAGACACCCCAGCTCGAGGGCCGTGACGCCAACAAGGACCGCCTGATCTTCACCTGAGCCTCATCGCGGCATGGGACCAGGCGTAGCCTCGCCATTTATGGCGCACTCGGCAGGCACACTCGGAGTAGACCACTCGCCGAAACAGTCGTAATTTGTCGAATTCGCATGATACCGAAAGGAATCTCACCGATGGACAATCTGAACGACGGCATCACTCCATTCCCAGTGCTCGAAGACCACGGACCGACTGAACTGCCTGACGCGCCACTCTCCAGGCGAACGATCAGAAGCGCCGTTTGGGGCGATGTGCCGATCCGCGTCACCACGGAAAACGCGATGGACGTCAGGGAATGGAACCCAGATTGCTCGTGGTATCAGTACGGCAAGCAGTTGTGCCTGAGCGGTTGCCAGCATCCTGGTATGGATATCGGACTCCAGCGGGGAACCAGCCTGTTCGCCGCCGAAGGAGGAAGGGTTGAATTCGCCGGCAAGTCACGCGCCTACCGGCCGCACTACGTGGCAATTCAGGCGGATAGTGGCAGCCTGCAGATCTACGGGCATATGTGGACCGTCGACCCGGCCGTCGCGACCGGCGGCCGCGTGACAGCAGGTCAGTTTCTCGGCACCTCCGGGGAGCAGACTCGCCCTGACACCATGACCCCGGATGGCTCAGGACCTCACCTGCACTTCGAAGTACGAAAAGACGGCTGCTCGATCAATCCTGAGCCGATCCTCGCCGGCGCAGCCGCCGGAAAAACATCGCCATCGGTCTCATTCAATCCCGGCGACGCGCTGAATGTGGCCGATGGTCCCCTGCAGCTTCGCGCCAACGCCGGCACCGCGGCGGCAATTCTGCGCGCGCTGGCAACAGGCACGCGAGGAGTCGTTTTGGGCGGACCAACCGAAACAGATGGTCATGCCTGGTACGAGGTCCAGGTGCTTGGCGCAACTGGCCGGGGATGGGTCGCAGGCACGTTCTGCGAGAAGATCGAAATCTGACGGAGGGGCCGGAAGGTCGCGGGCAGGGAGGCAAAAGATGAGCGCAACGTCGATGGCGGACCGTGCGATCCAACGAGCCGCCGCGCAGAGCGGACAACCCAGGGCGAGAGCAGCGGGTGCGGCTGCGGCCGAGAGCGACAACGCATTTACCGCCGCCATGAAGGCCGTGACGACGTATATCCCGACAGACGTGTTGACGCTCTATGTGGCGGGATCTGCGATCTTTCTCACCGCCGACGCTGCACAAACGGTGAATTACGACAAAGCGTGGTGGATCTTCGCTGGTGGTGTCATCGCCACGCCACTGGTCAACTCCCTGGTCTTCATGGCCAAGTTGCGCAGTGTGGGAATCGCCATTCCTCGGCAAATCAGATACTGGCCGGTCTGGGAGTCGATTGCCGCTACCATCGCCTTCGTTTTCTGGGCAGCTGCGCTGCCGGCTACCCCGTTCTCGGAATTCTCATGGTACGACGCGGCGTTCGCCGGGTTCCTGCTCGGTGTAGTGAGCCTTTTCCTTGGGCTGATTTCCTCTATCATTCTGCCTACCGCAACCAAACCCGTTCCCGTTGACAGCGCCCAGCCCCCACCAGGGCCGTTGCCGGTGGCGCGGAGTCTTGCCGAAGGGCGCCCTCAGCACCGGCAAGCACCGGATGTGCTGCCGGAACAAATCGACGCCGGTGATCCTGCTGTCTGAAACCGGCCGGCGGCAAAGGAGCTGATTCGGAATGGATGAGCGCGCATTCGTCACCGCGGTCGAGGAAGCCAATCTCGACGAGCTGGCGCTCCTGCTGTCGCGACCCACAGTCGAAGAAGAGCGCATTCTGCGCCTGTATCTCGGCCCGGGCCGCTACAAGCGGATGCGGAACTATGCAGTCAGACGCAGCCTCACGCGAGGACCCGGCGGTTCTCGCGGCAATGTCGTGCTGCTGCCAGGAGTGATGGGGAGTGAGCTTTCCTCCCGTGACCGCTCGGGAGTGGATGAAACGCTCTGGATCATGCCGCTACGCGTTGTTTTCGGCGCGCTGGACCGGCTCAAGCTCGCTGAAGATGGCCGGGACGATGCCAGCGAGCATGTGACGATTCACGCGACACGCGTGATGCAACGATATTACGGTGAAGCGCAGCTGGCGCTTGCGGCCGGAAACTGGAATGTCCGCGCGTTTCCGTACGACTGGAGAAAGGAGCTCGATCAGGCGGCGGATGAGCTGAATGCTCAACTGGGCAGGTGGTTCGATCAGGACGAACCGGTCCATCTGGTCGCTCATTCCATGGGAGGGATGGTAGCCCGGACATTCATCAAGAATCACCCCGAGCGATGGCAAAAGATGTGGGACGCCGCGGGCAAGGGCGCCAGGGGCGGGCGGTTGATCATGCTCGGCGTGCCCAACCATGGCTCGTTCAACGTGCCGCGTTCGATCGTCGGGTTGGAGGGCATTGTTCGGATACTCGACCACGCCGACATTTTTCATACGCGAACCCAGCTGCAGCTGGTAATGAATGGCTTCCCTGGATTGCTGCAGATGATGCCATCGCCGCTCCTGCCAGGGCACGAAGACATGGCACGTCTCTATGACGCAGGACTCTATCCCGACCTCAACGTCTCGAACCGGCACCTGCGGCTTGCGCTCGATCATCACCGGCTCATGGCGGAGGTCGTGGATCCAGAACGCATGGTGAATATCGCTGGCACCGGTCAGCCAACATGGTCGGGCATTACCGATTTCAGCAATCTGGCCGATAACGCATCGTACGAGCTCACCAATCTGGGTGATGGGCGCATTACTCACGAGCAAATGCGCCTTTCAGCGGGCGGAGTGGACGTTCCCACCTATTACCTGGAGGAAGGGCATGCCAATCTCCTGGCAAATGACGGATTGCTGCTTTCGTTGAATGAGATCCTCGAGCGGGGTCAGACATCCGATCTCAATCAACGAATTACGACGCAGGCCTGGTCAAAAGACGAGTGTTTGCGGGAGCGAGCCGCGCTCGATCTGGAACTCCAGAGAGATGAAAAACGAACCGAGGAAATCGTCAATCGCATTCGCAACCAGGGGGGCGCGGCACGTTCGCCAGACTCCGATTTTGTCGCGGAGCTGGCTCGCTGGCGGGGGAGCGGCGACCAACCGGCTGTTTCAGGTTCGCAGGCGATTCCACCGCAGATCAGCATCGATGAGGGAGAACTGGCCGATCTGATCACGCGCGACGTACTGGCGCGAAGCGTCAAGGCGACACGCAGCGCCATCTCCGAGCCGGAATTGACCAGGCTGGGACTCGAAATCGATATCGCCGTATCGAACATCGAGGACTTCGAATCGAAAGACTTCCCCATGTGTGCCATCGCTGTTGGGCACTATGCCGGTGTGCTCCCGCAGGCAGCGGAACGGGCGATCGATGAGGCGATCAGCGGCGACTCCTCGACTCCCGGCATTTTGACCCGATTCGCGCAACGCGGCCTGATCCGCGGAGATCTTGGCCAGCCGTTCATCATTCCCGATCCGCGCGCTCCGGAGGAGAGACTGATCGTGCTGGCTGGCATGGGACTGCCGGGACGTTTCGGCGCGCCCGAACTGACCATTCTCGCCCGTGAGCTGACCTGGACGATGGCGCAGCTGGGATGCCGCCATCTGGCAACGGTGTTGATCGGCGCCGGCATGGGGAATCTCGACCAGGACGTTGCGGTTTCGTGTTGGCTGCGCGGCATCGCCACGGCACTCGATCCAAGAACCGTCGATATGGATCTCCTGGATAGCCGCCCGGCTGGCAGGCGAACCAGAAATGCGGCGGAAATGCCGTTCGCCAAGGTCCAGCGCATCACCTTCGTGCAACGGAATCCATCGAACGCGTTGAACATGCTCAAACAACTCCGCCAGTCGATACCGGGAATCGAAGAAGAGCACAACCTCTCCATTTCTTACCTCGGACCGTCCGAAGAGCAATTGCTCAAGCTGATCACCGCTGAACGGCGCAAGCACCTTCAGAAGCTGGTCGAGCAGGCGGAGGCAGAAGAAAATGGCCAGGCTCCCAGCCGGCGTCCCGAACGAGAAGATCTGGATTCCTCGACCAGGATCACCGTGGGAATGGCTGGAAACGTTTATCACTTTGGCGCCATTACATCCGAAGCAGCAATTCCGGAGCGCGAAATCTCACTCGATCCAGGTCTTGTCATGAGTGCGAACAACGAGCTGGCGGCGGAATCGAACCCCGATCTCCAGCTCGAACGGGGAGTCTTCCTGCAGGGTCTGCTCATGCCGACCGAAGTCCGCACCCATCTCCAGACCAATGAACCAGTGGTGATGATGCTCGACGCGACAACTGCACGTATTCACTGGGAGATGATCGCCCAACCTGATCCGACGTTGACGGTTGCCACATTGCAGGACGGAACGAACCGCTCCGGAGCGGGCAGCAGTCGCAAATTCGATCGCGATCGCTTTCTCGGCACCAGCCGGGGATTCACACGTCAACTGAGGACGCCGTTTGCGACGCTTCCAGATCCACCCGCCGCTCCTCGCAAGACGATGCGGGTGCTTGTGGTTGCGGACCCGTCTGAAGACATGCCATTGGCAGGTGCGGAAGCGGAAGGCCTGGAGGTGGCTGATGTTTTCGCCGCCTACAATCGCGCCGCGCAGGAACTTGGAACAGGCAATCGCGTTGTTGTCGATCGCCTCCTGGGGCCACGAGAGGCCACCAGAACGACGACACTGCGCTATTTGATGCTGCGACCTTATGACGTCCTGCATTTCGCTGGACATTGCTTCTACCAGGCGGATAGCCCCGAGTCGTCAGGCTGGATCTTTTCGAACGGTGAAACGATCTCTGCGCACGAGCTGAACCGCATTGACCGCATTCCACGATTTATCTTTTCGAATGCCTGCGAATCGGGCGTGACGCCCGATCGTTCCGAGTTGCGATCGGATGGACTGGCGCCATCGTTTGCGGAAGCATTCTTTGCGAGGGGTGTGGCCAATTTCGTCTGCACCGCCTGGCCCGTCGATGACTCGGCCGCCAGACGTTTTGCCCGAACGCTCTACCTGAGTCTGTTGGGCCTGAAAGAGGATCAGGGAATCTTCCGTGCCGATGGCGAACCGCAACCGATGCACATCGCGATGCAGCGCGCGAGGATCGAGCTCGCTGATCGGCCATCCGGCGCCCGGACCTGGGGAGCCTATCAGCACTATGGAAATCCCAACTATCGCTTCTTCGCCGTTTCTGGCGATCGCCAGAGTGAAAATAGCGAGGATTCGCTTCGGAGCCGCCGTCCGAGCAGGACGGCTGCCGGCAAATCCGAAGCGACATCGAAAAACGTGAACAATGGCAACACCGCGGCGACGGACGGCGGCCCGGGCGCGACTCCCCCAAGGGAACGAAAAGCGAAGCGTGCCAGGGCAGGGCAGCCCCGTATCTCGTAACCTGCTGGATTAATCGAGGCCGGATGTTTGGACTTTGCGACGATCAGGAGAGAGCGAGGACTATCGGCGCCCAATTGCGAGAGCGGCGCGAGGCGGACGGAATGACGCTTGCCGATGTCGCCCGGGCAACAGGGGTCAGCGCGGGCACCATCAAGCGCTTCGAGCAGTTCGCCGAGAGAGGGGCTTCCAGCGAACCATTTCGCTATGAACCATGGGGCGCGGAATACCTGGAGCGCTGGCTCGATGGAACGCTGACCCCAGACATCGTTCTCAAGCACGACATCCAGCGGCTGCTGGAGCGAAACGGGACTTTGAACAAGAAGCAAATCAGGCAGGTGCTGCCGCAAATCTTCGAGATTCTGGATCGGGCGCGTCACAGTGGCCGAAGCTAGTCCGGACCGATCATAGAAGTACTCCAAATTCCTTCAGAAGCACCAGGTTTCCTACCGTCAGAACTCCGCTCCACTCCGCCTTTGCCTGGGTCCACTCCTGCTCGAATTGCCCCCATTCCCATGTTGGCAGCCAGTGGCCGCCGTCGACGATTTGTTCACGTACGTACTCGGCATTCATGCGCAACAGCTGGTTGTCAAACAATTCAGCAAACGGGGAGTCAGGGGAATCAATGAACGTGAAGGGCGTCGCAACATAACCCTGCCAGTCGCCAGGGCTTGTCTTCGTGAGCTGCTTGATGTGGGCCTCGATACAGCCATGCAACTTCTCTTGTAGATCATTCCCGGCATTGCGATACAAACGTACGTAGCATTGCAGTTCATGTTGCTCGGGTTCTGCGATGTCATTGAGATGGCTCACCGCTTTCCGCGAGATTTCGTTCAGAAACGCTCTGTCATTCACCATCTCTTCATGTTGCAGCAAATATCCCAGCACTTCGGCCGACGGATTCCCCCAACCGGCCCAGCTCAACACCTTGCTGTAGTCCCACCAGGGCGCACGCGGGTATCGATCGGCCATTGATGGAATGTTTATCCAACGTTGCTTCGTATCGTCGTATGAGTCAATGAGGTAGCGAATTGCCGGGTCGATCAGCTGGTCGGCATCCGAATTGCCGGCTTTCTCCAAGTATTGGAACGCTACCGTCGTGGCAATGACCGACGAATCTGGCAATCGCAAGTCGGGTTCAAGCGCTTTGCCAAATCCACCGTCGGCATTTTGATAAGCGGCGAGCTCGTCGACGACTGCTTGCCCATCGGCACCCTCGAAGAGATGCTCGTAGAGGCGCAAATCCAGCGTACGCGCATGATTTTGGAGATAGGTCTTGAAGCTCATGAGACCACTCCATTCTGATTTGCCCACCACTCCACGTCTCACAGCGTGTAACGGCACGTGAGCGCCGAGTTCGCGTCGGGCGGCCTGGATTCTGCATTTCTACGGAATCTACCTGGTCTGCTGGCTGGTGACCCCGCTCGGACTCGAACCGAGAACCAACGGATTAAAAGAAACGACATCGACTGTATCGCCTTGTCTCGTTCCGTATCAGTGTGTCCAGAAATCAGCGTCATGACTGGCATTCTAGGGCATCTCGCGTATTGATGTGTCCATCTGGTGTCAT
>CAYWSE010000063.1:5392-22406 GCA_964461025.1 uncultured Sphaerobacteraceae bacterium | reverse complement strand
ATCCGAATTACACGATCCTCATGGCGTCGGCTTACCAACTCTGGGAGGAGATCGAAGCCGAATCGAACGTCCGGCTCGTCGTCAAGTGCGGCGGGCTCGATCTCGAACAAATCGGCACCACGGGACCGAAGGATCTGACCCACTGCGCCATCGCCATGACTGAGCAGGGCGTGCCATTCGAAGAGCTCGACTACCGGCTGCTGATGGAACGATGGCCGCAGTTCACATTTGACGATAGCGTGCGCGGTCTCTTCCAACCCGACGGCGGTCTGGTCGACTCGGGTAAGTCGATTGCGGTCCATGTGGCACTGGCGAGACTGCATGGCGCCGAGATCCTTCCGGAGACACGTCTGCTCGGACTGAGACCATCATCAAGCGGAGTGGAGGTGGCCACAACTGCGGATCAATTCGTCGCGCAGCACGTGGTGCTCGCCTGCGGAGCCTGGACGAACGAAGCGCTCGGTCATCTCGGCGTTCGCTGGCCGTTGACAATCACCCAGGAGCAGGTAACCTACTTCGCCACACCGCACATCGCCGACTTTTCACCTGACCGCTTTCCCGTGTGGATCTGGCGGGCGCCGGAAGAGTTCTATGGATTCCCGGTGTATGGAGAAGTCGCGACGAAAGCCGGCCAGGATGTGGCGGGTCCGGAAGTCACGACGACCTCTCGGACGTTCGAGCCCGATGTGCCGACCCGCGACCGTCTCGTCCGGTTCCTGGAGAAGTACATGCTGCGATTCAAAGGTCCGGAGCTCTACACCAAAACCTGCCTCTACACGATGCCACCCGACCGCAACTTCGTGATCGATCATGTACCGGGGTATGACAACGTCAGTGTCGTTGCCGACGCCGCGCACGCCTTCAAGTTCGCCACCTTGCTTGGCAAGATCATGAGCGAGCTAGCGCTCGACGGGAGGTCGCAATATCCGATCGAACCGTTCAAAGCCGACCGGCCCGCGTTGACTGGCGACTTCCAGCCAGTCTTCCGCAACGAATCGGTCATGCAGCAGGCATAAACAGAAGGGGAATCGTCAGTGACGACAACAGAATCGCGCCGCGGACCCGGTTTGCTGGAGCGGCTGGAGGCTGGACCGGTGATCTGCGCGGAGGGATATCTCTTCGAGTTCGAGCGCAGGGGGTATCTGCAGGCGGGCGCTTATGTCCCAGAAGTCGTGCTGGAGCATCCGGAAGAAGTGACGGAGCTGCACAGGGCATTCGTTCATGCGGGTTCAGATGTTGTCGAAGCTTTCACCTACTACGCGCATCGCGAAAAACTAAAACTGATCGGCCGGGAAGACGATCTCGAAGCGATCAACCGCACCGCGCTCGAGCTGGCACGGCAGGTCGCCGACGAATCCGGCACTCTTCTCGCCGGCAACATCTGCAATACGAACGTCTTTCTGGGAGACGACGCATCGCGCAACGCGGTTCGGGCCATGTTCGACGAGCAGATCGGCTGGGCGGTCGATGTCGGAGTCGATTTCATCATCGGAGAAACCTTTTCGTGGGGTGAGGAGGCATTGATCGCGCTCGATGCCATCAAAGCGTCGGGCAAGCCCGCCGTCATCACCCTGTCGATTCATCAGCAGCCGCAGGTTCGCGAAGGTTGGTCACCCGCCGAAACCTGCGAGCGACTGGAAGCTGCAGGCGCCGACGTGGTGGGCATGAATTGCATTCGCGGACCGCGGACGATGTTGCCGGAGATTCGGCGTATCCGCGAGCAGGTCAAATGTCACGTCGCCGCTCTGCCGGTGCCATATCGCACGACAGCCGAAGAACCGACATTTCAATCGCTGCGCGACCCGCAGTATCCCGACCCGCCGGGCGGGCGGCCATTTCCCACCGCGCTCGACCCCTTCACCTGCAACCGCTACGAGCTTGGCGACTTCGCCAAAGAAGCGTACGAGCTTGGCGTCCGGTATCTCGGCGTTTGCTGTGGGGCGGGTCCTCACCACATCCGGTCAGTTGCGGAAGCACTGGGGAGAACCCCGCCGGCGAGCCGCTATTCGGCTGACATGTCGAAACATGCATTTCTGGGCACCGACAGGCAGCTGAAACCGGAAAATCAGGCGTATTCCCGGGAACTTTGAGCTGCAGCTGAGGCCAGGAGAAGACCGTGATTCGCAGTCAGGCGTGGAGCTCCCGCGGCAAGGTGGTTGCTGAACGAGGCGTTGTTGCTGGCGGCGATCAGCGAGAAGCGGACGCCGGGATTCGCATCATGCAGGAGGGCGGCAACGCCATCGACGCACTCGTGGCGGCAGCGTTCGTAGGATTCGTTGTCGAGCCTGATAGTTGCGGCATCGGCGGATACGGGCGCCTTTCGATCTATCTTGAGCAACAGGACGAGTTCATCACGGTCGATCACTACGTTCGGGCGCCTCGCGCTGCGACCGAGACGATGTACCAGGTGGTCGACGATGGAAACCGGATGTATTACGGCTGGCCGCGCGTGGTCGACCGGGCGAACGAATGGGGATATCGGTCGATTGCCGTCCCCAGCGCAGTGACAGGACTCTGCAAAGCGCACGCGATGTGCGGCCGGCTGCCGCTGGCGCTGGTGCTGCAGCCGGCGATCGAGATCGCCGAGGAAGGACTCGAGGTCACCTGGGATCTGGCGCTGGCGATCGCCAATCGGATGGACGACATCCGCCAGATTCCCGAATCAGCGGTCTGGCTACTGCCAGACGGCGCTATGCCCAAATACCGGTCCGGTTTTGTGGCTGGAGCGCGTCTCGACACGTCCGCCCTCGCCGGAACGCTGCGCCGCATTGCCGAGTTGGGCGCGGCGGGGTTCTGCGAGGGACCGGTCGCTGACGCCATCATCGGCCAGGTGCAGGCAAACGGCGGATTGCTCACGCACGATGATCTTATCGACTACCAGCCGAAAGTCATGCGCGAACGGCCCCTTCGCTTTCGGGACCACGCCTACATCACGGCCTACGATCAGGTTGGATATGAATGTCTGAATATCCTCGATCGCTGGGATCTCGAGCAACTCGGGGCAGAGAGCCTCGAATTCCGGCATCTGATGGCGGAGGCACTCGGCGTTTCGTTTGCCGACAACATGTACTGGTATGGCGATCCCGATTATGTCGATAGCCCGGTTTCTGGACTGAGCAATCCCTCGTTCGGTGCGTCGAGAGCGAAGTCGATCGAATTCAAGGCGGCGCTGTCGCGACCGATTGAGTACGACGATCCTCGCCCATTCGTGGATGGACGGTTCGAACCCGCGTTCGTGCCCGCAGGTCCCTCCGTTGGTGGCGTAAGAGGGACGTCGCAGATGGCAGCGATGGACGAGCAGGGCAATATCGCCACCCTCTGCACGAGTCTTTCGAACTCGCTCGGCAGTCTGGTCTACGTGCCAGAAGCGGGAGTCTTTCTGAACGATTCGATGCAGAACTTCGATCCGCGGCCCGGCAGGGCGAATTCGATTGCGCCGGGCAAGATGCCGATTTTCGCCGCTCCGGTGATTGCCGCGGCTCATAATGGACGCGGACGTTTTGGGGCGGCGGGCTCCGGCGGATACCGGATCGCTTCCGGTGTTCTGCACACGATGGTCGGGCATCTGGCGATGGGAATGGACCTGCAAACGGCCATTGATCATCCGCGCGTTCACTGTCAGGGCGAGGAGATGTTCGTCGATTCACGAATTCCACAAGTTGTGGTCGAGGGCCTGCGCGAGTTGGGTCATCGGGTGGTTGTTGTCGAGGAGACACCCGGCACACTGAACTTCGCGCGTGTTGTCGCCGTTGGCCGGTCGCCGGAAACGGGACACCTCGAGGTGGCGACCGGACCGTCATGGTCAACCGGCTCCGCCGGCTGGTGATGGCCGGCATCTCACGCGGCCGAGTGGCCAGCGTCGTACTGAGAAGCGCTCAGCCGATCGTCCATCAGGAGGCCCCACTATGGGTTATCAAACCACCGTCAAGACGACCGACCATTCAGCGTATTTCGCCCTACCAGAGAAGGGGTCGGGTCCGGGAGTTCTGGTCCTCCATGCCTGGTGGGGATTGAACGACGACGTACGCGGATTCTGCGATCTTCTCGCCGGTCGCGGTTTCGTCGCATTGGCGCCGGGTCTGTATCCCGACGACAAGACCGCGGCGACGATAGCCGAGGCCGAAGCGTTGATCGAGGAACACGACAGCGACCCCTCGATCGCGGCGCGGGTGCTTCTTGCCGCGGTTGACCAGCTCGGCGCCATGCCCGAGGTGAACAGCGATCAGATTGGTGTGGTCGGTTTTTCGATGGGCGCCTACTGGGCGCTCTGGCTAGCGGATAAGCGTCCAGAGCACGTCGGAGCAGTGGCTTCCGTCTATGGCAGCAGCGACACCGATTTCCAATCCGCGTCGGCGGCGTTCCAGCTACATTTCGCCGAGAATGACGACTACGAGCCACCCCACGCCCAACAGGCGCTCGAGCAAACGCTGATCGAGGCCGGGAAGGACGTCGAGCTCTTTGTCTATCCCGGCACGGGCCACTGGTTCGTGGAACCGAGCCGCACCGACGCCTACGATGCCGAGGCGGCCGCGTTGCTTTGGGACCGAACAGCAGCGTTTCTGCGATCTCAGCTCAGTTAGCGGCCAAAAACTGATACATGCCGGACGCTTTTGGTGTCGAACGGCTCGCCTTTCCAACCTGACCAGCGATCGTGCAGGCGCAGTCCGGCAATTCGAGCCATCAGGTCGAGCTCGCTGTGCCATGCATAGCGGGTGACAATCGGGCCGAAGCGCGCGCCTTCCGCCGCAAGCGTGATGTGATTCTCGGTCAGAAGCTGCGTGACCTGATCGTATTGCGCGATATCGAAACCCACTGAGTCTTTCTCCAGCGAATCGATATTGACGTACTCGGTAATGCCTTTGCCGAAGAATTCGGAGGGGAGACCGGCTTCGATCAGGAAGAGACCATCGGCAGTGAGGTGTTTCGCTACGTTCCGGAAGCAACGGACCTGATCATCCTGCGTGAGCAGGTTGTGAAAGGTGTTGAAGACGATATAGATGAGCCGGTATTCGCCATCGACCGGCACATCGGCGAAGTCGCCGATGACCACACGGAGACCGGTTCCGCCTTCCTTCTGACGCAATTGCTCGACCATCGCCTCCGAAAGATCGATGCCATCGACCCGCAAACCGCGCTGCGCCAGTGGCAGGGCGATGCGTCCTGTGCCGATGGCCAGTTCGAGCACCGGTCCGCCCCTGGCGAGTTTCGCGAGCAATTCGACTGTCTCCGCTTCGTCGCCCCGCAGATGCTGGTCGTAGACCGCCGCGCTGTCGGGGCCGAATGAGTCCGTGGGGTGGTAGTTGCGCACGTGTTGAAACTCCTGACATTGTGGCGGCAACTCTACATGGTTGGCCGAGAGAAGTCGCCATCAATGGCGACGCTACGGAACGGCGATCGGCGTTCAAGTCGCGCAGGCGGAACTCATATGATCGCCTCGGGGCTTTCCATTTCGCGTGTTCGCCGGTAGGATGAAAGCCGGGCGGCACAGATTTTCATGTGGTCATTCGACAGGCGACGCGTCGGCCGATACGTTCAACGTGCCCCCCGAAGAACCGGGCACTTCAGGAAGGGCCCTACTGTGAACAAGGTCTTGC
This sequence comes from uncultured Sphaerobacteraceae bacterium, assembly GCA_964461025.1. Lineage (GTDB taxonomy): Bacteria > Chloroflexota > Chloroflexia > Thermomicrobiales > UBA6265 > JAHBVL01. The sequence goes on along the minus strand of CAYWSE010000063.1, from coordinate 16,812 downwards.
AGGAACTCGCAGAACACAACCTGTGGGCGACGAACGTCCTGATCGATTTCTGCGTGGAACTTGAGCCTGAAGCGTTGGAATGGAAAGCCCCCGGCACATACGGAACGATTCACACGACGTTGCAGCATCTGGTCGATGCCGAGGCCGGCTACGTGCGCCGGCTTCTTCAGCTCGAGCGTCCGACAGAGTGGCTCGAGGATTCGGACGCTGACTTGCCGGCGATACGCGCCCGAGCAAACGAGCTTGGTGCGCTGACGATCGCCTTCCTGGCGAATGACTGGGACTCGGACGCAATCGGAGAAGGCAGAGGAGACGATGGCCTGGTGTTCGAAATCCGCGCGGACGTCTTTTTCATTCAACTGATCCATCACGGGAACGAGCATCGCGCTCACGTCTGCACGATTCTCGGCGCCCACGACATCGAGCCGCCCGAAGTGTCGGCATGGGGTTGGTCCATGGACGCCGGCAGGTCCTGGGTCAAAGCATAGGCAGTGTTTTACTTAGCGGTTGCGGAAAGGGAGAGTTCAATGATCGGTTTCGCGAAACGGCGCCTCGTTTTCATCGTGGCTATTGCCGCGATCGTCTGTTCATTTGTTCCGCTTGTGGGTTCGGTTTCGGTGGCACAGGAGCAGCCGGCAGCCTGGATGAGCAATGTGCTCTGGTATCCGTCACTGGAAGAAGCTGGCCTCGGTGTCGCTGAGTTCGTCAATCAAATCGACGCCTCGTGCGATGTCGATGTCGATCCGGTCGAGTCAACGAATGGGAATGGGGCTGATGGCGCCGTCTATGGATTCGCGGTGTCGTGGACGTGTCGCCCCGGCGTGGCACCGGCGGGCGTCGATAGCTGGTACAGCACGATGCTGTGGCGACCGACGATCGCCGACACCGGACTCGCATTGTCGGAAGTGCTCAACGAAATCGACGGATCGTGCACGGTCGACGCCGATCCAGTTGTTGCCTCGAACGGAAACGGGCCAGAAGGTGCGGTCTATGCCTTCATCGTGACCTGGGCTTGCCGGTCCGGCGCGGCGCCCGCAGCTGGACCATGGTTGAGCAACACCGTTTGGCAACCAACGTTCGCGGAAGCCGGCATGGCGCTGGCAGAACTCATGAACCAGATCCATTCGTCGTGCGCGGTCGACGTCGATCAGGCCGTTGCGACCAACGGCGTGACACAGGATGGACCGTTAGTGGCATTCACTGCGAGCTGGACCTGTCCTGCGTGAACGAATGAACCGCCGGGGCGATGTCGCCCCGGCGGTTCGGTCTGGTCTTCTGATGCTTATCCCTTCGGCGCGATGTTCTGGTTGAACCGGAAGATGTTCTGAGGATCGTATTTCGCTTTGATTCCGGCCAGACGATTGTAGGTCTTGCCAGGATAGGCCTCGCGAATCCTCCCCGGGCCTTCCAACTCCAGGAAGTTCACGTAAACACCCTGTCCCTCTGGTCGTATCTTCTGCCAAAGCTGGTCGGTCCACGTATCGTGGGCCACGCGGTCCTGGGTCGGGTCGAGCCAGACATTGATGATCGACACGAACAGATTGCGCTGGCGATGCGCGAACGCGGTCGCATCCGAGTCAACACGACCGTACGCGCCACCGAGCACCCGGAAGTGGAACATCCCAAATGGCGAAGATGCCGCTTCGATCGCCTTCAGGGCAGCATCGATCGAAGCGTCGCTGAGATCATCAGCGAACATCATTCGGATCGAAGCGCCATGCGGACCTGAGAAATGATCGGTGTACAGATACATATCCTCGTAAGGAATTGGCGCGACGGTGTCGGCGATCGGTTCGGCCAGAGCCCGCAACCCGGCCACCACCTGCTCACCATCTGCGAGGGAACCGGTCCAGGTGACCAGTATCGAAAGAACCACCTCACCGAGTCGCTCCTCAGGGATGTACGGCGCAGGCGGAGCTTGAATGACCGTGGCCAGGGTCGTCAAACCGTCTGGCGCGGCCGATGCATAGTCGATGTACGCGCGAATCAGTTCCCGGCTGGCGGGGAAGACCAGATCGCCCCCCAGGACTGTTCCGACGTGCGCCAGCTGGAACGTGAACTCGGTGACGATGCCGAAGTTGCCGCCGCCGCCGCGAACTGCCCAGAACAAATCTGCATTTTCGTCCTTCGAGGTCGTGACGATCTCGCCGTTCGCCAGGACGACCTGTGCCGAGAGAAGGCTGTCGATCGTCAGCCCGTGCTTCCTCACCAGGTACCCGATGCCACCACCCGTGACCAGCCCGCCGACACCGACCGAGCGAGTGTCTCCGGTCGTCAATGCCAGACCGAGTGGCTGGGCGACCGCCGCGATATCACCTGAGGTCGCGCCGCCTTGCACGCGGGCCACCCGCGTAGCGGGATCGACCACCACTCGCTTCATGTTCGAGAGATCAACGACAACCGCGTCATCAGCCACTGTCAGGTGGGCGACGCTATGCCCGCCACTGCGTACTGCGACTGGCAGGTTTTGCTTCTGAGCAAACAGGACGGTTGTGGCCACGTCTTCTGACGTAGCAGCCTGGACAATGACCGCCGGAAACTTGGGCTTTGAGAACGCTTTGACTGACCGGGCCTCGTCATATTCCGGCGAATCGGGGGTGATTACCTGACCCAGAACCTGATCCTTCAATGCCTCGATCGGGTTTCCGAGCACCAACAGTCCATGGGCCAATGCCAACGATTCCTGTGCAAGCGACATGCTGTCCATCCTTCTTACGCATTCCCGTGGCGATCTCAATCAGATGTATTGCCGGTTGTCGATCGCCTGAACTTCCGGCATCGACATATTGCCGCGACGCGTGCTTCGCAACATCCGGAGAACAGCGTATTCCTTGGACTTCAGGGCGCGAGAGGGTACATACGTCAGTCATCCAAATGACGTATGCATTCCGAAATCGACGAGCGTGGCCCTCAGGTCACTTCGAGGTGATTGAGATCACCGAGTGGCGGCATCGGCGCGTGTGGCTCGGTCTGGTACCAGAACGCGGTCGACGCGATGTCGTCCTGTAGCGGCAGGTAACGGCGCTTGCCTTCCAGCATCGATCGCCAGCCGAGCGCCTGGATCGTGACACGCAAATCGGTGGCAAAGCGAATGGGATCCATGATGTGCCAGCGGTACATGCCGAAACGTTGCTGGCTGCGGTAGAGGCCGTCTGGCTTGATGATCTGCGGCAAGCCGAGGAATGGCGTCGAAAAACTTCCATATTCACCCTGGGGGTGTTCGAAGTTCCAGGCGCCGCCGAAATAGTCCTCGGTGCCAGTTCCACAAATCGTCGGCCATTCGTCGTCGCCATCGAGATAAAACTTCACCTCTCCCTCGCCCCACCAGCCATTGTTGTTGACGCCCCAGGCGATGTAGGTGCCGACATAGTGTCCCTGGCCGCTAACCCCGTCGAGCAGCGTATGCACTTCCTGGTAGGGCAACGGGTTGCTGCGCCGCCATTGTGCATGGAACGTTGCGCTGTCGGCGGGGATGTCAGTGAGGGCGTAGTCGATCTGGTAGTAGAAGCCGTTAACCGGATCGGGGCCGAGGTTTTCGATCTCAATACGGGCCGATTTTCGGAACGGCATCTCCCAGTAGCTGTTGAATCCACCGGCCGGGTTGACGGCAACTGGCAGCGAGCTGATGTTGCAGCGTTCGCACCAGCCATTCGCGAAGAAGTCGCCGATCGGCACGTTGACCGACGGCTCGGCTTCATCGTCCCAGTAGATGCGAAACGCGATCCTCCGCCAGTGCGTCGGATGAACGGTCAGCCAGATGTGCTGAATGACGCCCGGACCGTCGATCGCGGCGAGCACCTGCGTGTGGTTTCCGGGCAGGTCGATGCTCGGGGAGACCTTCCATCCTTGTCCGAGTTCGCGTGCCGCGTTCGCTCCCGTGCCCTCGATGGCCTGTCCACCTGACGCTTTCGCGCCGGTCGGATTCTCGGCGCTGATCGAACGCGAAACGGCAGGCGAGAGCCGGGAGAGATTGCCGAGCCCCATGCCGAGTCCGTTGAAGCTGTCCATGCGGTACTCCCCTATTCGCGAGCTGCCGGTGTATTCAGATATTGGTCGCGATTCAGCCGGTGGGCATAGAACCCGGTGGCACGAGTCAGATCGAGATCGTAGACGAGGAGCTGCTCGTCGCCATATGGAACGAAGGCCGCCAGATCGCCGTCCGGGTCGACGATCGTCGACGCTGACTCCTGATACCGGAGCGCGTAGTTCGAGCTGACAAACCATATCGTGTTCTCGGCGGCGCGGGCGATCATCGCTTTCTCGTAGTAAGGAGCCTCGGGATCGCCCCAGCCGGAGAGCGTTGGTCCGGCGATATCGCTTCCCGTCATCTGGGGATGGAAGACGACTTTCGCGCCATTTGCCGCTGCCCAGCGAACCGATTCGGGGAATCGCCACCCTTCGTGACAGATAGTGATGCCTACAGACACACCGTCAATATCAAAAAGCGACCGCGAATCGCCGGAGACGTAGTACGGCTCTTCCGATGGTGGAATCTGGTTCTTCGTCTGATAACCCTGGACGTTGCCGTTTCCGGAAATGACAAACGCAACATTCTGGATGCCGGCTGCAGTTTCCCATTCCATGCCAACGACGATGGCGACTCCATGCTTTCGCGCTGATTCGGTCATGTGGTCGAGCGCTCGTTGCTGGCGTTGCTGATCGTGAGGAGGGACGTCGAAGTCGAGCCCGCGCAGGCCGGGGATGTAGGCTTCCGGAAAGCAGACAACCGCAACATCTTGCCGCGATGCTTCAGCGAGCATCGTATCGAGGGCGGCGAGGCGCTCCTCGACGGTCGGGTCGTTGCGAACCGCGGCGAGTCCGATCCGAAGAGTCTGAGGTGTGGGCAAAGCGTTCACAGGCGATCCCATACGCGGACGAGTCGAGTTTCGCGCATTTTCGCACCCGCCGGTGAAGGATGCGATGCGAAGGAGGAAGAGCCTTGTAGTGGCAATGCCTGCATTGCTCGCCTGCATTGCCCGACGAGCGAGGAAGACCTCGCCGCTACACTCGGAGGGTGTGAATGTCGAAATGGGGATGGGTGGCACGACTATTGTAGGAGTGGGTGAGGACGTCTGCCCACGATCGTGCCAACCGGTCTGTTCACACTTTTGATGATGGGAGAAAACCATGGCAAAGAAAGTCCGTCCGTGTCTCTGGTACAACCACAACGCCGAGGAAGCGGTTGATTTTTACAAAACCGTGTTCAAGGATCTGGAAGTCCTCGACGTCCAGCGCTACCCAGATCCGAATCCCTTTCCCGGGGGAGAGGAACTGTCGGGCAAGGTCATCACGATGATCGTCCGCATCTTCGACGAAGAAGTCATGTTTCTGAATGGCGGCCCCTACTTTCAGTTGTCGGAAGCAGCATCGTTGATTATAGAAACGGCCGATCAGGAGGAAACCGATCATTACTGGTATGCCCTCTCGGCGGACGGCGGCGAAGAACAGCCATGCGGCTGGGTGAAGGACAAATTCGGCCTATCGTGGCAAGTGACCCCAGCCCGGTTGCTCGAGCTCACGACCGACCCAGATCCCGAGCGCGCCATGCGAGCCAATCAGGCGATGCTGCAAATGAAGCGAATCGACATCGCGGCCGTGGAAGCGGCTGCCGCCGGCTCGTAACAACATCCAGAAAGGCTCAGTCGACCACAGCCCTCGTGCGATCGCACGAGGGCTGTGCTGTTTGCCGCGCCAATGCCCTAGAATCGGCAGGCGACGTCACAACGCCCTCCCCGTATGGTCCTGATGAATCAACTTTGTGAAACGTGATCAACGTGATAGCCGAGGATGACATGGCTGGATCGACCCAACCTGGTGATTGGTCTGCGATGGATCCCGACGGCTTGCTGTCCAACGCGATTACCCCGTTTCCGCTGCCGCGCGTTCTGATCCTGACGCCGGTCAAAGACGCCGTGAAATGGCTGGATGGCTACTTCGATCGTGTGCTCTCGTTGAGCTATCCGCACGAGTTGATCTCGCTCGGTTTGCTTGAGAGCGACAGCACCGACGAAACATTTGCGCGGGCGACAGCGCATATCAGCGGACCGGGCAATGACCTGCGGCGCGCTCACCTTTGGAAGAAGGACTTTGGCTACCACATTCCGGCCGGGAAGCCACGGCACGCCGGCGAAATCCAGCCGGAACGGCGTGCGGTATTGGCCAAAAGCCGGAACCACCTTCTCTTTCATGCGCTCAACGACGAAGAGTGGGTGCTCTGGCTCGATGTCGACGTGATCGAGTACCCGGCCGATTTGATCGAACGACTTCTGGCCACCGGCAAGCGCATCGTTCAACCCAATTGCGTCGTCAAGTACGGCGGCGAAACCTTCGATCGCAATGCGTGGAGGGACAAGGGCGCTCTTCATCTCCACGACCTCCGCACAGAAGGGACATTCGCGGCGCTCCATTCCGTCGGTGGCACGGTGCTGTGGATCGATGCTGACATTCACCGGGATGGCCTGATCTTCCCGCCCTTCGGCTATGGCAAGCGATCCCAGTACGCCCGGAACACGAAGGGGGAGATCGAAACCGAAGGACTGGGCATGATGGCGCTCGACATGGGACTGGAGATCTGGGGAATGCCCCATTTCGAGGTACTGCACCGACGTGGTTGACAACGATGGACGCTCTCGCTTTCGCGCCCTGCATCACATGCAGGACAAGGCGATCCTTGTGGCCAAGTCAACCGATCCTCCCCAATACGGTGGCGACGGTGTCGTCATGGTCGCCGGTAGCGGCCGGCATTTCGTCAATGCCTATGTCTCCCTGGCGATCCTGCGTGAAGACGTCAAATGCCAGCTGCCAATCCAGGTCTGGCATCTCGGCGTGGAAGACATGTCGCCGCATATGGCGAGCTTGCTGGATCGATTCGACGTCGAAGTCGTCGACGCCAGCGAGGTGAAGACATCGCACCCCATTCGCAAGCTGGGCGGCTGGGAATGTAAACCGTACGCGCTGCTCCATTCGCGATTCGAACGGGCCATTCTGCTCGACGCCGACAACTTCGCTCTGCGCGATCCGTCATTTCTTCTTGAGTGCGAAGAACTTCGCTCCACCGGCGCACTGTTCTGGCCCGACATCACCACCGCTCCTGAGGATTCGCTGCAGTGGGATGTGTTCGGTGTTCCGTACCGGAAAGAACCGGAGTTCGAAAGTGGCCAGGTTGTCGTCGACAAGTCCCAGTCGTGGTTGCCGCTCAATCTGGCGGTTCACTACTGCTCCTGGTCTGATATCTACTGGCAATACATCAATGGGGACAAACAGGCGTTTCAAATGGCGTGGCGCTACATCGACCAACCGTACTCGCTCTGCCCGCATCCGGTGCAGCACCTGGCGGGGCATGTCGTCACACCGTTAGGCAGACAACGTTGGCGGGTTGCATTCGAACAGCATGACTTCGACGGTGAGCCACTCTTTCACCATCGAGTCGGTTCTGAATGGGTGTTGTTCGGCACAAACGTCGAAGTTGTGGGAGCCGCGAAACTGGATTTTCGCTGCAAACGAGTGCTGGAAGATTTGCGCACGCTCTGGGATGGCCGGATTCAGACCGATCCGCCGCGGCCCGCCGGTCTCGACCAACACGATCCGGCCCACGTTCATTGGTATCGGTACCGCCGCATCGGGATCAGCGAGCGTACGATCGAGCTGGATTCGGACGGAGAGTATCGAGTCACCGGCATGAACGACGGCGGCAAATGGAGAATCGAGGAAAACGAAGGCGCTCGCCAGCTTGTGCTGACACAGGACACCTTCGACGCCTGCCGGCTGACGCTTGATCCGGACGGAATCTGGCGAGGACGGTGGACCTACTTCGAGCAGGGTCCCGTCGAGCTCGTTCCGTTGCCGGACTTCGGAGAGCGGCAATGAATTCTTCGATTCCGGCGGTACTGATGGTCAGCCCCGTTGTGCCTGCCCTCACCGGGAACGGGCTGGCGATGCGCGCCGGGATGACCTTGCAGGCGCTGGCGCACCACTACCGCGTCCGTCTGCTTATCGTCGAGCGTTATCCATCGGTCACCGGCGATTTGGCTGCCAAACTGCAGGCGCTTTGTGAACGGGTCGTGAGATTTCCCTACGGACGCGATCTTACGGTCCAGCTGGGCGAAGCCGGGCGCGTGCTCGGTGCTGGAGTGAGCACCGTTCACTTCTTTCGCCTTTCGACGGCCGAGCATCGGGCGGTCCTGGCGATCGAGGGCGCCAACGTGCACCTCGATCTCGATGATATCGAATCGGTCAGCCGTCCTGGTGTTGCGAGCGTTTTGCGTCTGAGAAACAGGAACGCCGAAGCACAAAACGAGGAACGCATGGCGGCGGCAGCGCTCGATCGGGAGATCGACGCACTGCTCACCTTCGATCGTCTCTATGTCGCCAGCCAACTCGATCTCGACCGGTTGCCGCTCTGCGGCGCTGCCGACGTGCGCGTGATGCCGAACGTGATCGACGTGGCTGACCGCAGGCCTGAACTTGCGGCGCGCGCCGACCGACCATTCACATTCGTGTTTGCCGGAACGTTGACGTATTTCCCGAATGAAGATGGCGTTATCTGGTTTGCTGACGAGGTCCTGCCATTGCTTCGGTCACGAACGGACAGGCCATTTCGGGTCGTTCTCGCCGGATTGGCTCCTGCATCAATCAAAGCGATGCAGGCCATACCCGAAATTCGTGTGACTGGCTGGGTGCGCGACATTGCGCCGGTGTATGACGAGGCCAATGCGGCGATTATCCCGCTGCGTGCTGGCGGCGGTACGCGCATCAAGCTCCTGGAAGCGGCGTCATACGGTTTGCCCATAGTCAGCACGACGATCGGGGCCGAGGGGATCATGGTGCGGTCGGGTGAGCATTGCCTGATCGCTGATTCGCCCAGCGATTTCGCCCAGGCGTGTCTCGATCTCATGCGAAATCCGCAGACGCGGCATCAACTTGCCGAAAACGCGCGCCAGTTGGTACTACAGGATTACTCCCTTGCCGCCATGATCGACGCGCTGACACCGTAATCGCCATGCCGCAGGCCGGCCGCGCTACATCAAATTCGATCGTCATTCCGAGCCCGCCGAGGAATCTCTCGTTCGCAACGCGCTTGCTCGAAGAAAACACCCATTCCCCAACGAGAGATACCTCCGCCTCGGTCGGAATGACCTGGTGTGATTGGCATCTCTTGGGAGAAACTGCACCACACAGGCCTCACATGCGTTCGGCTTCGGCGAGGATTTCGAGGAGCCGTGCGGTGGCGTGGCGCCAGGTGTAGTGGCCGAGGATGAAGTCCTGGGCGGACGCGACGGTTTGTTCCCGCCCCTCGATCGCGCGGCGGATGGCATCGACGGCGGCATCCAGGTTGGGCTCCCACCAGGATGCGCCCTTGAAATAGACACCGAAGCCATCGACCGTCGCCGCTGGCACCTTGCGAACCGGCAAAAGCGTGGCGATCGCCGGGTTGAGGTAGGTCTTGTACGCGGTGTGATTGGGAGCGATGAGCTGCAAACCACTGGCTGCGGCTTCCATCAATGGAAGATCCCACCCCTCGCCAAATGACATGCTGATATAATGCGTCGCTGAAGCATAGAGCTGGGGCATTTCCTCGTCGGCAAAGATTTCGCCGATAAGGACGACAGACGCAGCGTCTGAGAAGGACTTGCCCGTTTCTTCTTCGAGCATTGGCAACAGGGCGCCTACCCGCTCCACATCAGCGCTCGATGCTCCTCCCGCCTTTATGACAAGGACAGCATCGTCGTCTGCCGTGGTCGCCAGCAACCAGGATCGCAAGAGACCGATCTGATTCTTGCGCGGAACGATTTCGGACAGGTTCAAAAATCGCGTCTGACGCGCGGCGATGTCTTCGCCAGAGGTCATCGCAATCGGCATCGGTGTGGACTTGACCCCGAAAAGATCAGGATCGATGCCAAGTGGACAGATGCGAATGTTCTGAGGATCAGCGCCCGCTTCCACCCACGACTGGAACGAAGACGCTTCGGGAACGATCGTCATCACCGAGTTGCCAGCAGCATTCCTGAAGATCGCTGGAATGCGGTCCGCCTCGAACATCGTGAAATTGACGGTCGGCAGATGTCCGAGACGCCGCACCTGATGCGGCATGCAGAATTGCAGGGAGAGCGATGCATCGACAGGTCGGTCGAGCGACTCGAACCAGGGATCGAGCTGACCGGGCGCCAAACGACGGGCGCTCCATTCCGGCATATCGACCAGTTGAACATCGACACCGGCATTGACCAGCTCACGAGTGAATGAGCGGACATTCCGGTCGTATCCCGTCGGGCCACGAAATGAGCCACGAACACGCAAGGCACGAATGGTCAATCTGCACGCTCCCCCAAAGTGGCCGACATACGCTATTCTCGAAACCGATGAGCAACGTCCGCAAAACCCAGCGAACCTGGACTGGAAAACCCAGCGATACCACGGATGAGGCGCCCGGCGCAGCTCCGGGCACATTCCTCTCCGATTTCGCCTTGCCAGATCTGACCGGGCGGATCGTGCGCGTGTCCGATCAGCTTGGGCATCCCTATATCCTGCTCTTTGTAGGAACTGGCTGCAAGCCGTCGCAGGTAGTCCTGAGAGAACTGGCGCGGCAGCGGCGAAAACAGCACGAGCAGTCTCTGCCGGTCATCGTTTGCGCTGCCGGTGGCGAACTCAATGCGCGCGCCGTTTCGAGGGAGTATGACCTCGGTGACGGAGTTGTGGTGCAAGAAGCTCAGGAACTTCTGCGCTTTTACCGGGTGCCGGCAACCCCGGCCGCCTATCACGTCGACGAGACGCGCCGCACCGTCGGACCTCTGGCCATTGGCAGTCACGATTGCATCGGCCTGATACGAGGCAAGGCGACGGCCGTACAGACGAAAAAACGCCAGCAGGCAAATGATTCGACCCCCGTTCCGGCGAAACAGCGCACAAAACTCGTGGCAGGTTCGCTGGCGCCCGAGATCGTGCTTTCGGCTCCGGAGGGATACTCCATTTCCCTGAGCGCCCAGCTGGGAAGGCGCATGCTCGTGATTTTCTGGTCAGAGCTTTGTCCACCATGTGATGAGCTCATTGAGCGGGTGCAGGACTTGAGCAACAGAGTCCCAGATGTATTGATTATTGGCCGCGATGGCGACAGTCGTCCGTCGATAGCCGGCAACGTGCAATACGGCACTCAGGATCGTCGCGCCGCAGCGGTCGCGTTCGGTCTACCGCAAACTCCCTCCGCTGTGTTGATCAACGAGACAGGACGACTCGAACAACCCCCGGCGGAAGGCAGGGCGGCCGTCCTTGCGCTGCTCAATTCCCTGATTTGACGACCGGTTCGAAAATATAGGAAGGGATGACCGTTCCGAACCTCATCACCACCCGGTATCCCAGCTTGTGCAGATACTTCGTCACCGCGTTGAACGTGACGTCGATGGCCAGCTCGATGTAGATCACGGGGC
>CAYWSE010000063.1:3588-5382 GCA_964461025.1 uncultured Sphaerobacteraceae bacterium | reverse complement strand
TCACGGGGCGATGCCTTTGAATGGTCTGCTCAGCACCGAGGAGTACTGCCAGTTCGCTCCCCTCGACATCGATTTTGAGCAAGGTCACCGGAAGGTCTCGCAAGTTTTCCGCATGGCTTTCCAGGAGCGTGTCGAGGCGCTCGATCTGAACGTCACCCGGCTTGTCATTCTTGACCGGTCTCACCTGCCATGCCCCGGCGTTCCGTACGCTGCTGGGAGGATGAAAGATTCGCCCCATGCCGGGTTGATCTCCCGCCGCGAGCCGAAACGGGTGAACGTTGCCCAGTGCGTTCAGCCCGATGTTCTCACACAGCAATGCATAGAGCTCCGGCGCCGGCTCCAACGAGATAACCTGCTCAGCCATGAAGGCAGCGAAAAAGATCGTGTGATTCCCGATATTGGCGCCGACATCGACCACGATGCCCTTCTTTCGGACCAGCATCGACAGGTTGAGCAACGGCGTCAGTTCAAAGAATGATTTGCTGTCCCGAATCGACGAGAAGATGAGATCGTCGCCGACCGGTCCCCGAATGGTGAACACACGCGAAATGTCAGACTTCGTGCGAAGGTGGCTCGGAGCTCGCATCGAAAACGTGAATGGATTTGGAGCACCGTCGCCATTTGCAGGCGGGAGGCCATACGGCCTGTCAGGCAAAAGATCCACGCCTTCGATCACATCGTCCAGAATTGACGAGACCGAGTGCCCCGAAACAGGCAGGATCTCAACCATGCGGGCGGTGTTGCCACCGATGAAGACCGAGTCGTCACCCTTGCCTCGAATCACGATATCCGGACAGAGCCGCTCCAGGAACGGCTCCATATCCCGGCCGTTCACAAGAATCGCAACATCGACGAACTTCAGCGACTGAAGAATTTGCTGTCGCGCCCGCTCGGAGACGACCGGGCGGCCCGGTCCCTTGAGAACCCGGCTCGAGGCATCATCGAAAACACCGGCAACGACCAACGCGCCCGTTTCGCGCGCCGTCGAAAAGAGCTCGATATGCCCGGCGTGCAGCACATCGAAAACGCCTGGCACGAACGCGACCAGCTTGCCACCCAAACGGGCCTGCTGCACCTGTTCCCAGAACGGGCCTTCGAATTCCATGTGCGTTTCGATCTCGTCGGTCAATTCGGTCCCTGAGCGCCTATAGTTGAGAGCCGGGTCACCGGGATCCCAGCGAGTAGTGAATCACGTTTGTGATCGTGTGTATCGTATGCCGCTTCAACTGCCAATCCAACAGTGGAATTCGCATCCGCCGCTCGTGTCGATGATCCTGACGACGCGGGACCGGCCACGCTTCATGGAGATGGCGTTCGCTTGCTATGCGCACCAGAGTTACCCGAACCGTGAGCTCATCATCGTCGATGACGGCGATGAGTTCCCTGTCGATGACTCCAAGGCGCATCAAGTGGGCGCGACGCTGATTCGCACAGAACCCGGCACCCCCCTTGGCGCCAAGCTCAATCTCGGTTGCGATGCCGCGAAGGGTGTTCTCCTGCAGAAGATGGACGACGACGACTGGTATGGGCCCGAGTTCGAGACGACAATGGTCAATGCGGTGCTCGGTAAATGGCGGGATTCCTGCCGCCCCGTTGTCGGCATCGTGACGCCGTTTCGCTTTTTCAACATCGTCCGGTGGGAGGTTCGGGAAACGCCAAGAGGCAACGTGCCGGGCGCCACCCTCCTTTTCCTGCGTCAGGATTGGCGGGACTATCCGTTCCGGCCTCTGCCAGGCGATGAAGACGTCTGGTTCTTTCTCGATCAACTCGATCATGGCACGCTTCCCGTGCGCG
>CAYWSE010000063.1:0-3578 GCA_964461025.1 uncultured Sphaerobacteraceae bacterium | reverse complement strand
ACCGGCCACGAGTCATTACCTGGCAATCAGGCACCGTGGACTGGACACCGACCGCGGCCACACCTGGGTCAATCAATGGACGGGTCAGGCGCTCGAGGATGATCTCCTCTCACTCGATCTCGTGCCGGGTGGTCCGGACGCGCTGTTGCCGGACTGGGCGGTTCAGTTCTACCGAGGATTGCTCATATCCCCGCCGGAGTAGTGCCGCGTTCGGCCCGGATCGCATCGACGCGTTCCCGCACTGCGGGCGCGATTTCGTCGATGAACATTCGCAGCCGGGGTGTGGTCGGAACGCCCCACAGGACAAATGCCGAGAATCCAATGTCGACGGCAAGGTGTGTCAGCACGTTCACCCAGTGATCTCGTGGGCCGACGATCTGGGAGTCCTCGTCCGAGAGTCCTGATTCGACGAGCGGGGCCACATCACCACCCAGGTTGTAGATGCGGCGAATCGCTCTGGGATCACGACCCGCCGCACGGGCTGCGTCGTCAATGATGGCATTCGAGTCGATCGCCTTTGCGGGTGAGACATACGCCATCGAGGGCACCCACCCATCGGCCAGCTCGCCGGTCATTCGCAAAGCACGAGGTCCGATAACCCCGAGCCATATCTGCATGTCATGTGCCGGCAACGGTCCCGGCCGTGCCCCCATTGCCGTGTAGTAATCGCCCTGAAACCGGAGTGATCGTCCCTTGCCGTATGCTCTGATCAGTTCAACGGCCTCGCGCAGCGACCCAAGCGCGTCTTTCGGCTCGCGAACTGGACCACCCATCGCCTTGATCGCATCCCAGAACGCCCCAGCGCCGAGACCAAGTTCGAAGCGGCCGTTGCTGAGCTGATCGAGCGTAGCAGCCTGTTTGGCGAGCATGAGAGGTGGCCGCAACGGCAGATTGGCGACATCGGGGAAAACGCGAATGCGCGAGGTGTGCGCCAGCACAAACGCGGAGAGCGACATGGCATCGAAGTGCCTTGGCTGATAGGGATGATCCTGAATACCGACCAGATCGTAGCCCAACTCGTCGAGCGTTGCGGCGATTTCAAGGGTGCGCGGCGGATCGTCACTGGCAGGATCGAGGAAGAAACCGAATTGAAGGTCGTGTCCGTAGTCAGGCATGTTCCGAGCTTTCTGCGAATGTGTGTGCCAACATGGCGCGGCGTCGATTGAAATGATATATTCATGCGCATGCAACTATCAAACGATTCACACGAGAGTCACTCAAATGGCATCAACAATCCCTGAAACTTCCGCTCCCGCGGAAGGAATGTTCCGCGAACTTCTCTATATCCATACGCTTCTGCGCCGCGATCTCGATCGCGTCAATCGCCTGGCCACCGCGGTGCGGTCAGGGTATCCGGTACAAGGCGTCATCGATACGGTGAAGAATCTGGAAACGAACAGCCCGCTCTGGCGACTGCGGGAAGGATGCTGGCGCTATTGCCGGTTCGTGCATACCCATCACACATTGGAGGACTCGGCGCTCTTCCCGATGGTTCGACGCAAGGATCCCAGCCTGCGAAGGGTGATCGACAAACTCGAAGAGGACCATCTCGTCGTTCATCACATCACCGAACGGATTGCCGTGGAGGCGGGGAAGGTCGCCGAACATGACACGATTGAAACGCGCGTCGACCTGGCCGCGGCACTTGACGACCTGGAACAGCATTTGCTCGAACACCTCGCATACGAGGAAGCGTCTCTCGGACCGCTCCTTAGTTCGTGGTCCGAATGGCCGGTGAGATAGGAGTGCTGAATGAGCGATCCTCCAGTTCATTCATGCATCAACGCCTGGCTTGTGCTGAACGAGATTCATGCTCGCGTTGAACGGCAGATTACAAAAAAACTGCTGGAATCGTGTGGTTTGACGGCGCCGGAATTCGAGGCGCTGGTCAGGATTCGCTCGGAAGCAGCCGGTCTGCGTCAGGGCGATATCGGCGCCTGTGTCGAGCTGAGCCAACCAGCTATCAGCCGTATGGTCGACCGGTTCGAGCAGCGAGGTCTCATCCAGCGGGACTCCGATCCGTCCGATAAACGGGCAACTCGCCTATCGTTGACGGCGTCGGGAACTGATCTGACCGACCAGGCGACGGCGGTCTTTGCCGAGACGGTCCATCACGCTCTGGGAGTTTTGCTGACCGACGAACAGCAATCGGCCATCCTCGAGCTTTTCGGACCGCTGCAAACGTCTCAATGACCGGGCGCGACAATGAGGGGAGACTCGTCGTCGGCGCTGGAGTCCTCTTTGGCCGGGGCAGACGCGGTAGCGATACTCGTTCTGAGGGGGATCTCCTTGAGGAACAGCACAATAATCAACGCGGCCACAATCACTGGAATGGCATAGAGGAAGACGTCGGCGATCGCGTTGGTGTACGCGGAGAGCACGATCGTTCTCGCCGGTTCTTCCAGCTGCTGCAGTGCCTGCACGTCGTTCGTATTGATTTCGCCTCCAGACATGGTGAGGCCCCTGATCTCGTCGGCCAGGTAGACGCCCAGGCGTGAAGTCAGAATTGCTCCGAACATCGCGGCGCCAATCGCCCCTCCCAGCGACCGGCCAAATGTCGTGGCGCTGGTCGCGACTCCCATGTCCTTCATGTCGACGGCATTCTGCACGGGAGTGACGATCGTCATCATCGCCAGACCGAGTCCGGTTCCAAAGAGATAGGCATAGATCGCAACCCGCCAGTAGGGTGTGTCTATCTGAATCGTGCTGAGCAGAAACAACGCCAGAATGAGGATCAACGAGCCGATGATCGGAAAGATCTTGTATTTGCCGGTCCGTGTGATGAGCTGACCGGAGACGATCGACATGATGAACATACCGCCCACCATCGGCAACATCGCCAGACCGGATTCGGTTGGCGACATTCCTTTGACCGCCTGCAAATAGAGGGGCAGATAGATCGCGCCGCCAAAGATCGCAAAGCCGATCAGGAATCCGAAGGCGTTGCCGACCGAAAAGATCGGGTTGCGGAAGAGGCGCATCGGGATAATTGGCTCTTCCGCATGGAGCTCGATGAAAACGAATGCCACGGCAATCGCCAGCGATGCGGCCACAAAAGAAAGGGCCGATGGCGATGTCCAGCCGAAGTGCTCTCCCGCCCAGTTCAGGTAGAGGAGCAGAGACGTCACCGACGCGACGATTGCCGCGGCGCCGAGGTAGTCGATCTTCTGCTGGCGCTTGATCACCGGCATCTTCAGCACGGCAGAGGTGATGATCAGGGCCAGGATGCCGATGGGAAGGTTGATATAGAAAATCCAGCGCCAGCTGATCGTGTCGGTAATCCAGCCGCCGAGCAGCGGGCCAGCAATGCTGGCGACGCCAAACATCGCGCCGAAATAGCCTTGATATCGGCCGCGTTCACGCGCCGGAATGACGTCTCCGATGATCGCGAAGGCAATCGCCATGAGTCCGCCGCCACCGATGCCCTGAATAGCCCGGAAGGCGATCAATTGCGGCATTGTCTGGGCCAGGCCGCACAACGCGGATCCGATCAGAAAGATGACGATGGTCGCCTGAAAGATGACGCGTCGACGCCCCTGTGGGGCAAGATTTCCGATCTTTATGGCCGCCGCGTCATC
>CAYWSE010000062.1:0-22625 GCA_964461025.1 uncultured Sphaerobacteraceae bacterium | reverse complement strand
AGTTCTGGATTGGTACGAGCACGATGAGGGAGGGAGCGCTGTGGTGCCAGCGTGCGCTGGAGGCAGGTGGGGAGGCCAATTCTGCGTATGTTGCCCAAACCACCGTCGTCGCGGCACGGCTCAGTTACCGGCAGGGGGACCTCGTGGTGGGCCAGCAGCGGGGCGAGGAGGCGCTGCAGCTCTTCGAGCAGCTTGGGGATGAGCGTGGCGTTGCTCTGGCGATGATGGCCCTGGGCACGATAGCGTTCAATGGGGACCTGACCGATGCGGAGAGGTTGCTTTCCGGTGCACTCGACCGCATGCGCACGATCAACGATCGCAACTACATCTCAGGTATCACTAATAATCTTGCCGTGACGAAAATGTTCCTGGGCGACCTCGACGCTGCAATCGAGCTTGCGAAGGAGAGCGCAGCCATGGACCGGGAGACTGGCGACAGGCTGTCGCTCATTGTCCCGGTCACGAACATGGTCGAGGCGCTGGTGAGGCTGGGCCGGGTGGAGGAGGCGTTGCCGCTCCTGCAGGAGGTCGTGGAGGACCAGCGACGGCTGGGACACCGGGCTAATCTCGGAGACCTGCTGAACTGCGTCGCTTTAGCGCTCAGCGCCAGAGGCGAGAGCCAGCAGGCGGTGCGACTCTACGCCGCGGCGGATGCGGAACACCAGCTGACCGGAACGCCATCTCCGGCAGAGCTCGCGACGGTTCGGGAGGACACCGAGCGACTTCGCCGGGAGCTTGGCGAGGCGGAGTTCGAGACAGCATGGATGGCAGGTCGCTCCCTCTCGATCGAGGCGGCGATGGAATCAGCCAGAGCCGCGCTCGATGCCTGGGAAGCAGAGACGAAAACCATTGGATCGTAGATGAACAGGACCCAAGCCGTGAATCACAAGGATGAGGGAAGCACCTGGCATCTCTTCCTCAGTTATGCAGCGGCCGACCGGGAACGGGCTCTCGCAGTGGCCGATGCGCTCCAGGATGCCGGCGTGCCGGTGTGGATTGATCGCAGGGGGATCGGGGGAGGTGAGCTTTGGGCGGCGGAGATTACGGCCGCTATCCGGAATTGTGCGGCGCTGGCGCTGCTGTGCACATCGACCTCAGTCCGCTCCCGCAACGTGCGGCAAGAGGTCCAGCTCGCGTGGGACCACGACCGGCCGATTCTACCCTTGCTGCTGGAGCCGGTGCAGTTCCCTGATGAGATTGCCTATTTCCTGCAAGGGCGGCAATGGATCGAGGTCGACCTCTCGAACGAGTCGCAATGGACCGATCGCGTCGCACGGGCCATGGGGTCCCCTGAACCCCCGGCGCCAATTCCCGCAGTTGAGGACCCTCCGGGGGCTATCCCGGTTGCAACGAATGTGCCGGCGCCGCTGTCGGACATCATCGGGCGCGATGAGCAGATCGCCGCCGTCTGCGCCTTGCTCGATGCGCGGGGAGCTCGCCTGGTGACGTTGACCGGGCCGGGTGGAGTCGGGAAAACCCGGTTGGCGCTCGCGGTTGCCTGGCAGTTACAGGAAACGTTTCCCGGCTCGATTGCATTCGTCGATTTGGCCCCGGTGCGGGATGCGGCGTTGGTGTTGCCGGAGATTGCCGCGGCTGTCGGCCTGAGCAACACGGGCCAGGAGTCGCTGATGACCAAATTGCACACCGCTCTGAGGAATCAGCGAATCCTGCTGGTACTGGACAACTGCGAACAGGTACTGGACGCGGCTGGCGACATTGGGGAGATGATGCAAGGTCTTCCCGATCTGACGATCCTGGCCACGAGCCGGGAGCCGCTTCGGCTCAGAGGCGAACGGACCGTCGAAGTCGCACCGTTAATGGTGGCGAGCGACCCCGATACGTTGACCTTCGAGGAAATTGACGAACTTCCCGCGGTCGCGCTCTTCGCTTCCTGCGCCACTGCGGCGAAGCCGGGATTCCGATTGAACGAAGCCAATGCCGGTGCGGTCGTGGAGATCTGCCGCAGGCTCGATGGATTGCCACTGGCGATTGAACTGGCGGCGGCGCGATCGTCGCTTTTCACGCCGGAAGCGATGTTGAGCCGGTTGGTACAGCGACTGCCACTGCTGACCGGTGGCGCGCGGGATCTGCCGGAGCGGCAGCGGACGCTGCGGGACGCCATCGCCTGGAGTGAAGACCTGCTGACCGAGGACGAACGGGCCGTTTTGCGCCGGCTCTCAGTCTTCGCGGGGGGATTCACGCTGGAAGCGGCGCTGGCGGTTACTGATACCCCTGGGAGTCTGAGCCGCGACGTCGATGTGCTTGCAGCGATTGAACGGTTGGTGGCCCATAGCCTGCTGCGTCAGGTGGAAAGTGACGATGGCGAGCCGCGCTTCACGATGCTGGAGGTGATCCGGGAGTTCGGACTGGAGCGGTTGGAGGCGAGCGGCGAGTCAGCGGAAGCGCATCAGCGGCACGCGATCTGGTTTCGCGACCTGGTGGAGAAGGCGGCGCCTGAGTTCACCGGTCCGAATCAACAGGAATGGCTGCAACGCGTCAGTCTGGAGCAGGACAACGTGCGGGCGGCGCTTGGCCGGGCAGTCGTGGAAGAACCGGAAACCGCTTTGCGGTTGTGCGCGGCTCTGCTCGAGTTCTGGATTGGGACGAGCACCATGAGGGAGGGAGCGCTGTGGTGCCAGCGCGCGCTGGAGGCGGGTGGGGAGGCCAATCCGGCATTTGTGGCCGAAACCGCCTTCACCGCGGCCCGGCTGGCTTACCGGCAGGGGGATGATGCCGTGGCCCGGCAGCGGGGTGAGGAGGCGCTGCAGCTCTTCGAGCAGCTTGGGGATGAGCGTGGCGTTGCTCTGGCGATGATGGCCCTGGCCATGGCATCGACTGTCGTCAATGAGGACCTGACCGATGGGGAGGGGTTGCTTACCGGCGCGCTCGACCGCATGCGGTTGCTCAACGATCGAAGATACATCGCGACGATCGCTAACAACCTAGCCCAAACGAAAATGTACCTGGGCGACCTCGATGCTGCGATTGAGCTCTACAGGGAGAGCGCGACAATGACCCGGGAGGTTGGCGACAGGCTGTCGCTCATTATTCCGGTCGGTAACATGGTTGAGTCACTGGTGACACTGGGCCGGGTGGAGGAGGCGTTGCCGCTCCTGCACGAGCTCGTGGACGACCAGCAACGGCTGGGACACCGGGCCAATCTTGGGCACCTGCTGAACTGCGTTGCTCTAGCGCTCAGCGCCAGAGGCGAAGGCAGACAGGCGGTGCGACTCTACGCCGCAGCGGATGCGGAAGACCGGCTGACCGGAATGCCATTTCCGGCAGAGCTCGCGACGTTTTGGGAGGACACCGAGCGACTGCGCCAGGAGCTCGGCGCGGCGGAGTTCGAGACCGAATGGACGGCAGGTCGCTCCCTCTCGATCGAAGCGGCGATGGAAGCGGCCAGCGCCGCGCTCGACGCCTGGGAAGCATCGACGAAAACCGGTGGACCATAGGCGAGAGCAGCGACGTGCGCTGGCGAGGACCAGCATCGCCTTTCTCGGTCGTTGGTCCAGTGCATTGTCAAGATGAGTGCGCCAAACACACCGAGTCATTCTGAACGAAGTGAAGAATCTCTTCTGTGATACAGTGACTCAGATTCACATACGCGTTCAATTTCACATGCGTAACCCGGTTTACTTTGACGTTCTTTAGTGGGAGGGCTCTGGTTGATGGATGGCAACCGATTCGATAACGCCGTGCGCGCGCTTGGCGGTGGCCTGAGCCGGCGTCAGGTAATCCGGGCGTTGCTCGGTGGGGGCGCGGTCGCCGGCGGGCTGGCGATCACTCGCGAAGCGCGTGCCCAGGCTGATCCGGGCGAGGCTTGCGACATCGACGCCGATTGCGCTGTTTCGACGCTCGGACCGTGCTGTGGCGCCGTATGTGAGCAAAACGTTTGCCGTCAATTCTCGGACGACGCGAAATGCGCTGGCGAGGGCGGCTGTTTCAACTGCAATGGAAACACCGGAACGTGCGAGTTCGCCTGCGGTTCCGACGAGCTCTGCTGTGGCGGCGATTGCGTGGAGACCGAGTGCTGCACCGATATTGACTGCCAGGAGGGAGAAATCTCGCTCGGGTGCTACACCTCCATCTGTATTGCCGGTTCGTGCGAGCCCGTCATCGATAGCGGGAAATGCGCGGGAGAGACATGCTGTTGCATTGACGACGGCACCTGTTCAGCCGAGTGCTGCGGCTCATGCAGAGGCCCCGGTGAGTCATGCGGCAATCCACTCCCGCAGTCCGAGAGCCAGCAGTTGGAGTGCTGCGGCGGGCTGGTCTGTTGTGGAGAAAGTGACGACCGCGTCTGCGGTCAATGTTGCGTCACCGAGGATTGTGACTACGCGCCCTGCGCCCGCGCATCCTGCGGAGCGGAATCGCACACCTGCGGCTATGTGTCGCTCTGCCCTCCAGTGGCGCCGGGAACCTATCGATGTTGCGCGGTCGGGCCGGGTGAGGATTACTGCTACGGCACTGCCGCCATTGCGGAGTTCGATTGCTGCACCGACGAGGATTGCTGGGACCAGGTGGCGCCACAGTCGTGCCAGTTCGGCTACTGCCGGAATGGACTCTGCGAGATCGAACTGGACGACAGTGTCTGCCCATCTGGTCAATGCTGTTGCGACAATGGCTCCTGCCATGAAAACTGCTGCGAGCCATCTTCGTGCGAGGATGACCATGATTGCCGCAAAGGTTCGATTTGTTGCGCGGGGTATTGCCGGGAAATCGAATGCTGCATCGACGACGTATTGACCGGCGGCAACCCGAACGATCGCTGCCCGGGTAAGTGCTCCTGTTTCGAGGGGCTATGTGTCGACGAACACCAGAATCGATGCGATGTCTGCCATTCCGACAAGGAATGCGGCAAGGGTGAATGCTGCTGCAAGGATGGCAGCTGTTCAAGCAAGTGCTGCAAACCACATAAGCCGCACAAACCGGGCAAGTCGACGCCTCCGGGGTCGATCGATACGTTGCCGAACACCGGCTCAGGTCCCGGTCAGAGCACCAGCGAGCTCGTCGCTGGAGCGGCGCTGGCGGCAGGCGCCGCTGCGCTGCTCGCCGCGCAGAAGGCACGAGACGCGGGCCGGGGGTCAGAAGTTGGAGACCCGGAGTCCGAGGTCCGAAGTTTGTAGGTTGTAGAGCATGGTGCATGGTAAGGGGTGACCTCCATGCACTATGCATCTATTCCCAATGCCGAATGTAGCCTCCGGCGCTCTGCCGGAGGAATGGCCCGGAGGGCCATAACGGACTCACCAAGGCCGGAGCGAGATCAACGAAGCGTCTTCGGCGAGGCTTCCTATCGGCCTGCGGCCGATCGCTCCGGCAGAGCGCCGGAGCCTACGTCTGTGACGACCGCCCAATCACCTCGTCACGCCGCGTGTCGTTAACGTCAGTCCGCCGTCGATCGTGAGAACCTGACCAGTCACCCAGCGGGCTTCGTCGCTGGCGAGATAGACGGCTCCCCACGCGACATCCCATGCGGTTCCCTCGTTCTGCAGAAGCGCAGACCGGCGACGCCCCTCGCGCAGCTCGGGAGTGACGAATGGTTCGACCATCGGCGTCCAGACCAGACCGGGCGCGATGGCATTGACGCGGATCGACTGCTCAGCCAGCTGACTGGCCAGCGAAATGGTCAGTCCAACAATGGCGGCTTTGGTCGTTTGATAGGCGGTCGCCACGCCATAGGCACGCATGGCGGCAATCGACGAGACATTGACGATTGCGCCGCCGCCTGCCGCTTCGAAATGGGGAATCGCGGCCTGGGTCGTGAAGAGCATGCTCGTCACATTGACTGAAAACATCGTGTTCCAGTCGGCTTCAGTGACGTCGCGGACACCCTCCGGCATCACGATGCCGACATTGTTGTGCAGGATGTCGAGCTGACCGAACTGCTCGACGGCAAACGCGGTCATCGCCTCGCACGAGGATTTGTCTGTAACATCCGCCCGAAACGCGATCGCGTCGCCGTATTCGCCCCTGATCTGCGCGGCGGTTTCCTCCGCCCGGTCGAGATGAAGATCGACGCAAACGACCTTTGCGCCTTCGCGGGCAAAGGTAACCGCCGTCGCTTTGCCATTGCCGACACCGGCGCCTTGCGATCCGGCGCCGGTGACGATGGCGACTTTGTGGAGGAGGCGTCCTGACATGGCGTCCAAAGTCCGAAGTCCGAAGTCCGAAGTCCGCGTATCGTAAGTCGTAGGCCGTAGAACGTAAACCGAGTATCGACCTGCTGACCGCATGGTATCGGTGGACAGGAAGGAGCGCTATCGTTCCTTATTGCCTATTGCCTATTGCCTATTGCCCTTTGCCTGGCTACACCGCGAACCTCAAAACCGCCCCGACGCCACCGAGTTCGTCGAGCGGTTGAACGGCGTCCTTGCGGGGCGCATCCTGCCCAGCGTTCGGGATTTCCGTTTCGGCATCGATGGGCAAATTGCCTTTGACAATTTCAATCTGGGAGCCACTCTGGACCGCCTGACGGATCATTTCCTCTTCGAGCTGAACGGCGACGATGGCGCCGAGATCGCCGCCGGCAGGATGGTCGGCGGGAAGATCGCCCAGGCCGAATACCTGCATGGCCGGATCGATCCAGCCCTGCTCCTCGTAGCGCCGGGTCATGATCAATCGGTGGACCTGCCCGTTGCGCAGCGCGGTGAGAACATCGACCGTGCCCCCAACGCCATTGCCGGCCGGAATCGCGTCGAGCAAATTGGCCACCTGTTCTGCTTCGCGCCGGCGCTCGAAGTCGACGCCAATCGGACGGCCCTTTTCCAACGCCTCATTGAACGGGGCATCGATGTCGATCCGAAACGATCCAATCACCTTTTCTGTAACGGTCTGGTGAAATGCTTCCCTAAGCGCCGGTTCCATCACCTCGGAAACAGCGAGGATCAGGCGGCGGCAACCGGTCTCATCCAGCGCCCTGCGGACCTCTTCCGCCACTGATTTGGCGAAAGCCTGGACCCGCTCATCAGCGCGAGCCTGATACCGCCGCTGACTGAGACCGCCCGAAGCTTGTTTGCGTGGATAGAGCGAGCCTTTGACGGTGACCGACCCGGACACCAGATCTTCCGAAATGAATGAGAGAATCGCGGTGTCCTGGTCCGCCTGCAGCAAGGCGTGGAGCGGGTAGTCCTCGACGAGCTGGGCGAGGCGCTTCAGGGCGGGGATCGGTCCGACCGCAACGCTCGTTTCCACCGGAACGCCGAGCTGCTCCATTTCGAACACGCCCTGACCGCTGTTGGAAACCACGAGCACGCCTTGCGCGGATGGGTCGAGCTCGCGCTTGAGCGCATCGGTGATCGCGTCGATATCGGATTCGAGACTCTGAAGCGACGCGCTGCGCTTTTCCTCGCTGGCGACAATTGCCGCCGCGGCGTTTGCCGCCTCCGTCACCGACTGGCGCAGATGCGGTCGCTCTCCATCCGGCCGCCAGTCGAGATAGACGGTCAGATATGGGGTTTCGCCAGACGGGGGAAGCGCCGCCAACCGGCGCAGCGAGCCATCGAGGTCTGATAGCACGGGATGCTCGTGGGAAGATTCGACAATACTCTGAACCGGATCTGTTGCTGCCATTCCATACTCCTCATATCAGGCGCCAAGAGTTGCGCTGCCCAGAACTCTACATCCACCGTGCAACAGAACCCTTGCAATGTGAGCCGTGGTCGTTCCAACGACCGGGCAGATTCACCGACGTATGTCACTCATCGCAGGCAGCGCGTCATCCAGCGTCCGGCAGCCCCGATGGCCATGCCCAATTTCACCGTTTCGCCTATGCTGGGGGCTGAAGTGCTTGTCTCGTGAGGTCCGGTTTGCCGGTTTTGCGCACTTCCGACGTCATACTGGCGACCCGTGTTCCCGGCCACGCAAACGCACGATCATCTGGCTGAACGCACAGGGAAGGGGACCCGATGCGGAAGGCGCGCCAATCGCAGAATGAGCGAAGCGACAGAGAGTTGCTCGACGCCTGTCTTGCTGGTGATGAGATGGCATGGCAGGCGATGGTGGAGCGATATGAGCGATTGATTTACTCAATCGCACTTCGTTCGGGTTTGCCTGAGGCGGACGCCGCCGATGTGCTGCAAACGGTCTTCATCATCGTGCTGCGACGGCTTGAGACGCTGCGCGACTCTGACCGCTTCAGCGCCTGGTTGATTACCACGACGCAGCGTGAGTGCTGGCGAGTTCGCAACGGACGCCAGTCAGAGCGGCTCGACGATGTGGCCGAGCCTGTCGATCCGGATGTCGCCTACGACGATCTGGTGATCGCCTGGGAGGAAGCGCAGCTCGTCCACGACGCACTCGGCCGAATCGGCGATCAGTGCCGGAAGCTGATCGAGATGCTGTTTCTCTGGGACGACCGGCCATCTTATCAGGTTGTCTCGGCAGAGCTGGGGATCGCGGTCGGCAGCATTGGCCCAGTGCGCGCCAGATGCCTGAAGCGGCTAAGGACTCAACTGAAGTCCCTTGGCATCACTGAGCCAACGGTTTGATTCCGGAAACAACGCAACCTGAACCGATTCGCACCTGACGATTGCGCTCCATTCGCCAGCAGCCTGTATCAGATCAGGACCTGAGTTCCTCTACTTCAGTGAACGCGGGAGGTCGCTCGCACGATGCATGACGAAACTGAATTCGAATCGAGACTTCTGAGCTTCGCCGCCGGCGGTGAAGATTCGGCGCTGGCCGCGCATCTCGAATCGTGCGCCGAGTGCCGAACGCAGCTGGCCACCGTTCGCCAACTGCTCACCTACCAGCACACGATCCCCGGAGGTTTTGCGGAGCCGCCTGCGGAGACGCGACAGGTCATGATGAGCCTCTTTGGCCGGGTTCGCCCTGACCTGGTGCGCCGCCAGACGGCGTCATTGGCTTCCCGCTGGTCGCGATTGCAGCGAGTCTGGGGTCAGCTCGTCCTCGATTCCGTGGCGACACCGCACCTGGCCGGATTGCGGAGCGCGACAGATCGGCGTTCCCGTCAGCTGGCTTTCACAAGCGACATCGCCGACCTCGACCTGGAAGTGACGAGGCACGGCGAAACAGTTGCCATTGCCGGCCAGCTTGGCATGGACACACTGCCAGATGGGCTTTGGATCCGCTTCTACATGACCGACGCTGCGTCTCTTCTGGAGAAGAGGAGCGATTCGGTCGAAGCTGAGATACAGCCACGAGGTCATTTCTCGCTCACCCTCCATCCGGCGGAATGGGTGGCGATCGTCGAGCTCGACGATGCCCTGGTGGTCTTCCCGGGAGTGCGGCTATGACCCGCGCTAGTAAACGACCGCTGACCGCCACAGGCACGGTCGATCTTTCGATGCTCCTGTCCACATTGGAAGCGCAATCCGTGATGGATCCGCCGGCGGCGATCGCGACAGCGCTGGACGTGATGGCGGTCGTCGATGACGCTGGTTCCCTTGGCGAACGCATCCGGTTCCGGCGGTTGCTTTCCATGGCGTATTCGCACACGAGCCAGTTCGAGGCCGCCTTGTTCACCTGTGAAGAGGCCGAGGCACTGCCTGATGTCGCTTCCGAGCCTGTCGAACTGGCCCGGCTGCGTCTGGCCGCCATGCAACCGCTGGCCAATCTGGATCGCACCTCCGACGCGATTGCCCGCGGTCATGACGCGCTCCGCATGCTTCGCCGGCATGGTGAATCCGGTCTGGCGGGACGAGCTGCGCTGAATCTCGGCGCCATTCTGGCGATGACCGGGCGTCCCGCCGAGGCTTTGCCACTCTTCGATCAGGCAAAGTTGCTGATCAGCGGCGACCCGGTTCTGCTCGGTCAGATCGAATCGAACCGCGGCACCGCCCTGGCGGCGCTCGACCGGTTCGAGGAGGCGGAGCAGGCGCTGGGCCGGGCAGCGAGGCTCCTGAGCACCGATGAAATGTCGTGGGCCGCGGCGATCGCCGAAGAAAGTCTGGCCGACCTTGCCGCGCGACAGGGAGACATCAACGCCAGTTTGCGGCACTTCGAAGCGGCCCGACGGCATTTCGAGCAGGACGGCGCCTTTGCCGATCTGGGCAGACTGAACGCCGAAGAGGCGGCCGTTCTCGCGGAGAGCGGACTGACGCTGGCTGCACGGCAAGCATTCGAAGCGGCGATCTCGCTCCTGTCCGAGCATGGAACGCCAGCCGACCAGGCAAGCGCTGAACTGGCATTCGGTCAAGCGTTGATCGACGCGGGCGATTTCGATGCGGCGAGTCTGATCCTGAAGAACCTGTTGCACGGCGAGGCGCCGGACGAGCATTCGCAGCTCGTCCAGCAACGGCTCACGCTGCGCGCTCGGTTGGCTCTGGTATATGGCGATCTCGATGACGCCGCGAAAGCGGTAGCTGCAGGTTCGGCGCTGACAGCGAGCTGGCCGGTGCAGCGCCTGCGCTGGTCGATTCTTGCCGCCGATCTGGCGATTGCGGAACAACGAACCGACAACGCGCGTGACTTGCTGGATGAAGCGATCACCATCGCCGAACGAGTCCAGGTGCTGCCAGTGATCGGTGATCTGCACGAACGAAGCGCCGCGATCGCTCGCGCTGCCGGTGACGAGCAGCTCGCAAACGATCATGCCCGCCGGGCCGTCGACGCATTCGAGCGCATTCGCGGCACGATTCGTGCGGACCGCTTGCGACAGTCATTCCATCATCGCCGGCTCGGCGTCTCCGCCGATCTCTATCTGTCCTTACTCGGTGATACCACCGCCACAGCGCAGATCGAGGCCTTTGCCGTCGCAGAGAAGATGCGGGGCCGGATGCTGCTCGACGCCATGCATATCCGGCTTTCCAGCACAGACGTACACGAAGGAACCGTTGTTGGCGACAAACCTCTGGCCCGGCGGCTGGCCGTTCACCGGCGGTGGCTGAACTGGATGTATAGCGCAATTGCCGATGGTCTCGAGCCCAACAATGCACAGCTCGACGAACTGAAAGAGCATGAAGAAGCGGCGGCGCGTTTGGCCGATCGGCTTGCGGTGTCGCAACGCCGCCCGGGTCTGGATGAGCCGGCATCGCACGACGCCGTGCGTGAGCATTTGGCGCCTGGAGATGTGGCGTTGAGTTTTTTGAACGCCAACGACCAGCTGACCGTTCAGATCGTGACAGCGGACATCGTGGAAGGTCGTGTTCTGGCGCCCTCAGCTGAGATCGGAGCGCTTGTCGCCGAAGCGCAGTTTCAGATTGGGCGCGCGCTTGCACAGGACCCCGCAAACACATCCACAGCGCGGAAGCAACGGTTGCTCCGTGACGCGAACGCTGTACTTGGCGATCTCTACGACCGGTTGCTTGGCCCGATCGACGGTGCTCTGGCCGGTGCGCAACGGGTGATCGTCGCGCCCTCCGGGGAATTGCATAGCATCCCATTCGCTGCATTGTTCGACGGTCAACGCTATTTGATCGACCGTGCGCCAGTGATGACCGTTCCAGGTTTCAGCGTTCTGACGATGCTGCCAAAACACATCGCTGATACAGGTCCGGCTCTGGTAGCAGGCGTGCCCGACGCGATTGCGCCCGGGCTCGGCAACGAGGCCGAGTTCGTGGCGGGTCGCGTTGCGGGAAGCCGGTTGCTGCTCGGGAATCAGGCGACGCGCGATGCGGTTCTGGCACGTATGCAACGGGCCAGGCTCACCCACCTCGCGTGTCATGGGCGCTTCGATAGCGTGCATCCCGACGCGTCGGGTCTTCTGCTGGCGGATGGCTGGCTCACGCTGGACATGCTCCTGAACATCCGCCTCGATCACCCGCTGGTGATGCTGACCGGGTGCGAAACAGGCAGAGTGCGGGTCGATGATGGAGACGACCTAACCGGCATTGTGGCCGCAATGATTTCGGCTGGCGCAGGGGCCCTTGTCGCCAGTCTCTGGAAAACACATGACCGGGCTATGCAGTCGCTCATGTGGGAGTTTTACGCCGCGATGGAGCGGCAAGGGAACATCAGTCGTGCCTTGCAGCAAGCGCAGCAGGCTGTTCGGGCTGAGCTGCCGCATCCCGCCTACTGGGCGCCGCTGGTGGCGGTGCATGGGTGAATGAACGGAGGACACCAATGGTAACCAGAAAGAACCAGTTCGACCGAAAACTCGTGGCCGGGGCGCTGGCGCTCTCGCTGGCGATGCCTGCCGCGGCTGACGCAGCAATCGGAAGCTCCCGAACTGACGACGATGAGGCGCTCAAGCGCTACGCATTGCAGGACGACGACAGTCCCTCCGATGACTCGTCTGACGACGATTCTTCCGGCGGGGGAGGATATGTCCCACCACCCGCGCCCAGACCGAGTTCACCACCCGTGTCTGTGGCCGACTGGGACTCGGACAGCGATGACGACTCGAACGACTACTGGAATTCCGGCGGCGGCTCCGTCGCGCCGGCGCCTGCGGCACCATCTGGGGACGTCGACTCCGACAGCGATGACGACGTCGTCTGGGGCGCGAACGATGCCGTTTGGGGAGATGAGGACTCCGACAGCGACAGCCAGGACACTGTGGCTGCCGATCCGGATACAAACAGCGATGACGATACAACCGACTGGCACGATTCCCCGGTCGACAACCAGGCGATTCTGCAGCTGCGGTCGAGTGTCGATCCGAACGAGTTCGCTCATCGTCACGGGTTGACCGTGTTGCGCGTTCTGGCTGGACCGAACATCGTCTTGCTCGAACTCGACTCGGAGCGAGACGATGACTCCGAAATCGGTGTCTTGCTTCGAGACCCGGATGCGCTCTGGGCAGAGCTGAATTACAAGGGGCAGGCGCCGGAGGGGCGACCCCGCTACTTCTTCACCAGTGCCGCTGGTGTGCCTCGGGTCGTCGATGG
The DNA here is from genome assembly GCA_964461025.1 of uncultured Sphaerobacteraceae bacterium. Classification (GTDB taxonomy): domain Bacteria; phylum Chloroflexota; class Chloroflexia; order Thermomicrobiales; family UBA6265; genus JAHBVL01. The sequence continues at coordinate 9,834 of CAYWSE010000062.1, read as the reverse complement.
TCCGTCGCTGCCGCTCGGACTCGAGTTTGCGCCCGACCAGCGCTGCGTCGGTGGTGAGTCTGTCGTCGTTGCCGTACTGGATACCGGTGTGGATGCATCGCACCCGTCCCTGGCGAGCAATGTGCTCTCCAATGGCGTGAACATGCTCGAAGTCACGCGGGAAACGGGGGACACCGGAAACAATATCGATGACGACGGCGATGGACAGATCGATGAAATGGTAGGCCACGGCACGCATATCGCCGGAACGGTGTTGCAGGTGGCGCCGGGTGCGATGATCCTGCCAGTGACTGTGCTGAATTCGGATGACGTTGGTGACGCATTCACGCTCACTGCAGGCATTGTGTATGCCGTCGAACAGGGCGCCGATGTGATCAATCTCAGTCTCGGTTCGACCTACAACTCTCAGGCCGTGCGCGGAGCGATCAATTTCGCCGTGGACAACGGCGTGGTGGTCGTCGCGGCGGTGGGAAATGGCAACCGCGAGGCGCCGGTCGAGTATCCGGCGGCGCATGATGCAGTGATTTCGGTGGCGGCGACCAACGAATTCGCTGACAAGGCCGAATACAGCAACTATCACGACACGGTCGATACAAGCGTGCCGGGCAGTGATGTGGCCAGCGCCTATCCCGATGAACGATTTGTGACTGCCAGCGGGACAAGCATGGCCGTGCCGATTGTGTCGGGCGCAGTGGCGTTGATGCTGGACGAGCAAGGGGGATTGACGCCAGGGCTGGTCGCCGAGCAGCTGAGCGCTGCCGCTGGACCATTGCAGCTCACCAATGCCGCCTTCGAGGGCAAGCTCGGTTCAGGCGAACTGAATATCGACGCCGTGCAGGGATGCACCGTGGCGCTTCCTCCTGCTGCCACAGAGTCGTGGGGCGCGTAGATTCGGCAATTGCAGGTCACCAATTCGACAACAACGTGATTGACGGGATGTCTGAGCCCTCAGGCATCCCGTCGCTTGTTGCCCGGCCTGTTGATCGGTTCGCGTTCTCCGGCCGCTTCCGTGCCACAATGCCGGGAAGTGAGCCGTCCAATCCGGGGAGACGCCAATGACCGTGTTTCGACCTTCGACCGTACATGTACTGAACGATGAGCCGGTGCCCATGCGGGATGGGGTCAGTCTGTCGGCTGACGTCTACCTGCCGGCCGGTGAGGCTGGACCATTTCCTGTTGTGCTCTCCCGGACGCCCTATGACAACAACGTATTGATGGATCACGGCTATTGGTGGGCGCAGCAGGGCTACGTGTATGTCTCGCAGGATGTGCGGGGTCGTTACGACTCGCTCGGCGACTGGGTGCCGTGGGAGAACGAAACGGATGACGGCTACGACACACTGGAGTGGATCGGCCAGCAGCCGTGGTGCGACGGCAATATCGGCATGTCTGGCGCGTCATACGGCGGACAGGTGCAGTGGCAAGCTGGATACACCGGTCATCCGTTGCTGAAGGCGATTGTGCCGCGGGTGATGGGCAACAACCTCTGGGATAGTCCGCACTATCAGAACGGCGCGTTCGGACTCGGCGTCAATGCCATCTGGGGTTGGCGAACGATGGCCCGCACGATGCAGCGGATCGATCACATCGACTGGCCCGCGGTGCTGCAGACCTTGCCCCTGCGCGACATGGATACTGTCTCCGGCAAGCAACATCCCGCCTTTTCCACCTGGCTGGACAACGAGGAATATGGATCGTATTGGCATCTGCCGGCGGTCGACGAGCACTTCGACGGCTACACCACGCCGATTCTGCAGGTGTGCGGTTGGTACGACCTTTACGCCGGCGGGATGATGGCCAATTTCGTTGGGCTGCGCGAGAACGCCGGCAGCGAGCTGGCCCGGCAAAATCAGTTCATGATCATGGGACCGTGGACGCATCCGCAGGCAGGAAACTCGCCTCCCGGCACGACTAACGCCGGCGAGCGCGACTTTGGCGTGCAGTCGCTGCTCGATACGCGAGTGATCGAGCTCGCCTGGTTCGATCACTGGCTAAAAGGTGTGCCCAACGACATCGAGAAGATGGCGCCGCTGAAGATCTTCGTGATGGGCGCCGACTACTGGCGCGACGAGCAGGAATGGCCGCTGGCCCGCACCGAGTGGACGCCGTGGTACTTCCGTTCGGGAGGCAACGCGAACACGCTGCAGGGCGACGGATGGCTGAGCAGTGCGCCACCGGAAATCGAGTCGGCTGATGAGTTCGATTACGATCCCCTCAATCCCTGTCCAACCAACGGTGGCTGCAATTGCTGCAATCCCGAATATGTGCCTTGGGGCGTTTTCGACCAGCGCCCGATCGAAATGCGCCCGGATGTGCTCGTCTACACCTCGGCGCCACTCGAGAAAGATCTCGAAGTGACCGGGCCGGTCACCGTCACGCTCTATGCCTCGACCGACGGCCGGGACACTGATTTCACGGCGAAACTGGTGGATGTCTACCCCGACGGCAAAGCCTGGAATCTCTGCGACGGCATCATCCGGGGTCGGGCGCGCAAGGGGCGGGTGGCATTCGAGCTGTTGGAACCGGGAGAGGTCTTTGAGTTCGTCATCGACCTCTGGGTGACGTCGAATGTGTTCAAGAAGGGACACAGCATCCGGGTCGAAATCAGCAGCAGCAACTTCCCGCGCTTCGACCGCAACCTGAACACCGGCAATCCCATTGCCGACGACGCCTCACCCCGAGTCGCCCACCAGACGGTATTCCACGACGCCGATTACCCGTCGCATATCCTGTTGCCGGTGATCCCGATATAGAGGGGCGTTCTGACAAATCGGACATTCTCTGTTCTTGGGATTCCAAACTGAGATAGAATGTCAGGAGTGACTTGAATCGGCCGACGTTCGGCCGTCCGAGTTCGCTGGGCTGCTCGGGCCCATCCCGACGTGGTTTCTATGAGCACTCACGTACTCGACACAATTGATCCTGAGCTTCTCGGCGACAGAATCACCGAAGCGAGAAGAGCGCGCGGTCTCACGCAGGAGGCGGTCGCGGCGTCGCTTGGCGTGGCGAGAACGACGATCACCGCCATGGAAAAAGGAGAGCGCAAACCACGAGCATTCGAGCTGGTGCTTATGGCTCAGCTCTTTGGCAGCTCGGTCGGAGAACTTGTCCGCGCCGATCAGCCAACGTCTTCACCCGACTTCGTGGTGCAGTTTCGGGCATCGAGTAAGAGTGACGCTGCTTCTCCGGAGCGATTGCGAGACATCAGGCGCTTCGAACAGGTCTGTCGCTGGTACGCGGAGTTGATCGGAGACGCTGGTCTGTCGGTCGGACACTCGTTCCCGGACGAATATCGCATCCAGGGTGTCGATCTGGAGCAGGCGGCGGTCATCGTCGCATCCTCCGAACGCAACCGGCTCGGGCTTGGCGATGGTCCGATCGGCGACCTGTGGGACACGCTCGAAACCGACGTTGGTCTTTGGCTCTTTGGCTTCCCGATGGAGGACCGATCTGTTTCCGGGATGTTTCTCTTTTCGAGCGCCTTTGGCGGCTGCATTGCGGTCAATGGCAATCACCCACCGGAAAGGCAGCATTGGACGCTGGCCCACGAATACGCTCACTTTCTTACCGACCGATCCAGACCGGAAATCCAGGTGCTGGGTTCCTCCAGACGAAAACAGCCGAAAGAGCAGTTTGCCGACGCGTTTGCATGGAATTTCCTGATGCCGGCTGCTGGACTCGGCCGCCGGTTCGCGGACTTGCAGGATCGGGCGGGCGGCAGTGCGACGGCAGCAGAATTGCTCCACCTCAGTCATGTCTATCGCGTCTCGGCGGAGGCCATGTCGCTTCGGCTGGAAGGGCTTGGGCTTTTACCCAGAGGGACGTGGGACGAACTGAAAGCGAGAGTTTTCCGCGCCAATGAGGCGAAGCGACTGCTTGGATTGGAGCTGGAGTCGGAGAACCAGGTCAGGCTGCCGGCACGCTATGTCTCGCTGGCGATCTCTGCGATGGAGAGCGGCGATCTCTCGGAAGGGGAGCTCGCTGAGCGTCTGCTTACCGACCGGCTCACGGCGCGAAAGCAGGTCCTTTCCCGAACGACCGCCGCAGTTCCGGTGGAGTCCGGCGACTGGCTGCAAATGAGATTTGATCTCAGCGAGCCACTTGTGGCGATGGCCTCGTAGCCTCTTATCAATGCATCAGAGCCAGATTCTCGTCATCGATGCGTGTTCGGTTCTGAACCTCTATGCGTCCCGATGGATGCCGGATATCCTGCGGTCGACCCGAAATGCATGCCACATTGCCTCGATTGTTCGGCAGGAGAGTCAGTTCGTACTCAGAGGTGGTTCGGGTGATGAAGCTGGCGAACCCGAACCGATCGATTTCACCGATCTGATCCAGCCGGAACTCCTCGCTATTGCCGACCTTGAGACTGAGGAAGAGGCGTTGCTCTACATTGATTTGTCGACGCGCCTCGATGACGGCGAAGAAATGACGATCGCCCTGGCGGTGATGCGGGGCTGGACCGTCGTGACCGACGACCGGAAAGCTGGACGAATCTCGATCGAGCTCGGAGTGGCGGTTCTGTCATCGATCGAGTTGGTCTATCGTTGGGCCACGGACCAGAGCATTGCCGAACCGGTGCTTCGCTCCTGCGTGAGCGACATTCGCCGCCGAGCGCGGTGGGAGCCGCAACAGAGCCATCCGCTACGTTCCTGGTGGGACCAGTTGATGAACCCCTGATTCGCAATCTCCTCGAATGCGTCGCTTGCACGTGCCGGAGAGCCTGCGCGCGACGAACCATGCAGCCAATCATTCTGGACCCGAATCCTGAACTCGCCGAACTCCGTCTTATCGGGTGGAGGTTGGTGACGCGTGATGGTTGGCGAAGGGCGAGTTCTCCAGTTGAATACACAGATGTCTGGAGCAATGACTGACGAGCAGCAGCAGATCGAGGCTGCCCGGCACGACCCGAACGCTTTCGCGCCGCTCTACGCTGCTTATTTCGATCCGATCTATCGCTACTGCTATCTGCGGCTGCGTCATCGCGAGCTCGCCGCCGATGCTGCCAGCCAGACCTTTCTCAAGGCGTTTACCGCTATCGGCGGCTTTCGGTCGGGGTCGTTCAAGAGCTGGCTCTATGCGATCGCCCGAAATGTGACGAGCGACATCCTGCGGGCGTCACGACCGCAATTCGATCTGTCGCACGCCGAGCTGATTCCCGACCACGCTCCTTCGCCCGAAGAACAGGCGCTCCGTACCGACGACCGGGACCGCCTCTGGCAGGCGCTCTCCGTGCTGACCGATGAACAACGCGAGGTGCTGGAGCTTCGGCTGGCCGGTCTGACCGGCGCCGAGATCGCCGAAGCAACGCATCGCAACCTGGCCGCGACCAAAAGCATCCAGTTCCGTGCCCTTACCCGGCTCCGCACCGTGCTCGACGTGCAGATGTTCACCGATGGAGCAACGTCATGACTCTCTTCCGACGCGAGGCTGACCGCCTCAACACCTACCTCGATGATCAGCTGGCAGGACGATCGATCGATCCGGACGATCTCGATTCCTCACTGATCGAAACCTGGACCTGGGCAAAGACGGCGATGGCGCACATGCCGTCCGATCCCGACGCGAAATCAGACACATGGAGAGCACTCATGCAAGCACACACAGCGGCGGCGCCAATGCCGGCCGCGCCTTTGACGCCGCCGGTGCGGCGGTTCGACGACCTCGCGAAACGGCAGTGGAGTCACCGGGCGATGGGACTGGTGGGCGTCGCGGCGCTGATCCTCGGCCTGATCGCCGGTATTGGTGGCATCGACCGCTTTGGCGGAGGCGGCGCTCCGACCGAGCCGACCTCGATTCCCGCCGCCTCATTCTTCTTGCCGGGAACCCCGGAAGCGACTGGTTGCGACGTTCCCCGCCGCGAACCGGGCGCGATCGAACAGATTGTGCAAACTCCGCCATCGCAAATGCCCTACTTCCCGCGTCTGAACCCGGACCCAGTCTCCCAGCCTATTCTCGAAGCGGGACCGGGCGACGGCTCCGTCGATGGCACAGCCTTGTGGATGAACTCCTCCCCTGACGACAGCGTGGAGACCGGTGTACAGCAGATGCTGGACTCCCTTTACGACTGCCGGGCGTTCGCGATCGGTTCAAACGGCCGCACCGATATGGAGGGACCCTATTTCTCGCTCTTCAGCGACGATTACTTCCGGCGCGAGCTCAATGGTTACCAGGCCGCCGGAAGGCCACTGCAAGTGGATGTCTTCTGGATGCCATCGACACCGCCGGTGGTGGTCGAAACGCGCAAACTGATGGACGGTGAACGGTATCTGGTTGTGTTGGATGAGACCATCGGCAGAGACGGCGACAGTCGTGTGCTTTCGGTCGTGCCTGGCGAGAATGGCTCCTGGTACATCGATGAGGTCGGCCGTATGACCGAACCGCAGATCAATGCCGAAGGCACGCCGATCGCCGTTGCCGACTTCAGCGACGTGACTCCCGTCCCGCCGACGGAGCGATATCCGCACGAGCTCACGATGTCGATCGCCGATCTCGCGGTTGCGAATGAGTTCGGTTTCACGTGCGACGTTCAGGACGGCACGCCGATTCCCTGCACCAATATGGGATTGATGCGGATCGGTCCCTGGGCGCCGAACGAGCTTCCCGCCGACATCCCATTCACGATCACCTTCGTGAATACGAGCGAGGTCGCGACGCACATCGTGTCGCCGGCCATGGACATCGATATCGAGCTCCCGGCCGGCGAGAAGGTTGAGATCGAGGTCAACGAAGCGCCAGGCACCTACGAGATCGTGTTTGCCCAGGGCGAAGCGGTATCGTCACAAACTTTCGTCTTCGAACCGGAGGATGGACGCTTCTCGTTAGGCTGAGTCACCGGGTTCAAAGCCTGTCTTCTTCGCATCACACCGGGCGGCAACGTCCGGTGTGATGACGTCTGTGGGCGTCTGCCCCGCTATCTACACCGGCAATCTGCGACCACACAATGTCATTCCGACCGGAGCGAAGCGGAGTGGAGGAATCTCTCCTTTCCCTAAGGAAGTGCATCGGTCAGGTGAGTTGCGCTCCGACGACAAGTCGCCATAAATGGCGACGCTACGCTTTGTCGGTAAGTACGGATTGTGGTTGTCGTTGAGCTTTTGTGACTCCGCGACCCGTCGCGTCACTGCGTTCACTCCGTCCCGCTTCGCCACCGGTGGGCACAGGGCGCCACCGCTACGGCCGGCTGCGATCTACGACCTACGCTTATTTGAGCTTGCCTTCGGCGGGCCGCGGCGATATGCTATGGGCCTCCCTCCGCCCCGTTATGTGTACTTGCGTTGCTGCCAGGCACAAGGGGGGACATCGTCATGCCCAATCCAACTGTCATGCTCGACGATGCGGTCGTCGCCGATCTTTCGCCGGCGCTCGAATCGATCGTCCGGCACCTCTGTGAAAGCGACTGCCACGCCTACGGCGACCTCATCGAGTGGTGCGAGAGCCGCAACGATTGCATCGTCGCGGTCGTTTGCCCGACTTGCGATTCCCGATTTCTGATCGAAGACGACGATCTGATCGAGCTCAAACGCTGGACGTCGGCGCGGGGCATTGCATTCGGCTGTGGGGTGGCGCTCACCGGGTAGGCGTGCTTCTCACAACGCGAATCCTCCGGCGTCATATCGCTGACAGACCCAATTGACGCAAGGAGGAAATCTCATGTCTACGACAACTGACGTGACCGTTGAGCAGATCGGCGTTGCCTTTCGGGCAGCGCTCAATGTGGCGCTGGAAGAGTGTTTCGAAAAGCACCACGGCTATATGCTCGATCCGGGAGACAACTTCTTCGAGACGCTGGCCGGAATCACCGCCGAAGAAGCATCGATCGCCGTGTCGTCGGCGAGCTCGAGCATTTCCGCCCAGGTCAATCACACCCGCTTTTACATCGACGCGATTCTTGATGTCGTGCGCACTGGGGAGTACAAGAAGCTCGATTGGGACGGCTCATGGCAGATCGGCGCCGTCACGGACGCCGATTGGCAAGCACTGGTCGCCGACCTTCGCCGGGCGTACGACGAGGTGCGAGTCCTGGCCGCTGGATTCGATGACTGGAGCGAGAACACGATCGGCGGCGCCATCGGGCTGGTCGGCCACAGCATGTACCACCTGGGGCAGATTCGGGAGGGCATCGCCGTCGTCCGCGACCGGCAACGCGTGTAGCGCTGCAACCTAACGCTGATACGCCGAGTTTCTGGCGGCAAGACTGTCGATCGCAACCGCGGCGACCAGAATTGTGCCGGTCGCGACTGGCTGCCAGAAGGGCGAGACGCCAAACAGGTTCAGCGCATTGGAAACGATGCCCAGAAGAAAAACGCCGACGATCGTCCCCGACATTCGTCCCTGTCCGCCGCTGAGTGACGCCCCACCGACGATCACGGCGGCGATGGCGGTCAGCTCGTATCCCATCGCGCCGGCTGGCTGACCCGTGGCTGTTTGACCGACGAGGATGATGCCGGCGATCGCTGCGCAGACACCCGTGATCACATACACCGCCATTTTCACGGCGGTCACGTTGATGCCCATGTGCGCGGCGGCGGTCGGGTTTCCGCCGATGGCGTAGACGTAGTGCCCGAATCGCGAGTATCCGAGCAATGTCGTCAGCACGATGGCGACACCCAGGAAGACCCAGAAGGGGTTGGGTATACCAAAGGTCTTGGCGAGGCCAAGGCGAGTGAAGCTGAGATCGACGCCAAAAAGGGGAGTCGCGTTCGTCCAGACATAGAGCAAGCCACGCAGAATCGTCATCGTGCCGAGTGTGGACACGAATGGATTCACCCCGACTTTGGCGATCAGCAGGCCATTGAAAAGCCCGGCAGCGAGTCCCACCGCCAATCCCAGCGCAATACCGGCGGCGGTGTGCTGCCAGAGCTGCTCGCCCTCCCCGGCGAGGTCGATCATCACCCGCGCGGCCACCACGCTGCTGGCTGCGGCAATCGCTCCGACCGACAGATCGAGCCCGCCCAAAATGATGGCGAAGGTCATCGCGCAGGCCATGATCCCGATCACCGAATTCTGGCGCAACAGGTTGATCAGGTTCGCTTCGCTGCGAAACTTCGGCTCGGCGATGCAGAGCACCACGAAAAGTCCAACGAAAACGATATAGATGCCGTAGTTCCGGATCACTTCCAGCGGAGGCATCCGCTCGGACGGGACTGGTCGCGCCGCTGAACCTGATGCAGCCATACTCAGTCGCCCGCCGTGCCGAGTACCGTCGATAACCCGGTGATCATGCTGACGATCTCCTGGGGGTTCGTTTCGGCGGTTTTCCGCATGCCGACAAACGATCCGCGGCGCAGCACCCAGATGCGATCTGACAGACGGAAGACCTGATCGAGGTTGTGACTGATGATCAGCACACCGAATCCCTGATCGCGCAACCCTCGGATCACCTCCTCGACCGCCGCGGTTTCGGCCACGCCGAGGGCCGCGGTCGGTTCGTCCATGGTGATGACTTTCGAGCCCCAGGCAGCGGCGCGGGCGATGGCGATCGCCTGTCGCTGCCCACCCGAAAGGGCGGAAACAGCAGTCGACATCGGCGGCACGTTGATACGCAGGCTTTCCAGCATTGTCCGTGCTTCGTCCGCCATGCCGCGCTTATCGAGCAGACCCCAGCGATTCAGTCGTTCGCGACCGAGAAAGATGTTTGCCCAGACAGGCATATTCCCAGCCAGCGCCAAATCCTGGTAGACCGTTTCGATTCCCGCCGCTCGCGCCTCGGCCGTCGAAGCGAAATGCGCAGGTTGCCCTTCGAACTCGATCGTTCCTTCGTCGGGGCGGAGAACGGCGGAGATGATCTTGATCAGCGTCGACTTGCCGGCCCCGTTGTCGCCGACCAGGCCG
>CAYWSE010000061.1:0-23125 GCA_964461025.1 uncultured Sphaerobacteraceae bacterium | reverse complement strand
GATCCTACGGGTGAGGGTCGATCCTACGGGTGAGGGTCGATGCGTGCTGAAGAGGGTCGATACCTACGGGTGAGGGCCGCAACCTAAGGATTGGAGTCGGGCTCAGACTGCCGCTGCTTGGCGGAGGCCGACCGGAGTGCGCCAGTCTTCGAACCGCGGTTCGCGACCGCGGAGCACATCTTCGAAGAGTCGTTCGAGTGATGTGGTGACTGGCCCGACCTTGCCGTCGCCGACAGGCAGTCTGTCGATTTCGACAACCGGTGAAATCTCGGCCGCCGTGCCGCACAGAAAGACCTCGTCGGCCAGGTAGAGCTCGGTTCGGTCAACCTGACGCTCCTCGACTTCGATGCCGAGGCCATCGCGGGCCATGACGACCAGCGCGTCGCGGGTGATGCTCTCGAGCACACTGCTGGTCAGATCGGGAGTGACCAATCTGCCATCTCGAACGAACATGACACAGGCGCCAGGCGCTTCGGCGACCTTACCCTGTGCATTGAGAATGATCGACGTGTCGTAGCCATCGAGCATCGACTCCATTCGAGCAAGCTGGCCGTTGCGATAGTTCGAGATATTCTTGACCCGCGGCGGCATGACATCCTCGGAAATCCGCCGCCAGGAGCTGACCCGGGCGGTCATTGCTTTGCCCGTGTTCAGGTGTGTCGGCATGGGCCGGGTCAGGATTTGCAGGGCTGTTCGCACTGCCAGTGAGTCGTACCGGGTGGTGTACGAGTCCCGGATGTAGGCGAGTGGAAAGATGTAGGTGTCTTCCCGGGCCTGATTGTCGCGCAGCAGCTCTGTGGCGGCATCGCACAGCTCTTCGACCGAATATTCGATCGGCAGGCGCACGAGCTTCATCGACCGATGCAATCGCTCCATGTGCTCGCTCAGCCGGAAAACGTACAGCTCTTCCTGATCTGGATTCCAGTAGCCGCGAATCCCCTCGAAGACCGCACCGATTGTCGACCACCCCATTTCGGAGACGTGAACCGTCGCGTCTTCCCAGGGTGTGATCGAACCATTGAGCCAGAGATACGCTGGATGCGCCACTTTTTCGTCACCTCGTTGCATCGATGAAGCCAGACCGAAAGAAAGCATACGCCCTCTTGCATGCCCAGCGAGTATCGCATGCGGCGCGCGCTGGAAACAGCAAACCGGGGAGCGGAACTCGCTCCCCGGTCGCGCTTTCGGTGGAAGTTGGCTGTTACTCGCGACCTTCGATCGAGGTGACGCGATTCATGCCGATGTAAATGTTCCCGTCCGGTACCTGGTACCCCTGGGCATTGACAGGAACACCCTTGACCCATGGCTTGAAGACATACTGGTCGAGGCGGAAGGCCAGCGGCATGTATCCGACATCCTCCTGGATAACCTTTTCGGCCTCCAGATAGATTGCCAGTCGTGCAGTTGGATCGGCCTCGGCCCGGCCGTCGTTCACCAGATCGTCGAAGGTGTCATTCGACCACGCCTGCCGGCGTCCGGTTGCCTTGCGGCTGTAGAACATGTCACCGTAGGTGTTGTTCGGATCCGGATAGTCGAGCCACCAGCGAATGAAGACGAGCTGCCACTGATTCTCGTAGAGCTGCGGGCTGAAGTTGTCCAGCGGAATCGGCTGGATGGAGACGGACATATTGAGCGACTGCTGCAGCTGATCCGCAAGGTCGTTCGCCATGACGTCGGCGTTGTAGATCTCTTCGTTCGCGCGCATCCACATGGTGATCTCGGGCCAGTTCTGTCCGCCCTCGAACTCCGTGCCGGCAAGGGCAGCGATGGCTGCTTCCGGATCGTATGCCTGGATTTCCGGCAGGGACGGATCGTCGAGGAAGCCGAACACACCCTGCGGCACCATGTTGAATGCAGGTGTCACCAGACCGTTGGTGATGGTCACAAGGCGCTCGCGGTCGATGGCGTGACTGACGGCCTTGCGGACTTCGAGCAGATCGAATGGCGGAATGCCGTTCGATGGCAGGAGCATCCAAAGACCAGGGTAGACATAGGGCGAGAGGAGTGTGCTCAGCTCAGGATCGTCGAGATACCGCTGGTAGTCGGCGCCTGAAAGCGGCGTCCAGTCCAGGCGGGCGTCGTCAGAGCCCTGCTCGAAGGTCAGCACCGCATTCGCCGTCGGCGTAATCGGGCAGGTCACGCGCTCCATCTTGATGTTCGCCGCATCCCAGAAATTCTCGTTGCGGGACATCTCGATCTTGACGTCGTATTCCCAATTGTCGAGCTTGAATGGGCCGTTGCTGACCAGAGGAACGTCGCCACCGAGCGCCCATGCAGTACCGTGCTCTTCAACCATCCAGCGTGGGGAGGGGAAGGACGCGGTGTAGCCGAGCACCTGCGGCAGGAATCCGCGCGGTCCTTCGCAGGTGACTTCGAGAGTCCAGTCGTCGAGTGCCTTGACGCCGACATCCTCAGCGGTCGGAATCTGCCCTTCGAGGGGATCACCCTCAACGGCGTATTCGGTCTGCTGGTTGAAGGCCTCCGCGTACTTGATGTCGAAGAGGAACCCAGCGTAGGGAGCGGCCGATGCCGGATCGAGCTGGCGCGTCCACGACCAGACAAAGTCATGGGCCGTGACCGGATTGCCATCCGACCAGCCGGTGTTGTCCGGGCGGATGTTGAACGTCCAGACCGAAGCATCTTCATTCGGTGTGAAGGTTTCGGCCCAGTCGCCGACCGCGTTCAGGTTCTCATCGAACTGAACGACACCGGCCCAGACGGTTTCCTCACCACCGCAATAGAGATCGAGGTTGAAGTCGAACGAAGTTGGGTTGAACGAGATGCCGTAGTGGTAGATGATCTGCTCTTCGGCGTCCTGCGCTCTGGCCAGCGATCGCAAACCGCTGCGTGGCGCCGCGTCGATCTTGTCAGCGCCGGCAACCGTCAGGCCCGCGCCCGCTGCGGCCGCGGCCGCAACTTTCATGACATCGCGGCGGCTCATGCCCGCAGTCTGCAGGCGTTGTTTCATGATCTCGAGCTGGTTCTCGAGACTCAACTTCTCCGTCACGTTCTCACCTCCGGTACCCACAAAACCGCGAACAACATGGTTCACGCCATACTGCTTTCGAGCCCCGTCGCAAAATATTCGATTTGGCTCTGGGGCGGAATGCTACCAGCAATCCCCGATGCTGAACAGGGCATTGGGGACAAATTTCCTGTGCATCAGGCATAGTGACAGGCGACCCAATGCTCCGGCGCTTTTTCTTCGAGCTGTGGTTCGGTGACCGAGCAATTCGGCTGGGCAACCGGGCAGCGAGGATGAAAGCGACAACCCGTCGGCGGGTTGGCCGGGCTGGGAACGTCGCCGCGCAGGATGATCCGCTCGCGCTTTCGGCCGGGGTCAGGAATCGGGATCGCCGAAATCAGCGCCCGAGTGTATGGGTGGCGTGGCCGCTCAATGACATCGTGCGAGCTCCCAACTTCGACGACCTTGCCGAGGTACATCACCCCAATGCGATCGGCGATGTGCGCGACGACAGCGAGGTTGTGGGCGATGAAGAGGTAGGTCAGCTCGAACTGATCCTGCAGTTGCTTGAGCAGATTGAGCACCTGCGCCTGAATCGAAACGTCGAGCGCTGAGACTGGCTCGTCGCACACAACGAGCTCCGGATTCACAGCCAGCGCTCGGGCGATGCCTATGCGCTGACGTTGACCACCGGAGAATTCGTGTGGATAGCGGTTGGCGAAGTACGCGTTGAGCCCGACGACCCGGAGCAAGTCCTGAACCTGCTCCTTGCGTTCCTGTTTTGTGCCGATTTTTGCGACATTGAGCGGTTCGGAGATGATCGACGAGACAGTCATGCGCGGATCGAGCGAGGCGGACGGATCCTGAAAGATCATCTGAATATGTTGCCGGTATGGCCGCATCTGCGAAGCAGAGAGGTGGCTGATATCTTCGCCTTTGAAGAGGATTCGGCCCTCGGTCGGTTCATACAATCGCACGATCGTTTGGCCCAGCGTCGTTTTGCCGCACCCCGATTCGCCAACGAGGCCGAATGTCTCACCCTTGCGCACCGAAAGCGAAACGTTATCGACCGCATGGATGGTCAGCGGAGCGCCCTGCAGGAATCCGCCGCCGATCTTGAAATGCTTCTTGAGGTTTTCGACACGCAGAATCTCATCGGCATGTGGCGGTCTGACGCCGTCGATTTCACCGCTGTCCTGCTGAGCGAGTGGAGATGTGGCTTCGGCGGACATCACGTCAGGAACTCACAATCTCGGCACTACCGGTCTGGCCAGCAAACCAGCAAGCGGCCCAATGTTCGGGTCTGTGTTCCTCGAGCACGGGCTCTTCCAAACACTTTGCCTGGCGACGCACGCAGCGCGGCCGAAAATTACATCCCTGTGGCGGATTGACGAGATCGGGCGGCAACCCGCCGATCGGCACGAGTTTCTCCTTCACATTGTCGCCAAGCTGTGGCACCGAGTTCAGCAGACCAATCGTATAGGGATGCTGGGGGTGATTGAAGATTTCGTCGGCGGTGCCCTGTTCGACGATTTTGCCGGCGTACATGACGACAACGCGCTGGCAGACTTCGGCGACGACGCCGAGATCGTGGGTGATCATCACGATCGCCGTGCCGAAATCCTGATTCAGATTGCCCATAAGCTCGAGGATCTGCGCCTGAATGGTGACATCGAGCGCGGTTGTCGGTTCATCGGCGATGAGCACGCGGGGATTGCAGGCGAGCGCGATGGCGATCATCACTCTCTGTCGCATACCACCCGAGAACTGGTGCGGGAACGAATCGAACCGTTCTTCCGCCGCGGGTATGCCGACCCGCTTCAACAACTCGATCGCACGCTCCTCGGCCTGTTTACGACCAAGACCGAGATGCAGCTGGAGTGACTCGCAGATCTGATCGCCAACTGAATAGACAGGATTGAGCGACGTCATCGGATCCTGAAAGATCATGGCGATGTCATTGCCGCGGACTTTCCGCATCTGGGAGTCGCTCAGTTTGACGATGTCGCGGGTTCCGCCGTCGGTGTGAAGCAGAATCTCGCCGCCGACAATGCGGCCGGGCGGACTCTGGATGAGCCGCATGATGCTCAGTGAGGTGACGCTCTTACCGCAGCCAGACTCACCTACAATGCCGACAGTCTCCCCTTCCGCGACGGTAAAAGAGACATCGTCGACGGCATAAACAACACCGGCCCGGGTGAAGAAGTGCGTCTTCAGGTTCTTGACCTCGAGGACTGGCGTCGCCGTGTCCGCGCCCGTTGACGCACCGGCGTTGACTGGGGCCGTCACAGCGGTCTCCTGTTCCAGTCGAACCAGAAGACCCGCCTGCGTGTGCATGAAGTCAACGGCGCCACCTAATCGTTCCCCTTTGGATCGAGCGCATCCCGCAGCCCATCGCCGAGGAACGTAAATCCGAGCATGATCAGACCGACAGCGATGACCGGAAAGACCAGCATATGCGGATACTGCATGATCATGGCCGGATTTGCTGCTTCGCCGATCATCTGCCCCCAGCTGGCCTGCGGTGGCCGGATGCCAATACCGACAAAGCTCAACGCCGACTCGATGAAGATCGCGGTCGGTATGCCAAAGGTCGCGGCGACGATGATCGGGGTCATCGAATTGGGCAACAAGTGCCGTCCGATAATGTATCTGCTCCCCGCTCCCGCCACTTTCGATGCCTTGACGTACTCCTGCTCGCGCAACGTTAAAAACTGGGCACGAATGAGTCGCGCTTCTGTCACCCATCCAATCAGTCCTATGCCCAGAATGATGTTGAGAAGCCCCGGGCCGCGTGCGTTGACGAAGAGCATCACAAGCAACACCTGAGGGATGGTGTAGACGACATCGACGAAGCGCATCAGGATGTTGTCCACCGTGCCACCGTGATACCCAGCGATCGAACCAACCGGAATGGCGATCAGGAGAATAATGAGGTACGCGCTCACACCAACCACCACGGAGACGCGCGCGCCATACATGAGGCGGCTGAAGATATCCCGGGCGTTGCGGTCCAGCCCCATCGGGAACGTCCAGCTTGGCTCCATGCGGGCGAGGCGCACGTCGACGACTTCGCTTTGCCCATATGGCGCCAGAATTGGCGCGAATGCCGCCATGAGAAAGAACGAAATCACAATGATCAGGCCAATCAGCGCCAGTTTGTTGCGGGAGAGCCGTCGCCAGGCATCGATCCAGAGGCTGGTGTGAGGACGGGCCCACTCTTCGGATTCCAGGCCAAGCTCCGCTAACGCACCAGTTTCTGCTGCCTCCAGCGTCTCGGGCGGGGCGCCCGTCAACGCGCCAGCACCGGGAATATTCGATTCAGCGGACGCTCGAACCATCTCGTCCTCTCACTCCCGGCCTACCAGCCATCAGTACCGGATGCGTGGGTCGATAAATGCATTGACCACATCGACCAGAATGTTCATCATCGCCAGAAAGACCCCGTACACGAGGACAACGGCCAGGATGAGCGGTTGGTCCTTGTTGGTCATCGCATCGACGTAGAAACGGCCCATTCCAGGGATATTGAACACCACCTCGACGAAGAATGTGCCGGTGCCGATCGCCGCGAAGATCGGTCCGATCAGCGTCACCACCGGAATCAGGGCATTCTTGAGAACGTGTTTGGTGACCACCCGCCGCTCGGCCAGCCCCTTGGCCCGCGCCGTGCGCACGTAGTCGGAGCGGATGACTTCGATCATGCTGCCACGTGTATAGCGGGCTAGCGCAGCGAGCGGCGCCGCGGCCAGGGCGATGGTCGGCAGGACTTTGTCGATCGGATCGTCCCATCCGGAAACGTTGAATCCAAGATCGATGCCGTTCTGCGGCAGCCAGACGACAAAAAGCAGCAATAACAAGTAGCCAAGCACAAAATTGGGCATGGCGTAGAAGAGAATTGCCATCGTCATGGAGACGTAATCACCAGGTCCGTTCTGGTTCACCGCGGCAATGATTCCAAGCGAGACACCGACGATCACGGCCAGCAGCAACGCCTGCGCGCCAAGCTGCAGGGAGACAGGGAACGTGCGGCTGATGATGTCCTTGATTTCCTGCCCTTTGTAGACATAGGACTCACCGAAATCGCCACGCAGGGAGTTGCCAATGTACCGGCCAAACTGCACGATCTTGGGATCGTTCAGCCCATACGTTTCCTCGATGCGCTCGCGCATCTCGGGGGTCACCCGTTCCATGTTGCCAAGCATGAAAGGACTGCCCGGGGTCAACTGCATGATGATGAAGGTGACCAGCGTGATCAGGAAAATCGTCGGAATCAGGTAGATCAGCCGGAGCGCTATGTATCGGACCATAATCTGGTTCCCCGAGTGTCTTGGCCAGGCGCCTTATGCCGCCGACCAGAACGTGGCGCCGTTGCAACGTTTCGCGTTGAGTCGCCGGAGTCTAGCACCGCGCAAAAACGCTTTTCAACTGTTGAGAAAGCGAATGACCCGGCGGCGATTTTGGCGACACGCCCGAACACGCTGCAGACTGCACAACGAGTCTGTGCATCTCGAATGAATCCTGCCGGACCAGACACTGGTTCGATCCACGGCAGAGGGCGAGTCGGCATGGACATCACACGAACGTCTTGCGCGGGCAGTCGCATCAGAGAATGAAGTTCGAGAGGTCGTCGTCTTCAGCGATGTCGCCAACTCGCTCCAAAACAAGCGGGGCATCAATGCTCAGCAGTTCCCCCGCATGCTCGTTGGCGCTGAATGAGATGTCTTCGAGCACTTTCTCGAGGATTGTCTGAAGTCGCCGGGCGCCGATGTCTTCCGTCCGTGTATTAACAATCGAGGCCAGCGCCGCCATTTCCCGCAGTCCATCTTCTGTGAACTCAAGTGTGACCGATTCCGTCTTCAACAATGCGACGTACTGACGGGTGAGAGCATTCTGCGGTTCGGTGAGAATGCGATACAGATCTTCCTCGCTCAGACTATCGAGCTCGACGCGAATCGGAAACCGACCCTGCAGTTCGGGGATCAGGTCGGCTGGTCGTGTGTTGTGGAATGCCCCGGCGGCGATGAAGAGGACATGATCGGTCCGTACCGGGCCGTAGCGCGTCATCACCACCGCGCCCTCGACGATCGGCAACAGGTCGCGCTGAACACCTTCTCCAGAAACTTCACCGCCACAGTCCGCCGATGACGAGATGATCTTGTCGATCTCATCGAGGAAGACCACCCCCGCCTCCTCCACGCGCAACACTGCTTCATCGATCACCGAGTCCAGATCGATCATCCGGTTGGCTTCCTGCTGGGTGAGAATGCGTCTCGCTTCCCGTACCGACACCCTGCGCCGCAGGGTGCGCTTCGGCATCAGCGTGTCGAGAAACTCGCGGAACGAAGGCTGACCTTCTTCGAATCCGGGATCGTCCGGCCACTCGGCGCCACCGAATTCGTCGTAATCATCGAGGTCAATCTCGATCTCCACCGTTTCCTCATCGAGCCGGTGTGCATCGAGCATGCGCTGGACGCGCTTGCGTTCCTGCTCCTGTCGCTTCTCGTCGGACTCCTCTGAGTTCTCCAGGGCATCCTCGATCGGCGCGGGTGTCGTGGT
Source organism: uncultured Sphaerobacteraceae bacterium (assembly GCA_964461025.1). GTDB lineage: Bacteria > Chloroflexota > Chloroflexia > Thermomicrobiales > UBA6265 > JAHBVL01. The sequence goes on along the minus strand of CAYWSE010000061.1, from coordinate 14,601 downwards.
ACGACGACGGCCACGTCTGGGCGGCACGCGATCGCGCAGCTGGGTGATCGCGAGATCGACGAGCCGCTGTGTCGCGATAGTGGTCGCTTTGTCGGTCACCTGTTCGATGCGCTTGCTGTGCAGCTGGCTGATCGCGACCTCGACGAGGTCGCGAACGATCGACTCGACATCGCGGCCGACATAGCCAACCTCGGTGAACTTCGTCGCTTCCACTTTGATGAACGGTGCATCGACCATCCGGGAAACGCGCCGGGCGATTTCCGTTTTGCCGACGCCGGTAGGGCCGATCATCAAGATGTTTCTCGGCTGTACCTCGTTGCGCATTTCTTCGGGCAACAAGCTGCGGCGGTAACGATTGCGCAGGGCGACAGCGACGGCTCGTTTGGCGTCGTTCTGCCCAATGATGTACCGGTCGAGCTCCGTGACGATCTGAGCCGGGGTCAAGTTTTCGACCGGGGCCGGCAGCTCGGATGCATCGCCGCCCGCTCGCGGGCCGTGTGGTTTTCGTTCGTTTCTGGGGGCCGTTTCGACCATCTGTTTTGCCTGACTCCGGGAACGACAGCGGTGGGAACAAGCTTCGCCAGCGCAGTCGCGGTGCTACTCGATTTCTGATGATCCGAGGTCGACGATATCGGTTACGGGTTGGCCGTCGTCCTCATCATCAACCTGAGCATCGACCGATTCGATGGTAATTCTGTTGTTGGTGAAGATGCAGATCTCCGCTGCGATGTGCATAGCCGCTTCGACGATGGATCGCGCGTCGAGCTCTGTGTGCTGGAGGAGCGCCTTCGCGGCGGCGGTGGCGTAGGGCGCACCGCTGCCGATGGCGACGATGCCGTCGTCCGGTTCGATCACATCGCCTTCGCCTGAAATGACGAGAATCGATTCACCATCGGCGACGATCAATTGCGCTTCGAGCCGGCGCAGATACCGGTCGGTGCGCCACTCTTTGGCGAGTTCGACGGCAGCGCGGCGGAGATTGCCATCCCATGCCTTGAGCTGCAATTCGAATTTGCCAAACAGTGTCAGCGCATCGGCGACAGCTCCGGCGAAGCCGGCCACTACCTGACCGTCGTGCATCATCCTGATCTTGCGAGCCCCGGTCTTGAGTACGACGTCACCCAACGTGACCTGCCCGTCGCCGGCCACGGCAACGGTTGGTCCGCGTTTGACGCCGAGAATCGTCGTCGCGTGGATGCCACTCCACTGTGATCGCCGCTGTTCGCCCATGTCGTTGCTGTCCTCGTCCAAAAAAGGCGATCGATCAGCTCGCGGCCGTCAGCGATGTGCCGATGTGACCACAGGAAGGGCATTTGACCTGCCCCTTCTTCCCCATTTCCACCAGATACGGTGACGCGCAGCGAGGACATGGAATCTCAACAGGCTTGTTCCACGACACGAAGTCGCACTCCGGAAAGCGACTGCAACCAAAAAAGGTCCGGCCCTTCTTGGAGCGCCGCTCAACCACGTCGCCGACTTCGCATGTTGGGCAGGACATGCCAGTTTTCTGCAGCAGCGGTTTCGAATTCCGGCATTCAGGAAATCCGCTGCAGGCCATGAACTTGCCGAAGCGACCGAGTTTGATCAGCATGGGCCGGCCACACTTTTCGCAGTCCTCGCCGGCCGGCTCGTCCTTCAATTTGACGCGCTCGATCGACTTCTCGGCCTGAGCCAGGGTCGACTGAAACGGATCGTAGAACTCCCTGATCGTCGGTACCCATTCGCGATCGCCGGAGGCAATCTCATCGAGCTCATTCTCCATCTGCGAGGTGAAGCCAACCTCGAAAACAGCGGGAAAGTGTTCAGCCAGCAGGTCGCTAACCACGAATCCAAGCTCCGTCGGCACGAGTCGTTTTTCTTCGATTGCCACATATGCCCGGGCCAGAATCGTGGCAATCGTCGGCGCATATGTGCTGGGCCGGCCGATGCCGCCTTCTTCCAGCTCTTTGACGAGCGTCGCCTCAGTGAAACGCGGGGGTGGCTGCGTGAAGTGCTGCAATGGGGTCAACGACTCCAGATCGAGCTGCTCCCGTTCGGCAAGGGGCGGCAGAGCGCCCTTGTCGAGCTCATCCTCCTCGCCTTCGTCCTTGCCAGCGGTATAGACCGCCATGTATCCCTTGAACCGAACAACGGAACCCGTGGCTCTCAACCGAAATGGGGCTTCGCCAGCGTTGCGATCGAGTCCCGGTCCGGCGTCGATCTCGACGGTGGTGCCATCGAGGATCGCTGGCGCCATCTGACTAGCGATGAAACGCTGCCAGATGAGCGTGTAGATGCGGAATTGCTGACTGGTCAGATACGGCTTGACGCTGGCAGGGTCGCGCTGAGGGGAGGTGGGGCGTATAGCCTCGTGTGCCTCCTGGGCGCCCTTTGACCGTTTCCGATAGATGGGCGGCCGGTCGGGAACATACTCGGGACCGAATTTGCCACTAATGACCGCGCGTGCGGTTTGCTGGGCCGATTCCGCGACGTTCGTCGAGTCTGTCCGCATGTAGGTGATCAGCCCCTGAATGCCGTCGCCTTTCAGGTCGATGCCTTCATACAGTTCCTGCGCAACTTGCATCGTCCGGCGGACGGGAAAGCCCAGTTTGCGAGAGGCCTCCTGCTGCAACGTGCTCGTCGTGAACGGTGCCTGCGGACGGCGTTGCGATTCGCGGCTCTTGACGGACCGTACCAAATAATCGGCGCCCTGAAGTCCGTCCAGGACTTGCTGCGCATCGATTTCCGTTTTCAGATCGGCTTTGACGCCCCGCGCGCTGGTGACGACCGCCCTGATCGGCATCGCCTGTTCACGCTCCGTGCCGACCAGTTTGTGGAGAATGGCTTCAACGGTCCAGGACTCAACCGGTACGAACTCCATGATCTGTCGTTCGCGTTCGACGACCATCCGCAGCGCAGCAGTCTGAACTCGCCCGGCGGAAAGACCACGCTTGACCTTCTTCCAGAGGAGCGGGCTGACGCTGTAGCCAACGAGGCGGTCGAGAATGCGTCGTGCCTGCTGGGCGTCGACGAGGTCCATATCGATCTCGCGGGGGTGCTCCATCGCCGCCGAAATCGCTTCGGGGGTGATCTCGTGGAACACTACGCGGCTGACCGGTTTGTCATCAGCGCCCGTTGCGGCGATCAGGTGCCAGGCGATTGCCTCCCCTTCACGATCGGGGTCCGTCGCAAGGATCAACTCCCGGGCGCCTTTCACACTCTCCTTCAGTTCCTTGACGACCTTGGATTTGTCTCTGGGCACCAGATACGTCGGCGAAAAGTCCTCGTCCACATTCACGCCAAGCGTGCTCTTTGGGAGGTCGCGGACGTGCCCCATCGACGCTTTCACGGTATAGCCGCGTCCAAGGTATTTGCCGATCGTCTTGGCTTTGGCAGGAGACTCGACGATGACCAGCTTGCCGCGAGGCGTCACCTCGGTCTTGCGTGTGCGGCCGCTTCGAGTCCTGGTTGATGTCTTTGCCGGTTTCGTGGCTGTTTCAGTCATTCAATTTCTCTATGCAAACTTCGATCAGACAGTTCAGTCCGGCGGCTGTGCACGGTTGCGCCGGTTCAGTGTGCTCCCTTTTTTCTACGGTAGGAACGAAAGAGAGCCGGTGTCAAGGCTCCTGTCTCTCTCATTCAGCGGTTCGGCTTCTCTTCCGCGTTGCAACATAGTGCTGCGAGCCCACGTTTCTGACAAGCCCCTGCAGTTCCAGCATGGTCATCACCGCCGCTCCTTCATGCACCGGAATGCCCACCGCGACGGTAATTTCGTCGATATGCAGGGGATCGGCGCCCAAGACGGCGAGTAGGCGTCGTTCACGGTCAGAAAGCGCTGCCGGCACGGAATCTGATTCGTCATTTTCCTGAAGCTGGGCAAGCCCCAGGTCCTCGAGAAGGTCGGTCGCCGAGGAAATCGCCCGGGCCCCCTCGCGAAGCAGGCGATTCGATCCTTCACTCGCCGGAGAATCAGCATTCGCCGGCAGGACAAAGACATCTCGCCCCTGATCCGCAGCGAAATCGACAGTGATCAAGGCACCACTTCGGCGCGGCGCTTCAATGACCAGCGTCCCAAGTGAGAGTCCGGAAATGAGCCTGTTTCGGGCTGGAAAGTTCGGAGCGTCAGGTTTGGTTCCAGGCGGGTAGTCAGAAACGATGGCGCCCGATTCGATGATGCGCGAGGCAAGAAGATAATGCTCAGACGGATAAATGATATCGACGCCGCTGGCCAGTACGGCGATAGTCCGGCCCCCGCCACTCAGGGCTCCCTGATGCGCTGAGCCGTCGATACCCCTGGCCAGTCCTGAAACGATGGTTACTCCCGCGGCCGAGAGCTCAGCGGCAATCAGTTCGGCCATGTGCCTGCCGTACGCAGTCGATCTTCGGGTGCCGACGATGCCTATCGCCAGATCGTCCGCAGCCGACAGCGTTCCCTTCGTATACAACACGGCTGGCGCAGCCGGGATCTGGGCAAGAAGTCGGGGATATATTGCGTCAAGCTGGGTAACAACACCGATCCCTTTCTGGCCGAGATCGGCAAGGAGCTCGAGCGGTTCACATCTGCCCCGGGCCTCGGCGACGTATCCCCAGGTGCGTGCATCGAGGGTTCGAGTCAGCGCCGCGGCCGGCGCGCACCAGGCTTCAGCCAGCGTGCCGAAGTGCTTCCGCAACCGGGTTAGTCTGACTGGACCAATCTGCGGAACCTGACTGAACGCCACCCAGCAGGCACGCTCAAACTGAATGTCGTCTCGCTCGGTCACGGTTTCCGGACTCATCTTCCTCGTCGAAAGCGCATCGATTCAATATACTTCGCGCGCTTCGGGACGCACGACCCCACTTTCGCAGCCCGCATCCAGACGGTGACAACGACAACGTGAGAGCCACGCCCGAAACACGATGCCCGGCATTTGGCAGGTGAAATGTATTTGAACCAGGTTGGCAAATCGAATCGAATCGGACGGCTCCCAACACGAACAATCATTCTTCTCACATTCCTCCTGATCGCGACAGCGTGTACCCGCGGAAGCGATTCCGTTCCAGACCAACCCATTCAAACCGAGGAAGCACTGGAGTCGGCTCAGTGGACGCCCACCGCACAGCCAACACCCTTCACCTTGAAAAGCGATACCCCGACACCCGAACCGACGGCCACGTTCGAGCCGACGGTCGAAGCAACGGCAACGCTGCGGACAGAACCGCTCGTGATCCAGACCGAACTCGTTTCCACGCTCAACACATTTCTCGAACCAGAGCCCGGCATGTATGGCGTGGTGATCCTCGATCAGAACGGTGAGTATCTCTATGCGCGCAACGCGGACATCCCATTCGTTGCCGCGAGTCTCTACAAGCTCGTGCTGCTGGCAGATATTTACGCAAAGGTCGAAGCTGGCGAACTGAGCCTCGACACGCCTCTACCGCTCCTATCCGTGTACTTCGACAATGACTTCGCGGCAGAGGATGGCTTCTACATGCTCGAAGACGAGGGTGGCGAAACCACGGTGGAAGTTGCGCTGTATGGAGCAGGTGCGTACTCCAGCAATATCGCTGCCCAAGTGCTTCTCGATCAAACGTCGACTGCCAGCTTGCGAGCGACGGCTGAAGGCCTCGGCATGTGGAACACGTGGTTCAACGTGTTGCCGGAAGATATCCCCGGCTGGCCTGACGGTTACCTCTCCTCGACCAATCCAGAGTCGGGGGAGGCAGTCGCCTTCATCGACGAGCAGGCGGAGTTCAATATTCTGCATATCACCACGCCAAACGACGTGGCCCACTACTGGTATTTGCTCCTTCGGGGCCAGGTGATCTCACCGGAAACGAGTGAATCAATTCTCGGCATACTGCGGGAACAGGTGGTGACCGACCGCATTCCCTATCTCCTGCCAGCGGATTACCTGACGGCCAATAAGACCGGCAATCTCTACCACGTTGTCCACGATTCCGGGCTGATTTTCGACCAGAGCGGAGCGATCGTCGTCGCGGCGCTCTCCCAAAACGAAGAAGATGACGACCATGGCGCGCAAGTTATCCAGCGGATAGCTCTTGCGGCAATCGGCGAGACCGAGCTTCCGCCGTTCACGACGGATCATTTCGAGCTCCCGGATGGCACGGTCGTCACCGAAGACTCGGAGTGATTCCTCGAACCACGTTGCAGCGCAGATCGACATCCACGGCTGAGATGTCGACCTATGCAGGTGAACGTACAGTTGTGAGGCACGTCGCGGCATTGCTATCATGCGACTGGGGTCTGCGTTCGAAAGCCAGTGAACAGTCGATGTCTTGCCCGTGACACCTGGCTGATTCTTTCAACAGCAGAACTCAGCAACCCTGCAGTCCGATTTCAGTCGATCTTTGCAGGATCAGAAGGCATAGTGCGCAATGCGCAGTTTCACAATTGGCGCCATTCAGGGAATTGACATTCGCCTTCATCCGACGATGGCGTTGGTTGTCTTCTGGGCGGTGTATCAGTGGGGAATAGCCGGATCTCACGGCCTTTCCGGTATCGTTTTTGGGCTTGCATTTGTTTGCGCGATTTTCTTGCTTGTGCTGGTGCACGAGCTTGGTCACGGACTGATGGCTCACGAGTACGAGCTCACCGTCCGCGACATCACATTGCTTCCACTTGGCGGGGTAGCCCGCGTGGAACAGATGCCATCGAACACCCGTGTCGAGACCATGGTGGCGCTGGCAGGCTCTTTGACGAATCTGGCCATCGCGGCCATTGCGCTCCCATTCATGCTTCTCTGGGTCGTGGTTTCCGATCTGACGTTCGGCGGAATGTTGCAGTCCTACCGATTCGACACACCGTCGATTCAGAGTTTCGTTCTCTATTTGTATCTGGCGAATCTCTTGCTCGGGTTCATCAATTTGCTGCCTGTCTTTCCTATGGATGGTGGGCGAGTGCTTCGATCGGCGCTTTCCGAGCTGATGAGCCGGCGTCAGGCGACGCAAGTTGCCGTGTTCGTCACAATGCTCTTTTCGGTGGTGGTTGGGGCATTCGCTCTGGCCAGCGGAGAGATTCTGCTTCTCCTCATTTGTCTGATGCTTGTGGGATTCTCACTCGCTGAAGGCCGCGCGGTGCGCCTTGAGGAGCATTTGCGCCGCATGCAGGTCGGTCAGTTCGCCGTCTGGGACCGAGGTGGCATCAGCCCCTCTGAACCGCTGGCGATCGCCTTGCGCGACGGTCCTCGCGATGTCGTCGTCACGGCGCATGGCGTCGTGCTCGGCATGCTGTGGAAGAACGATTTGCAGCGAGCATTGCAGAGCGGTGCTCTGCACAAGCGCGCCGGTGAGCTGATGGATCGCCAGATTGTCACTGCCGATGTCGATGCTTCGATTTACGACGTGCAGACACTGATGTCCGCTCATAACCAATGGTCGCTTCCTATCACGGAACATGGCGCATACCGGGGCATGTTCGACAGCGAACGTGTATCCCACGTACATCAGCTGCTCCGCGCGCGGACGCCCGAGCGGAGGCATCTCACCGCCTTCTCCGGATCGATCAGTCAAGCATTTCGCGGCCTGGTGCGATAGACTCTTCGACAACGCGACACGGAAACCGTGCATTGACATGTGCGTTATGCTCAGTAGAGCACGGCGACAGCGTAGTCGCACAACAGGAAGAACAACCGCCATGAAGGTTTCGACTCGCGGCGAATATGGAGTTCGGGCAATGGTCGCGCTGGCCAAGCGATATGGAACCGGCCCTGCTTCGATTTCCACGATTTCCCAGGAATCCTCAATTCCATACGCCTATCTCGAACAGCTCATCGCGCCGCTCAAACATGCCGGCCTGGTTGAAAGCCGCCGGGGTGCAGCGGGTGGTTACGTACTGAAGTTTTCCCCGTCGGAGACGCGAATCGGCGACATCTACCGAGCGATGGAAGGTCCGATCGCGCCGATGGATTGCGTTTCTGAGGACATCGAAGTACAGACGTGCCCCCTCATTCCCAACTGCGAAACGCGTCCCGTGTGGATGCGCGTGCGCGACTCGATCGCAGACACGCTCGATTCGATGACGCTCGCCGATCTGATTCAGGACGGCGGTCTGCCTCTGGCACCCCCGATCGAACCTTTCGCCGCTGCGGGCGCCCGCTAGGGCCAGTTCGCAGAAGACCAAGAGAACAGCATTCTGGACCTCCATATCGCGTCCTCCGACATCTACTTCGATCACGCCGCAACGACTCCTGTCGCGCCCGATGTACTGCGGAGCATGTCGCCATGGTGGTCGGAACAGTTTGGCAATCCATCCAGTATTTACCGGCTCGGACAGGACGCGCGCGCGGCGATCGAACTCAGCCGGCGGCAGGTCGCGGCAGTGCTTGGATGTCAGGCATCCGAGATCATTTTTACGAGCGGCGCCACGGAGAGCAACAACCAAACGCTGCTCACCGTGCTTTTCGAGGCGAAAGCGGCCAATCCCACTCTCACCCCGCATTTGATCACTACCGCCATTGAACATCATGCGGTGCTGCACCCTGCAGAATGGCTTCAGTCGATGGGCTTCGACGTAACCGTTCTCCCGGTCGATCGCGAGGGCTTCGTCGACCCTGACGATCTTCGCGCTTCGATCCGGAAGGAGACGGCACTGATCTCCGTGATCTACGCCAACAACGAAGTGGGCACGATCCAGCAACTGCGAGAACTCACGGCGATTGCCCGTGAGAACGCCATTCCATTCCACACCGACGCGGTCCAGGCGGCTGGTCACCTGACGCTGGACGTCAACGAACTCGGTGTCGATCTGCTCTCACTGTCCGCGCACAAGTTCTACGGTCCGAAAGCAGTCGGTATTCTCTACGTCCGCAAGGGTGTGCCACTCCCCCATTTACAGATGGGAGGCGGGCAGGAAGGGGGACGCCGCAGCGGCACGGAGAATGTGCCGGGTATTGTCGGGCTCGGCGCGGCATTGATGTTTGCCGACCTGCATCGACAGGAATATGTCGAGTATTGCCGGGAAATCCGGGATGCGCTGTGGGCCGGCATCGAAGAACGAATCGACGGCGCCGGCCTGAACGGTCCGTCAGTCAGGAGCGAGGATCGGCTCGCCAACAATCTGAATGTTTCGATCGACGGACTTCAGGGTGAAACAGCGCTCCTGAGTCTGGACATGCTGGGTATTGCCGCCTCCGCGGGCTCGGCTTGCACGACCGGAAATACTCAGCCGAGTCACGTGCTGACGTCGATGGGGCTTTCCGCGGAGCGGGCGCGCAGCAGCCTGCGTTTCACTTCAGGACGATGCAACACTCCGGACGACGTTCCCGATGTCCTCGATGCGCTCGAGGAAAGTGTGTCACGGATTCGCCAGCTCGCCAGCGCCTGAAGCGCGCTGAATCATCGTTCCCGCCAGCTCGAACGCAGGCTCGGATGCCGCCGATTCCTCGATTGCCATCGCCAGGACGTCACCGAGATCGGCCCCGTCCGGGCTGTTGAGCACTGGTAGCTCGTCCAGCGAGCGAATGCCGAAATGCTGCAGAAATGCGGGTGTCGTACGGTATTCGAACGGCTGACCGGGGAGATCGCTACGCTGACTTGCCTCAATCAGACTGCGGTTCATCAGCGTCGTCAACACGCCGGACGAGTCGACGCCACGCACACTTTCGATGCCAGAGCGGGATACCGGCTGCTGGTAGGCGACAATGGCCAGGGTTTCCAACGCAGCCGCCGACAGACGCGCTTCGCGTTCGTAGCCCAGGAGACGGCGAACCTGCACCGCATAACGCGGATTGGTGGCAAGCTGCACTGCCTGACCATGCCACTGGACGACCCAGCCACTTCCAGACCGGCTGTCCAGTTCCGTCAACGTTTCTCTCACGACATCCTTTTGCCAGCCACTCACGCTGCACAACTCGTTCAACGCAACCGGTCCAGGAGCGGCCAGCAACAACGCTTCGATCAGCGCTGGCAGCTCGGCAAGAGGAATTTCCTCTTCCACGCCGTCGGAAAAACCGGCCATTCGCTGGGCAATCAGGCGATCCTGTTCCTGCCCGGCAACTGGTGTTTCGAGGATTTGGACGACATCCGTCTCCAGTTGCTCAACAACCTGATCCATGCCTTACATCTCCTCGGGGTCAACTGTGATATCGAAATGAGCGCCAGGAATCCGCTCCATGGTGATAGGCCCAAAAGGCCGTTCCTGACTGGCATCAACGACATTGCGCCGCACCAGCACCAGCAGCGCGAGAAAGAGGGTCCGCACCTCGTGGGCATCAGCGCACTGAGACTCAGCAGCGGCCGAAAAAGTTGATCGCTCGAGGCCAATCGTATCGAGAAGGCGGCCGACCATCGTCCGCAACGGGATCATTGGGCGGACGGCGACGAGACGCGAAACGGTGCGGTTGCTGACCAGGCGGCGACTGATGGCCCGAGCGAGCTGTCGTGGTTCATGCGCCGCAAGTGGCAGCTCGAGGTTGCGCAGTGGCAGATCGATCGCCTCGGGCCCCTTCGCAAATGCCGCCGCGCCTTTGCGGTCCCAAAGGCCAAACGCTTCCGCGGCCGCCTTGATGGTCCGGTATTCGATCAACTGGACAACGAGGTCTGAGGGTTCGTCCTCCTCATCGTCTACGGAGGGTCGAGGAAGCAACGACCGCGCTTTCATGGCGACGAGTCGGGCGCCGACCGCCGCGAACTCCGCAATCGACTCGGGTCGTTCTTCTCCCATCTCGCGGGCCGCGGCCAGGAACTGATCGCTGACCATGACGAGACTGACATCGGTGATCGGAAGTTGTTCGCGATCGATCAGGCGCAGCAACAGATCAAGCGGCCCCTCGAAAGACGGGAGCCGCAGCTGATAGGTAAATGCCGATCGATTGTCGAGCGCAATTGCAGACATACCGAGGCAATTCTACCGGAAAACCGTGAACTCGGTGCCTAGCAGGCACTGTCTGCTCGTTGCAGGCGAGCCAGTGCGCGATCGCCGGTCACATCGAGTTCGGCATGGCGGGCAATGAGTTCGCAGGTGCGAGGCGCACACCCAAGCGACCCCACGACTTCTGCCCCAAGCGCAGGATGATGCTCCGCCAGATAGAGCCCGCGATTCCACCATCGAGTGTTCGTCGTGAGGCGGTCGAGGAGGGTGGGCCGGTATCTCGTGAGAACGACGAGCAACGTGCGATCGAGCAAACTGGGCGAACGCCCATTCGACACCTTGCCAATGTCATGCAGGAGCGCGGCTTGTTGTAGCTCCTGGTCATCGGGACCACCGTCTGCCTGGATGTGTTGCAGTACGCATAGGTGATGCGCCAGCTCACGCCGCGGCATGGTGCGAAAGGCGGCTTGCTGGTGATCATCGAGAATGTCATCCACGCGTGCCCATTGCTCGGTCGCGATCGCGGCTGGCCGCAGATGGCTTTGAACTTGTCGCAAGCGGGTTGCAATCATGGTGCGGCGTGTTATTTCGAGCCCGTCGGGAGATCTCTCGTTTCCGGTGCGCATGTTCTGCAAAAACGATCGTTCCCCCAACGAGTGATTCCACTTCGGTCAGAATGGCAGTGCGTTCGCGCGGTCTTGCCACAGGAAGGAAATGGTGACGCGGTCTCAGGGGAGTAGACGGTAGATGAGATCGCGGATCGGCGAGATCATCGCGTTCGTGACCGAAGACGAGCCGATCCTGTTGCCGACAAAGAAGATCAGGATGAGGATCAGGAATCCGTATCGCTCGAGCGGGGCAAGAATGCGCGTCCAGAACGACGGCAGGATGCCGACGAGGATCCGGTAACCATCGAGGGGAGGGATCGGAATCGCGTTGAACGACGCCAGCAGCGCATTGACCCAGAAGAACCATGTAACGACGTAGAAGACGTCGCCAGACCGGGCGGCCGGGTCATCCCACATCAGATGAATGGGGATCGCCGCAATTGCCGCCATGGCGACATTCGAAAGTGGCCCCGCCAGCGCAACAAGGACCATGCCTCGCCGTCCATCGAAGAACGCTCCGGGCGCTCTGAGGCGGGACGGATTGACGGGGACCGGTTTGCCCCAGCCGATGAAGTTGTAGCCGATCGAGATCATCACCATACCGAAGAACCCAAACGGCTCGAAATGGGACATGGGGTTGAGCGTGACGCGACCAAGTTGCTGGGCGGTGGTGTCGCCCATTTTCAGCGCCACAAATGCATGCATGAACTCGTGTACGGCGACGGCTACGATAAAGCAGCCAAGCACCGTGACGATCTGCTTGGTCGGTGGGAGCGATCGTCCACTCAGTACCTGCATCCCCAGCATGAGGAGCAGAATGAGGTAGAGACCAGAGTTCGGATCGCCCCGGTTGACGAAACCCAGCTGACGGCTATGCCGGTCGGACACTCGCTATGCGCCGGAGCCTGGATAGAGATGGCAGGCGACAAAATGGTGATCGCCCTGATCGGCCAGAATCGGGTCGATCTGCTTGCACACGTCCATCACATAGGCGCACCGCGTGTGGAAGTGGCAACCAGTCGGCGGATTGATTGGGCTTGGCACGTCACCCGTGAGGATGATTCGCTCACGTTGTCGTTCGATCACCGGGTCGGGAATCGGCACGGCCGAAAGCAGCGCCCGGGTGTAGGGATGGAGCGGATTGTCATAGAGCATGTTGCGATCCGCCAGTTCGACGATCTTGCCGAGATACATCACGGCGACGCGATCGGAGATGTGGCGAACAACTGAAAGGTCGTGTGCGATGAAGAGATAGGTGAGCCCCAGTCTGTCCTGCAGCTCTTCCAGGAGATTGACGATCTGGGCCTGAATCGAGACGTCGAGCGCGGAGACTGGCTCGTCGCAGACGATGAAATCGGGATTCGCGGCCAGGGCGCGGGCGATGCCGATGCGCTGCCGCTGTCCACCGGAAAACTCGTGTGGATAGCGGTTCGCGAAGTACGGATTCAGACCGACGGTTTGAAGGAGTTCCTGAACGCGCGCATTGCGCTCGTTCTTCGGCACCAGATTGTGAATCTGCATCGGTTCGGAAACGATGCTGCCCACCGTCATGCGCGGATTCAGCGACGCGTATGGATCCTGGAAGATCATCTGCAGGTGGCGCCGCATTTTGCGCATGTCGCCACCGTTCAGCGTTGTCAGATCTTTGCCGTTGAAGATGACTTCTCCGGAGGTCGGTTTGTAGAGCTGCAAAATGGCGCGGCCAGTCGTCGATTTGCCACATCCCGACTCGCCCACCAGTCCGAGTGTTTCACCCTTCTTGACATCAAAGGAGACACCGTCGACCGCCTGAACAGCGCCAACCTTGCGCTGGAAGATGATCCCCTGTGTCAGCGGAAAGTGCATGACCAGATTGCGAACGTCGAGAAGCGGCGCATCGCCGTTCGATGTTGTCGAGCTCTGAGTCTCTGTCGCTGTTGTGGCCGTCATTTACTCACCTGCTCTCAGACGTTCTTCGGATCGAACTGCGTCGTCCGCGATCGAGACTTCCTCCCAGAACCAACAGGCGCTGTAGTGGCTGGGACCCACTTCAATCAACGGAGGTCGCTTCTGCTCGCACTTCTCACGCGCGTAGTTGCAGCGTGGCACAAATGGACACATATCGGGCAAATCGATGAGGTCTGGCGGAAGACCGCGAATCGGCTCGAGTTTTTCCTTCTGACGGGCGTCGAGTCGCGGAATCGATTTCATCAGTCCAACGGTGTACGGATGTCGCGGATTGGCAAAAACCTCTTCGGTCGAGGCGGTTTCCACAATCGAACCGGCGTACATGACCTGAACGCGATCGGCCATCCCGGCAACGACTCCCATCGAGTGGGTAATCATGATCACACCGGTATCGCGCTCGGCCTGCAGGTTGCGCATCAGATCGAGAATCTGAGCCTGAATCGTCACGTCGAGCGCGGTTGTGGGCTCGTCGGCGATGATCAGCTGCGGATTGCAGGAGAGCGCCATTGCGATCATGACGCGCTGACGCATACCACCTGAGAACTGGTGCGGATACTGATCGATGCGTTCTTCGGCATTGGGAATACCGACCATCTGCAGCAGATCAATGGCGCGAGACTTCGCCTGATCCTTGTTCATACCCATGTGCAGCTGTAGCGCTTCGCTGATCTGGCGGTTGATCGTGAGAACCGGATTGAGCGACGTCATCGGGTCCTGAAAGATCATGGCGATGCGATTGCCGCGAATGCGGCGAATCTGATCGTCATTCAGCTTCCGGAGATCCTGGCCCTCAAAGACAATCTCGCCCTCGACGATCCGGCCTGGCGGATCGGGAATGAGTCGCATGATCGAGAGACCGGTAATGCTCTTGCCGCAGCCGGACTCGCCCACAACACCCAGCGTCTCTCCGGGCATGACATAGAAGGAAACGTCATCGACGGCTTTGACAATGCCATCCTGCGTGAAGAACTGCGTCTTGAGACCCTTGACCTCGAGCAAAGGCTCGGCCATCGAACCATCGGGTCTCGTTCGTGTCTTGCCATTCGTGCTGGTACTGGTCGCAGCTGCCTGTGACATGCGTTTCCTCACTAGGGTCTCGGATGCATCCATCCGATCATCGTACCCTCAAGCCTGGCTGTAAGGCGTTTTCCTAATAATACGCACTTTGCAAAGGCTTGAAAACCAGCGCTTCGTTGCTCCGGTTCCACACAATCGGATGTTGGCGCATGGTAGCACAGCATGGGGACGGTGTTTGTGCTC
>CAYWSE010000060.1:0-23155 GCA_964461025.1 uncultured Sphaerobacteraceae bacterium | reverse complement strand
AGCGCCGGAGAGTACTATGGAGTTGCTCCATGGGAGGCGAGGCCGCTGCGAGCCCTCCAGACGGCCCGGATGCCAGGAATACACGACGCGGGGTGGAGCAGTGGTAGCTCGTTGGGCTCATAACCCAAAGGTCGGGGGTTCGAATCCCCCCCCCGCCACCACCAGAAACCGGTTCCTGATTTCAGGAACCGGTTTTGTCATTTGGCTTCTGAACTGCAAGAGGCGGAATCGGCGACTCGCTGCCTTCGGTACACTGCCTCAACCGGTCCTCGACCTGCTGACCGACATATGAAATGGAATGATCAGGATGGAACAGCGCCCTGACAGTGACGATATTGCCGGGAAGGTCGTCGAATACTCCCGAGCCGGACGACAGACGCCGCCATTCTCCGATTTGCAGGCGATCAGCTCCGTCGATGACGCGTATCGCATTGCCGCGACTGTCCGCGATCTGAATCGACAAGCCGGCATGACGCCGGTGGGTCGGAAGATCGGCTTCACAAACCGGACGGTCTGGGCGCACTACGCGCCGATGTGGGGCTATGTCTACGACTCGACGGTGCACTTCGCCAGTGAGGTGAACGCCTCGCTCTCCCTCGGGAAGCTCGCTGAGCCCCGGATCGAACCGGAAATCGTCGTCAAGCTGAATCGGACACCCGAGCTGGGCATGTCGGAACAGGAGCTGTTCAACTGCCTTGAATGGGCGGCGTGCGGATTCGAAGTCGTCCAGTCGATCTACCCAGGCTGGCGATTCGCGGATGTCGACGCGATCGCCGCCGGGGGCTTGCACGGTGCGTTGATCGTCGGCCGCCCGACACCGTTGACGGACGACATCTTCGATCGACTTCAGCGGTTCACCTGCGACCTTTCGCTCAATGGCGAGCTTTTGCATCAGGGCGGATCGGAGAGCGTGATGGGTGGTCCGCTGGTTTCGCTTCAAAACCTCGTGAACGCACTCGCCGCGAACGACGAGCTCGAAGCGCTGAAAGCGGAGGAAATCGTCACGACAGGATCGTTGACCGCTGTCCCGGACATCGAAGCCGGGCAGGCCTGGTCTATGTCCGTTTCAGACCTCCCCTGTGCGCCGCTCACTCTCGAGCTGACTCCATAGTTCTGCACCGGTGGGTGGTTGCAGAAGTCTGCGCCGCGCCCCACTATTTGGCAAGAGGCATTCCAGGCGAAGAGTTGCTGGCAACGTCTGGACTATGATGCACTGCAAACCAGAAGGGGGATTCGACTGAGCATGTTCGACACGCTCGTGACTAACGCGACCTTGCTGACGATGGCCGGCAACGGCGCCGGCTATATCGAGAACGGCGCCGTCGGGATCAACGGATCGAAGCTCGTCTTTGTCGGTTCGGTGACCGAGATCGATGGCATCGACCAGGCGAAAGAGATCATCGACGCCGGCGGCGACTTGATCATGCCTGGTCTGGTCGACGTCCATATGCATTCGGCGTCGGTCATTGCACGTGGACTGGCCCAGGAGGTGTCGACCTGGATGGGCAGCGCCTACGGACCGTTGGTGCGCCACATTCGTGACGAGGATGCACCGCTCAACACGATGACGGCGCTGCTGGAAGGCGTGGCCAATGGCACCACCACCTTCGGCGACTATGACGCGCCGATGAACGAGATCGTGCAGAGCCACATCCAGATGGGAAACCGGGCGGTGCTTTGTCAGGGCACGACGGAAATCAACTGGGCCGATCGCGAACAGTGGATTGCCGATGGCTGGCAACCCGGAATCGCGCCGCCGTTGAACCGGGCGTATGGCGAAGCGGGTCTGGCCGCCGAGATTGCCCTCTACGATGCCTGGAATGGTCACGATGACGACCGCATCCGGATCATCTTCGGCCCGGTGGCCGCCGATATGGTCTCGGAGGAACTGCTACTTCGATTCCAGACCGAAGCGCGTGAACGTGGCTCGTTGATCCATCTGCACGTCGCCCAGGATCCGCGTGAAAACAACGCCACACTCGAACGATCCGGGTTGCGGGCGATTCCCTATCTCGATTCGATCGGTCTCCTCGCCCCGGATACGATTGCCGTTCACATGTGCATGACCGTTGACGACGAGATCCAGCTCGCCGCCGAGCGAGGCGTGCGCATGGCGTGCTGCACCAATTCGATCGGCATCATCGACGGCGTCGTTCCCCCGGCGCGACGCTTCCGCGAGCTCGGTGGCACGGTCGGGCTCGGTTCCGATCAGGCGCCCGGCAACAACTCCCACAACATCTTCGCCGAGATGCGCGCCACCGCGATGTTCGCCAAGATCAAGGCCGGCGACCCGACGGTTCTGCCTGCCTGGCAGGTGCTGCGCATGGCGACGATCGATGGAGCGCGGGTGCTCGGAGTCGATGACAAGGTCGGGTCGCTCGAGGTTGGCAAGGAAGCCGATCTGATCATGATCGACCTGCACAAACCACCGATGGCGCCCGTCGTGCGCACACCAGCCCGAAACCTCGTGGCGAATCTCGTCTATGCGGAAACAGGGTCGAATGTGCGCATGTCGATGGTCGCCGGCAAGGTGATTTACCGCGACGGCTTCTACACCAACGTCGATGCGGCGCAGGTCATTGCCGATCTTTCCGATCGCATCAGGCAGTTCGAGTCGGACATCTCGGCCGATCCGGTGGTCGCCGAATTGCCGATTTCCCGGCTCACGAGTGAGGGCTTGATCTGAGACTCCCTGGTCCGTTCGCGGGATCGGCCGATGAGTGGACGCATCGCGTCCTCGATGGTCTTGCCGAGATTGTCTTTCCCCGCCGTTGTTCCGGATGTGGTTTGCGCGGCGTATGGGTCTGTAACGCCTGCCTGGAAGCGCAGCCGCTCTTCGACAAGCCTGTCTGCGAACGGTGTGGCATCCCGTTGCATCTCCGGTGTCGATGCGCGTATGTTCCGGAAGCCATCGGGCGGCTCCGCTCGGCGGGACCATACGACGGCTGGCTGCGACAGGGCGTTCATCGCATGAAATACCAGGGGGAATCGGCGCGGGCACCGCATCTCGGTTCCTTGCTCGAACCGTCAACGCGTGATTTCGGTGACGCGGAAGCACTTGTCGCGGTCCCCTTGCATCGTACGCGCCTTGAAGAACGCGGGTTCAATCAGTCGGAGCTGATCGCGTTGCATCTCTCGCGTGCCATTGGGTTGCCGCTGTGGCCCGCGCTGATGCGGAAGCGCGACACGCGGCGCCAGGTCGACTTGACCAGTGACGAACGCGAGGCAAATGTGCGTGATGCATTCGCGATGCGCGACGGTACATCGATGCTGCCGTCGACAGTGATTCTGATCGATGATGTCTTCACGACCGGTGCGACGACGGGGGAATGCGCGGAGACGCTGCTGCTTGGCGGCGTCTCGACGGTCTATGCCCTGACGATCTGCTAATCAGCAACCCATCGACCCTATGAGCTGCGTGGCATGCATTCGCGTCCATGCATCTGTCTCCAGGATCACGTCCAGATGTTCCACCCGACTTGGAACGTGGGCGTTCAGCGTCGAAGCCACCACGGGCACAATATCGCCGAAGGCGATCCGGCCATCCAGAAAGGCCGCGACGGCGATCTCGTCAGCGGCGCTGAGGACGGTCGGGAACGTGTCGCCCTGCAATCCGGCTTTCCGTGCCAACTCCAGAGCCGGATAGCGTTCCGCTTCCACCGGAAGGAATGTCAGCTGCCGGATCGCCGCTAAATCGAGTCGCCGGCAGGGACTTGCGATGTGTTGGGGATACGTCAGCGCAAACTGGATCGGCAAGCGCATATCGGGCAGACTCGCCTGCGCGATCTGGCTGCCATCCTGATACTCGACGATCGAGTGAATGATGCTCTCCGGATGAATCAGCACGTCGATCAGTTCGTATGGCATGTGGAAGAGATAGTGCGCTTCGATGACTTCGAGCCCCTTGTTCATCATCGTTGCGGAGTCGATCGTGATTTTCGAACCCATCGACCATGTGGGGTGACCGAGCGCCTCGGCCACGGTCGCGGACGCAATGCGGTCGAGCGGCCAGTGCAGGAAGGGACCGCCCGACGCGGTCAGAATCAGGCGTTCGACTGTCGAATTGCCGCGGTCGAGACTCTGCCAGATCGCACTATGCTCGCTGTCGATCGGATAGATCGGCGCGCCGTATTGCTCCGCCAGTGGCATGATGAGCGACGCCGCGCAGACGAGGGTTTCCTTGTTCGCCAGGGCGATCGTCTTGCCCAGTTTGATTGCCTCGATCGTCGCCTCGATCGCCGAGTGGCCGGCACTGGCGACCACAACAACCTCGACATCGGGATGAGTCGCAGCCGCGAGCAGTCCGTCGCGTCCAGCCATGATCGCTGTGCCTGGTGGCGCAACGAGCTGGTCTGCGACGCCGGGTGCGCTGACGACGATGTTCGGCCGGAGACGGTCGATCTGTGTATTCAGTAGTCCAGCGTTGGTCGATGCTGCCAGCGCAACGACAGTGAACCGGTCACCGAGATGCTCGATCACATCAAGGGTCTGTGTGCCGATCGAGCCGGTCGACCCCAGCACAGCGATACCCCGGGACGGAACATCGTTGCCGGTGATGGCGGCTGTGCGTTTCAAAGCACGAAGTGGTCGACTACGAGGGCGATGTAGAGACCTACGACGAAGTTGACCAATAGCGCATCGAGCCGGTCGAGCATACCGCCGTGGCCGGGAATGATCGTGCCGCTGTCCTTGACGCCTGCCTGGCGCTTGAGAACAGACTCACCCAGATCGCCGAACAATCCGGTGATGGCCAGCAAAGCGCCGCTCAGCAGTCCGATCCAGATCGAATCATCGATGCCAAAAAGCCAGAAGGTCAGCGCGCCGGTGATCGCCGCCGCAACGGTGCCGCCGATCAGCCCTTCGATACTCTTGTTGGGACTGACGACCGGGGAGAACTTGCGCCGGCCGACCTGACGTCCCACAAGATAGGCGAACGAGTCGGCCATCCAGGTGATCAGAATGATTGCGATGAGCCAGGCCAGTCCTCTGGGAAAGGCGTCCCAACCGAAAGCGAGCGTGTCCGCCAGATCGTCGATCCAGTCCGCATCGACCGTTCCAGGTCGCTGCCGGAGCGCCACCGCCGCATAGAGTGGCAGACCCAGATAGAGTGTTCCTGCCGCGCCGAGCGCCCAATCAGCGACAGCCCCATCAAGGTTCTTGCGTAATGTCGTCTCGAAGAGCGGGAGAAAGACGGCCAGCGCCGCGAATCCGAGAAGTGCGTATTCCGGACATTCGAACCAGGCGATTGCCGCAAAAAGGGGGACGATCAGCAGTCCGAAGCGCTGGACGCCTGGCGACAGTCGCCGCGCTATGTCCAGGTACTCCATCAGACCTATCGTGCAGAGCAGTGCCAGAACGACAGCCCAAACCGGCCCACCGAGGATCGCCGGCAGCAGCCCGACAAGTCCGACGCCGATGGCGCTGATCGAGCGTTGTTTCACAGCCTTGCCCGTCCAGTGACGACCGAAGCAGCGTCGGCGGAGATGTTGCCGAAGCGCCGTTCACGCGTGGCGTAGTCGTCGAGCGCTGCTTGCAGGTGCTCGGGACCGAACTCGGGCCAGAAAACAGGACTGAAATGCAACTCAGCGTACGCGGCCTGCCAGATCAGGAAATTGCTCATACGGTGTTCGCCCGACGTGCGGATCACCAAATCCGGATCGGGAATGTCACGGGTAAAGAGATGGCGGGATATGGTTGCTTCGTCGATCTCTTCGGGAGGGATGCCCGCTCGGGCGATCTCCTGAACGGCTCGTACCATCTCCTGCCTGCCGCCGTAGTCGAAAGCGAGCGTCAGCACGAGTCGATCGTTGTTGCGCGTCAGTTCGATCGCATCTTCGACCGACTTGCGAAGATCGGGCGCCAGTCCATCGAGTCGCCCAATGTGCCTCAACTGCGCGCCCTGGCGGTGCAGCTCCATCGTTTCGCGGTCGAGAGCCTCGCCCAGCAGGCGCATGATGCCGGAGACCTCCTCCAGCGGACGGCTCCAGTTCTCGGTGGAAAATGCCCAGAGCGTCAGATAGTGAATACCGGCCTCGGCCGCGGCATTCGTGATGCGCCGGATGTTTTCAGTGCCACGTTCGTGCCCTGCGATGCGCGGCAGTCCCTGTTTCGCCGCCCACCGGCCATTGCCGTCCATGATGATGGCCACATGGGCTGGAGGCGAAGCGCTAGCCACCGACATTGCGAACTCCAGCGAGCCTCGGTGCGGAGCCTGGGATTGCGAGAGCCGACGAGTTACACCTCGAGGACTTCATGCTCTTTGGCTTTGCCGATCTTGTCCGCTTCATCGACGAACTTCCTCGTCAGGTCATCGAGCTGCTGTTCCGCGCGCCGCTCATCGTCCTCGCCGATCATCTTCTCATTGAGCAGCTCGCGCACGCTGTGCATTGAGTCACGACGAATGTTGCGGACCGAAATCTTGGCGTCCTCCACGGTCGAATGGACGACTTTGACGAGCTGTTTGCGGCGATCTTCCGTCAGCGGCGGAATGGCGATCCGAATCACCGAGCCGTCGTTGTTCGGAGTAATGCCGAGATCCGACTTCATGATCGCTTTTTCGATGTCTGGAATCGATCCCTTGTCCCACGGCTGGATCACCAGGAGGCGAGCCTCGGGCACGGAGACTCCGGCCATCTGGTTGAGCGGCGTGGGCGTCCCGTAGTAGTCGACCTGAATGCGGTCAAGCAGCGCCGGTGACGCACGACCGGTGCGGATCGTGCCGAGATCGCGGTGAAGCGCCTCCATCGTTTTCGACATCCGGGAATCGGCGTCGGAAAGTGCGTCCTTGATCATGGTGGTCCCTCGGTTGCTTCGGGCAGCCAGTTGCCCACGTGCGGCCCGGAGTGGCGGTTACTCGAGTTCTGTCGTCCCGCTGGCCACCAGCGTGCCGACAGATTCACCGCGAACGGCCTGGAGGATCGCGCCATCCTCGCTGACATTGAACACCAGGATGGGGAGTTCGTTCTCCCGGCAGAGCGACAACGCCGCAGCATCCATGACCCGCAAATCGCGCTCAAGTGCATCCTGGTGGGTGATTGTACGAAATCGCCGTGCGTCGGGGTCGGAACGCGGATCGCCGGTATAGACGCCATTGACCCGGTTCTTCGCCATGAGCACGACATCGACATCGAGCTCCAGCGCGCGCAGCGCGGCTGCTGTGTCGGTCGTGAAGAACGGATTTCCGGTGCCGGCGGCAAGGATCACAACGCGGCCCTTCTCCATATGCCGGATCGCCCGGCGACGGATGTACGGCTCGGCGACTTCTTTCATCTCGATCGCCGTCATCACCCGGGTGTGCACACCCGATTCCTCGAGCGCGTCCTGCAGGGCAAGTGCGTTGAGCACCGTCGCCAGCATACCCATATAGTCCGCCGTGGAGCGATCCATGCCCTGGCTGCTGGCGGCGAGACCGCGCCAGATGTTGCCGCCGCCGACCACAACCGCGACCTGCGTGCCCTCTTTCACCACATCGGCGATCTGCCTCGCCAGCGAAGCGGCAACGTGTGGATCGATGCCGTAGGGCACCGATCCCATCAGCGCCTCGCCACTCAGCTTGAGCAGAACGCGTTCATACGTCTTGGGCACGGAAGGTTCTTTCAATTGACGGCCACTCGCTGCCGAAGTGGTCCCGCGGGCGCCGGTGTTGCTGCACCGGCAGAGATTCTACTCGTCGCCTTCGTCGGATGAGGGCAGATCGGCGCCGACCTCGAATCGCGCAAAGCGGCGAATCACCACATTCTCACCCAGTTTACCGATGGCGGCCTTGTTCAGGTCCTGAATCGAGACCTTCGGATCCTTGATGAACGGCTGCTGCAGCAGACAGACCGCTTCCGCTGCCTTCTTGCGATCGCCGAACTCGTGCTCCAGTTCGGCCCAGTCGGCATCCGGAACCTCGCTCTCGGAAACATACCGTGGCGCCATCGCTGCGACCTGCATGGCGACATCGTGTGCGAGCGCCTTGAAATCATCGGTTCGCGCCACGAAGTCGGTTTCGCAGTTGACTTCGACGAGCGCTGCGATGCGACCGCCCCCGTGAATGTACGGTTCGACGATCCCCTGCTGCGCGGCGCGACCGGCCTTCTTTTCGGCCTTGGCCAGCCCTTGCTGCAGGATCAGTCCTTCGGCTTTCTTGACATCACCGCCGGATTCTTCCAGGGCTCGCTTGCATTCCATAATGCCGGCTCCGGTCAAATCCCGAAGCTCTTTTACCTGTGCCGCACTAATTGACATGACGAAAGTGTCCTCCAATGGTGGTGCGTGCTGCCTGCACGCCGAACGGAGGGGAGTCGACCCAGCGAACTGTGTTCGTCACCCCGGGCATCCCTCTATGGTTATTTCGCTTCGGAACCCGCCTCGGCGACTTCTGCGATCGGTTCTGCTTCCGGTTCGACATCGGCCGCGGGGGTTGCTTCCTCGACGTACGCCTCCGCGACTGAGCCAGCGTCACCGCCATATCCGCCCGAGACGCTCTCGTATTCGATCATCCCCTGCGACGCCGCATCGGCGATCACGCCGGTCAGCAGCCGGACGGAACGAATCGCATCATCGTTGGCAGGAATTACGTGATCGATCGGGTCGGGATCGGCGTTGGTGTCGACCAGCGCGATGATTGGGATGCCGAGCTTCGTCGCTTCGGCGATCGCCAAGTGCTCCCGCTTGGCATCGATGATGAAGAGCGCGGCCGGCAGCGAAACCATATCCCGCATACCGCCGAGCGTTCGCTGCAGGCGATCGAGCTCACCCCGCAGACTTGCTGCTTCCTGTTTCGGCAGAAGATCGAGTTCGCCAGAGGCTTCCTGCTTTTCAAGATCCTTCATCAGGCGCAGGCGCTGCCGGATCGTCACAAAGTTGGTCAGCGTGCCGCCAAGCCAGCGACGGTTGATATAGAACTGACCGGAGCGTGCTGCTTCCTTGGCGACCACTTCCTGGGCTTGCTTCTTTGTGCCCACGAAGAGAATTTTGCCGCCCTGCGAAGTGATCGATTCGACGAGATCGCTGGCTTCCTGCAACAGGGGAAGACTCTGGTCGAGATCGATGATATGTACGCCGTTGCGCGACGAGTGAATGAATCGCTTCATCTTCGGGTTCCAGCGCTTTGCCTGGTGACCGAAGTGAACGCCCGCGTTCAGCATCGTCTGCATGATTTGATCCGGTGTTCCGGACAAGAGGGGACTGGTCACGGGTATCCTCCTTAACGCGTTTTGGACTTCAGCGCCACTCACCCCAGACGGGACCGGCAACCCCGTTTCAATCGCCGGCACGCCCGCGTCTGGTCCTGACGCTTGCCAGATGAAGGCCCGGCATTTGCCGGGCCACCGTGCATTATAGCAAAAGGATTGCCCGAAGATCAGGAATCTGAGGCCTCGATGAAGTCCCCGACGACCCACCCCTCTGTCCCATCGGTCATTGTCACGTTCCACCACACGTAGGTGCCGTCGTCGACCGACTCGGAGCTATTGATGGACAACTCGTCCCCGTCCATCAGAATGGCAAGAATCTCGGAATCTGTTGATGAGGTCGCCCGCAAGTTGACGTCGTTATCGTTGACGACAACCTTCTGCCCCTCGGTGAAGCCACTCCCAGTTGAACCACCATTCTCAGCTGTTCCTGTCGTGGCGGTGGGAGCCGCCGCATCGGTCGTTGGTTGCGCCGATTCCTGCGTGGGAGCGACGGTCTGGGCCGGCTCGAGGGTCACAGCGGCGGAAACAGTCGGTGTTTGCGTCGAAGCGGAAATAGGCGTTTCGACGACAGCAATCTGGGTCAATTGCGGATCATCGTTGTCATCGCCAATGAATGAGCTCGCCCAATACCAGAAGACGCCGAGCAAGAGCAGCAGCCCGGCAATGGGCAGTGCGATGCGGAGGTAATCTGTCCAGTAGCGATCTTCCGGCTGATAGCTCACAAACGGCTCCTGTCCAATCGTTCTTGAATCGGGGTGCTGCTGGCGTCCAGTTTCCTCACCTGGCGACTCATACGAGCGAGCCGCAGTATCCCGTTCGAGTTCATTATAGAGTGATGCATTCTGTTCGGCCGGAGGTCGGAGCGATTCAGCGCTCGGCGGGAGAGAATGTTTCTCATCGACAGAACGCTCCAGGTCAGATTCTGGTTCCCACGCCGAGGACCAGTCCTGGTCGTCGATCGATTCCCAGTAATCGCCATTGCGATAGGAACAGGCGAGATCGATCGCCGCGACTGGCTGACTGCGACCAGGCGCCAGCAGGCGTGGATTGCGGCACCATCCGTGCCGCGAGTCGAGAGAAGACTCAAAGTGCCGGCAGGTGCCACATCGTCGCTCCCCGCTCATAGTCCAGGTGCTGACCTGCCGTTCGACGCCCGTCCCCGCTCATGTACAGATTCCCACCAGACGCAGTTTCGGCGAAGTGCAGGTTTCGTCAATTTGCGCGGGAAATGTGCGGGTTTTGGGCCAGAATGCCGTTTTGGCAGTATAGCATGCAGGTCTTTCCGGCCCACCGTTTTTAGCGCGTCGCGACCGCGTTACTCCTCCGCTGCGGCGGGTGGCGATTGCTCTTCTCCGGGCTGGCCTTCCCACGGAGTTTCTGGTCCACCGAGCCGGCGGATGAATGTGCTCGGAGTCGCCGATTCCGCGGGTGCAACGGCAGGCGGAGTCTCCGCTCGGGCGCGTGGTTCCGGACGTGCCGGACGAGTCGCTGGGCGTGGTGTCGGCTGAATCTCAGCGGGAGGTTCGCTGTCCGCTGGACTCTGCACGGGCGTGGAAGCCACAACCATCGTCAGATCGCCATCATATGTCGCTCCCTGCGCGACGACCAATGCCCGGGTCTTCACCTTTCCGCGCAGCACGCCACTCGGCAGCAATCGCAAGCGGCCACGGCAGTCGATATCACCGGTGAGGTCACCGGCAACCGTGATGTTTTCCGCTTCGATTTGTGCGTTGACGGTGGCGCCCTCCGCCACGAACAATGTGCCGCGGCAAATGATCGAGCCTTTCACGACACCATCGATGCGCAGATCGCGCTCAGCCGTGAACGATCCGTCGAAGGTCGAGAATTGATCGATCAGGCTGATCGAACGGTCTTCCTCGTTGCCGGTGGCCAGTGCCCCCCGGCCGAATTCCTGATCACCAAATGACATTCCCAGTCCCTCCCTCTGCAAGAAGTTGCCGGTGGCGGCGGATCATGATCGCTATTCCCCACCAGCTGCTTCCCGGCGCCGCACCAACGACGTGGGAGCCTGACGCGGCGATTCCAGACTGGTCATCTGAATTGACCCATTTATTTGTCCACCATCATGGACCACGAAAACAGGAGCCCGCACCGCTCCGTTGACGCGGCCGTTTGGCAGCACCTCGAACCGGCCTTCGCAGGTCACCTCGCCATCGTATTTACCGGAAACCACCACATTCTTCGCATAAACCTCGGCTGCAACCGTCGATTCATCGAGAATGTAAACGTCCTCTTTCGCCCGGATGATGCCGTCGTATCGTCCGAGAATGTGCATCGAGCCTTCCGACTGGACCTCGCCTTTCCAGGTGGTGTCGTGGTTGATGACGGTGACCTGAGCATCCGGAGCAGGTATCGCCGGAACTGGGGAGTCGTATGAGGCGTCGTCGATAGCGTCCTCATAGGTGTAATCTCCCTGATATCCCTGTCGCTGGTACGACTGTTCTTCCGGCTCGTAGCGAGCCGCCGAGTAGGCGTCGTTGACGTACCCACCATCGTCCTGAGCTCGTTCGTCCTCGTATTCTGCGTTCTCATCGGCGCCGCCCAGCTGCTGGCGCAGCGCGCTGATCTGTCGCTGGAAGGCATCGCCTCCCTGTTTGTCTCGTCGAAAAACCATCGTACTTCCCCCACGCGGCTCGAAGCGCCATCCCTCGGCGTGCATGCACCACCCGAGTCGCACCTGGCGTGGCAGTCAATGAGACAATCACACCTGGTGCAAGCGGGAACATGCGCAATCGTCATGAACGCGGATCAATGCGCTGCGGAGCGTACGTACAGGATACCATCCTGACGTTGAGTCTGCGCGTCCATTACCAGATGAACGAGCCAATGATCCTCACGGTTTCGCGCGCAGGAACGACCGGTCGCTCAAATCTGGCTACAAATTGTGGTGAGAGCGGTACTGCCAGACTGACATGACTGCCGTGGCGCCCTCGCCAACCGCGGTAGCGACACGTTTTCCGGAGCCGTGCCGGACGTCGCCTGCAGCGAACACACCCGGTGCGCACGTTTCAAGGAGGAACGGGTCACGTTCGAGCTGCCAGCGCCGGCGATCTTCCAGTGTTATGTCAGCGCCGGTTACGATGAAGCCATGGCGATCGAGCAGCAATACATCGCTCAGCCATTCAGTTGCTGGCCGCGCGCCGATGAAAACGAAGAGACCAGGAGTCAGCGCTTCTTCCGTCTGTCCCGTCGCTGCGTCCCGGATCGTGATCGACTCCAGATGATCCTCACCGTGACAGTCGTCGACACTGACACCGGTGCGCACGGTGATGTTTGGAGTCGCCTCGATCTGCTCGATCAGGTAGTGCGACATGCTCGCAGAGAGCGAATCGCCGCGAACGAGCATTGTCACTTTGCGACACGTCTTGGCGAAAAAGACGGCGGCCTGACCAGCGGAATTCGCGCCGCCGACCACGAAAATCTCCTGGTCGCGGTATGACTCTGCTTCGACACGGGCCGCGCCGTAATAGACGCCTCGTCCGGCCAGCCGTTCCGCCCCCGCCGTTTCAAGACGCCGGTAACTGACGCCAGTAGCAATAATTGCGGAAAGTCCGCGCAGCTCCGAGCCATCGCTGAGCACGATGCCGACCGAACCCGCATCAGGACAAAGTCTTCGCGCCTCCTGTGCGAGGAGTCGCTCGGCGCCGAATTTTGAAACCTGATCCCGTGCTCGTCTGGCCAAATCCTGCCCCGAGACCCCCTGAGGAAACCCGAGATAGTTCTCGATGCGAGAGCTCATTCCGGCCTGACCACCTTCAGCATGACGCTCGATCATGCACGTCCGCAGACCCTCAGATGCGCCGTACACCGCGCCCGCCAATCCGGCCGGCCCGCCACCAACAATGACCAGATCGTAGAGAGGCGCTTCCGCCTTGTGACGAAGATTCAACTGATCGGCAACGTCCTGGATCGTTGGTCGCGACATCACCACGCCATTGTCCAGAATGACGACCGGCAACACATCGAATGGCAATCCGGCGGCAGTGAGCAGCGCGGTTGCTTGCTCGTCGGCGCCGCTTTCGTGCCAGGCGAATGGAACCTGATTTCGCGCCAGGAAATCACGGATTTGGTGCGACTCCGCCGACCACCGGTGCCCCACAATGCGGACGCCGTGAAACGGAGGCCGGACGTTCGCCAGCCAGTCGTCGAGCATATCGTCGAGAACGGGATAGAGCCGCTCTTCGGGCGGATCCCACGGTTTCATCAGGTAGTAGTCGAGTCTGGCGTCGTTAATCGCCTTGACGGCGGCATCGGTGTCCGCATAGGCAGTCAACAGCGCCCGCTTCGCTTCCGGAAAGAGCTCCCGCGTCTGGGTCAGAAACTCGACGCCGGACATATTCGGCATGCGCTGATCGGCGAGAAAGAGAGCGATGGGCTCGCCCCGCAGGCGCGCATCGCGTGTAGCATCGAGCGCTTCCTGGCCCGATGAGCTGTACAGGAGCCGGTATTGCTTGCCGTAATGACGGCGCAAGTCTCCGGTGATCGCCCGAAGCACGTCCTGGTCGTCGTCAACTGCGAGAATGTAGGGCGCTGACATGCGTGTGGGGTCCTTGCCTGGTTCGGACACCCCCTCCAACGATGCTCTGGATGTGCGCAGGAGAACCGTCCGCTTCGTACTCGGATATGCAAGGTATCATAGCGAAATTCCACTATGAAGGGAGCGGCCGTGAGCGAAGTCGTACAGCATAGTCCCGATTCCCGGTTGCAAGAGAGTGAACAACGGTACCGCGACGTCATCGAAGGCGCCTCCGATTTGATCCAGAGCATCCGCCCGGACGGCACGTTCGAATTTGTCAATCGAGCCTGGTTCGAAAAGCTGGGGTACACCGAAGAAGAGCTGGATGGTCTGACGATCTGGGATGTGATTCACCCATCATCGATCAACGAATGCCAGGTTCACTTTGCCCAGGTCATGCAGGGACAGGACCTTCAGGACATTCGAGTCGTCTTCCGGACGAAGTCGGGCGAAGCCGTACCGTCGGAGGGGAGCGCCCACAGTCGCTTTCTGGACGGAGAACTGATCGCCACTCACGGCTTTTTCCGCGATATCACCGAGCGGCTCAATATGGAGCGGCTGGCCGGTGAGAATCTAAAGCTCGAAGAGGCCGAACGCGCTCGATATCAGGAGAAAATGGCCGCGCTCGGCAAGCTCTCGGCTGGGTTGTCGCATGAGCTCAACAATCCCGCCGCCGCTGCCTCCAGAGCGGCTCGCAGCCTGGGGCAGGCGCTCGACACGCGCGACGAAGCGCAACGTCAGATGATGTTTCAGCAGGTGCCGCCCGCTGTTTGTTCGATGATCGATCAACTCACCGCCAAGTGCGAGGCTGAGCGCCAGATCGCCCGGACGCGCTCGACGATCGAAGCCAGCCGGCTGGAAGAGGAAATCGGCAACTGGCTGCAGGATCACGATATCACCGAAGCATGGACCTATGCACAACCGCTTGTTTCCGGCGGCATCGGCGTCGACGATCTCGACTCACTTGTGCATAGCGTTCCCGCCGATGCGCTCGATCCCGCCGTCACCTGGGTCGCCGAGTCGCTGGTGATCCGCGACGCGCTCGACATCGTGCTCCGCAGCACGGGCCGCATTTCCGAGCTCGTCGGCGCCGTGAAGTCGTATTCCTTCCGCGATCAGGCGACGGAACAGGATGTCGATATTCACGGGGGTATCGAGAACACGCTGGTCATTCTCGCCTACCAGCTCAAGGGTATGACGGTCGAACGGGACTATGAGCAAACGATCCCGCCTGTGCGGACATATGGCAGCGGGCTCAACCAGGTCTGGACCAATATTCTCGACAACGCCGCCGATGCTACCGATGGCAATGGCACGGTGACGATCAAAACTCATCAGGATGGAGACTTGGCAGTGGTGGAGATCTCGGACAATGGCGGCGGCATTCCGGACGACGTGCTGCCGCGCATCTTCGAGCCGTTCTACACGACCAAGCAGCAGGGGAGCGGCACGGGGCTGGGGCTCGATATCGTCTGGCGGATCGTTGTCGACGAGCATGGCGGCACGATCGAAGCGGAATCCGAACCGGGCCGGACGACCTTCCGCATTGCCGTTCCAATCTGCCCGGACGCACGCACCGTCCCTACAGAAGCCGCCTGAGAGCCTAATCGCCAAGCACATCGTCATTCTGAGCGAAGCGAAGAATCTCTCGTTCGGGGAAGAAACGGCATTGAAGGATGCCTTCCGCTGCGGCGGGAGATCCTTCGCTACGCTCAGGATGACGAACTTTGTTCGAGAGGATAGTACTTTGACGCGACGCTTCCGTTGTAGGCTCGAGCTTCCGGAATGTGTCAATAGAGGTTCTTGACGTACGCCTCTTCGAGCTCGCAGTTCAGCTCGTCGCCGCTCATCTCAACGATCTTCAGCTGCTCGGCCATGATCACCCCGAGCGACGGCAGTTCGCCCCGGCCCTGCCAGGCGTCTGGATTCCAGAGATTCGAGCGCTTGAACGCCTTCGCGCAGTGGAAATAGACCTCTTCTGCTTCGATCAGAAAGCCGAGCTTCGGCGTCTTGCCGGAAACCTCGCACTGTTCGAGCAATGTCTGATCGGCGGTGATCGTCGCTCGGCCATTGACTCGCAACGTTTCCTCGACTTCGGGGATCAGAAAAATCGTGCCGACCTGTGGATTCTCGAGAACATTCTCGAAGGTGTCGGCGCGACGATTCCCCGGCCGGTCGGGAATGAGCAAGGTCTTCTCGTCGAGCACTTTGACGAACCCAGGCTGATCGCCCTTGGGTGAGACATCGCACTGACCGGCCCGGTTCGCCGAGCTAAGCAAAACGAACGGAGAGTGCTCGACAAAATAGCGGGCGTAGCGATCGAGCCACTTCAGCTCCTTGGCGACCGCTCCCTCACTCGGTACGCCGAGAATGGCCCTGAGCTCCTCGATGGTTGAGATCACTCCGTGTGCGGTTGTCGTGGCGGTCATGCGAAGCCGCTCCTCTTGTTGTAGGCGTGTCTACCGCGATCCAGCGCGTGGCGGCCAGTCTACAGCACGCTCCGATTCGTTCGGTCAGTCGAAGGTGACGTCGAGTGCCCAGGCAGCTATCCCTTCCGGAGTCGGCGCCCACTCCCGGCCGGCAAACTCGACAGCCGATTCCGTGTGAGAGGCAACGTACGCGCCTTCTCCAGCAATGCCTGTGAAGTCACCAGTGCCCGAACCCGGCACGATTCGCAACTCGCCCATGGCCGCCTGCTGACCGTCGTACCGGCCGGTTTCGTGCATCACGAACGTTCCGGACCGCTCGCCGATCGAACCGGTCACTCTGATCTGGCCGGCAAAGTCAGATGAGCCGTCCTCCAGCGATGTCATCAGATACCGTGTCTGCGCCGGCCCGGCCAAACCACCGGAGAACTGCAGACCAACATTTGCCGCGAACAGCGCCGGTATGTCCGCATCGTACGTTTCCTGTTCCCATGTTTCGATCGTATAGGTTCCTTCGATGTGCATGTGACCTTCCTTGATCCTGGAGCCCTTCCGGCCTGCCGGCGTTGGTCGAGTATTCTGCAATCGTTGTACCACTCGCACCTCAAATCTGCGGAGAAACGCATGGGACCCAAGATCGCATTCATCGGCGCCGGCAGCACCGTCTTTGCTCGAGCGTTGTTGCGCGACATTCTCAGCTTTCCCGAACTGCGGCATGCGGAAATCACGCTGATGGACATCGACCCGGAACGGCTTCGCGATTCCGAGATCGTCGCCAATCGTCTCGCGCTGCAGCTCGATGCATCGCCGCTGATCAGCGCCACGACCGATCGCCGTCGCGCGCTCGACGATGCCGATTACGTGATCAACATGATCCAGGTCGGTGGATACGAACCGGCGACGGTGATCGACTTCGAGATTCCGAAGAAATACGGCCTGCGCCAGACCATCGGCGACACCCTGGGCATCGGCGGCATCATGCGTGCGTTGCGAACGATCCCGGTGATGCTCGACATCGCGCTCGATATCGAAGAACTTGCGCCCTCTGCGCTCTTCCTCAACTACACGAATCCGATGGCGATGCTGACAATGGCCATGAATCAGGCCACCGATGTGCAAACGGTCGGTCTCTGCCACAGTGTCTTCGGAACCGCGGAAGAACTGGCCGACATACTCGGTCTGCCTGTCGAGGAGATCACCTACTTCTGTGCCGGCATCAATCACATGGCCTTCTATCTGCGCTTCGAGCATCAGGGCCGCGATCTCTATCCCGATCTGCGCGCCGTGGCCGCCGCAGGCGCCGAGCCGGCGTTCGAACGCGTCAGATTCGAGGCATTTCGTCGTTTCGGATACTTCGTGACGGAGTCGAGCGAGCACTTCAGCGAGTATGTTCCCTGGTTCATCAAACCAGACAGACCCGATCTGATCGACAGATTCAACATCCCACTCGACGAGTACCCGGCACGGTGCGAAGAGCAAATCGCCGGCTGGACCAGCATGCGCGAGGCGCTCCTCAGTGGCGACGACGCGATCATCACCGCCGAAGAGAACGCCCGGGCGACGGCGCTCAGTGGATCGTTCCAGCGCAAGCTGGCGATCGAGTCGGGCGTCAACCCGGCGAGCGCCAAGCGGATGCGCGAAGCGCGTTTGTCGCGGAAAGTGGAGGCGGGGCATTCCGGAGAATATGGCTCACTGATCATTCACAGCATGGAAACCGGCGAGCCGCGCGTCATCTACGGGAATGTCCCCAACAATGGCCTGATCGAGAATCTCCCTGGCGACGCAGTTGTCGAAGTCCCCTGCCTTGTCGATGCGAACGGACTGCAGCCGGTCCAGGTGGGTCGCATCCCCACACAGCTGGCCGCGCTGATGCAGACCAACATCAACGTCCAGACATTGACCGTCGAAGCGGCGTTGACCGGTCTGCGCGAGCGCATTTATCAGGCAGCGCTGCTCGATCCCCACACCGCAGCCATACTCGAACCTGGTCAGATCGTGGAACTGGTCGACGAGCTGCTGGAAGCGCACCGGGAGTGGCTACCCGAGTTCGACTGATCCAGGCAACGGCGCTCCATCAATGACGCTGGAACAGCAACACCTTCGGATCGAAGGTTGTCTCTGGTTCCATCGGGAACATCGGGCGCTGACAGATCGTGTGTCCGAGATAGGGCAGATTGGCGCTCGTCGAACCGGGCGCATCGACATCGATCAGCAACGCCGCCCAATCAGCGAAGAATTGCGGCTGGCAGTGGGGCGACTTCTGGACGACCAGATCGAATCGCTGCGGGTCCTGACCATGCGCCAGGAAGAGAGAGCGGTCGTACAAACTGACTGGCCGGCTCGTGGCGACGACCACATGCTTGCCGACCTCGAAGACGGCAGTCGGCCCTCCATACCATTCGGTGCCGTGCGACTCGTTGATGAATCGCCCATCCGACAGCATCCGCACCGTGGCCCTTACCGGCAACGGCGTGAACCGGCCTGGATCGATCGTGCCCCCGAGCGTGATGTCGATCGCGGCGCCGATACCCGCAGCCAGGGCCGCCTTCACCGCTGGCTCGTCGACAATCGGAAAGAGGCCGCTTCCTTCGTAACCTGCCTCGACAAGTGCCCGCAGAATGGCATTGCTGTCCCCCGAAGCTCCGGAGCTGGTCGCGTCCGCGGCATCGACCATGATCACCGTGCCCTCGGTGACCCCTTTGGCCCGCTCGACAGACTCCGCCAGACTGACCAGCGGCACCTGCATCCTGGCCCGATCGGCCCAGAACTTCTCGGCCATGGCGATCGCTTCGCGCGTTGCCCGCTCGGGATCGTTGTCGGTGATCACCACGCTGTTCGACGCCAGCTGCGGCACGTCGGTAAACGGGTTGCCCCAGAACATCCCGGCCGAGAGGCCGCCCTCGCTCGCTTCGATCGCCTGGGCCTCCCGAATCCGGCCGCTGATCAGACCTGAGTCGGTGATCATCTCGTTGCCGCGCACCAGCGCCGGGATGCGGACCATGGCTGTGACCGGATTCATCGCATCCTTGAGGATTCTGGTCAGCAGCTTCGCGCCGCGGACACCTGTTTCGTAGAAATCGACATGTGGATAGGTGTGGTACACGGCGATAGCGTCCGCATGCTTCAGCATCCTGTCGGTCAGAATCCCGTGCAAATCGAGAGTCACCACGATTGGGATATCTTCGCCAAGGATCGCCCGCGACTCCTGCAGCAAATAGCCTTCCGGGTCGAGCTCGTTCTGCGAACACATGGCGCCATGCATCGAGAAATAGACGCCATCGACCTCCGGCGCCTCTCGGATTGCGTCGAGAAACCGTCCGGAGATGTCGTTCCACGCCGCAGCGGAAAGAAGCCCGTTGGAAGTGATCGCCCGGGCGCTGAACGCGCCGACCATGTCGATGCCTTCCTGCCGGAAGACGGTCATCGCGCCGCCAACTTCAATCGGTTTGTCGTCGTGAAACTCGAATATCTCGTCGCCGGTCGAATAGACGAAGTCGTCGACCCCGCTGATCGCCGGATTAAAGGTCGAGACTTCCTGTTTGATCTCAGCAACCAGAACGCGCATGGCCATTACTCTCGAGAACGCCCGGATGGGCACAACGACTCAACCGCGACAGCGTACCGCTCTGATGCGAATTGCGCTCTGGTTATCCCATCGACCGCGCCCGGGCCATCGCCGACACCGCCGTATCGAGCAACGAAGCGAATTTGCCACGGTCCTTCGGCGTGATTGCCGCTGGTCCGCCGGTGACCTCTCCCATCGAGCGCAGCAGGGCGTTGACCTCTCGCGCCGCCAGGGCATTGCCGATGCTCGCCGGATGAAACTCCTTGCCACGAAAATCGAGGGTTCTGACCCCGTTCTCGATCGTTCTGGCGGCCAGCGGGATATCCGCGGTCAGCACGAGGTCGCCTGCTATCGCATGCTCAGCGATCCAGTCATCGGCTGCGTCTGGCGTGCCGGGAACGATCATCAATCGCGCTCGCAATCCCGCCTGATCGGGAATGCGCATCGCCGCGTTGGCGACGACCCAGACGGGAACGTCGTATCGCACCGCGACGCGGTAGATTTGCTCCTTGACCGGGCAGGCGTCCGCGTCGAGGTAAATCGCCGGTTCGTGCTGGTCTGACAATCGCTGCTCTTCTCACATGGCTCTACAAAACCAGGGCTCCTGGCGTCGCTGGTAGCATACAGTGAGGGTTTGCCGCCTCCGCAGACTGCATACGATGAAGAAACATGACCAATATCGTGATCGTTGGCGGCGGCAGCATCGACACCGCACTGGAGAAGCGACATGGACCTGACCGGCATTCATCACCTGACTGCGATCTCTGCGCAAATTCGCGAGAACAAGCGTTTTTACACCGAAGACATCGGCATGCGGCTCGTGAAACGCAGCGTCAATCAGGACGACGTCAGCGCCTACCACCTCTTCTATGCCGACGCATTGGGCAGCCCTGGCACCGATTTGACCTTTTTCGACTGGCCCGTGCCGCGGGAACGCCGTGGCGCTCCGGCGATCGTGCGAACCGCGCTGCGAGTCAATGGACTCGCTTCTCTGGAGTTCTGGCGTGACCGGTTTAGGAGTCTCGGGACAGGAGCCAATGAGATCGAAGAACGGGACGGCCGGCTGACGATCGATTTCGAAGATTCCGAAGGTCAGCGGCTCTCCCTGCTCGATGACCAGGGAGCAGGCGAGGCGTTTCCGTGGGAGAAGAGCCCGATTCCGGCGGAGCACCAGGTGCGTGGACTCGGACCTATTTCTCTGGGCGTGCCCAGTCTGGCGCCGACCGACAAAGTGCTGCAGCAGGTCATGAATATGCGGCCGGTCCGTGCCTATCCCCATCAGGACAACCCCAATCACACCGTGCAGGTCTATGAGATGGGACCCGGCGGGGCTGGTGCTGAACTCCACGTGGCGGTGCAACCCGACCTCCCATATGCCCAGCAGGGCGCCGGTGGCGTGCATCACGTCGCCTTCCGCACACCCGACGCCGAATACGACGCCTGGGCCGACAGACTGACCAGCTTGGGCGTCCCGAACAGCGGCAAGGTCGACCGGTACTGGTTCCGGAGTCTCTATTTCCGGGAGCCAAACGGGATTTTGTTCGAGATCGCCTCCGACGGCCCGGGATTCGCGGTCGATGAGGATCCGGAGACACTCGGTGAGAAGGTCGTACTGGCGCCATTCCTGGAGCCAAGACGTGCCGAGATCATCGCAAACCTGAAACCGATCGATTGACAGCCGGGCTGCAACAGGACGCGACATCACAGCACAGCATGAAGTCGCTCGCGAGACTCCGCATGCATCTGCTGAGGGCTCTCGCTGGGTGTCCTGCACGTCCGGAATGATCGCGACACGAGCAGATGGTGCGCGTCGCTTTCCATGTGGAAGCCCGATGATAGTGTATTGTGCGGCCAGTCTCTTATTCCTGATGGCAGCGCGATGCGAATGCACGATTAGTCAATGTGGAAAGTGACACGTGATGGATGAGTTGCATGGCAAGTTCACGACCGACATCCTGGAGCTGATCGAACACGTCGCGTTGGGGCTGGAAGTCGTCGCCGTGCTGATCATTCTTGTCGGAGTGATCGCCGCGTTTGTTGATGCGTTCATCACCCGGTCCCGCCATTCGGCGACGCGAGCGGAACTCTATCGGCGGCTTCGGGTCGGACTGGGCAACACGTTGCTGCTTGGGCTCGAGGTGCTGGTCGCCGCCGACGTCGTGCGCACCATCGCCCTTGAGCCAACGCTCGAAAACGCCCTAATCCTGGGTCTGCTGGTCCTCATTCGCACCTTCCTTAGCTGGTCCCTCGTTGTCGAAATGGAAGGTCGTTGGCCGTGGAAGGGAAAATCGGCCGAAACAGCTGAACATATGGTCAATCGCATCGAGGCCTGAACAAACCGTCACAGAGCTGCACTCTGCCTCGTCTCGCTTTCACGAGACGAATGGTTGGCTCAGGCGACCGGTTCGTGAGGCACCGACCGGTTCCACGCTGGTCAGTCCAGTGAAAAGCGTACGCACGATCAGCCGGCCCAATTCAGCATCGAGTGGCGCGTCGAGTTTGCCGATCTTGCGGCTCCAGATCTGCCCATGCACCAGTCCGATAAACATGCTCGTGGAGAGTCGCGCGTCAGATGCGGGAATTTCGCCCGCCATCATCGCCGACTCGAAAATCTCTTCGTACAGATCCCAGGGATGTGAGTTGTCTCGCATCAGAGCCAACCGGTCGTCCATCGGAAGATGTTCGTGTGCGTCGGTCATCAGCCGACCCAAATCCGATTGCGTGGTATCGAACATCTGCACCGCGATCTGCGCCAGCTGCTCTTCGGCGGAGCCGCCGGCGGCGATCGTCGCCTCGATCTGTTCCCGCAGCCGCTGCGACGCGAGGCTGACCACGTCCAGGAACAAGGCATCCTTGTTGCGGAAATGGTGATAGAGCGTGGCCTTGTTGATCGGTACGGCATCGGCAATTTGCTGCATCGACACCGATTTGTAGCCGTGCTCGACGAACAGGGGATACGCCGCAAGGAGAATGCGCCGGCGCCCTTCTGTTTCCTGATTGCGTGTGGTGTCCATGGCGTCCTTGCCCGGATGTTGACATCACTCATCCCCACAAGTATAGTCCGCAGGTTGTCGCCCAACCAACCGGTTGGTGGGTGAGCGCACGGCACGACGCCCGGACGTTACGGACGCCACGACTCCATCCTTTTCGTCTTGCATTGGGGGCACGACGGCACATGGCTTCCGCATCTGCTTCACCAGCCTCAGCCGACATTCAAACGCCGAATTTCACACATCGTGATATTCAGGTGATCCTCATCGGTCTTCTCTCCGGTATGCTTCTTGCCGCACTCGATCAGAGCATCGTCGGCACCGCTCTGCCGCGAATCGTCAGCGACCTCGGAGGACTGAATCACCTGTCGTGGGTGGTCACCGCCTATCTTCTGACCTCGACCGCGTCGACGCCCCTGTGGGGCAAGATTTCCGATCTTTATGGCCGCCGCGTCATC
>CAYWSE010000059.1:11505-23457 GCA_964461025.1 uncultured Sphaerobacteraceae bacterium | reverse complement strand
TACGACCGTATCGGCGTGCGACGAATCATCAACGCCCGTGGCGCCACCACCGCCGTCGGCGGCACGCTCAGCGACCCGCGAGTGATGGCCGCGATGACCGAAGCGGCAACCCAGTTCGTCGTCCTGGAAGAGTTGAACGCCAAAGTCGGCGAGCGCATCGCCGAGATCACCGGAGCTGAAGCTGGCTATGTCACCTGCGGGTCGTGCGCGGCCATGCTCCTCGCCGCCGCCGCCTGCATCGCCGGAACTGACCGCGTCCACATCCAGAAACTCCCCGATTCGACCGGCATGAAGAACGAAATCGTTATCCATCGTGCTCACCGCATCGACTACGACCAGATGTACCGCGCTGCCGGCGGCAAGCTCGTCGAAATCGGCGTGCCGCTCATCACCCATGAATGGGAGCTCGAAGCCGCGATCACCGACCAGACCGCCGCCGTCGCATTTCACGACTCACCCAATGTCGGCACCGGCGCGCTCGACTTCGCAACCGTCGTTCGCATCGCCCACGCGCGAGGCGTGCCAGTGATCGTCGACGCCGCCTCGACCCTCCCGCCAATCGATCACCTGCGCCGTTGGGTCCGCGACGGCGCCGATCTCGTCGTCTACTCCGGCGGCAAGGGGATCCGCGGACCGCAGGACTCCGGACTCCTGGCCGGCCGGCGCGACCTGATCGACGCCGCTCGTGCCAATGGCAGTCCCAACGCCGCGGTCGGACGGGGCATGAAGGTCAGCAAGGAAGCGATGGTCGGGCTCTGGATGGCCATCGAGCTTTTCGAGCAAACCGACCACGAAGCCGAATTCCAGCGTCACATGATCGAAGCGGAAGAACTCGTCGCCGCATTCGCTGACCGCACCGATTGCCGCGTCGTACTCGAAGGCAACTGGGAAGAGTGGCCGGCGCCGGTTGTCCGGCTCATCCCGACCGCCGATGCGTGGTCACCAGCCGCGATTCACGCCGCGCTCAAGCAGGGTCCCCTGCCGATCCACTGCAACCACGAACATGGCGGCCTCATGTTCAACACCCACTGCCTGCTCGACGGCGATGTCAAAACAATCGTCACGCAAGTAAAGGCGCTGCTACCAGCCAACCCGTAGCCGCGCACGGCGTGCGCCCAACGCAACCCAAACGGCGCTCGGGCCTGGAAACCACTTTCCCCTAAGCGCTCCACCGACTCCACTACAACTCAGTTAAGGCGCTGTCATCCTTCGACTGCACTCCGCTTCGCGTCGTTCCGCTCAGGATCTCCCGCCGCAGCGGTAAGCCACCAAGTCAGTCGCTCGAATCGTCACGGCCCGCTCCCTTCAAGCCGACCAGTCCCGTAAGGACTTCGTGGACTCAGCCACAGGTCAAAACCTGTACGAACGATCCCTTGTCGCCTTTCCGCCTATTCGCCTCTCCGCCTCGCTTCAGGGCTCGAGCGACGCCGATTCCGCCTCGTCAGCTGCGCCCAGATAGCGCCCCGCCACAAATCCCGTGTCGTCACCGGCCGCGACCTCGAACCAGGCCACGCCATCGACAACCTCTGGCCCGCTGATCACGTTGACAATGTCGCCCGTCTCCAGCGCCGCCAGCGCCTCAGACTCGGTCGACGCCTCAGCCCGCAGATTGAGCGGTCCGTCTGCCACCTGCGCGTCTGTGCCAACAACGATGCCGCCGGTCAGCAACTCACCCTGCGCCCAGCCCGTCACCGCGTCGTCGCCCGACCCAACGGTGATCTGGAACCAGGTGAAGTCATCCGCGGCGACCGGTC
Source organism: uncultured Sphaerobacteraceae bacterium (assembly GCA_964461025.1). GTDB lineage: Bacteria > Chloroflexota > Chloroflexia > Thermomicrobiales > UBA6265 > JAHBVL01. The sequence continues at coordinate 21,703 of CAYWSE010000059.1, read as the reverse complement.
CTTCGGCCACCGTGGCCACAGCACCATCGGCCAGTGTCGAAACGACCGTCGCGTCGATCATCGCGGCTTCGCGAATCTCGATCTCCTCAGCCGCAAACACAAACGAACCCATCGGGAAATCTGGTCCCTCGCCTCCTTCGGCAGCGGTTTCGTCCTCGATCTCTGCCAGGAATTCGGCTGCGGCGAAACCTGTTTCTCCCGATGCCGCCCTCACTTCATACCAGCTATGCTCACCACCCACGACCGGCCCGGAAACAACGGTGACCGTCGCGGCATCATCGAGCACCTCGATCACGTCTGAATCGACCGAAGCTTCGGCGCGCAGGTTCACTGGCCCCTGCTCGACGACTACGCTCTCACCCGCCGCAAACGTTTCGGGCGGTGCGATCGCGATGAATTCGGCAGCCACCCAGCCCTGCGTGTCGTCATCGGTTTCGATCAGGTACCAGCTGCGCGAACCACCATCGACCGGCCCGTTCAGCACCGTCGCGGTATCGCCAACGTCGAGCTGCCCCGTCACCGAGCCTTCTTCGGTCGGTGTATCACGCAGATTGAGCGGACCGAACTCGACAACGATCGTGTCGCCGATCGCCGGCGGAATCACCGGCGCCGCTTCGACGTACGCCGCGCTGACAAAGCCTTCGGCGCCGCCCGAAGTTCGAACTTCGTACCAGGTCATTCCATCGGCATTGATGGGATCGGCAAGAACGGTCATTTCCGTTCCTTCGGCAAGAACTTCAATGACATCGGCTTCGACAGAGGCGGATGCTCGCAAGTTGAGAGTGCCGTTGTTGGCGATAATTCGGTCGCCGGTGGAGAAGGTCTCCGTCGCGTCCTGCGCCGCAATCAGGGCCGGAGCGACCGCGGCCATCCCCAGAGCAAGCGCGAGTGCCAGAGCAAGCACACGAACGCGCGCAAATGCAGACATGGTGAATTCCCCCTTTTCGGACACCTGACCACTGACTGAACGTGTGCGGGGGATGCGGGGAAACGTGCGGTTGGCGCCTCCAGAGGAACGCCTGTCCACCACCTGCGGAGACTCTGCGGAGACCCGTCAGGTCCAAAACCTCTTCATGCCAAGCAGGGAAAGCGATGATTCACTTGCGGGGTACGTACATCATACCACCAATGTCCGTACACAGTGCAAGTACGGTGCGGAGTGTCGCCTCCGGCGCTCTGCCGGAGCAAGGGCCCGCAGGGCCATAGCGGACTCGCCAAGGCCGCGCCTGAATCGTGAAGACGGCTTCGTTGAGGCTCTTATCGACCTGCGGTCGATCGCTCCGGCAGAGCGCCGGAGCCTACATCCGGGACGTTCGAAGGTCCTCGGGCACGGCTTGTGGAATGGAGTCTGAACCGCTGAGTGTAGCCTCCGGCGCTCTGCCGGAGGAATGGCCCGGAGGGCCATAACGGACTCGCCAAGGACGGGCGCCAGATCATTGCATTGTCTTCGTTGAGGCTCTCTATCGACCTGCGGCCGATCGCTCCGGCAGAGCGCCGGAGCCTACATCAGGATGGTCAATAGGTCCGGAGCGCCGCAGCCCCAATCCGGCAAAATCGCGTTCCGCAGAGCATTCATCGTCGGCGGCAGGTCGTTCACCGCAACCAGGCTCCTCTGCAGATTTCCTATTGCCTATTGCCTATTGCCCAGTGCCCAGTGCCCTCCGCGCTACCTCCTCCCCACCGGATCGAACACATCCCGCAACCCATCCCCGGCCAGATTGAACCCGATCACCGTCAGCGCGATGGCCACGCCCGGGAAAATCGCGATGTATGGCGACGTCAGGATGTACTTCTGGGCGTCGCTTAGCATGCGACCCCACTCCGGCGCCGGCGGCTGCGCGCCCACCCCCAGATACCCAAGCGCCGAAACCAGCAAGATGGCATTTCCCACCCCGATCGTCGCCTGAACGATCACCGGCGTCAGTATGTTCGGAAAGATATGCCGGATCATGATCGCCGTTCGCGACATCCCATTCACCTGCGCCGCCGTCACGAACTCCTGCTTCCGGACCGCCAGCGACGAACCGCGAGCCAGTCGCGCATAAGCCGGCAACCCGACGAATGCCGCGGCGACCATCGCCGAGGTCAGCCCGGGGCCCAACCGCGCCGCCAGCGTGATCGCCAGCAGAATCGCCGGAATCGCCAGCAGCAGATCGATCAGCGCCATCAGCCAGAGTCCGACCTTTCCTTCGAACGTCCCCGCCAACAGCCCAATTGTCGTCCCCACCGCCAGCGCCACAATCACAGCGACCACCGCCGACGCCAGCGAGATGCGCGTGCCGTGCACCGTGCGGGCGAAGATGTCGCGACCCAGCTCATCGGTGCCGAACCAGTGGTCGCGATCTGGCGGCTGAAAACGGGCCGGGATATCCTGATGACGCGGATCGGCGACAAAAAACGGCCCAACAACTCCCACAAGCACGAGGAGCAGAAGGAGAAACGCACCAGCCAGGGCCAGCCGGTTGCGGGCGAATTTGCGGAGAACTGAGCGTCGCCGCGTCGTTCCGGCTGTCGGAAGCTGCGCCGATGGTTCGAGCGCGATTGTCGCCATCAGGAAAACCGGATGCGGGGATCGAGCCACGCATACGCGAGGTCGACAACCAGATTGAGCAGAATGAAGGTCGTCGCCAGCAGGAGCACCACCCCCTGCACGACCTGATAGTCGCGCGCCAGCACCGCGTCTGCCGCCAGTTTGCCGATCCCGGGCCAGGCAAACACCGTTTCCGTCACCACTGCGCCGCCGAGCAGCCCGCCAAGCTCCAGCCCAATCACGGTGACGACCGGGATGAACGCGTTGCGAAGCGCATGTCGCCCCACGACCACTCTCTCGCGCAGCCCTTTGGCGCGGGCGGTGCGGATATAGTCGTCGTCCATCACCTCGATCATCGCCGCCCGCGTCATCCGGGCGGTGATCGCGGCCGGCCAACCGGCCAGCGTCAGCGCCGGCAGAATGAGATGCTCGAGCGAGTCGCGGAAGACGACCCAATCGCCGTGCAGCATCGAATTCACCACAAGGAATGGCGCCGATGGGTCGGCGCCGAGTCTCGGATCGATGCGACCAGAGATTGGCAGCCAGCCCAACTCAATGCCAAATACGATCATCAGAATCATCCCCAGCCAGAAGGTGGGGATCGAGACACCGATCAACGCGCCGAGGGTGCTCGTGTAGTCGAAAAAGCTGTCCCGCTTGACCCCGGCGACGATCCCGGCGATCAACCCAATCGCGGTGCCGATCGCCATCGCCGCCAGCGCCAGCTCGACCGTCGCCGGAAAGCGCGACAGGATTTCGTCGGTGACCTGGGCATTGTTGCGATAGGAACGACCAAGATCGCCACCCAGCGCATCGGTCGCGAAGTCGGCGTACTGCACCAGGAGCGGCCGGTCGAGACCCATCTCCTCACGCAACCGGGCCAGCGATTCTTCGTCCGCCTGATTTCCCAGAATGACGATCGCCGGGTCGCCACCCGCCGAATGGAGCATCAGAAAAACGACAAGCGACACGCCAAAAAGAACCGGTATGGCCATCAACGCGCGCCGAAAGAGATAGTGGCTCACGGTTTACCCCGTCTGGCGGCCCAACTCCAGCTCGAACGGCAGGTGATCCATCAGCTCGTGTCCGTCCTTTGTCACCAGCACCATGCGCTCCATCTGAAACGCCCCCACGCCATAGAGATACAACGGAAGCTCGACACTGAGCACCATATTCTCGACCAGCGGCCGGTGCTCACCCGGCGCGATGAACGGCGGCTCCTCGAAATGCTGCGTCAACCCGTCGCTATGACCGAGATGCCCGCGACTATAGGTCGGGAAACCGGCCTCGTGCATGGCATTCGATCCAATCGCGTGCAGCTCGGCAAAGTTGATGCCAGGCCGTACCGCTTCCCACAGCGCCTGCAAAGCATGATAGAGCGCGTCGTAGATTGCCCGCTGATCCGGTGTCGGATCGAACGCATAGGTCCTTCCGATATCGCTGTGATATCCCCCGACGTCGACCTGCATGTCGAACTTCACCGTCTCGCCCGCAGCGACCTTTCCCGGCGAGCCGATCCCCAATCCGACTGACGCCACCCCCTCCGACCCACGGAATCTGGCGTAGTGCTGATCCCGATCTGCCGCCTCGCCGACGGCATGATGGTAGCGATTGTTGATGGAAAGCTCCGAGTCGCCGATCCGCATGCCCGCCGTTGCCGCAACAATGCCGATCTCCGTCAGCTCGGCGGCACGCCGGAGCAACTCGATTTCGTCAGCGTCTTTGATCGCCCGGAGATCGTCGAATATCGCGGAAGCGTCGATCAGTTCGACGTCCGGAAGCCGGCTTTGCAGCCTGCCCAACGACGCGGCATCGACGGTCTCACCATCCACGCCCAGCCGGGTTGCCTTCGGCGCCACTGCCCGCACGGCGTCGGCGATTCGATCGAAGATTTCATCGAAATCGAACTGCGCGGGCCGGTTCACGACCTCCGGTCGCGCCGACCTGAATCGCTCGGTCAGCGATTCTCCTTGCGTCTTCCGGATGTCGAGCGTTTCCGTCCAGGCGGTATACGAAAAGATCGCATGGGACGGCGCCAGCGCCAAAGGATCGCGACGAAACTCTCGGGCCACAACCGCTGTCTTGCCGTTCGCCCCGCTGGCAACCGCGAAAATCCCCGGCAATCGCCAGTGCGTGGCGATGAAGTCGCCCTCTCCCGCCAGGTAATGCGCGTTCTCCGGCGTCAGCGCCAGCAGCAGATCGAGATTGTGCCGCTCCAGCGCATCCGCCAACCGCTCGCGCCGATCGGCTCCCTCATACCACGGTCCTTCCGTCATCGTTCCTCACCTCAGCTCCTTCATTTCGTTCAACTTCCCTTTCCTCACCGCACGCGTCGACCTCCATTCTCCGTAAGCATCGCCCTCCGCGCCCAGTTCACCGTACGCATCGACCTCCGTGTCGATGCCCTGGCCCGCATGCCAGCGTGCTTTGCTTGAGGTCTTCGGGGAAACCAGGCCGTGGTCGCGCGCAGTTGTGGTCTCACTCCGCTCCGTTCCTCCGCTCCGTTCGACCACAAGCAAACACGGAGGCTTGCCCCTACGGGTGCCGAGGAGGAGCATGGAGGCTTGCCTCTACGGTAGCCAGGTCGTACGCGGCGGCAGGAACCTGCTCCCGCCGCCGTACGCACCAATCTCCATTCTCCGCACGCATCGCCCTCCACCCCCAGTTCACCGTACGCATCGACCTCCGTGTCGATGCCCTGGCCCGCAAGGTCATTTCATTTCGCCGCAAACGATCACACCGGCAGCCTTGGCCGCCGGTGTGTTGCGCCAGAAAAACCACCCAGAATCAGGCGAGACTGACGTCCCGCAGTACGATGTTGCCGATCGGCGACAGCACCAGCCCCTGAACACCGGCCGCCGCGCCGATCGCCCGGCTCGGGTATCCAAGGAACACACTCACCGAGTCATCGAGCAGGATCTGCTGGACCTCCGCGTAAATCGCTTCCCGCGCCGCGGTGTCGGCTTCGACCTGACCCTGCGCCGCCAGCTCATTGACCCGCTCATTGTTGAGACCAAGTCTGGCCTCGGCTCGTGCACCGACAAACAAACCGGAGATCACATTGTCCGGATCGCCGTTGTCCCAGGTCCAGTCATTGACGAATGCCGGAACATCCCCCGCGCCGAGCGCGCCAAAGAACTCCGCGTCCGGCAGCGATACCAGATTGACCGTGATGCCGATCTCGGCGAGATCGGCCTGCAGCACCTGACCAAGCAACGGCCAGAAGACGTTCGTCCGATTGTAAAGATCGAACGAAATATCCGAAACGCCTGCTTCGGTCAGCAACGCGGTCGCCTGCTCCGGATCGTAGGGATACTTCTCAGCCAGCGACTCGTCATAGCCGAGCAGGCCCGGCGCGATTGGCCCGGCGCCGATCGTGTAGCTTCCATAGAAGAGCGCGTCGGCGATGTTCTGCTTGTTGATCGCGTGCTGGACCGCCTGCCGAACCAGCAGGTTGTCGAACGGCGCCACACTCTGGTTGAGACCCAGGAACTGCACGTTCCAGAAGGTGCCGGTGATCAGCTGCAGGTTGGCGTCCGCCTCAACCGTCGCGGCGTCTTTCAGATCGATCTGGTTGGCGACATCGATGCCGCCCGTCGTCAGCTCAGCGAGACGCACCGCGTCATCGGCGACCGTCCGGAAGACCACCCGGTCGAGTGGCGGACGGCCACCCCAGTAGTCGTCGAATGCCGCCAGCACCAGCTCGACGTCCTTCGTCCACGATTCAACCTGGAACGGGCCAGTCCCTGCGGCGTGGTCGCTGTAATCGGCGCCATACGTCTCCAGCGCGGTCGGACTGGCGATGCCGGCGGCGAAAAGCGCCAGCTTGGCCGGCAGAAGAATGATCGGTCGCTTGAGCACGATCGTCACTTCGAGATCGCCCGTGGCAGCGATGCTCTCGACATCGCCAAAGAGGATCTCGACATAGGAAAACCCTTCCTGGTAGAGAGGGTGCTCCGGATCGAGCTGGCGAGCATAGTTGGTTTCGACTGCGGCGGCGTCGAACGGCGTGCCGTCGTGGAAGGTCACGCCTGACCGGAGGGTAAAGACATAGGTCAGACCATCGTCGGACACGGTCCAGCTCTCGGCAAGCGCCGGTTCGATTTCCGGACCGCCGTTGCGATGACGCGTCAGTCCTTCTGAGATGTTCTCGTTGACCGGGATGATGCTGCCGTAGCCACTTCCGCCCAGCAACGCGGGATCGAGTGTTACCGTCGCCTGCGGGATCGCGATGACCAGCGTCGATCCGTCGTCCTGCAGTGAAAAGCGCGGAGCAGCACCAGCGTCAGCGACGGCGTGCTGATAGAGCGCGGTTGCCGCTGCCGCGCCTATGCCCAGGCGCGTCAGGTTGCCGACGAATTCGCGGCGAGAGAGCTCAGCCGAATTGAGCGATTGCACGGTATGCGAAATCAGACGATGCGTCACAGACTTCTCCTTTTTTCATTGACGTTTCAAGTCCCAATTCCCATGGAAGGCGCCGACAAAACTGATCCGGGTCAACACGACCGGTGTTGATGGGAAGAACCGAGCAACTCGGTGTAGCAGGTGTAGTTCGGCAGGAACTCCCAGCGCTCAGCGACCATTCGGCTCCGGGAGTGCTTGTAGGAGGAGTGTCGGCGCACGGAATCTCGCCCTTCGGGTCGTCACAGGCCCGCAGGCCTCACTTCATCATTCCACATTACTTGATAAACAACTCAATGACAAGCGCGCCAGCGCGGCCTTTGCCCCCGTAGCGTCGCCATTCATGGCGACAGTCTCACCGGTACGGCGTTCCAACTCATAGCCTCACCAGTTATTGCGCTCTTCTTCCGCTATGCAACAGAGCGGACCTCACGGTCCGCTCTGCGAAATGCGCTTAAGAGATGTCTCTGCTGCTCACGGAGCGTCCGCCAGGAACCGGCCCGCGATGAAGCCGTTCTGGCCGTTGTACGTCACGCCGAACCAGACATACGATCGGCCCGCCGTCGGACCCGAGGTGACGCTCACCGTGGCGCCTTCCGGCACCGCCGCAAGCGCGGTGCTGCTCGAACTGGCTGATTGCCGGAGATTGACCGGCCCGTCGGCAACAATGGCGTTCTGCCCAACTGTGACGCCGCCAACAAGGTATTCGCCAACCGCCCAGCCCTGCTGTCCGTTCACCGAAAGCTGATACCAGTCGTATCCGCCGGATGTGGTCGGTCCGGAGATGACCTGTGCCACAGCGCCGTCGGTCATCGTCTGCAACACCGCGCCACCCGTGCTGGCGGTCGAGCGGAGATTCAGCTTGGCGACATTGACGAACACGTAGGAGCCAGCCGGGAAGTCGCCGGTCGGACCGCCATTGTCGAGATCGAGGAAGTCGCCGGCCACCCATCCAGCGTCAGCGCCAAACTGAACCTGGTACCAGTCCATGCCATTTGCCGAGGTCGGCCCAGCCAGCACGGTGCCGGTCGCCCCTGTTGCCAGTGTCTTCAGAATCGTCGCGGATGTGCCCGCCGCATTGCGCAGATTCAGCGGTCCATCGGCAACGAATACGTGGTCGCCGGCGGTGAACTCTCCAGCGGGGCTGCCACCATTGTCGGCCAGGAAGTCGCCGGCAACCCATCCAGCGTCAGCGCCAACCTGAACCTGATACCAGTCCATGCCGTTCGCCACTGTCGGACCAGCCAGCACAGTGCCTGTAGCGCCGGTTGGGAGGGTTTTCAGAATCGTGGCGGAAGTTCCCGCCGCGTTGCGCAAATTCAGCGGCCCGTCAGCCACGACGATATGGTCGCCCGCCGTGAAATCACCGGTTGCCGGCGCAGCCATGATGAACGCGCCGCTCACGAAACCATTGACGGCCGCGGCCGTGACCACCGGATACCACTCGATGGCGTCGACCGTTTGAGGACCACCCGTGACGGTCAGCGGGGCGCCATCAGGCAGAACCTGCAAAATCAAACCGGAGAGTCCCGGAGCTTGGCGAAGATTCAATGCTCCGTCGAAAACGACAACCTGATCGCCATTGACGAACGCGGCGGACGCCGGCCGGACGCCGACGAATCCGGCCATTCCCATGAGGAGCAACGCCGCCACCGCGACCATGCTCACCCGAGCGCGAAGATGTTTCATCTGTCCCCTCCCAGGCGGGTGATGCTTCCAGTCGCCTCCCAAGGTTCCCGGAAACCACTGCGGTCCGCCGCTGTTCTTCTCTCCGCCAAAATCCAATGAGACTGCAATCGGGATCGGCGGATGTCGGATGATTGCCAGACCTCACGGCGCTGGCGAAAGGCACGCCACGAAGGCGAGCCAGTGCGGGTTATGTTGATAGTATATGGATGTACGTACGCTCGTCAATAGATGCGGACGGATTTTCTTGCCACTGAGTCATATCGCGAAAACCCGGTTCGACGCTGTCGAATCAACGGGCATCACCTTGCTCTGCTACGCCACGTTTGCCTCCGTGACAAGCTCTGCGCACATGAGTCCTCTTGTGACGGGGCTTCCTGCAGAATTCGGCCGCTTAGAGAGCGAGTCGGGCAGGTGAACGGGGTGAGGCCGCTCATCGGCACGCCCCGCTGAGCGCCGGGGGCGTACCGATTCATCGACCCGGGAAACGATCACGAACCGCCGAGCTGCCTGGCCAACCGGGCCTCGACACGGTCGTCGCCGAACCGGGCGAGATAGATCGGCCGGTAGCGATCGTAGAATGTGATCAGAATCGAAATCAACAGCACGAAGAAAAGCGCCGCGGCCCAGTGGAAACTGCGATCGCCCGGAATCAATGCGCGTAACAGGAAGATAACCGCCGAGTTGATCGCCATTGTGCCGACGAAACTGCCGGCCAGCGCCTGGTCTCCCCACCCAAAGATCCGCACCGCGAGCTCGCTCGCTCCGATCGTGAGAATCATGAATACCGCCACCATCACCGCTTGCTCCCACGGTTCCGACGCCGTCCCCGGGATGATGCGGGTAAAGATGATCGTCACCATCGCGATCAGCGCGGTCTTCTCCAACAGTTCCATCGTGAAGATATGACCGCGCATCGACCTCACCTGCTGCTCGATCTGCGTGGTAGAGACATCAGACTCCGAGGGCTGCTTGTCTGCATCGAACGTAAAGTCCCAGTCCTTCGGCGGCAGCTCGTACTTGATGTACCAACGCAACCCATAAATCAAGCCCGCCAGTATGAGACCGAGTCCAACAAAGAAGAGCGGATTGTCCTTGATGATCGTGGTGAACGGCGTGTCGAGCGGCACACCGAACAGATCGCCCTTGATGACATCGGTCGTATCGAGCTGCGCGACGTGAATCCAGTACTCCTGCGGCAGCTTGATGAAGATCCAGATAAACGCCGCCGCCGCCAGAATCGTTCGCTTGCTCATCCGGAGGGGATTCCAGCGCGTTTTCACACCTTCGACAAAATCAAAGAAGTATTCGAACGTGTTGGGAAAAATCAGCAGGAGCGACCGCGTGTGGGTGAGCTCAAACAATACGACGCCAACCAGCCGGTAGTACCAGAGAAAACGGCTCGCGTTGAACGCGTAAATACTCCGCCAGTTTCGCATCGTCGAGAGATAGGCGATGGCCAGATAGTAGATGTCGAGTGCTTTGTCATAACTCTGGTAGTTCGTCAGATCGAGATCGGTGGTGTTTTGGAAAATCGTCTGATCTGCCGCGTCGACGATCATCGCGATGATGATGGCCGGG
>CAYWSE010000059.1:0-11495 GCA_964461025.1 uncultured Sphaerobacteraceae bacterium | reverse complement strand
CGGGAGGGGGAAGCGAGGTATGAACAACGGCACGATGACCCGCAACCCAACGACGATCGCAAAAATGACGAGATCCATCGAGTTGTCGGCCATTGCGCGCAATTCCCTTCACAGACCACCAAAGCCGGCGGCCCTCTACCCCAAATTGCGCTCTTTCACTTCGCGGGAACCGTCAGCTCGGCGAACTGTGGCTCCGGCGACGCACGGAAACGAGCGCAAGCATCGCGATCGCTACGATCGCAAGTACGAGTATGATCTTCATCTCGAATTCCTTTCTGGTCGAGCATCATCGATCGACCAGAAGGATCGCAAGTTCCGCGCCAGGATAGCCTGGGGAACCATTACGCCTCGTTCATCATACGGGCGCAACTCGCAAACCGCAGTAGACGAACGGAGTATCTGCGGCGGCTACTCCTCGGCCGGCTCGATGAACGCCGTTGCCACGTACCCCGTTTCTCCTGTTTCCGCTCTGACCAGAATCCAGGTGTGGTCGCCGTCCTGCAGGGGATCGGGCGAAACGACCGTCGCGAACTCACCCTTGTCGATGCTCCAGACGATGTCGGACTCGACCCCTGGCGCCGTGCGCAGGTACACCGAGGCATCGATAACCTGGATCGATTCACCGGGCACGAACCCTCCCCCCAGAAACTCCCCGGCTGCGTAACCCTGCACACCGTTCCGGTCGACCAGATACCAGGAGTATCCGCCGCCTGAAACCGGTCCGGAGAGGATCACCAGCGGATCTGACTCGTCGAGCGCTTCGATTGCGAAGCTATCGGGATCAGGTTCAGCCCGCAAGTTGATCGGCGGATCGATCACCCGCACCCACGCTCCGGGCCGGAACCCGGCCGAAGTCGTCACGGATGACGTCGCCGCCTGGCCATCGGAGGGGGTCGGAGTGCTTGCCGCAAGTTGCAGCAGCGACCCAGCAACCCAGCCGGAGTGATTGTCGCTCGTCAGCAGCAGATACCAGTCGTAGCCGTCAGCACTGACGGGACCGCTCATCACCGTCCCGCTCGATCCTGCCTCGAGCTTGCCAGTCGCATCCGCACTGGTCGACGGTTGGCTGCGTATGTTTGCCGTATCCAAAGCAACCTCGACCGTTTCCCCCTGCAGAAAACCAATTTCGGCGAGATAGGCCCCGGCGACATACCCACTTGCGTCATGATCGGGAAGCAGCGTCACGGCATACCAGTCGGTGCCGCCAGTCGTACCGGCGGACGCGTCGATCTGGAGAAGCTGCCCTTCCTCGAGCGTCGCCACAACCTCGCCCTCCGGCGATGGCGCATTGCGCAGATTCAGGGGCGGATCGACGACGATGGCCCGGTCCCCAGCCTCGAAACGTGGCGTGGCAGGGGCGGTCGCGGCTTCCGTGCTTCCCGTGGCGTCAGTGGATGCGGATGCGGACGCCACGGACACAGCCTCGAACGCCGCCGCCTGCACCCAGCCCCGCGCATCGGTCGCGGACTCCACCCGGTACCAGAGCGCAGAACCTGCTTCGATCGGGCCACTCAGAATATTGACGACTTCCCCCGCATCAACCGTATCGATGATCACCGAGGTCAGATCGGCCGCCAGCCGAATCGCGATGTTGTCCTGCGCGATCGTTTCCGACTCGGTTGATGTCCCGGCCGGCGCCGCATGACTCGTGTCGACCGGCGCATTAGCCGGATCGATCGTCTCTGAAGATGTCGTCTCGGCCGATGCGCCGGACTCGGTCTGCTCTGAGTCGCTCGTGTTCTCGCTCGCCACATCTGAACCGGACGACTGATCGGCCGGTGCCTCTTCCGCCGTACTCTCGCTCGGCGGAATGATCACGCCGGCGGCGGCTGAGGAAAAGACAAAGAGCGCGAGATCGGTCTGAGCATCGTCTTCTGATGTCAGAAACCGGTAGTCGTAGACAGGTGTCGGGTCGAGACGGACATGCTCGCCCTGCAGCAGATATCCAGTCGATCCCTCGGGCAAGAGCGTTTGCTTGAGACCCCAGTTATCGATTTCAGCGTCGCTCGGCACGAGTTCCCATCGCACCACGTGGCCATTTTTCTGACCCGAAGCAACGGTCGCTTTCGGCTGGCTGCCTTCGATTGAAATGATGTCCACGTCGAATGACTCCGCCATCGGCGTGCAATCGACCGAGGAGAGCGTGGCGTCTGTCATTCCGGCAGGACACTGAAACACAGACAGCGAAACGCGAGGCGACGGTCGCTCCCGCGCCTCGACCATCTTCGGAGCCAAGCCAGACAGCCCGGAAACAAGAACGATCAGAGCGATCGCAGTGACGATCCGGCGAGATTGCACCAGCACAGGATGACCCTTCAACAGGGAGCATGCCGTTGACGAACCGGACACACTCAACCCATTATCAAAAATCATGGACGCCTGAAATGCACGGGAATGACGCGTCCGTACGCGCGGGTTCTGTAGCGTACCACGAAATCAGATCAGTGACTAGATGTCATCAATCAAACGCAGATGGAAGGTTTATCTGAGTATCTCCCCTCCCCCGACCGCGGGAGAGGGGAGATCCGTCCGCCAGGACGAGGCAGCCGTTACCTCAGCTAAACACCCCTCCGGACAACGATCAACAGGTCGATTGGGCAGGTTTGCCGTCGATGCGGTCCTGCGTCCACGCCACAAGCTCCGGCACGAGCGGCGAATCACCACTCACGACGCCAACATGGTCGTAGCCCTCATAGGTTCGGTAATCGACCTCGGCTCCGGCCGCGCAGATCTGCTCGACGTACCCCTCCTGCGCGGACGGAATGACCAACGTGTCGGTCAATCCCTGTCCGAGCAATAGCGGTTGAGTAATGTCCCCGATCGGCACATTCTCCTGAAGGCGCTCACCCATAACCCCTTCCGATGGGTCGCTTCGCCATGGGGACTGATTGAACAGAAATGAATCAACAATGGAAACGAAGACCGCGGGCTCGGCCAGGCAGCGACTGGCCATCTCACGCATCACAATACGCGCCTGCGGCCGAACAAGCTCGTTGAACGACACTTCGTCGTAAATCGCGCTGTATCCGGCGACCACATAGGATCCGAAGATGTAGCCGCCCGGCACGTCACCGAGATTTCCGACCAGGTCCGGCAGATTGCTGGCCGGCGCCATCGCGGCGACACCCACGATATCGAGCTCACTGGCATAGTCGGGAGCCAGGAGCCCGGTCCACAGTGCGGCATGCCCGCCCTGGGAATGCCCCCAGACAACCGTCGTGTCGGCGGTTTCGACCTCTTCCACTTGTCGAACGGCACGGACGGAATCGAGCACCGAGTACGCCTCTCCCGCGCCTATCAGGTAGGGATGCGGTCCTTTTGTGCCCAGCCCCAGATAGTCGGTCGCCACAAGCACCCAACCGTTGGCCACAATATCGTCGATTGCCGGCAACGCGCCGGAAGCAAGAGAAATGTCCAGAATAGAGGGAGCGCACTTCTCTTCGAATCCGGTCGTGCCATGCGCCCAGGCGATGACCGGGCGCGGTCCTTCTGGCCGGTCCCTTGCAACCATCACGATCGCGCTGGCAAGTGCCGGATCTCCGTTCGTGTCTGTTGTTGTATAGAGCATACGCCATGCTTCGGCGTTATCTGGAATGCCCTTCGTAAATGGTTCAGTGCGAATCAGCGTCCCCGCCTGGGTTGGGACATCGGCCGGAGGATCGTAAAAGGCATCGACGGAGGGCTCGCCACTCCGCATCTGCGCACTCACACCAAACAACGCCAGCGCGATCGCCAGCGCGCCCGCCGCGACCAACGTGCGCGTCCAGCGGAGCCAGACCGGTGAGCGATCGTCGCGTTCTGCTGGTTCATTGCGGATGCCGCGCCAAAGGCGAACCAGACCGGAAATGACCAGCCACAAACCAACCAGCATAGACATCGCCAGAATGGTCAGATCTGGCCAGATCAGCGCAAGAATCCCCAGTATCACACTCGCTGCGCCAAGCATCAGCGCGTTGTATCGCTGATCCGCGGTGTTTCGGATACCCGAGAGGACGCGCAAAACGCCGCCAGCTATAAGTCCGATTGCTGCCAGAATTGACAATGTGCGCAACGTGACCCCGGCAAGTGCAATCGCCGCGATCGCCAGAACGATCCACAGGATGCCGCTGACAAGCTCGCCACGATCGGTGCGATCGCGCCAGAAGTCGATCAGGTCGGCGATGCCCAGAAGCAGTGCGCCGGCGGCAACAGCAGCCACCAGAACGGCGAGCGACTGGAACGGCTCGAACAGGAGCGCCACGCCCAGCACTGCCATCAGAACGGCGACAACGAGGGAGAGCCATCGTGGCCACCTGCGATTCGATAGGTTCATTGCGCCCCTGGCCCTTCCTCTTTCACACTCGCTGCCACGCTGCTTCCTATCGCAAATGTACTTTCACTCAATCGCACACCAGCTGCCCGTGCAACCAGCTCCGGATCTTCGAATCAGAATGGCGCGCGCTCTGCTGCCTGCATCGCACCGGTGATATCCCCGCACAGATCGACTCGTTCCGGATCGAATTCCAGCACGGGCGCGCCGGCCGAGAAGTCGAGCTCGTTCAGATCGACCCAGATGACATTGGGACTGGTGGTCAGCTCGAAGAAGTATCGCCTGCTGGTGAGATTCACTGCGGTGCGGTACTCAGTGTTGTAGACGCCGGTGTCTTTATATGGCGCCCCAAACGGGACTGAAACATTGCGCATGATCGAGAGTATGCTGGCGATCGCCTCGCGCTCCGATTTGGGTTCAGGTAGCATTTGCCGAAAATAGTGCGCACGATGAAATCGATCGACGGGATTGACGTTGCCCGGCAAGGGCAGATCGCTGGACGGATTCGAAAAATCCCGCTCGGCGAGAAGATGGAGCTGCTCGTCGAAGGGCGGTGAGTTTGTCATGATCGTGTAATCGTGGCCATGAAAAATGTGCGGTTTGCCATCGAGATATTCGATCACCGCGGAGTCGCCGGTCGCATCTTCGATAGCCAGGTGAACCGTTGCATCCCGCCCATGCGACGAAGCCATGATGAGCTGCACGCTTTCGAACAATCCGAGCGCTTCTGAAACGGTAGTCGCGTTGTCCAGCAGATACTGCGCCCAGAGTCCGGCCTGCAGACCAGCCAGCGCCGGGTTTCGAGGGCCGAAGTCTGTCTCGGTCAGATAAAGCATATGGGCCGCGAGTCCGTGCTCGTTCACGCCATCCGCCGTGCCGATGCCGTAGACCGTCACCACCACGCTGCCATGCTTCGATGTCCAGACGAGCGGGTTTTCCTGAACCAGCTGCGCAGGCCCAACTTTGCCGCCATCTCGTCGCAGACCTCTTGGCAACACGGTGATGATTGGTTCAGTGGTCGTCGGCCAATCCATGGTTCGGCCCACAACCACATCCAGCTCGGGTTCATTCCACAAAACTCTGGTACACATTGCGATCCCCCTGACCTTCTCTCTCCGTTGCTGCCCCGATTCTAGCTGTCTTGCGCCCCCAGGCGTTCGCCACCTCTCACACTTTCCGCCGCGCCACCACCAATCCGTCCCGAACCGGCAAGATGAACGCATCGAAGTCGGGATCGGCAAAGATCAGCTCGTTGTGCTTGCGAATTGCGTCGCTGCTTTCCGACGCGTCGTAGCCCTCATCCGTCACCCGGCCCGACCAGAGCACGTTGTCACAGATGTACACCCCGCCCGGCCGGACCCGGTCCTTCGCCAACAGCCAGGTATCGGGATATTGCGGTTTATCGACATCGTTGTAGACGATGTCGAACGAGCCCTCCGTTGCCTGCAGCGTTTCCTGTGCCCAACCGACCGTGTACTCGACGCGATCCCATCGCCCCGCATCCGTCAGGTAGCGCTCAGCGCGGTCGCGGTTCTCGGCGCTGCCGTCGGTGCACCAGACTCTTCCGTCCGCACCAACAGCGCGAGTGAACCACCAGGCGGAGTACCCGTAGCCGCTGCCAAGCTCGAATACTGTTTTCGCCCCGATTGTCAGCGCCATCGTCTCCAGAAATGCCCCGCACAACCGCCCCACGATCGGAAAGTCGTGGACTTCCGCTCTGTCCTCCATCGCCAGCAGGACGGGATCGTCGTGCTTGGCGTTCAGCTGCTTCAGATAGGCGTCGATGCGTGGATCGAGGATTTCGAACGTCATTGGATCCTCCTTCTTCTCGTTGTCGACTCTGCTCACTACACGTCAAGCATGCCCGATGGCGCTGCACGACGCTTGAACAACTCGGTTGGTTTCCCGTGCCGGAGCGTGAGATTGACGTATTTCTTCATGCCGGCTGGGAGATGCCTGAATACGCCAAAGTCGCAATTCCCAAACGTAATCTACACACCCTACTCTCTAAAGGTGACCGGCAGGTGGGCCGGCGGGAGCTCAACGGCTGAAGGAGGCAAATGCAGATCTGAGGTAGTGGAACGCACCGGAGCGCTATCCGGCATTGATCGGCGGTTTCGCCACCAACTATTCGCTTGCCGGAATAATCCGGCGCAGAGTTCTTTCGTGATAACTAATGGAAGGTTTCTTCTTATGTCTCCGTTTGCCAATGTCGCGACGTCGCGTCGCACTTTCCTTCGCACGATCGCCGGCGGTTCGGCGGCATTCGCCTCGCTTGGTCTTGGCGTCACGCTCCCCGGCAGGGCCTCTGCCCAATCGAACGAACTCGCCAGCGGACATTTCCGCACAACATCAGCACTCAATCTAAGGTCCAGCGCCAGTCTCAGCGCCTCGGTGATCCTCGTGATACCAAATGGCGCTCTCGTTGCGGCCGCTGGTCCAGAGCACAACGGTTTCATCAAAGTCTCCTACAGCGGCAACATCGGTTGGGCGCATAAGGACTACCTCACCGTCTCCAACGGCGGAAGCAGCGATATCCCTGCCTACACCGGCAACGGGTTCACGAACGACGACGTCAATATGCGCTCCGGATCTGGCATCAACCATGGCGTCATCCGCGTGCTCTCGGCGGGAACCAGTGTTGAACTCTATGACGCCTACGCAAACAACTACCGGTTGATCCGCCACAACGGACAGTTTGGCTGGGTCTCGATCGACTTCATCAGACCGGGCGGCAGCTCCGGACATGGCGGCTACCTGGTCGCCACGGCCAATCTCAATCTCCGATCTGGTCCATCGCTGAACGCAACAGTGCTGAAGGTCATTCCGGCCGGCGCTCAGGTGGCAAAAGGTGACCAGACCTCGAACGGCTTCCGCGCCGTCACCCATGCCGGCGTCTCCGGATGGGCGAGCGCGCAGTTCCTGGCGTAGGCCGCAGATCTCAACCAGAACACACCTTTTTTCTCTCTCCCACCACCCCGGCCGGTCACTCGGCCGGGGTGGTTTTTTTGAAAGAGTGGTGAAATCGAAACCACCCGGAGCTGATCACTCCGGGTGGTTCACGATTCGTGTTCTTGTTGCGAGACGCTAGCTCTCCGAACGCTCAGTTTCCGGCGGCCGCAACGCTCTCGCCGCTGCTGCTGCTGCCGCGCTCGCCGCGAGCGTCAGTCCGAGCCGCGCCAAGTTGCTCGATGCTGCCGGTCCTGCGCCAGTCGAAGGCAGTGCGGCGGTCGAGCCCGAACCACCACCGCTTCCCTGCGGTCGATAGGGTGGCTGCGGTTTGCCGCCGCCAAGACCCGGCGGATCCTTGTCGTCATCATCATCACCGTCGCCTCCGCCACCAAGCAGCGGCACGACCGCGAACGGCGAGAATGAGTCGACTTCGCCACACACCGATCCTCCCGTCGGCTCGCCCAGGAAGGTGATGTCGACCCAGGAACCCCCCTCAAAATGCAGAATGCGGTCGTTGGCATTGCTCGATGGCAGGCAGATCATCGCGCCGCCGCTGAAGACTGCCGTGGTCGTGATCTCGTACCAGACGCCATCGGCGGTCGCGTAGATCGAGCCATTCGGCAGTGTTGGCGGCAGACCTGTCACCGCGACCGTCGTCTGACCGGCGACCGTGACATTCCCAAACCGGATGAACGCGCCGGGAACACCCGCAGGCACGACCTCGACTCCCGTTCCGGTTCCGGTGTTGCCGCTGCCCGGCGCTGGAGTGGTTGAGGTGCCAGGGGCGGGCGTGGTCGTGGTCGGCCCACCGGGAGCTGGCGTTGTCGTCGTCGGTTGGGAGCATACGCCCTGATAATCATTGCAGAAGCCCGAGTCGCAGCAGATTGCGTGCATGCCGGGACAGTAGACACCGGTACCGCACGGTCGGATGGTGGGATCGTCGCAGTGCGCCTGAGGAATGCAAATACCGAACGTTGGTCCCCACGGGCAGCAGATCAGGCCTTCCGCGCACTCACCCTCTTCGAAGACGCAAACTGAACTATCTCCTCCCGGCTCGGGGTCTTCTGGCGTCTCCTCCCCATCGTCGTCATCCGCAGGCGGTTCGGCCGTTGTCGTGGTCGACGCCGGCTCCGGAGTCGTTGTCGTCGGCTCCGGCTCTTCCGGAGTCTCTTCATCATCGTCACCGTCATCATCGTCCGCGGGCGGTTGCGAACCGGAACATTCACCCCAGTAATCACTAGAGCAACGCCCATCACTGCAACAGGCGAAGTTGCCCGGGCAATTGGCGTTACTCGAACAGGCGACTGTCGAAGGGTCGTTACATTCCGACACAGACAGGCAAATCCCATAGTTGCTGGCAATTGCGCAGCAATGGAGTCCACCGCTGCAGCCAATGACCGGTCCCGGTGGATCGAGTCCGCCGCAATGCTCTCCATACCCCGCCGCAGATGCTTCCTGCTTCAGCACCGTCGTTGCCGCCGCTGCCGCTGGAACGCTGAGCAACGCCTTCAGCATCGCCCGGCGCGACACTCCCCTTCCCATCGAACGGGCGAATGAATCGAACCTTTCTCCATCCATCGTGCTCTCCTCCCAAAACTGACGTTCCACTCATCGTGGAACAAACGTCTCTGGACCTGTGCCCTGACTCCATCTTGGGGACGGAAGAAAGGTTTGTCTGTGCCGCGGAACACACCAACGAGGCGGCGGGCAGCAGGCAGCGGACAGCCTGGAGCGAGCAAGCGAGCTACTGACCGAGGCGGACACCAACGAGCTGGCGGGCAGCAAGCAGCGGTCAGCAGCCCACAGTCCGTAATCCGTATCCGCGGGCAAACCCCATTTCCCAGTGCCCAGTGCTCAGTGCCCAGTGCCTAGCGCCCAGTGCCCAATGCCCAGCGCCCATTCCCGCTACACTGCCCTGACAATCGATTGCCTCTGGAGCCGACCGTGACCGATCCACCCGCATTGCCATTCTGGGAAGAAGAACACTCCCGCCACTTCATCGACCTGGGCCGCGTTTACACCCCGCGCCGCGATGAACTGCAACAGGCATTTGTCGACCTGATCCCGGCATGGCACGACGACGATTTCACCGTCGCCGAGCTCGCCTGCGGCACCGGCTGGCTGGCTGCGGGCATCCTGGAAAACTACGACCGCGCCCACGTGATCGCCCTCGATGGCTCGGAAACGATGCGCCAGGAAGCGAAGAAATCGCTGGCGCCGTTTGGCAGCCGGGCCTCCGTTCAGCACTTCGTGCTCGAGGAAACCATCTGGCGCGACGCGTTGCCGGACGGGCTGCGAGCAATCGTCTCCTCACTCGCGATTCATCATTTGAAACGTCCGGCCAAGCAACAACTCTTTGCCGATCTGCTGCCGAAACTCGCGCCGGGCGGCGGGTTGATCGTCTGCGATCTCGTCGAAGCGGCGGGCGAATGGTCGCGCCGGCATTTCGGTCGCGCCTGGGCCAACGACGTCACCCTGCAGTCGGTCTCGATCTGTGGCGACGACTCCGCGTATCGCA
Organism: uncultured Sphaerobacteraceae bacterium; assembly: GCA_964461025.1. GTDB lineage: Bacteria > Chloroflexota > Chloroflexia > Thermomicrobiales > UBA6265 > JAHBVL01. The sequence goes on along the minus strand of CAYWSE010000059.1, from coordinate 1,716 downwards.
GTTTCATGAACGAGCGCTGGAACTACTACGAAAACACCCCAGAAGAAAACGCCGGCGATTATCCCGATACCATTACCGACCAGCTGCTCTGGCTGCGCGAGGCCGGCTACGCAGGCGTCGACGTCGCATGGTCCCGCGCCGGTCACACCCTCTTCTGCGGCTACCGACCGTGAAGGGCATAACCCAATGACCTTCGTCAGCCAGATACGCACCCAGATCGCCTCGATGTTCGGCAAAGGCGCCGCGTGCGCCCGCTTCTGCGAGCAGCTCTTTCCTGCCGGTAGCGCTCGCACCCAATGCGTCCGCGACGGGGCCAACCACACCGACGGAAATCTCTGCGACGCCTGTGAAAATGACGTCAGCCGCGCATGCAAGGGACCCACTGGCGCCGTCGTCTGCTGCGCGCCATTGCAGGTCTGCGACCAATACCGCGGCGAGTGCGTCTGAACGACGCCTGCTACGATCCCGCCAGATCACATCCACGCGTCGTTGGGAGCTGAAACTGTGCAAATCGCCGCCGTCGAAGTCATACCGATCCGGGCGCCGCGCAAAGAGGTCGTCCGGTCGGGCTCGGGCAAGAATCCGGTCACCCACTCCGATTTCGGCATCATTCGCCTGATTTCCTCCGACGGGATCGAGGGGTATGGCGAGATTTCGATCACCGCGCCGCCGATCGGGCATGTGCTCTGTCATGCGGCCCGCACATTGATTGCGCCCGCGATCACCGGACTCGATCCGCTCCGATTTCCTGAGGTTCTTGTCACCATCGACCGGCTCCTGAACAACGAGCTCTCGGCTCCCTACCTACGGGCCGCATTCGAAATGGCGTTGCTCGACCTGACCGGCAAGCACTACGGCATCCCGGTTTATCAGCTTCTCGGCGGCCGGGTGCGCGACGCCGTACCGCTCGCCTGGGGCATTTATCAAAAGTCCCCCGAGGAAATGGCCGCCGACGCGCGAACGGCGGTCGACGCCGGATTCCACGCGATCAAGCTCAAGGTCGGTCGCGCTCTGATCGACGACATCGCCGCGGTGCGGGCCGTCTCCACCGCCCTCGACCACCAGATTCCGTTGCGACTCGACGCAAACATGGCCTGGCAATCAGTCCCCGAAGCAGCGACGGCGATCGACGCACTTTCGAAGGAAGCGCCGGTCGCATGGATCGAGCAACCGCTCGCCCGGCACAACCTGGAAGGGCTGGCGATGCTCCGGCAGCGCTCGGGCGTGCCGATCATGGCCGACGAGTCGCTGCACTCGCTAGTCGATGCGTTTGCGCTGGCCAAAGCCCAGGCGGCAGACATCTGGAACGTCTACGTTGTCGAAGCTGGCGGCTTGATGGCGGCGTCTCAGATTTTGGCCCTGGCTGGGGCGCTCGACATCCCCTGCATTCTCGGCAGTCAGGCCGAGCTTGGTATTGGCACCGCCGCTGCCGCACATCTCGGCGTCGCCACTCCCGCTCTGAACCGGCCATCGGAGACCTTCGGACCACTTCGCTACGAGCGCGACATCGTGGCCACCGGCGCGACCATCGCCCAGGGCTTTCTGACGCCGGCCGATGCCCCCGGACTCGGCATCACTCCTGACTGGGAAACCATCGCCGCCTGGCGCGTCGACTAGCACCAGACTCGCAACCCGAATACCCACGACCTACGACCCACGATCTGCGACCTGCGACCTGCGACCTGCGACCTGCGACCTGCGACCTGCGACCTGCGA
>CAYWSE010000058.1:21383-23795 GCA_964461025.1 uncultured Sphaerobacteraceae bacterium | reverse complement strand
CGTTCCAGGAATGGAGATGCTCGTCGGCACTTGCCGGTGGCGGAATGGCCGCGAGCTCAGCGACCTTTGCCCGCACCGCGGTGAAAACCTGTCCCGCCACATCACCCGCAACGTCGGCGCCATGCTTGACAGCGTCGAGCGCTTTATCTGATTTGGTCGGCTCAGACAATCGAGACCTCCTCTCGGTCAAAGACCTGCAATGCAGCTACGATCCTAGTCAAAGAAAGCCGGCAATGCCTTGCCGATCATTGAGGCGCCCAGCACGAGGAAGAGCACGGCCATGATCGTGGCGTTGTTTTGAACGAGCCATCCGCGCAGTCGGTCCAGCGTGCTCTTGGCGCTGTCGCCAGCGAACAAGTACCAAATCACCGGCCCGGCAACGGAAACCGATGCGATGATCATAAAAATCGCCGCTGCGACGATTTGTTCTGACGTTGAGAGATCGCCGGCGGCGATCGTCGTTCCGGCGGCCACATCGAAGATCAGATTCTTGGGATTGAGACCGGACAGAAAGGCGCCAAGGCCAAGTGCGACGATCGGCGTGACCTTGTCGATGCCGGCCATCCAACTTGGCATTTCTGGTTCGACGCCGGGTTTTGGACGACTTCTCCACTGTTTCACAGCAAGGAGCCACAACAGCACCCCAAGCGCAAGGAATATCAGGCCGGCAGTGGTTGATGGAGCGTCGTCGCTGTCGGTCAGGTTGCTTGGATCGACAAAGATCACGATCAGACCAATGACGATCGCCATGCCCGCCAGCCAGCCAAGCACAAAGGCGGGACCGTTGATCTTCGCTTTCGGCGACAGCAGCATCAGGATGACACCGACAATTGGCAGCGGGCTCAGCGCGACGCCAATCGCCGGACTCAAGAGTTGACCAACGACCTCACCCATGATTCCCCTCCGCGGCCTAAACGTGACTGGCGCGATACGGCGACACGAAATCGCCGCACCCGCTCAAATCACTGCAAACCGACTAGTGCATCGCTCCTGCCAGCGATTGCCGCATCTTCTCCACCGCCTGGTCGATCGTGAACGACGCGGCCAGCTGCACCGGCGGAAATTCCTCAAACGTCTTCAGGAACTGCTCGACGACGATCGTTCCTGAGAAGACGATCGGCGCTCGTTCGATCAACCACTGGTAGTAGGTGTTCGAGGTAATGTCGGCCCGTTCGTAGGGATCGGTTCTCAGGTTATAGAGCTTCGGCAGGCGCAACGGAACAAATGGCTCCGCCCAGACCCCCAGCGTGCCGGCCAATCGCTGCTCCATGAAAACGAGCTTCCAGTTGTCGAACCGGACTGCGAGCACATCGCCATCGTCGCTGAAATAGAAAAAGAGATTGCGCGGCGATTTCTCTTCCTCGCCGGTGAGATACGGAAGGAGGTTGAACCCATCGATATGATTCTTGTACTCCCTGCCGTTGGCGGTGTAGCCCTTCTTCAGTTTCTCGGGAACATCCTCAGCGCCAGCGGCGGCGAGGAACGTCGGCAGCCAGTCGTGATGCTGGACGATGCCGTTCGCCACCGATCCAGCCTTGACGTTGCCCGGCCAGCGAAGCAACAAAGGCACACGGAAAGCGCCCTCCCAGTTGGTGTTCTTCTCACTCCGGAAGGGAGTCATACCGCCATCCGGCCATGTGTTCATGTGTGGACCGTTGTCGGTGCTGTACATGACGATCGTATCGTCAGATATGCCGAGCTCATCGAGGAGATCGAGCATCTGGCCGACATTTCTGTCGTGATCGATCATCGTGTCGTGATATGGCGACTGCCAGCGTCCGGCCTGGCCCAGGCTCTCCTCCTTCGTATGCGTGAAGCAATGCATGTGCGTGGTGTTCAGCCAAACGAAGAATGGCGTGTCCGCCGACGTCTGACGTTTGATGAAGTCGGTTGCAGCAGCTACGAACTCGTCGTCGCAGGTTTCCATCCGCTTTCTGGTCAGCGGACCGGTGTCTTCGATCTTCTGCTTGCCGACTCTGCCCCAGCGTGGATCTTCGGTCGGGTCATCAACATCTGTCGCCCACGAATGCATGACGCCTCGCGGGCCGAAGCGTTCTCGATAGTTGGGGAATTCATCGGCAGGTGGATAGTCCGGATGCTCTGGTTCTTCTTCTGCATTGAGGTGGTAGAGATTCCCGAAAAACTCATCGAAGCCGTGAGCCGTCGGCAGGAACCGGTTCAGGTCGCCAAGGTGATTCTTTCCGAACTGGCCGGTTGCATAGCCCTGTTCCTTCAACAGTGTCGCCATGGTCACTGACTCGTCCTTGAGTCCGATCGGCGATCCGGGCACGCCGACCTTTGAGAGCCCGGTGCGATAGACGCTTTGCCCCGTCAGAAACGACGACCGGCCGGCAGTGCACGACTGCTCGCCGTATGAGTCGGTGAACAACATGCCTTCGTTGGCGATCCGGT
>CAYWSE010000058.1:0-21373 GCA_964461025.1 uncultured Sphaerobacteraceae bacterium | reverse complement strand
CTGAGATTCGATTGCCCGATGTCATCGCCCCAGATGACGAGGATGTTCGGTTTTGTCGCCATTTCAGTCCCCCTGAGTCACGAAACGAATACCCCGATTCTGATCCGGTTGTTCGAGGCTTTCAGAACATCACCATGTGCGAGCGCTCCTTGCATGATCTGTGAAGACATGGAGGAATTCCAATCGTACACCCTGAGTTACGAAAGAGGAATCAACGATCGATGCGCTCATGGTTACACGACCGTAAGACCCGGAATCTTTGGTCACGTGAAGAGACCCAGACGGCATGCAAACAGAACGGCCTGGGCGCGATTGCTTGCGCCCAGCTTGGTGAAGATGTTGGTCAGATGCTTCTTGACTGTACCTTCGGTGATGAAAAGCCGGACGCCAATTTCCTGATTGGTGAACCCTTCCGCCGCCAGCGCCAACACGTCCAGTTCGCGAACGGTGAGCGGACCCGCGCGCGTCTTTCCCTTTGCAGGTGTTACGGGTATGTGCTCTGGACGAGTCAGGGGCGTTGTAAGCAACTCGGGTGCGTCTTCGATCAGTGGAAGCACAACGGCGACAAACTCAAGAAGCGAAGAAATAATCCCTGGCCCCTGCGATATGTACCGATCCCGATCGGTTCGTGCGCGGTTTCTGAATTCGACTTCGAGCAGTGCAATGTTGCGTAGCGCGCGGAGGGCAGCAGCGTTCTTCGCATCGAGGACAGCGTCAATCGTCGGGCCGAGAGCATTGATCGCAGCCAGAACTTCCAATGACTGGCCATCGAGCAATTCGCCCACCAGCCGGGAAACCAGCGCTGCAGACATCTCTTTCGATCGCTGGGAGCGAGCGAAGGCTTCTTGCCAGACCGGAGCCGAGAGTGATCTCGGCGCTGGGCCGAGATTCATATACTGGAGATTGCTCATTGCTCTGTTGTTCCAGCACATGGCACTTGGCTTACAGAACGCAATGGCAATCCAATAGCGCACAACGTATTGAGTACACCCAGAAGCGCCGCCTGATCGGCAACATCGCCGGAGATCACGGTGACGCGCTCGTTGCCACGTCGATGTACGGCGATCTGCATGCCTCCCAGCCGGTTCGACCATTCCTGATCGAGCACACCGTCGACTTCGATCGAGTACAAAGCTGGCGATGCTGCCGGATGATGGAACTGAGGCATGTGGGCACCTATGGCACAGGGCGTTCCGCCACGACGACATGCATTCAGCCTAAATGGCGCTGAAACCTGTGTCATGATCCAAAATGGATCAATATGGGCTCACTGCATGACGAAAAGGATGACCGGCCGTCGATAGAGGTGAATCGGAGGATTCCAATGCGCATCCTGGGCCGATCAACAATTGCCCTCGGCCGCCTGGACAGCCTGGCGCCGGTTGCGCACGCCAAGCTTCGCGTAGATGCTGATGGTGTGGCGCTTAACGGTGTGAGGTGAGATTCCCAGCGCCTCAGCGATCTCCTTGTTCGACCAGCGATCAGCCAGGAACCGGAGAATCTCCTGCTCGCGCTGAGAAAGCGACTCGATCGTCGCCGCATACGCATTGGACTGGCCTGGAAACCCGCGTGGTGCGTCGAGAGCATTGAACCCATTTTGAAACCTGGGTTCCCGTTGAGCGGCATCGAGCAGCACGCCGAGCGGACCATCAGCGCCGTTTCGTTCAGCGAGTCGTTCGAGGAGATTGATGAGTGCTGGCCCCTGATCGAGAAACGCGCGCACATGCCCTTCCGCCCGGACGACGATGTCAGAGAGAATATCCAGCGCCTGTTCGCCTTCGCCTTTCAGATCGAGGACAACGGCCCGCAATGCGTGCACTGCGATCCATATGCGATGCACGTGCCGGTTCTCCAGTCGCTGCGCAAGTGCTCCGACGAGCGACTCCAGGTCGGTCAGGCGATGGTCTGACAATGGTTCTTCTGAAATGAGTATCCTGGCGACAATGAGCTCTGTAATCGTGACGCTGAGCATCGACGGAATCTGCGGATTTACGCGGGTTGATGCCGCCCAGGCGCTCGCCTTTCGCACATCGCCGTTCATGTGCGCGATGTCCGCCTCCATCGCTCGAACGCTGCCGGGCTGACCGATTGATTCCACAGACTGATGAATGTCGAACATGCGCTCGAGCGTGTCTGTTGCCGTTTGCTCGTTGCCCAGCAGTGCTGCGGTTCGCGCCAGCTGATGCGCGCATTCGCCACGAAAGACCATTCCTGTTAACGGCTCATCGAAACAGGTGGAAAAATGGTTGAACGCGGCATCGAGATCGTTGCGCTCATAGTCGACGCAGCCAACGACGAAGTGTCCCTGGGCGGCGAGACGGTGCAAGCCTGCGTTGGTTGCCATCGCGAGCACCTGTCCACCGAGGTCATGCGCCTCGTCGAGTTCGCCATGCAACAACTTCGAAAGTCCCAGCAGCGTGCGAGCCCAGATGTCGCGGACCAGTGAAAAGTCGTTGACATGTTCACTCTCTTGCGCGACGCACTGTTCGAGGAAGTCGAAGGCCTCTGCCCAACGATTGCTCATGACGTAGGAAACCATCACGCAATAGAGGGCAATGCTCGAACCGGCTCGATCTCTCGCTCTAAGGATGTTCCAGCTCCTGAGCCCGATTTCCAGCAAGTTCGTTGGAAAGAGGTTCGATGGCGCAAAGGCGGCTTCCAGTAACTCCGCTTCCGACTCAAGCGCCTTCCGGTCATCCTCCGTCCACGTGTCCTCATGTTCCTGAACGAGAGCACGCACATGCGCGATCCCGGCCGGGAACTTCCCGTACGCGCCTCGAATCTGATCGATCCACAACGACGCCAGCGTGAGTTCGGCGCTCTGATTGCGAAGATCGCGGGGCAGCTGTTTGAGCCACCACTCCAGACGTTGCCAGTTGTCAGTCGCCAGCGCCAGTTGGGCGTGGTTCTCGACCAGCCGGGCGGCGTGTGCACTCTCACCGGCCGCCAGAAAATGCCGGACCGCCTGATCGAAGTGGCGGTTGACCTCGAACCATTGGGCCGCACGCCGGTTTGCCTGCCGAATTCCAGCCTCGCCCAACTGTTGTTCGCTGGATTTCAAGAGTGATTCGCGGAAAAGCGGATGAAATCGGTACCAGATGCGATCTTCGCCAAGGGCAGACAGAAAATAGCCATTCGCTTCGAGTTTGCGCAGAAGCCGGTCAGCATCGATGGGATTATCCTGAGTATTGAGCAGATGCCATCCCAGCTCAGCGTTGATCCGTTCTGGAATGGCCAGCTGCCACAGTTGTCGCTGGACATCCTCGCTCTGATGCGCAAGAAGTTCATCGGCCAGGAAATCAATCGATGCTTCCGTGGCGAGCCGTTTCGACAGCGCCGGTGGAAGATGCTCCGATGCTCGAAGAGCCAGAGCAGTGAGGTGCAAGCCGGTGATCCAGCCTTCAGTCTGCTGGTACAGCTGCTCAATGGACTCCTCGCTCAGTGCAACGTTGGAGACGTCTCGCAGGTATTGTTCGGTCTCTTCGAGTGTCAGCAGGAGCTGGGCGAGACGTATTTCCGTCAGATGGAAATGCGCTCTGTACCGGACCAACGGCAGGCCTGGGTCGGTCCGCCCGACCAGGCAGAGGTGTAATCCCGGTGGCGGAAATCGAACGACCCAGTCCAGAAAGTCCAGAATGCCCGATTCGCCAATCAGGTGGAAATCATCGAGAACGATGACGATTGGGAGTCCGGTCACGGTCAGCTCGTCGCTGAACGTTGCGGCGTGAGCCTCCGCGGCCATCGAATCGTTGAACGCCAGGTCAGCGAGCGTAGCGGCCCCGAACCCGGGGGCGATCGTATCGACTGCGGCAATCAGAAGCTGAACAAACCGGGGCAGATCATCGTCGGATTCATCGAGCGTAATCCAGGCAACATAGTCATCGAGCCGGGATATCCACTGGCGGGAAAGCGTCGTCTTCCCACTTCCCGCCATGCCACAAATGATCGAAAGTGGTGCGGACCTACCCTCTGAAAGACGATCCAGCAGCCGGGGACGCGCCAGCTCCCAGACACCGAGAGAGGGAGCGATGAGCTTTGAACGCTGAATGCGATCGTTCGCCCGAAGAGGCACTGCAATGAACCGTTCGTCCTTCTGGTGTGCAGTTTGCCGGTGCCTGAAATCAATCACTCGGCAAACGAGGGCGCACATTCCTCGTGTCGTCTGCAGAGAAAGGGAGGGTCCAGCCTGCCTGACTACGACCTTCGTCCCGTGCGCATCATAACTGATACCTGTTACGATCTTCGAAAATTCGGGTGTTGCTCTCGTCAGTTTTTTTCCGGCAGCCGGAACGTCGGTTTCCCGTACAGGATCACTCGAATCCGATGGGAATCTGCCTGTCCATTCGCGTACCGGCAGATGCCGGCCACTGTTCAGACAGGGGCAATGGAGAGTTGGCCGACGGCGCTCAGATTTGAATTGCCATTCAATGCGGAGGTATTGCCGTGGTTGAAATTCCAGAACGCGTCCGGGCCGAGGCGCGCCAGGCAGCGTACCTCACCGGGGCGGCAGGCGCGATTTTTGCCGTGCTCTTTCTCATCAGCATGTGGCTGCTCCGTTCTGCCCCGCACGCAGGAGAATCCGACGAGGTCTTCATCGAGTTCTATTCCGGCGACGATCGCCGCCGAATGGTCCTGGCTGGTCTCTATGTACTTCCATTCTCGGCTGTGTCGTTCATCTGGTTCACGGCGGCGCTCAGGCAGTGGATATCGCGCAGCGGGCGGCGGGGGAGTCAGATGATCGGCACAGTCCAACTGATGAGTGGTTTGGCTTTCATCACGTTGACGCTCGCCTCGGCAGGGGCCTCGATTCTTCCGGCGGCGCTGGCAGAGCTTTCCGAGGAGACCTTCGACGTGGGTGTCGCACGCGACTTCCCGCTTTATGGCAATGCCCTCCTGCTCGTCTTTGGAGTTCGCATGGCGGCGATTTTCGTGATGACCACGTCAAATATCGGCCGCGCGACCGGATTCATGCCGAGGTGGTTCTCATACATCGGGATTGTGATTGCCCTGGTCCTCTTTCTCAGTTACTCGCTCAGCGTCTGGCTTGTCGTGGTTTTTCCGGTTTGGGTGCTGGCTCTGGGTCTGCTCATCATCTATCTGGCGCACCGGAGCATCGAAACAACCGTGCTCCCGGAAGCAACCACCGAACGGATCATCGCGAGCGGCTATCTTGAGGAGTAGCCACGAGAGTCAAACGACGGTCGTGATGGAGATTGAGTGCATTTGGCGCAGTTCGAACTGCCGCACCCGCTCCTTCAGACGGGCATCGATGAACTCACGTACAGCGCAGTGCAGACCGCGCAATGAAAGAGGGGGATCGCCTTGCGGCGACCCCCCTTCTCCAATCGAACCGAGAACAGTCGTTACTCCGTCGGCTGAGAGACTGAGAGAACTGTCAAAGGCTGTTCTGTGCTGCCCGGTTTACCAATGATGATGAAGACGTACGAATTGCCTTCGTCGACTTCAACGCCTGGCTGCGAAAGCGCAACAGTCTCTGTGCCCGTCTGCGTCAGTGTAAGATCGTAGGTTCCTGACTTCGATGTCGTCCCCTCGGTGGCTCTCCCGTATGACAGGCCCGTCACAACAGCCACGCCAATGGCGCCGCCGGGAGCACTGACAAAGATGTCCACGGCAGGAGCCTGGGCCGCGGCGTGTACGCCGATCGTTCTGGCTCCTCCATCCTCTGTTGCAGCCGTGTTGAACTCAACCGGAATCAGAAAGAAATCGGAAATCGTGATCACGTAGCTCTTGCCAGCCTCGGTCGGAACCAATGTGCTGAACAAATAGCGATCGACGCCCCAGTTGACATTCTGCTTGACGACGATCACTGTGCCGGGGGCCGTTCCCGAAAATGATTCGGAGACTGCGCCGTACTCGAGCCCCTCGATGACCCGCTGCTCTTCCCGGTCGCCATTGATGTAAACATCGACGGCGCCCAGCGACGTCAGCGCGTTGACAAACGTGATCTCCACCGGGAAATCGGCAGAAGCGGCAGGAGTTGATTCCTGAGCTGCAACCATGCTCCCGGAGAAGCCAAGCAGCAAAGCCGCAACCAGCATCGCGCCAGCCCACGATCTGACTGATCGCAACATTCCCATAACCTCGAATCCTTTCTTGAGCAATTGCTCACCTGGCTAAGTGACCTTCCAGCAATCCGGTTTTGACACCGCGCTGTCAAGCTACAGACTAACATGGCGGAGAGACAACCGCCGCTCCGACCATATCATTCATGGGTCTGTTCGAATACGGTTCAAAAGGAGTATTCATCGCCGCGCAGACATCAAGCGCGGCGATGAAGCAGAGCGATTCCCGTCGCAGATACGGGGATGGCGTGTGCGATTCGGGTGCCAACGAAACGCATCAACCGACCCAGTAGCTCGCGCCCATGAGCAAGACGACGAATCCGAGAACAACCAATCCTCCACCGACGATTGTCGTTCTGTGCTTCACCAGCCAGTCGTTCAGCCGCTGAAGGTCGTTGACTGCGCTCGCTCCTCCCGTCAATCGCCAAATGACGGGCATTGCAACCGATGACGATGCGACAACAATAAACGCCACGATGAGGATGAGTGACACCGGTGCAGAAAGGTCTGCGGCCCTGATTGTGACCATCGCGGCGGCGATCAAACCGATATTCTTGATACTCAAGATGGCAAAACCTGCACCAAGAGCGAGAGACGATCCGGCCCCAAGCCGTCCGATCGCCGTGGTCCAGCGGGGCGTTTGAGACCTCTCGCCGGATGCTCTCCTCCACTGCCATGCGGCAAAGCCGATGATCCCGATCCCTGCAACGACGAGGACAAGAGACATCCGTTCGCTCAGTTGCAGCGACTGCGGTTCCACCTGAACGGAGACAAGAAACGAGAGAAACGATGCCGCGCCGATCGCGGCTACGTAGCCAATGAGAAACAGCGTGCCGCGGCGGGCTGGCCCCGGAGAGACGAGGACAAGGATGACCGCCGTGATGCGGAATGGACTGAAGGCGATCGCGAGTCCAAAAAACACCGTGGCGAGAAGCGTCTGGATCACGTATCCGGTCCCGACCAGAGCTCTTCAACCACCTCCAGGTCGCTGATGTCAGCTTCGCCCGCAAGGCGGTAGCTATAGCGGACCAGATAGATGACGACAATGAGAACGAGAATGGGAGCAACGACGAAGACGACCTGCGACCCCAGCCAGGTGGCAACCAGTCCAAGCGAAAGCATCGCCAGGACGGTGAGAGCATTGTCGATGACTTTCTCCATACCGAAGACACCGCCCTGTTGGGCAAGCGGGACCCTGGAATTCACATAGTTCTGGACTGCGGCGCCCGTTGCTGTTGAACCGAAGTTGGCTGGCATGGAAATGAAGCCGGCAGCGAGCATCTTGTCGGTCAGATCAGCACCGAACAACTCGAAGATCCGCGTCGGGCTGAAGGGAGCCAGATAAGGCGCAAGGAAGTCGATGAAGCCAAGCATCATGATCCCAACCGCACCGACGGCAAAGGAGGCAAACCCAAATCTCCGCTCTCCGAATCTTGAGATCAGCCAGGGTGCGGTGATCATACCGACGAGATACGCAAGTCCGGCTGGCGCGAAGACATAAATGCTATACACCGGATCCATGTCGAGCACATCGCGGACATAGACCGGCATCAGGGAGGTGACGGTTTCGATAAGGGCAACGACCATCGAGCCGACCAGAATCATCAGGGCAATCGGTGGCCGCGCGGCAATCCATCGCGCGATCCCCTTCATGTCGAGCATTCTTGGTTTCCAGCTGACATCGTGCAATGCTTGCGATGCTTCTTCCCGGTGTTCCTCCTTTGGAATGCGCAACGACCAGACGGCGCCGGTAAACAGAACGACTCCGGCAACGTACATGCATGCTTCGACGCCGGAAATGTTGATCAGTATTGGCGCGACGAACGCTTGCCCTATGGCAGTGCCAAATGAGCCGAACAGGTTCAGCATCGCCGCCACAGTGGCCATTGCAGCCGGTGTGGCAACAACGGCGACCGTGGCCTTGATTGCCGGACCGGAAATCGTCGCCAGCACGCTGACGAGGAACGAGAGCGCGATCAGATCGACGACGCTTGTCCCGAAAACCGTCGGGAAAATGAAGCAGAGCACGGCCATTGCGGCGTAGGCCATCGCCATGGCCGTCCGCTTTTCCATTCTGTCAACAATGGTGCCGCCCTGAAAGCCATACATCAGGGCTGCGACATAGCCGGTGACCGCGACGAGCGACACCTGGATTTGCGATGCGCCTTGCTGGGCCAGATAGATCGAGCATCCGTACGAAAGTGTGGCGATGCCAAGTTTCTGGACATTCTTGGCGTAGATGATTGTCTGAACGTTGTGATCTTTAAGGACCGAGAAATCCGGCATCTCGAATCCCAGGAAGTGCTCCTTGTGCCCGCCAGCCGCCGCGTCAGCTTGAGGCTCCGATGCCATTGTCTCTCCTTCCGGCGGTCGAGCTATGGACTCAATCACTATCCCGGACTGGCGACGTCTTCACCGTCGTCAACACACGACTGCCAGTTCCCCGTGGGTCACGTCGTCAGGGAGCGGGAGTCGAATATGAGAATCCAGTTGGTCGCAAGACAACCTGCCACTTGGATATCTGCGCTTCAATCGATCCTACCGTGAATGGGAGGTCGGATGAATACGCCCTTGAGCGAAGTCGCCTAACCACGTTCACCAGCTTTCCACCACACCGGCATCAGAATAATGCTCACATGTATACGCTGATCAAGCGTCGCCGCGCAGCGTGATGCGCGCCACCCGGCATCGTCAAGGCGTGCAGCGTCTCTATCCTTAATACCAATCAGCGAGAGCGTGGACTTTTGCGATCTATCTGGCAGGCTTGTCGGAGGCGGCGAATCGCGGCAGACCGTACAAGGCCCGCCGTGCCGATCCGGGTGCAGCCGCCTGGCGCAGTCCCACATACACTTCCAGGCGCGCTTTGTCATTGCGAAAAGCGTCGAGTGAGTCTGGTCGCCTGTCGCTCTTACCGTCGACGTAGTCGAGTTGCGACAGAAGTTCTCGCCGGACGGCCTCTTCTCGCTCGGGGTCGGACTCGGCCGCGCAGATAGCTGACCATCCAAGAACCGCGAGGCACTCCAACCAGAGGGTCGCCGGTTTTTCTGGCCAAGTCTGTGAAAGCATCCAGTTGCAGAGTCCCGGCAGCGAAAACTCAGCATCGACATTTCGCCCGCCGAGCGCAAATGCTCGCAGGCGGTATGCCATACGTTGTTCGAGTTGCGCGATTGGGTCCGGAGTACTTTTCATTCGGGATGCAATCACTCAGGTCGCGGCCCCTCGTCCATTCAATCCGCTGATTCGCGTTCGATGGACGAGGAGCAGCTGAGTTCAGTTCCGACCAGAGGTCCTGGCTAGGACGTCTCGACCCCCGTTGCCGACACTTTCACGTTCTTTGCTCGCTGGCGGCTGGGATCGCGCGGATCGTTTTCTTCCTCGAACGTAACGGTCTCTCCAACCTGTAGCGAGTCGAACTCACCTGAGACGACTGCCGAGCTGTGAAAGAAGATGTCGGATTTGCCTGCCGACGAGATGAACCCAAAACCCTTGTTCGGGATGAGTGATTTGATTGTTCCTGAAGCCATGGATACGTGACCTTTCGATGAGAACTTTTCCGGCGCGGTCGTCGCGCCAGACCGTGAGTTGACTTAGCCTTTGCGTCCTTTCTGGCGTTTCTCGACCTTTCGAGGTTTTGGCGGTTTTGGCGCTTTTGTCGATCGTTGAGGAGCCGGCGGCTGCGGCACGACCACGGGACCAGGACGTTCCGTTGAGACGGAGTACCGGACGTTGGATGGATTGTGCATGGTGCATCTCGCGAAGTCGGATCCCAGATGCGCTCCATAATGGCGCGCGATAACGGATCGGGCGTCCGACCACGAAGAACACGTGGGGGGATGCCCCAACCATACACGCATTACCAGTTCGGCACAACAACGAGCAGTTGCGCCCACCCAGCGACAGTATTCCAGGTTTGCCAAACTCGGCGTGCTCAAAGCCCATCTGACCAGAGGGCAGAATCGCGTCGTCTGGGCGCTCCAGCTCGCTCGCGAAGAGGTCGAACGCGCAACTGCGTAGACCAGTTTCACGACGAACACCAAACGGGCACGCACGTGGGTTGCTTCACGTGCGTGTTTCGTTGTCGAATTGTCTCGGCCCGAAACCCTACAAACTGACATGGCTTGAAGGAGGAGAGTGTCATGACAACCTCAAAACAAACCACGTTCAAGACAGTGCTCTGGCAAGACGGCAACAACACCGGCATTGAAATCCCCGAGTCGAACCTTGCCGAGCTGGGGAGCGGCAAGCGGATTCCTGTCGAGGTCAATGTCAATGGCTACCGGTATCCCAGCACCACAGCGTCGATGGGCGGCAAGATTCTTCTGCCTTTCGCGAAAGCGCATCGCGACGCCTCTGGCATCCAGGGTGGTGACGACATCGAAGTAACGTTGACACTCGACACAACGCCGCGCACCGTTGAGCTCCCGGAAGACGCCCTATCGGCGATCGAAACCGCCGGGCTGAAAGTCGCGTACGACGCATTGTCGCCATCACACCAAAAGGAGTATGTGCGTTCGATCGAGGAAGCGAAGAAACCCGAAACCCGCACCAGCCGGATCAACAAAATGGTCGAAAAGCTGGGAGGCGCGGGGTGACCTCTCCAGTGCAGGAATACAATGACCGGCAATCGGAGAACGACAAGGCGATCTGCAATCTGTTGCTGACCGAAATCAATCGCAATCTGCCCGACGCCGAAAGCAAAGTCTGGCACGCTCACCCGGTCTGGTTCTTTGACGGCAACCCGGTTGTCGGATATAGCGTGCTCAAACGGTGTGTTCGCCTCCTCTTCTGGAGCGGCCAGTCATTCGATGAGCGCGGACTGACGCCTGAAGGTTCGTTCAAGGCCGCCGAAGCTCGCTACACGTCGGTCGATCAAGTCGATACCGAGGCTCTTGCGAGCTGGCTCGCCAAGTCGCGAGACATCCAGTGGAACTACCGAGACATCGTCAAGAAAAAGGGGCAACTCGACAGAATTACGTAGCCAGGAAGGTTTACTGTGTCATTTCAGGCGTATCTGGACAACATCGAGAAGAAAACGGGAAAGACCCCCGACGAGTTCATCGCGATTGCAAAGGAAAAGGGGCTCGACGACTCGTCGGTGAAGGCCGGTGCAATCGTCGACTGGCTCAAACAGGACTACGACCTCGGTCGCGGCCACGCCATGGCGCTCGTCCATGTCATCAAGAACGGTCCGGAGATCAGCGAAAAGCACGTCGGTTCTGATGGCGTGCATCGCGACGAATCGACCACGCTGCGACTCGATGGCATCGCCAATCGCTAGTCACGGCGAAGCAATGAGCATTCGGCCCGCTACACGAGCCAGTCATTCCGACCAGAGCGAAGCGGAGTGGGGAAATCTCTCGTTGCCGGATAGGGCATTGATGCTCTGACGCCGCCCTAACGAACGAGAGATTCCTCGAGAAGCTCGGAATGACCGGGTGTCGGGTGTCGTGCTTTCCTATGCTTACCCAGTTACCTTCTCGGCGTTCGAGAGCGCTTCGATCACGGTGATCAGGGCATCAGTCAGCCCTTGATAGCTCAGGATGAAGTCCTGCGTCCACGGAGCAACCTGCCCGGCGGCGATCGCTGGATGGGCGTTGAACAACGGACTTGCCTGAAGCTCTTCGAGAGTAGCGGTTCCAGCCCTTGTGGAGTTGAAGAAGATATCGGTTGGGTACTTGATCGCTTCCTCGTGACTCACGATCTCCCAGAATTCCCCGGGTTCGACGTCGGGATCGACGATGTTGAGCCCGAGCGATCGGTACCAGCTGAGGTCGGACCAGTCCGGCGGAAAGGCTGCGTACCAGACATTTTCCGCCAGCGAGATGTATCCGAAGAACGTCGTCAGATCGCTCTTTTCAGCTGTAGCGGCCTTCATCGCCTCTATCGCCGCTTCGTAATCGTCTTTCGCCTGCACCAGCTCCGGCGATTCGAGGTCTGCGCCCAGCGCTTCGGCCAGCGACACGAATCCAAGCAGGTTTTCATCGGCAACTTCCGCAACGGAGAGTGCTATCACCGGCACAGCCTGCTGCGTTCGCTCATAGGCCTTGATACTCGTGAAACTCCAGACGTCATCGGGTCCCCATGAAATTGTGACGAAGAGCTCAGCACCCAGATCGATGAGTTTCTCGATGTCCGGCTCCGGCTCGCCAATGACCGCATTGATGACTGGGGTGTCCAGCGGGACGTTGCCAAATGCCGCCGGCGTATCCACTGTCCATCCGCTCACGGCAATCGGCCGAATCCCGAAATCCCACAACGGCGCTGCGGCATTCACGTCCGCCACGATTCGTGTGGGACGCTGCGGCAAGGTGACCGTCACCCCCAGACTATCGGTGAATGTCCACTCGCCCTCTGTTTCGGGACTGCTGTCCTGAGCAGATCCGCCTGTTGCCAGCAGAGTCGCCGCACTGATTCCAGCTACGGCACCAAGAAAATGCCGTCTTGACGCGACATTTCTTCCAGTCAGTTGAGTCACGGATTCCCCCTTGGGCATCGCACGAACACCGGCCGGACTCGATATCCGACTAGATTAGTCAGAATACCGTGGCCGGATGCATTTTGGCAACGGCGTTTCCAACGCCGTCGTTCGGGACAGGGTTCGATGTCGTCTCCGCACACTCTTTGCCCGTCAGGCATAATTGCCCTGCTACATGGCGAATTCCGTCAGCGCGTCTTTGAAAGGAGGTTCCCAAACGCGGCAGATCATCACGATCGTCGATTGAGAACTCACTGGAAGGGAGATCGAACATGTGCTGTTTCTTCATGATCATGCTCTTCATAGGGCCGCGCACAGCAATGGTTTTTTGGTGGATCGTGGGCAGGGCCTCCTGGGACAACGCATGGGGCGACGCGTCCTATGCATTCAAGACGATCGGGTTCCTTTTCGCACCGTGGACCATCCTGATGTATCTCTCCGTCGGCGGTGAGCCGATCGACGGATGGGAATGGTTGGCTATCGCTGTAGGAATCCTCGCTGATCTGGCTTCATGGGCCAATGTCGTCTGGAGACGTGGCCGCGATGTGCCTGCCGCCTATCAGCAATACGTCCCGGCTGATTTGCGGTAGGGTTCGAGTCCTCACGGCGCCTGTCTGCGCCTGAGTCATCACTTTTGGTAAGAAAATCGTCCGAACCTGAACAGGGTTCGGACGGTTCTTTGCCGCCGCCCGTCACAACTCAGGACACGAAGCCGTCTCGGGCAGTCGGCACGGAATTTCAACATTGGGAGATATCAGCGATGCTGCGTGCGATGACGATCGAGCCTCACCAAATTGCGGTTGATTCGATCGACCCGCCTTCTCCCTCGCCGGGCGAGATCATCGTTCGCATCGAGCGAGTCGGCATTTGTGGATCCGACATGCACATTTATGTCGGACATCATCCCACCGCCACCTTTCCCCGTGTGCAGGGTCATGAGGCGTCAGCGACGATCGAGGCACTGGGTTCAGACGTCGCCGGAACGTTCATCAAGGGTGAGCGCGTTGTTATCGACCCGTTGGTTCCCTGCGGGACCTGCTATGCCTGCCGGATTGGCCGGTCGAACTGCTGCCCAACGCTCCGGGTGATCGGCGCACACCGCGATGGTTTTCTGCAAGAGCTGATCGCCGTTCCCGCCGAGAATGTCTATCCAGCCGGGTCGTTGTCGGCCGACGAAGCGGTGCTCACCGAACCGGCATCCGTCGGTCTGCAAGCCGTACGCCGGGGTGCGGTCGCGACGGGCGAACAGGTTGTCATCATCGGGGCAGGTCCAATCGGGCTTTGCACCGCGATCTCCGCCATCGACGCGGGAGCCCGCGTACTGATGATCGATACGGTTTCTCCCCGGCTCGACCTGGCGACCTCCATTGGCGTTGAACAGACGATTCTCGCTGATGCACGAGATCTCGAAGCCCAAATCTTCGACTGGACAGGCGGCGACGGCCCACCAGTGGTCATCGATTGCGTCGGCCATCCGGCAGTCATCCGGCAATGCTGTCGGCTAGTGGCGCCGGCCGGACGCGTCGTCATCGTCGGACTCTCCGATCAAGAAGTCTCGCTGCCGATCGTCGACTTCACCTACAAGGAAATGACCATCCTCGGTTCTCGCGCCAGCGCCAAGCTCTTTCCAGAGTCAGTCAGCCTCATCGAACGTCACCGACGAGCCTTTTCTCAGTTGGTCACACATCGCTTCCCATTGAAGGAGACGGGGACGGCGCTCGAATTTGCCATCGCAAACCCGAACGCCACGTCGAAGGTCATTGTCGAGATCGGTTGATCGGCGTCGCTGCCGGTTACTCGTCGATTGCCACCTTCACGACCAGCTTTCGCACGGGAGCGGAAGCGCCTGCGGCCCGGCGCGGCGCATGCGCGTCCTCCGGATAGAGCAACGCCAGCTGACCGGCGTGCAGCTTCACCGCGGTCGCGTTTTCGGGCGCGACGCGACCGAGCCAGTAGTCGTGCTCTTCAACGTACGGCGTTGTCACCTCGACATCGTCGATCGATGCCCAACCGATGATTTCCGCCCCCTCGACCACGTATTGGATGTCGAGATAGGTCCGGTGCCCCTCGAACTTCCACTCATCGCCTTCGACGGTGTCGTAGGCTTGGACTTCGACATAGACCTTGTCTCCGTCGACGATCTGCCGCTCGAGCGGCAACGCATCATTCCCATGCTCGATGAGCCAGTCGATTGCCGTGGCCAGATTTGGCGTGAGCACGACCTGTTCGCGTAGTGTCTTTAGATCGCTGACAATCATATCTCTCCCTTTCCTCTTTCTGATGTGCTCGTCAAACCGCGATCGTCGCGCCGCCCTCGGCGCACGACCGGTCGATGGCGAAGATCGCCTTGTGCGTGTTCACCGCGTCTCGCACATTGACGTGACTTTCCTTCCCTTCGATGATGCAATCGAGGAAGTGGTCGATTTCTCCCTGGAAGGGGTGGTGGCTCACCGCACCGCTGTCTGGCAGCACCGTCGGGAAGGTGCCCCACCCGGTCACGCCGGGGATTCTCCGGCTGTAGAACCGGTTGTCCCGAATACCGCCGCCCGTGCCAAGCACATCGACATTGAACTGGTACGGCATCCACTGCTCGACGCTGGCGCCGATTTTCCCTGCTTTCCCGTTCGCGAATCGCACGATCGCCGTCTGTCCGGGCAGGTATTCGAGTCCTGCTTCGCCGGCGTAGCCCAAAGCGCTCACTTCGGTGATGTCGCTGCCCATCAGATACCGGGCCAAATCGACCGCGTGGCACCCTCCCAGCATCATGGCGCTGCCATCCATGTGCTGGAGATGATTCTCTGAGCCGGGGTATCCGCTCTGCTCGGGGTTGTGCCAGTAGTCGGTTTGCACATACAGCACCTCGCCCAGCAACCCTTCATCGATAAACGCCTTCGTCGCTAGCGTCGCCGGGTTGAAGCGCAGCACGAATCCGCAGACGGTCCGGACCCCAGCCGCTTCGACCGCAGCGTCCATCGCCGCCAGCTGCTCGGGAGTGACCGCAATCGGTTTTTCGACCAGGCAGTGCTTTCCGGCGTTGGCGGACGCCACCACATCGGCCGCATGACGCGAGTGCGGCGTCGTGATCGACAGCGCATCGACCGCAGGATCGGCGAGCAAGGCATCGATATCGGCGTAAACCCCGATCGTTCCTGGACCGATGCCGACCTCCCGCGCTTTCCGCTCGGCGCCTTCCTTTGTACGGCTGCCGATCGCAACGACCCGGCAACGCCGACTGTGCAGATAGGCGTCGAGGTGGCCACTGGAAACATTGCCCGCTCCGAAGATCGCCACGCCAATCTGTTCGTTTGCCGACCCCATGCCACTTCCTTTCAATAGACCAGACCAACGGCAAGTGCTTGCTGGTTACGAACTGCTCGCCGCATTTCATCACATTCGCCATTCGGCCGCGATGATCCCCGACCCTGAAATGTTCTCTTTGAAAAGCAAAGAAGCATTTGCGGTAGACTTCGCATCTGTCCATGATCGGGCCTCGCGCTGATTGCGAACATGGGTGTTGTTCGCAAACTGGCGCGACCTGCATACGGAAATCCTTATGTCTTCGACGCAGGACACACTACGCTGCTCGGCATGTTGGAACGCTTTGCTTCCGGAGGACAGATTCTGCCCTCGGTGTGGCACGGCGATTCGGCAGTCAGATTCACCCGTCGCAAGCGATGAGAATGCAACGTTGAGAAAACGGGTTGGCGGGTCAGGCTGGTCGCCCGAATCTCCACAGCCGCAGATCAACACGGAGCCAATCGAAATCGCCAGTGTTCCCCCTGAATCCCGTAAGCGCCGCTCGCGATCGAAAAAACCGCGCCGGCTCGCTGCGATCCTGTTGTCATCGACACTGGCGCTGGCGATCCTGGCGGGGGGGCTTGGCGGCAGGACGCTATCGGAAACGGGATCGACGCTCGATACGATGCACTCGGTGAGCACACCGCCGCCACAAATCTCCGACTCGACAGTGCGCGACGAGCCACCTGTTCAGACTGTCACAGACGACGCCGAAACGCAGGTACGATCCGAACCCACGACAACCGGCGATTCCAGCGCCCAGTCATCTGCGGCAGACTCCAGTCAGGCTGCAAAACCTGGACTCACACCGCTACCCACATCAACGGCCGCGACGGGGACGTCACCATCTTCACATGACGACGTCGAGTCAACCGCTGAGCAGCAGCTGGATGGCGAGACCCTGGCCGAAGAACAACTTGCACAGGGGATGTCCTTCGACACGGCTCCCGCCGTTGCCGCTATCGCCCAAGCTCAGCAACAGTCAATGCAGGCTGCGGGGGACCCAGACGCATCGACGAACTCTTCCGTCCAGAGAGACGAAAGTGACAATGATGCCGATGGGTTCTTTGGTTCACTCTCGCAGAAGGGCGGTCAGCTACGCGACGCCGCGCAGGGCGCGGCCATCGCGGCTGGGCTGTCCGACCCGAAAACCGCTCCGGTCACCATCCTGGTCATGGGTGTCGACGCCCGGCCTGGTTCTGCAATCGACATCGGTGTGCGCCCCGACGCGTTGATGGTGCTCCATCTCGATCCGGAAACGGGCGCCTGTCGCGGACTGGCCATTCCCCGTGACTCGTATGTCGAGCTCCCCGGCTACGGCATGACCAAGATTAATCACGCCCTGATGTTGGGAGGCATACCCTACGAGCAGCTCGTGGTCGAAAACTACCTCGGGATCGCCATCGATCACTATGCGCTGATCGACTTCACGGGGTTTGCTGAGCTCGTCGATGCCGTCGGTGGCATCACCATCGACGTGCCGCCTGAGCTCGCCAGTCCTGCTGTTCCAGCCGGAGTTCAAACCCTCGACGGCGAAACTGCTCTCCTGCACGCTCGATACCGCGGCGGACCGGACGGTGACTTCGGCCGCATCAAACGTCAACAACAGATCATGCGCGGCCTCATCGCCGCTGCCAATGGACGGGACCTCTTTGCTGAGGCGACCCGCCTGCTGTCAGGTCTGCAAGACCACATTCGGACCGACATGGAGCTGAGCGAGCTTGTCAGTCTCGCTGAAACGTATCAGGAGCGCTGTACGGTCGAAGGGCTCGACATGGACCAGATTCCGGGAGACGTCGTGTACGGACCGCTCATCGATCCACTCTTCAATTTACCCCTCTCCTATGTGGTTTCTGACCCTGCAGACGTTCGGGAAATGGTCGAACAACTCCTTGCCGAGTAGCCCGCGTGTCAGTTTATGTGCCCGGGCCGTCAGCGCCTTCCAGGCCCACGGCGAGCGTGACGCGGGAAGACAATCGCTCTGGCTGGGCCGCACAAATATGCAGTCGGAGATCCGCATCAACCTGCGTTTCGTACCGTGAGGCTGGTGGACATTCTGTCCGTGAGGCAGCATCCTTTGCGCACATTGATGTCGCAGCTGGTTGCAGCCGGTTTCATCCTCTCGTTTGCGACATACACATCCTTGACGCTTTCGGTTCCATGAGTAGAATTACCGTCAGCATACGAAACCGTCGTTCTTGAGCCTGCTGGCAGTATCACAACTCTCGAGGGAAGGAATGCAAACGGCGCTTCCCGGCGCGCTGGCGGACACCCCACGGTCCGCGGTGCACGCTGATATCGCACAAAATCCACTCATCGAGAGTCAGATTCAGCCGACGGCTCCATCGATTCCAATGATCGATGGAACTCGTCCGTATGAGTGCTGCAAGCGTGCACTCGACCTCGCACTCGGCGCGGTTGGTCTGGCACTGACCGGAATCGCCAGCATCATCGTCGTGCCCCTCATCATGCGGAAGTCGCCAGGAGCGCCGATTTTCGCCCAGACACGGCTGGGCAAAGGCGGCAAGCCCTTCACCTGCTACAAATTCCGAACAATGGACCCCGACGCCGACGCCCGCAAGCAGGACATTGCCCACCTGAACGAAGTCGAAGGCCCCGTCTTCAAGGTCGCCGAAGACCCACGCCACGTGCCGTCGCTCCGCTGGCTCCGCAAGTACAGCATCGACGAAATGCCGCAATTCTGGAACGTGATCTGCGGCGACATGTCCCTCGTCGGTCCGCGACCTCCCGTGCCCGACGAAGTCGAGCACTACACGCCGGAACAGCTCGGCCGTCTTGCCGTCAAACCCGGACTCACCTGCACCTGGCAGGTCAACGGACGCTCCGACGTGGGATTCGACGACTGGGTTGCCATGGATCTCGACTACATCTTCCGGCGCTCGACCTGGCTCGATCTCTCCCTCATCGTCAAGACTATTCCCGCCATTCTCAGTGGTCGCGGGGCAAGCTGAACCGTGACCAGGAAGGCGCTGATCACCGGGATTACGGGGCAAGATGGTTCGTACCTCGCCGAGTTCCTGCTCGCCAGAGGCTACGAGGTGCACGGCATTGTGCGGCGATCGTCTTCGTTCAACACCGAGCGCATCGACCATCTCTATCACGACCCGCACGACATCGGCGTCCCGCTCACGCTGCACTTCGGCGACCTCACCGACGCCTCCCGGCTCTCGTCCCTGGTCAACGAGCTGAAACCGGACGAGATCTACAACCTCGGCGCCCAGTCGCACGTCAAGGTTTCCTTCGAGATGCCCGAGTTCACCGCCGACGTGGTCGCCCTCGGCGCCTTGCGGTTGCTCGAAGTCGTCCGCAATGCCTCCTGGGACGTTCGCTATTACCAGGCCGGTTCGTCGGAGATGTACGGTCGTGCACTCGAAACGCCGCAGCGCGAATCGACCCCCTTCAACCCGCAATCGCCATATGCCGTTGCCAAAACATTCGCCCACTACACAACAGCTCACTATCGCGACGCCTACAACCTCTTCTGCTGCAACGGCATCCTCTTCAACCACGAATCACCCCGCCGCGGCGCCACATTCGTTACGCGCAAGGTGACCCGGGGCGTCGCGGCGATCGTCGCCGGACACGCCGGCAAGCTCTACCTCGGCAACCTCGACCCGCGCCGCGATTGGGGATACGCGCCCGAATACGTCGAAGCGATCTGGCGGATGATGCAGCACGACATCCCGTGCGATTTCGTCATCGCCACCGGCGAGACGCACTCCGTCCGCGACTTCGTTGCCCTCGCCTTCGCCCTGGTCGGTCTCGACTGGCGCGACTTCGTGGAGCACGACACGCGCTACGATCGTCCCGCCGAGGTCGATCTCCTACTCGGCGACCCGACCAAAGCCGCGCTCGAGCTCGGCTGGAAAGCGCAAACGACCTTCCGCGACCTCATTCGCATTATGCTCGCCCACGACCTCCGCGACGCCGGCGTCGACCCCGAACGCTACGACGATCTCGCCGGCATCGGCCCCGACAAACCGTCCGTCGCCATCCTGGCCAATCTGCTGGAGGATGGGTGATGGGCGACGCGGGCAAGGGACGAAGGGCACTAGGCACTGGGCACTGGGCACTGGGCAACGGTGGGACGGCGAACCAGCCATCCACCAACGGCCAATCAACCTTCGACCATCAACCATCAACTACTCACCATCTACCATCCACCTTGCCCGATGCACCCTCTCCTAGTGCCCAGTGCCAAGTGCCCAGTGCCCGATACATGGTCACCGGCGGCGGCGGCTTCCTCGGTCGCCGGATCGTCGCCAAACTCCAGGAACACGGCGCCGAGCACATCTTCGTCCCCCGGTCTACGGCCTACGATCTACGAGAAAGAGACGGCATACTGCAAGCGCTCGCCGATGGTCGCCCCGACGTCATCATCCACGCTGCCGCGGTCGTCGGTGGCATTGGCGCCAATCGCGACAATCCCGCGACCTTCTTCTACGACAACGCCATCATGGGCATTCAGCTGATCGAACAGGCGAGGCTGTTTGGCGTCAGCAAGTTCGTCACCGTCGGCACCGTCTGCGCCTATCCCAAGTTCACGCCGGTGCCATTTCACGAGGACAGTCTCTGGGACGGCTACCCCGAGGAGACCAACGCCCCCTACGGCCTGGCCAAGAAGATGCTCCTCGTCCAGTCGCAGGCCTACCGCCAGCAGTACGGCTTCAACGCCATCTACCTGATTCCCGTCAATCTCTACGGCCCCGGCGACAACTTCGACCCCGCCAGCTCGCACGTCATCCCCGCGCTCATCCGCAAATGCATCGAAGCCCGCGACGCCAATGCCCCCAGCATCGACGTCTGGGGCAGCGGCAACGCTTCCCGCGAGTTCCTCTACGTCGACGACGCAGCCGAGGGGATCGTTCTCGCCACCGAGCGCTACGACGGTCCCGACCCCGTCAATCTCGGCACCGGACAGGAAATCACCATCAGCGACCTCGCAACCCTCATCGCCGAAGTCACCGGCTACCAGGGCGAGCTCCGCTGGGACGCCTCCAAGCCGGACGGTCAACCCCGTCGCGCCCTCGACACGACCCGCGCCGCCGACCACTTCGGATTCCGCGCCTCAATGCCCTTCCGAGACGGTCTCCGCGCCACCGCCCAGTGGTACGAATCCACCCTCCCCACCGGAGCCCGCCCATGACCGCCCCAAGCCCCATGGAAACCCGTCATTCCGAGCCCGGCCGAGGAATCTCTCGTTCGCCACAACCCAGCACCCGACCCAATGGAACACCCACGAACGCACCGGACCCCACCAGTGCCCAGTGCCCAGTGCCCAGTGCCCATCCGTCCACCGACATCCTCGGCGTCCCCATCGACGCCGTTGACCTCGCATCCACTGTCGCCGCCGTCGAACACTACATCGCTGCCCGCGACCGCCAGTACCTCGCCGTCTGTGCAGTCCACTCGATCATGGAAGCCGCCGACGATCCCGCCTTTCACGACATCCTCGCCCGCGCCGCCCTTCGCGTTCCCGACGGTATGCCGCTCGTTT
>CAYWSE010000057.1:0-23944 GCA_964461025.1 uncultured Sphaerobacteraceae bacterium | reverse complement strand
CAGGGCTTACGCATCTAAATTCGGTTCACTATTCCGTGGGATGTTGGCTATAGTGTGTCCGTACAGTCTGGAGCAACCCGTGCTCCGCCCCGACCAGCGACCGCCCCGCAGGAGGAGCCCCCCATGCCTCACGCATCCCTGCGGAGTTTTGCCGTCAGTTTCGCTGCTCTGCCCGATCCGCGGGTGGAACGCACCCGCAAGCACCAGTTGTTGGACATCATCGCCATCGCCATCTTCGCGGTGGTGGCGGGAGCGGACTCGTTTACCGATATGGAGGAGTATGGGAAGGCCAAACTCGCGTGGTTACGCGGGTTTCTGGCCCTGCCGAACGGGATTCCGTCGCATGACACCTTTGGCCGGGTCTTTGCCGTGCTCGATCCGGAGCGCTTTGCCGCCAGTCTGCAGGAGTGGGTGGCGCAGAGTGTGGAACTGGCCGGCGTCGAGCAAATCGCCATCGATGGCAAGACCCTGCGTCGCTCCCATGATCGGACGAATGGCAAGAACGCCCTGCACCTGCTGAGCGCCTGGGCCACCGAATCACAGATCTCCCTGGGACAACTGAAGGTGGAAGGGCATGAGAACGAAATCGTGGTGCTCCCAGCCCTGATCGAGCAGGTGGTGATGCCGGGAGCGGTTGTCTCCATTGATGCGATGGGCTGCCAGCGGGAGGTGGCGAAAGCGATCACCGAGGCGGGTGGGGACTATCTGCTGGCCTTGAAAGGGAATCAGCCGGACCTGCATGCCGCCGTCACGCGGTTGTTTGCCGAGGAGGAGATGGCCCGAGTCGCCGCCGACACCGTCAGTCATGCCCGGGAGATCGATGGTGGGCATGGGCGGGTGGAGCGCCGGGAGTGCTGGGTGGCGGCTGGGGAAGAACTGATTGCCTATCTCGATCCTGACGGTCGCTGGCCGGGACTGCGGAGTGTGGTGATGGTCAAAACCCGGCGGACGCTTGGCGATTCGCCACAAGCAGAGACTCGCTACTACCTGAGCAGCCTGCCGCCTGATGCCGAACGATGCAACCAGTTGATCCGCAATCACTGGTCGATCGAAAACCAATTGCATTGGGTGCTCGATGTGGTCTTCGACGAGGATCAGAGCCGGGTGCGCAGTGGGTACGCCGATCAGAACCTGGCCGCCCTGCGGCGCTTTGCCGTCGGTCTGCTGAGCAAGCAAACATCCCGCAAAATGAGCAAGCGAGCCAAGCGGCTCCGGGCCGGCTGGGATGATGACTTCCTGCTCCAGTTGCTCGCTCAATAAGATGCGATTGCCCTGGCAACCCGGCGACTGAGTCCGGGACCAGTCCACAAGCATTCGACGCTACCATTCCCCGATGCGAGTGTCAGTTCGTGTTTGAGGAGGTGTTGGCGCATGAGCGGCGGGCAATCAGATAGCGGGATCGAACGAGTCGCGGTGATCGGAGCCGGGACAATGGGTGGGCAGATCGCGGCGCGCTCCGCGCTCGCAGGCAAAGAGGTCGCGCTGTACGACGCTGTTCCCGGCGCGGTCGAGCGGGCTCGCGAACGTCAACGCGACGACATTTTGCCCAGCATCATCGCCACCGGCGCTTTTCCCGGCGTGACCGTCGAGGTCGCGCTGAACCGAATCAGATCCGCCGGTTCAATCGACGATGCAGTGGACGGCGTCCAACTGGTGATCGAGGCCGTTCGTGAAGAGATCGAAACGAAACGAGAAGTCTTCCGGGAGCTTTCGGAATTGACCGAAGCCATTCTGGCCACGAATAGCTCTTCGTTGCCCTCCTCGCTGCTCGTCGAGGCTACCAGGGACCCGTCGCGCCTACTCAACATGCATTTCTTCGCGCCGATCTGGGTGCGGACGATGCTGGAAGTCATGAGCAGCGGCGAAACAAGCGACGCGGCGTTCGGGCGGGCCATGCACTACGGGCGCGAACTCAAGTTGACCTCCGCCGCGGTGCGCACCGAAAGCAAGGGATTCATCATCAATCGCATCTGGAGAGCGATCAAACGGGAGTCGCTGCGCGTCGTCGACGAGGGCGTGGCCGATCCGCGGGACGTCGACCGGCTCTTCATGCTCTTCTTTCAAACCGAGTATCCGCCGTTCGGGATCATGGACATGGTCGGTCTCGACGTTGTGGAGGACATCGAGTCGTCGTATCAGGCCGTGAGCGTCGATCCATCCGATACGCCGTCGGCCATTCTGAGGTCACTCGTCGCGGCCGGGACGCTCGGCGAGAAAACGGGATTGGGGTTCTACGAGCATCCCAACCCAGCCTATCGGCAAACAAGCTTCCTGCAAGCCGATTCCTGAGGATCAGAGGCGGCGCACGACTTCCTGCGCGATCAGCGTGAGTGTTTCGACCGGACCCCGGCGTTCCAGCGCGGAGGCGAAAACGGTTCGCCCGTCAACGGCCCCGAGCGCTTCGGCGAGCGCATCAGGATCAGCGGTATTGGCGAGATCGAGCTTGTTGTACTGAATGACGACCGGTACGGCATCAGGTTCCGTGGGATGAAGCTCGGCTAATGCGGCTTTGAGCTCCTGCATCGATCGGGCGTTTTCGTCCTCATGGCCTGCAGTCGCGTCGGCCACGAACACGACGCCGTCGGCGCCGGTCAGCACGGCCAATCGCGCGTCGTCTTTTCCATCCTGACCCGAAACGGTGTAGAGCCGGAGGGTGATGTCGACACCACTGGCTGCACCAAGCCCGACCGGCACGTAGTCGAAGAAAAGGGTGGGGTCGCCTTCCGGATCGAACTCGGCGTTGACTGAACGTTGTTCTTCCGGCAGCGCCTGGAAGATCGCCCGCAGGTTGGTCGTTTTGCCGCTCTGGGCGGGACCGTAGTAGACGATCTTGGCGATGACTGATCGGTTGTCGAGATCCACAAACGCCATCGGATCGCCTCAGTCCGTCACGCCGATGAGTCGCACTTTCGACTCGGCCCGATCTGGAACGATTCTGCCGATCACCCGGGACTCGCTATTCGCCTGCACTACGACGTCGGCATCAGAGGGAGCAACTGCGATGACAAAGCCGATGCCCATGTTGAATGCCCGGTAGCGGTCGACAGGGTCGACGCCGCCTCGTTCGACCAGTGCAGTGAAGATCGACGGCACTTCCCAGGTCGAAGGGTCGATCTCAGCAGTCAAACCATCCGGAATCATTCGCGGCACGTTCTCCAGGAGTCCCCCTCCTGTGATATGGGCCATGCCGCGAACGAGTCGATGTTCGACCAGCGTGCAAACTTCGGGCACATAGCTGCGATGAGGTTCGAGGAGGGCATCACCAATGGACAGGTTCGACCCTGTCGCAAGCGGATCCGCCAGCAACACGCGATCGGCATCACGATCACCGGTCAAACCAACGATCTTGCGGGCCAGACTGTACCCATTAGTGTGCAGACCGGTCGAGGGAAATCCGATCAGCAGGTCCCCATCGCGCACGGCTGAGCCATCAATGTAGCAATCGGGCGCGACCTCCCCGACGATGAAGCCGGCCGCGTCGTATTCACCCTCTGCGTACAGCCCGGGCATCTCTGCGGTTTCGCCACCGATCAGCGCGAGACCATTCTCCCGGCAGGCGTCCGCCATGCCTTCGACGAGACCCTCCAGCGCTTCGGTATCGAGCGATCCCATCGCGATGTAGTCGAGAAAAAAGAGCGGACTGGCGCCGCAGGCCAGGATGTCGTTGACGCAATGACGAACGAGATCGCCGCCGACCCGGGCGTGCGCCCAGCCGCCTGTCGCGAACGCCAGCTTGATCTTGGTGCCGATACCGTCGGCACTGGCCACGAGCAACCGGTCCGGACCGGACGGCAACGCAAACACCCCACCGAAGTGACCGAAATCACCGTCCGTTGCGCCGGCGCCCATCGTCGAGCGGGCCATCCGGCCGATCGCCGCGAGCGATGCCGATGCCTTGTCGATGTCGACCCCGGCGTCCCGATAGGTGAGTCCTCCGGTTTGCTCGTCAGTCGTGGACATCGCGTCAGGCCGCCGTTTCTGGCGTGCGCCGTTCGAACTGCGCCGTTTTGCCGCCGCCCCGAATAGCAACGAAGGGCGAAAAGCTGATCAGCGCGCGTTCGGGCAACACCCCGGTCAGGATCGTGCCCTGCTCGTCGTACCGGGTCTCTTCGACACGGCCGAGACGGTGGAAGCGATCGACGAGCTCGGAGCGGGCGTAGGGAATCGTCGCTTCCACTTCGACGAAGCGCTGTTCATCTTCCAGCGCGCCCTCGATCTGGGCGAGCAGGTCGGGAAGTCCTTCGCCCGACAATCCGGAAATGCGGGAAATACGATTGACGAGCTTCAGGTCGTCGATGAAGCCGGGCAGCGTATCCCCATCAGATTCCCGGAGCTGATCTATCTTGTTCAACGCCAGCACAACCAGTTTGTCGTCGTTGCCAAGGTCTTCGAGCACCAGCTCGACCGTCTGGGCCTGCTCGCGAGCGTTCGGATGGGTGATGTCGAGCACGTGCACGAGGATCGTCGCTTCGGTGATTTCCTCGAGCGTTGCGCGGAATGCCGCGATGACCATCGTCGGCAGGTTGTTGATGAAACCGACGGTATCGGTCACCAGCACTTCACGGCCGCTGGGCAGCGTGACCCGGCGGGTCGTGGGATCGAGCGTGGCGAAGAGCTTATCCTCGGCGAGCACGGTCGATCCTGTCAGAGCATTGAGTAGCGTGCTCTTGCCGGCGTTGGTGTATCCCACCAACGCCACCACCGGGATGCCCTTTTCGCGGCGATTCTCCCGGTAGAGCTCGCGATGACGATGCACATCGGCCAGCTGCGTTTTGATGAAGACAATCCGTTTGCCGATTTCCCGGCGGTCGGATTCGAGCTGCGTTTCACCCGGACCACGCAAGCCGACTCCCCCCTGCGTCTGGCGGGAGAGGTGCGTCCACATACCGGTCAGGCGCGGCAGCCGGTATTCGAGCTGGGCCAGCTCGACCTGCAACCGTCCCTCGTGCGTCTGCGCCCGGCGGGCGAAGACGTCGAGAATCAGCGCGGTGCGGTCGATGATCTTGATGTCGAGTGCCTTTTCGAGATTGCGCTGTTGCGATGGCGAGAGCTCGTCGTTGAAGATGATCAGATCGTATCCGAGGGAATCTTTCAGCTCGCGGATTTCGTCGAGCTTTCCCTTGCCGACATAGGTGCCGGCGAGGGGATGGGTCATCTTCTGGGAGACTGAACCAACGACCTCGACGCCGGCGCTCTCGGCCAGGCGGGCTAGCTCTTCCAGCGAATCGCGAACGTCCCATTCGTCGCGAAATGCATCGACAGCGACGAGGAGTGCCTGCTCGCGTGGTTTGACGGTTTCGTGCGTATTCTGGGTGATGTTGTCTGTCCTTTTCCGTGATGACAATGCTGCTATCAGGATACCGCGACGGGGGTCTGAAGTCCGAGGTCCGGAGTCTGGAGTCGGTCCGCCCCGGGGGTTTGGACCGACGACCGCCGATCTACAAACCGCGATCCTCAGACCTCGGACTTCGGGCTTCGGACTTGCGCGCGGTCAGCGCCTCCCGATGCTCCTTTGCACGATGCGTTTCGCGCGTGATCCAGTCGCGGGTCGAGTCGGGCGATGGAGCGCCGAGCCCGGTCCGGTTTTCGAGGAAACGTCTTGGCGCCAGATATTTGCTCAGCGTTTCGAACTCAATGCCGATTTCGCGACCGACGATCAGGAGCCCGGCGCGGTCGATCATCTCGCGATCGACCGCGGCGATCTCCAGTCCCTGATCGCGCACCAGTGTCAGCACGCGCTGGGCGATCAGCCGGGCGTCGCTCGGGCCGATGCCCTCCTCGATGACGAGAAAGTCGACGATATCGCTGCTGGTCAGATGCCCCTTGCCGGCCCGGTTGCCGAGAATCGCCCGGTTGATCTCGAATCCGCCATCGGCTAGCGCGCGAACACTTTCCATCAGACCGGATGCAGCGTCTGACGCATTCTGCGTCGAGGAGAGCGCATCGTCGAGATCGAGCTGCGGGCCCGGGTCCAGGGAAAGGATCGACGCCCGGGCAGCTGCGAGAAGCGAGGATGCTCGCTTCTCGAGTCGTATTGCTGCATCAAAAGACGCGGCCCGCCGCAGCTGGGGCGCCTCCGGCAGCGCTTCAACCGAGGAATCAGCGAAAACGATCGCTTCGGGAATCGCCAGCATCAGCTGCTGCAACTCCTTCAGGAACCGCGCGACCGCCATCACGCCAGTGTCCATCGCAGCGACGATAATCAGTAGGTAGTCGACGCTGCTGACGGCGTCGTAGACATTGGGAACGGGCCGGGAGAAGTCGAGACGCTGGGCCATGTCGGCACGATCGGGCGCAAAGCGGGCCGATGTTCCCGCCGCCCCCCCCATCGGGCATTGATTCACCTGCTGCAACGCCAGCTCGATCTGGTCGAGAGCACGCAGCAACGGGCCAGTTGTGCCGCCGAGTAGACCGGCGAACGTGGTCGGCTGCAGCGGCTGTCCACCCGCATGGATCGGCAACATCGTCACGACGTGAGCGCTGGCCAGGCGGAGAAGCGCCTCGATCAGGTCGGCTGCCTTGAGTCCCAGGTGCACCAGACTCGTTCGCAGGAGCATCCTGCTGACGGTCTGGCCAACGTCGATCGCGCTGCGGCCCATCGCCGCTGCGCCCCGCATCTGGGCTGGCGCGAGAGCATCGAGACGCTCATCGAATGACGCGATTGCGCGGAGCATCGTGCCAGTGTGCGGTTCGCCCAACGCGACATTCTCCGCCGCCCCGGCCAGCGCCGAGCGGACCTCGTCGTCGAACGATCCCTGCGCGGCAAGAGCGTCGATATGCGCGAGGACGACACGCGCAATCGCCTGCCAGCGAGCGTCTATGTGAGCGGTTTTCGAATCGTCAGTCATCTTCCCGGGTATCGAACGCGGCGGAATATTGCAGATCGGCAACCGGCACGCCGGGCCAAATCGTCCGGCGAGCGATGAAGAGCAGTATCCCGGCCAGAATCAGCCCCCAGCTCACCCAATAGGCGGCTGGCCAGGGGCCAATATACAGGCTATCGGTGCGGAGACTCTCGATCGCGAATCGCACGAGACCGTACAGCGCCATATAGATCCAGATCGCATCCCCTTCCCGCCAGAAGCGATTCGACGGCATACGAAGCACGAGGACAATCAGAAGCGCGGCGATGCCAAGATCGAGAATCGACTCGTAGAGGAAGGTCGGGTGGAAGGTGCTGAACTGCTCATATCCGGCCGGACGGTTCGCCGGATCGATCTCCACCGCCCAGGGAAGATCGGAGGGTCGTCCGAATGCCTCCTGATTCGCCCAGTTTCCCCAGCGACCGAGCGCCTGACCGATCGGCACGACGGCGATGATCAGATCGCCCCAGGTCAGGAAACGCTCACGCCGTCGCCGGCAATAGAGATAGAGACCGATCGTGCCGCCGGCGAGCGCCCCATGGACGGTCAATCCGCCGAGACGCACATTGATCGCCTGATCGGGATTCGCCAGGTAGAAATCAGGATCGAGCAGCAAATAGTAGAGGCGAGCCCCGAGAACGGCCGGCAACACGACCCAGGGCAGCACATCGAGCGGGAACTCCGGATCGAGACTGCGTTGAACCGCCAGCCAGCGCAACACGACGACCGCGCAGACGACGCCGGTCAGGATGAAGATTGCATACCAGCGAATCTCCAGTCCCAGGACCGATATGGCGACAGGGTCAGTCAGCTTGGGCATCAGGTGGTCAATCTCATACCGCAACCGTTGCGAGACATCTACCCGGATACCAACCAGAACCTGTCATTCTAAATAGCCCGTCCAACACTATTTGCCCTGTCAACGCTGCCCTTACCATGTCATTCTGAGCGTAGCGAAGAATCTCCCGCCGCAGCGGCATTCTCGCGAACGTACGCTCTGAATCCAAAGAACGCGCCGCAAGAGGCTTCCCGCTGCGGCGGGAGATGCTTCGACTGCACTCCGCTGCGCTCCGTTCCGCTCAGCATGACTGCGCCTTTGTTGTGCCGCGTTGGTGGGTCAGCATTGCGTCTGCGGTTGACAGTAGGAACCCTTCAATCTCGTCGCGAGAAGGCAATGACGTCATGGCGCCCTGGCTGGTCGTCGCCAGCGCGCCGGCAGCGGCGGAGAACCGGACATCATCGGCGCCGATCCCAGCCCACCTTCGCGCGATCAACCGGCTGATGATCGCGGCGGTGCAAGCGTCTCCGGCGCCAGTTGGGTCGATCGCTTCGACCGGGAATGCTGGGACATGAGGGAGGTATTGCGGCCGCCCTGCGGTTCGCATTCCCGCCCAGGCGCCGCGATCGCCGTCGGTCAGGATGACGATCTGCCCGTCGCGCTGCGCGAATGCTTCGATAATCCCGGCCGGATCAGTCGAGCCCAGTCCCATATTTTGAGCATCAGTGAGACTCAGCTTGATCAGCGTCGCAACGTCACAGATGGGCATACAGGCAGAGCGAATTGCATCCTCGCCAGTCCACAGCGACGGGCGAACGTTGACATCGAAGCAAACCGGCACATCAGCTTCGACGGCGATTTCCACCGCGCGTCCGATCGCCTGAGCAGACGGTTCGGCGGCGAGTGAAACCGAGCCGATGACAATCGCCGTCGAATGCTCGATTCCGGCCCGTTCGACATCCGCAACATCGAGCAGACGATCGGCCTGACGGAGCAAGCGGAAGTGTCCGTCGCCCGCGGCGTCCTTCCAGGCAAGAGCAACGGTTGTGTCCTGATTGGCGGCAGTTCGCAGCAGGCTCGTATCGACCGACGCTCGTTCCAGAGTTTCTCGCAATCGCATGCCGAAGGGATCGTCACCAACGACTCCGCAGAAACGAACCGGGACACCGAGCCTGCCCAGTCCGACCGCGACGTTCGCCGGAGCGCCGCCAGGGTGAATGTCGAGCGACACGGCATCGAGCAACGACGCCGATCCCGAAGGAGCGATCAGGTCGATGAGGATTTCGCCCAGGCAGAGAACGGGCTCGATCGGTTCACCCATGCCTACGTCGTGCCGAATGCGCGCGATCCGGTCGTGTCGCGGCGGGCCTCGAAAACGCCCTGGATGCCGTCAAGTTTGTGGAGCACGCGACTGAGCTGCCCGACATCTGAGACCTCGACGGTGAGATCGATCGAGACTTCACGGTCCTCATGCGTCCGGGTGTGGGTGTACAGAATGTTGACTCGTTCGTCAGCGAGGAGACTGGAGATGTCCTTGAGCAGCCCGACCCGGTCAAAGGCGCGGAGGACGACTGGAACCGGGAAGGTCTCATCCTTGCCACGATCCTCCCAGGCAACCGGAATCAATCGCTCATGGTCGGACAGATTGGCGATATTGGGGCAGTCAGCCCGGTGCACGGTGATGCCGCGTCCACGCGTCACGTAGCCAATGATGTCGTCGCCGTTCACCGGCCGGCAGCAGGCGGCAAGGTTCATGAGCAGATCTCCTGCTCCGCCCGCCACCAGTCGCTGGGGCGCTTTCGGTTTGGCAATGTGCGGATTGGCGGTGAGAACTTCCTTCGCACCATTCTCGCCGAGCTTCGAAGCGATCGATTGCGGACTGACCCCGCCATAGCCGATCGCAGCGAGAAAATCGTCCAGCTTGGCGAAGCGCGGGAAGTGATTGAGGATGTCCTCCGGTTTCAGCTCGAGACCGAGGCGGCGCAGTTCCTTGTCCAGAATGTCCTTGCCCTGCATGACGTTTTCGTCGCGCTGCTGGCGGCGGAACCACTGGCGGATCTTCTCACGAGCGCTGGCCATCGTCACATAGCCATTCTCCTCCTGCAGCCAGTCGCGACTCGGACCGACCTTGGAGCGACTGGTGACGACCTCGACGACATCGCCGTTTTGCAGTTTGTGGTCGAGGCGGATCATGCGGTCGTTGATTTTGGCGCCAACGCAGTGATGCCCAACTTCGGTGTGAATCCGGTAGGCGAAATCGAGCGGCGTCGCTCCCGCCGGCAGCTCGATGATGTCGCCGCGCGGTGTAAAGACGTAAATCTGGTCCTTGAAAACGTCAGACTTGAGCGATTCGACGAACTCCTCGGCGTCGTTCATCTCCTCGCGCCACTCCATCAGCTGACGGAGCCAGGCGATCTTCGCTTCGACACGCGCGTCGCTCTTGCGCCCTTCCTTGTACCGCCAGTGAGCGGCGACGCCGTATTCGGCGCTTTCGTGCATTTCCTCGGTGCGAATCTGGATTTCGAGCGCGTGACCCTCCGGACCGATCACTGCCGTGTGCAGACTGCGGTACATGCTCTCCTTGGGCGTGGCAACGTAATCGTCGAATTCGCCCGGAATCGGGTGCCACATGTCGTGAATGACGCCGAGCGCACCGTAGCAATCGCGCTTTTCCTCGACGATCACCCGGATGCCAATGACATCGTAGATTTCGTCGAGCTGGCGCCGTTTCAGATTCATCTTGCGGTAGATCGAGTAGATGTGCTTGGTGCGACCGGTCAAGCGGGCATTGATCCCCTGCTCGGCAAGCGCATCGTGCAGAATCACCTTGACCCGCTCGACGTAGTCCTCGACCGCTTTGCCGCGGGTAACAAGCTGACCGCGAATCGTCTGGTACTCGTGCGGCATCAGGTACTTGAAGGCGAGATCCTCGAGCTCCGTTTTCAGTTGCCAGATGCCCAGGCGATTGGCGAGCGGCGCGTAAATCTCCAGTGTTTGCTGAGCGATCTTCTGTTGCTTGTCGACCGGCATGTACTGCAACGTTCGCATGTTGTGGAGGCGGTCGGCAAGCTTGATGAGAACGACGCCGATGTCGTCCGCCATCGCCAGAAACATCTTGCGCAGGCTTTCGGCCTGCGCATCCTTCTCCCGGGCTGATTGTTCGATGTCGCCTGACCAGGGCAGGCGATTGAGTTTGGTTACTCCATCGACCAGGGTCGCAATGCGTTGGCCAAAGGTCTCTTCTATGTCAGAAAGCGCGACGCCGCTGTCCTCGACGACATCGTGAAGCAATGCTCCTGAGACCGTTTCGGCATCGAGCTTGATGCGCACAAGAATGCCAGCGACTTCGATCGGGTGCAGCACGTACGGTTCACCCGATTTGCGAATGTCGTTGGTGTGCGCGGCGATGGCGAATCGCAGGGCTCTCTCGATGAGCTCAACATTTGCATCGGAGAAGCCCTGCTCGCGAGCAAGTTCGAGCAGCTCCTGCCCGACAGCCTCGACATGCGCGTCGCAGGCGTCATCCCCGGCGGCGATCACCGGACCGTCTTCGGGCTCCGGCGTCACCAGGGCGCTATCGGCCCGTGAGGACTTGAGTCGTGGCATGTGCTTCTACCGTCTATGTCGAGCGAGAGACCGTGTACAGTGTTCCGGGGATGCATCGCCAGCGAGTGCATTGCCAATGATCGCTCAACGCGACCACTTATGTCAATCTCTGGTGCCCCCTGCCCAGGATTTTGCGCATGGTACCATGCGATTTGGTCTTTTGGCCCAGTCGCAACGCCGATTTAGACGAGTTTCCTTCCATGCCCAATCAATCTGATTCCGATCTCGACCGGATGCGTCATCCCGCCGAAGCACTGGAGATCGTCCTCAGTCACGCAACCCCCCTCTCATTGGAGCCTGTTCCTCTGGCGGAGAGCAGTGGTCGCGTTCTCGGCGCCGACATCATCGCTCCTGAAGATCACCCGCCATTTCCCGCGTCGACGATGGACGGTTTTGCCGTGAATTCCGAAGATGTCTCGCCGTGGCGGGAGATCGTCGGCGTGCAGAATGCCGGTCTGGTGCTCGATCTCGAAGTGACGGCGGGAATGGCAGTCCGGATCATGACCGGCGCCCCACTCCCGCCAGGCGCCGACGCGGTCGTGCGCATCGAAAACACGGAGTTGGCGGACGACCACGTGATCATTCATCAGGAAAACGTGTCTCCCGGCGAAAACATCCGGCCGATCGGCAGCGACATTGCCGCTGGTGCTCAGGTGCTCGAAGCAGGCGCCCAGATTGGGCCGTCGGAAATCGGATTGCTGGCCAGTCTGGGAATCGATCCCGTCACCGTCTACCGGCGACCCCGCGTGTCGGTGATCTCGACCGGCGACGAGCTCGTCGAACCCGGCACCGCGTTGGAGCCGGGGATGATTCGCGACTCGAATCGGTTCAGTCTGCTTTCCGCCCTGGAGACGGTCAATGCCGAGGTCGTGTGGGCCGGGAAGGGACCGGACGATCGCGATCACCTCGAATCGCTGCTGAGTCAGCGGATCGCGGATTGCGATGTCGTCCTGACCAGCGGCGGCGTGTCGATGGGCGATCTCGACCTGATCAAAGCGATTCTCGGCGATCTGGCCACCGTCCATTTTCGGCGCGTCTTCGCGAAACCCGGAAAGCCTCTCAATTTCGCGACCTCCGGTTCGACGCTCCTCTTCGGTTTGCCGGGCAATCCCGTTTCCGCGCTGGTCGGGTTCGAGCTCTTCGTCCGACCGGCACTGCGAACGATGGGCGGTTATCGCGAGCCGCAGCGCAACCGGATCGCGGTTCGGCTCGAACATGATGTCGTGCCGACCGACCGCATCGACCACCAGCGCGCCTGGATTCGCCAGGACCCGGAGTCAGGTCTCCTCCTGGCCGGTACAACAGGCGCGCAGGGATCGTCTCGCCTGGCGTCGTTCACTCGGTCGAACGGTCTGGTGATCATCCCGCCGCGCGACAGACCGTACGTCGCCGGTGAACAGGTCGAAGCGCTGCTGCTCGGCGAGCTCTGATTCTTGGCGGTCACACTCTCCGCGGAATCTTCTTCTCCCAGGCGTCGTAGCTGTTAACGATCGACATGCCGGCATTCTCGTACAACGCCACGGCGCTGGTGACGTTCTCCGAATCGACGCCGAGCTCGACCCGCTTCAAGCCGGCATCCCAATAAGCGGCGAGCTCCTGTAAAAGGAGCGCCTTACCGAGACCCTTGCCCCGCTCTGATTTGAGCACCCCGATCGCCTTGATCCAACCGAGCCCGGCGAGATCTTGTCCGATCGCAGCGCCGACGCGATCGTCGCCGTGAAAAATCTGCACCCAGAATCGGGGGTCGAAACCGAACCCGAGGGAGGCTTCCTTCCACTCTTCGTAGGTTCGGTCGTGTGTCGACCAGTGCTCGGAGAACGCCGCTTCGATCACCTCGTGGACGCCGCGCAGATCGTTGTCGAAGTCGAGCGAACGAAAGGTATAGCCATCCGGGAGAAGAATTAGCTCTGGGGATGCTTCGAGCTCGATACCCATACGCATGAATCGCTTGGTCCGCTCGAATCCCACCTCACCGAGCAGTTCCGCAGCTTGCGGATTGCGAAAAGAGATCCAGTTCCGGAGAACGACGGGGTCGCCGCCGCTCCACGGACCAGTCGCCGCGCGGGTCTCCGCCCAGCCGACAACGGCGCGACCCAGTCCACGACCACGAAACGCCGGATGGACATATCCGGACGCACCGAATCCTTCCTGCCCGTTCGGCTGCAGAACCATCGACGCGACGATCGTGTCCGTTTCGTCGAAAACGAGTTGCGTATTGTGGGCGAGATCGAGGTCCGCCCAGTCGGCGCGCACTTCCTCGAGGTCGTAATCAGGAATGCCGGACTCGTCGATTTCACAGTCATTGAAGAACTCAACGGCAGCTTCGATGTCATCGAGCGAGGCGGGCCGCGATCGAAACGACGGCGGCAATTGCGGTTCGGACGTGCGACTCGGCATTCGCTTTCCCTTGGTGAACGCTAGACTGGCGGCAACATTGACTGCGCAGCCGGTGGAATCACGAACCCGGCAGCAGTAGTCTAGTCCTGCAATCCGGCTTTGCCACTACTGCATTCCACGTATTTTTTGCGCAGTTCCAGAGGCCTTCATTGATGCAGATCACGATTCGCTACTTCGCTTCCGTTCGCGAATTGATGGGAACCGGGCACGCGGTCGCCCACCTGTCCGAAGGTGCGTCTGTCGACGACGCACTGTTGTCCTTGGCGGACGGCGATGCAAAGCGGGAAACACTTTTTCGCGCTTGCCTGCCGATGGTCAATCAGGAGTACGTCGAACGAAGCCACATCCTTCAGAACGGCGACGAGCTTGCCCTGATTCCACCGGTCAGCGGCGGCGAACGCTCGCACGTCGAGGTCACAGAGCGCCCGCTCGATGTGAACAAAGCCTCACGGCTGGTGGCGACACCAGGATCGGGAGCGATCGCGCTCTTTGCCGGCACGGTACGCGATCATGCCAGGGGACGAACCGTGCTGCGACTCGACTACGAAGCCTACGCTCCTGCCGCTGAGAAAATGCTGATGCGGATTTGCGACGAGATCCACGAATTCTGGGAAGTCGACTCCGTGGCGATTCTTCACCGAACAGGCACGCTGGAGGTCGGCGAAACGAGCGTCGTGATCGCGGTCAGCTCACCCCATCGGGCC
This sequence comes from uncultured Sphaerobacteraceae bacterium, assembly GCA_964461025.1. GTDB lineage: Bacteria > Chloroflexota > Chloroflexia > Thermomicrobiales > UBA6265 > JAHBVL01. The sequence goes on along the minus strand of CAYWSE010000057.1, from coordinate 9,596 downwards.
GAGGCCTTCGAAGGGTGCCGTCACGCCATCGAGCGCATCAAGCAAATCGTGCCGATCTGGAAGAAGGAATATTACGAGGGAGGATCGGTCTGGATCGGCAGCGAAGCTGACTACCAGCAGGAACTTGCCGACACGGCGGCCGCAAACTCCTGAACCAACGACCAATTTTTCACTACTTTGATTGAAAACTCAGGATTAAGTACTCTTCAGGCAACAGACAGCATGGCAACGGAGGCATTGAAGATGAGCCCGGACACAATCGTGACTACAGACCAGCTCGCCCGCCGCACCCGCCCGGCGATCGCCGACGATGCGACAGAGTTGATCGGCAACACACCACTTGTCCGGCTCTCGCGCTTCGCTCCCGATGCGCCCGGCATCCTGCTCGGCAAGATCGAAGCATTTTCACCCGGTTTTTCGGTGAAAGACCGGATCGGGGTCTCGATGATCGACGACGCCGAGAACCGCGGGATCATACAGCCGGGTAAGACCGTGATCGTCGAGCCGACCAGCGGGAACACCGGCATCGCGCTGGCCTGGGTGGCGGCCGTGCGAGGCTACCGCCTTGTTCTCGTGATGCCCGATTCGATGAGTCTGGAGCGCCGCGTACTCCTGCTTGGATATGGCGCGGAATTGGTGTTGACTCCGGCAGCGGAGGGCATGACCGGCGCGATCGAGAAAGCGGAGCAGATCGTCGCCGACACACCCAATGCCTGGATGCCGTTGCAGTTCAGCAACGCCGCCAATCCTCAGATTCATCGCGAAACGACTGCTCTGGAAATCTGGGACGACACGAACGGCGCGGTCGATTTCGTCGTCGGCGGCATCGGGACAGGCGGGACGCTGACTGGGAGTGGACAGGTGCTGAAGCGCCTGAAGCCTGATGTCCAGATGATTGCGGTCGAACCGGAAGAATCACCGGTGCTGAATGGTGGAACGCCGGCGCCGCACAAGATCCAGGGCATCGGCGCCAATTTCATCCCCGACGTGCTCGAGGTCGACCTCATCGACGAGATCATTCACGTCAATGGCGATCAGGCGGTCGAAGCCGCGCGCGAGTTGATGCTGAAAGAGGGTCTACTGCTCGGGATTTCGTGCGGAGCGGCAGCGTATGCCGGCCGGATCGTGGCATCACGACCTGAGAACGAAGGAAAGACGATCGTCGTCGTCCTCCCCGACACCGGTGAGCGATATCTCTCGACGGTGCTCTTCAGCGAGCTACGCGAGCAAGCTTCGGCGATGTCCGCCTCGTAACGTCACTCGCCAGCTTCGGCCTCATCCGCGAACGGTAATCTGGTCAGCGGCAGGAACCGGCTTCCGCCGGCTCCCCGGACCAGCAGCGCGACCAGCGCTTCTCGCTCAGCTGCTCCGAGTTGATGTCTCTGTCCCGCCTGATACTCGACTAATCGCTCGCGCTCAACGCCAAACCGCTCATCGAACAGCAATCGGAGCTCGCGACGCCGGGCGTGCGCTTCAGTCGCACTTTGCTGCAGAGCGTTCACAACGGAATCCCAATCTGCGGCTGCGGCTTCTCGCGGTGCCGCGAGGAGATGCGTGACCAGCGGCATGCCGGTCATCACATACCAGGAACGGCCAAGATCGAGCGAGTGCCCTGCTTCAGGATCCTGCAACGCGAGGGCGCCTTCGACGACGGTGATCTGTGCGTCAGACTCGGGCTCAGTGGTCCAGCCGGAAGTCTCGATGCCGAAAAACGGCCAGAGCAACGCGCGGGCCAGCACTTCCGCGGTGGCTGACGTTTCATAGAGCACAACATTCGATTGTTCGATGTCGTCGGGACGGACCGGCGTGCGCAACGCGATGGCGGATGAAGGCTCATCCACCACCGCGAGCTGCGTCAGAATCTGGTGGGTGTCGACAAGCAGCGTGATCTCCGGCGACGGGATGAGCGCGAAATCCTCTTGAAGGATCTGAGCGGCGGTCAGTGCCCCCGAGAACACAGCATCCAGATCATGTTCGACCCATCCCAGCCGGAGAGGTTCGACGAGATTCGCCGTCGTCAGGGAGTCGTGCAGAAAGAGGCGCGTCATGTTGTGACTGGCCGGTTGGCGCTGCGGGAGAAGTCGCCGAGGAATCCTAGCGTCTCCACCGGGAACGCCGGGTACGACCCGAAGACCTTGACCATGTCGCAGACGTCGGAGATCTCTTCGAGAGCGCGAACCACGGCGGGGTCTTCACGATGTGCGAGGAAGTCGATCAGAAAGACATATTCCCAGAGCCAGACCCTGGTCGGCCGGCTTTCCATCTTGGTGAGCTGGATCTTCTCTCGTGCGAAGGGCATCAGCACCTTGAAGAGAGCGCCAGGCACATTCGATTTGACGGTGAAGCAGATCGACGTCTTGTCCCGGCCGGAGGGTGGTGAGTCTTCCGCGGACAGAATGACGAACCGGGTGACGTTCGTGTGCACATCCTGAATGTCGTGAGCCAGAACCTGACCGCCATACAACGCGGCGGCGCGACCGGGTCCGATTGCGGCGCGAGTGAGGTCGGCGCCGGTTGCCACTTCTTCGACAGCGCCCGCAGTGCTGAGCGACGCCACCTGCTCCGCATCGGGGAGGCAGCGTTCCAGGAATTTGCGGCATTGACCGAGCCCCTGCGGGTGGGAAACGACAGTTTTGATATCGCTCAGCGACGCGCCGGGAGCCGTCACCAGAAAATGCTGGACGGGAACGACCGCTTCAGCGCTGATCTTGAGCGGCGTTTCGTGGATCAGGATGTCGAGCGCCGGAGCGACCGATCCCTCGATCGAATTCTCCAGCGGCAGAACAGCAGTGCTGCAAAGACCCGTTTCGACCGCTTCCGTCACCGCTGGAAACGAGGCAAAGGGCATGCGCGGCGCATCTTCGCCGGCGTATTGCACGGCGGCGTCTTCGCTGAATGTGCCTCGAGGCCCCAGATATGCGATCGTCATCGAACGACTCCTTCGCGGGGTACGGTACCGCCGACGAGTGGAACGCGTCCACCGGAGTAGTGGCCGCATATACTCGGCGACATGAGCAAGCGAGGGAAGCAACGAGATCGATCAGGGGATGCAGGGGCGCGACCGGAAGACGGCGCCGGTCAGTGGCGGTTGTTTGTCGCTGTACCGTTGCCGGATGAGGTCATGGCACTGATTGGATCAATCGAGGCGGCGGCGCCGGTCGCCGCGTTGCCGTTGCGGTTTGTCGCTCCCAATCTGGCGCACATCACGCTGCATTTCCTGGGCGAGACGCCACCCGAACGGGCGGAACTCATCGCTCTTTCGTTGCAGAATGCGCTCCGCGGTCAGCAGTCCGCGTTGCTCCAGACAGGCGAGCTTGGTGTCTTTCCCGGCATTCGCAAACCACGCGTTCTCTGGCTTGGGCTCGATGGTGAGACGGGAAAACTCGATGCGATACACCGGGCGACCGGCGAAACCTTGGGCAAACTCGGCATCGATGTGGAGAAACGGGCGTTGCGGCCGCACATCACGCTGGGCAGGTTGCGAAACGAGCAAACCGGCAATGCCGGTGAGCGGTTCCAGCAGGCGATCGATTCCCCGGAGGTCCGCCGCATCCTTGCGCAAGGGCCGGTGACGTTCCGAGCCGGAGAGGTCCGCTTGATGCGCAGTCATCTTGAAAAGCATGGCCCTCGCTACGAGAGTATCCGGGTCTTTCCGCTCGTTTCTCCACGAAACGATCGGCAATGTAGCCTTGGCACGAAAGAATGAGGTCGCCGGTGACAAGTCGCCATAAATGGCGACGCTACGAAAGGTACATATGGCGGACGGCGGGACGGCGACTGCGGTACTATGTGTTGCTGCCCGTGGTGAGATTTTGTCCGGGTGATTCGCTCACCAACCAGAAAGATGACGGCCCTGCGCCGGGCCACTGATGCCGCATGAGCAAACTCGTACAAACTCTGACCGAAATCGACCGTCGCTATCAGGAGCTTGATGAGCTGCTCGCTGATCCGGCCAACGCCACCGATCCCGCAAAACTGCAGGAAATCGGCCGGGAGCGAGCCGAGCTGCAGGAGGTCGTCGACGCCTTCGCCAGCTATCGAACCACTGAAGAAGCACTCGAGGAGACGGAACTGCTGGCGCAGGAGGACGACCCGGAAATGGTCGCGCTGGCAGAGGATGAAGCACGTCTCCTGCGAGGCCGGCGCGACGAGTTGCTGACGCAGATCAAAACCCTCCTTGTGCCAAAAGACCCCAACGATCAGAAGAACGTCATCGTCGAGGTGCGGGCCGGCACGGGTGGCGATGAGGCAGCGCTCTTCGCAGCTGATCTCTTCCGCATGTACACCCGTTACGCTGAGCGGCGCCGGTGGAAAACCGAGATTCTCTCGGCCACAGACACCGACGGCGGCGGCTACCGTGAGGTGATCTTCGAAGTCTCGGGCAAGGGCGCGTATAGCCATCTTCGCTACGAGAGCGGTGTCCACCGCGTACAGCGGGTGCCGGTAACCGAGAGCCAGGGCCGAATTCACACGTCGACCGCCAGCGTCGCCGTGTTGCCTGAAGCCGAGGATGTCGACATCAGGATCGACGATGCCGATATCCGGGTCGACGTCTACCGCTCTACCGGTCATGGCGGGCAAAGCGTCAACACCACAGACTCAGCGGTGCGGATTACGCATCTGCCAACGGGTTTGGTGGTGACCTGTCAGGACGAAAAGAGCCAGCTCAAGAACAAGACCAAAGCGATGACGATTCTGCGCTCACGCCTGTATGAGCAGGAGCAGGAGCGTTTGGCGTCCGAGCGAGGCGACGCTCGCCGCTCGCAAATCGGCTCCGCCGCCCGGAGCGAGAAAATTCGCACGTACAACTTTCCCCAGGATCGCGTTTCCGATCACCGCATCAAAGTCAATCTGAGCAACATCCCCAGCATTCTCGATGGGCAGATCGACACGCTGGTCAACGAGCTGCGAGCCGCGGACGAGGCAGCCCGCCTGGCGGAAGCTGGACTCGACGACAACGACAGCACCGCTGCCTGACGCCATGCCCGCCTGGACGGTCCGCGACGCGCTCCAATGGGGCGCTGACGTGCTCGTCGAAACGCCGTCCACTACTCCGCGGCTCGACGCAGAGCTGCTGCTTGGCCACGTGACCGGCCGAACCCGCACGCAGTTGATGGCTTGGCCCGAACACCCAGTCAGCGAGATCGAGCGGACAGCGTTCGAACGCTTGATCAAACAACGCCGTCAGGGTGTTCCGGTCGCCTACCTGACCGGACGCCGGGAATTCCTCGACATCGAGCTTCGAGTCGGACCCGGAGCGCTGGTGCCGCGTCCGGAAACGGAGATGCTCGTCGAGTGGGCGGACTCATTCCTGCATTCGGCCTGCGAGGTGGGCGGACGAATCGTCATTGACGTTGGCACGGGACCGGGAACGATCCTGCTCTCCCTGGCACGGCGCTGGCAGAACCCCGGCGTCCGGTTTCTGGGCGTCGACCCATCTGACGACGCGCTGAAGTGGGCGCGATTGAACAGAGAAGAATTGGGACTGGCCACGTCAGTTGACCTCGTGCGTGGCGATCTACTCGACTGGTTCGGCGGCAGTGCGCTTTTGGTGACTGCGAATCTTCCCTATCTGCGAGCCGATCAGATCGACGGTAACTGGGCGCTGGCGGCGGAACCGCATGCTGCGCTCGATGGCGGTCGCGATGGTCTGGAGCTGATCGAACGGCTGATTCGCTCGTTGCCGGAAAAGCTTTCGACGGCAGGCGGAGTTGCGCTCGAGATCGATCCGTCCCAGACGGAAGCCATCGCCGCGTTGATGGCAACGCATCTGCCGTGGTTGAATGCGGAGGTACATCGCGATCTGGCGGGTTTCGAGCGCCTCGTCACCGGATCGCCGCGCCAATAGGTGCGCAATACCTCAGGGATCCAATACGATGTCCATGCCCGGCAAAAACCCTCGACTGACGCCCTATGGCAGCACGAATCTCGGCATGGATCTTTCGCTCATCGATTCGCTGATCGTGCCAAACGACCTTTTTTTCGTCCGGTCGAACGGCCCGACGCCGCAGATCAGCGCCGCGCAATGGTCGATGGATGTTGATGGCGCCGTCGCCAATCCGTTCACGATCGATTTCGCCGAGCTCGTGCATCTGCCCTCTCGTACCCTGACCGCGTTTCTGGAATGCACGGGAAATGGCCGAACCCGCTTTTCGCCGCCCGCGGAGGGCACGCCATGGCTGAACGATGCGGCCGGCAACGCTGTCTGGCGGGGTGTTCCGGTGTCGATTCTGCTCGATCACGCGGCACCACTGCCAGAAGCAGTCGAAGTTGTTTCGCAGGGAGCCGATCTCACTTCGATGCGGCGAGGACTGCCTCTGCATGTCGCCGCTGAACCGGACGTATTGCTCGTCTACGAAATGAACGGGAAACCGTTGCCGGCCGCGCATGGCGGTCCCGTCCGGTTGCTCGTTCCTGGCTGGGCCGGTGTGGCCTCGACCAAATGGCTGACCCGTCTCGAGGTGTGGAACACGCCGTTCACTGGCGAGTATCAGGGGGAGCTGTACGTCGTTTACGACGAAGACGGCACGCCTGTCGCGCCGATCACGCAGATGCCGGTCAAGTCGCTGATCCAGTCGCCTTTCGAGGGGGCCGAGTTGGTCGCGGGCCGGACGATCATTTCGGGATATGCGTGGTCAGGCTTCGCAGGCATCGCCCGGGTGGACGTGAGGATCGGCGATGGCGACTGGCAACCTGCGGCGATCGTCGAAGAAGCCGGTCCGCGATCGTGGTACCGGTGGATCGCGGAGGCCGAATTCCAGCCAGGGAGTGTGACTATCGCAGCCCGGGCGACCGACCTGCGTGGTTTCCAGCAGCCACGCACGGCCCGGTGGAACCAGAAGGGATACATGATGAATGCGATCCACACCGTCACGGTGCAGGTCCGTGAGGCGAATCCCTGATGGGCACGATTCGGTTATTGCCCGACGACGAGATCGAGGCGCTGTTGCATCGCGCTGTCATCGGGCGGATCGCCTGTTGCGCGCATGGGGCCACCGGCGACGGCCGGCCCTATCTGGTTCCTCTGGCATTTGGTTATGACGGAACGAACATCTACGCGCATTCGGGTCCCGGACGAAAACTCGATTTCATGCGAGCCGAACCGAAGGTGACCTTCGAAGTCGATGAGGGCGAGGCGCCCGATCGGTGGCGCAGCGTGATCGTCGAAGCGACGTTCGCCGAAATCACCGATGCGCAGGAGCGTGGGATCGCGTTGCGCACGCTCTACCCTCCGCCCAACCCGATTCCAGATCTCGGCGTCATGACCACCGTGTTCAAGCTGGAAATCACCGCCAAATCAGGCCGGTTCGAGACCCCATAGCAGCCGGTCCACCCCACGGCTCCGTAGGGGTACTCCTTGTGAGTACCCTCTTGCGCCAACGCCAAGTCAGTTCAAAGAGAGTTCCCCTACATCGCTGCGCTGGATAACCACGGCTGCCGTCCAGAAGGACCGGCACAAGACCGGTCCCTACACAGATGCAGCATCGAGGCGTCCGGAACGCGCCATAAATGGCGAGGCTACGCAAGGTTTGCACGCGGTCTTGCCATGTCGTAACACCGGTAGGGTTATGGCGATGGTAAGCTGCCAGACGTTGGAAGGTAGCGGACGAGTATCGAAACGGCGAGATGATGACGAACACGAACTGGCTGCAGGAACTGACGGGAAAACCCAAGTCGATCATCGGCATGGTGCATCTGCCGGCGTTGCCGGGCACGCCGCTCTATGACGCCAGCGGCGGCATGCAGGTGATCCGCGACTGGGTGGCGCGCGATCTGGAGGCTCTGCAGGCAGGCGGTATCCATGCCGTGATGTTCTGCAACGAAAACGACCGCCCTTACCGGCTCGACGCCGACATGGTCTCAGCCACCGCGATGACCGATGTGGTGGCGACCTTCCGCAACGAGCTCTCGGTGCCGTTTGGCGTCAACATCCTGTGGGACCCGAAAGCAACGTTGGCTGTAGCGGCGGCAACCGGCGCCAGCTTCTGCCGGGAAATCTTCACCGGCGCCTTCGCTGGCGACTTCGGACTCTGGGTGCGATCGGCAGGCGACGCCTTTCGCTACCGGCGGGAAATCGGCGCCGAGCAGGTTCGCCTGATCTTTAACATCAATGCCGAATTTGCGGCGCCGATTGCTCCCCGCCCGGTCGAGGAAGTCGCCAAGTCGGTCGTCTTCTCCTCATCTCCTGACGCGATTTGCGTTTCCGGGCCGATCACCAGTCAGCCTGCCGAGGCATCGATCCTGGCCAGTGTGACGTCGGCGATCGCCGGATCGGGTGTTCCCGTTCTCGTCAACACAGGATTCAAGGTTACGAACGCCGCCGAGTTGCTGCAGTTCGCCGATGGAGCAATCGTTGGTTCCAGTTTGAAAGTCGATGGCATCACCTGGAATCCGGTCGATCGCGATCGGGTGGCGGCGCTGATGGCGGAAGTCGACAGGGTTTCCGCACGGTGACTGAACGGCAGCTGATCGGTGTCGATATCGGCACGACCGGCGTGAAGTCGGTGCTGATCGACGCCAGTGGGCGGATTCTGGCCGACGCCACCCAGCCCCACGATCTGCATTCTCCGCATGTCGGGTGGGCGGAAGAGAATCCAGCCGACTGGATCGCCGGGGCGATCGGCTCGCTGCGTGAAGTGGCCGCCAATCCGCTCTTCGACCCCGCGGCGCTCGCCGGCATCGGGGTCAGCGGGATGGTTCCGGCGATAGTGCTGCTCGATGCCGATGGCGAGCCGCTGCGGCCATCGATTCAGCAGAACGACGCCCGCGCTTTCCAGGAAGCCGAGGAACTGCGTGCCGAGCTCGATCAGGACGGGCTCTTCGCCACGACAGGCGGGTTCACCAATCTGCAGCACATCGCTCCGCGCCTCAGGTGGGTGCAGCGCCACGAACCAGCGGTCTGGGAGCGGACACGAACAATTCTCGGATCGTACGATCTGGTCACCGCACACCTGACCGGTCGGGCGCCCGCCGCCTGCTCGCTCGAGCTCAATTGGGCGATCGAAAGCGGCTTGTTCGATCTTGAGAAGGGGGAGTGGGCGCCGGCGCTCCTGAAGGCAGTCAGTCTCGACCTCTCGTATTTCCCACCCGTGCGGAAACCAAGCGATGTCGCAGGCACGCTCTGCCAACACGTCGCCGCGTCTACGGGTTTGCCGGCTGGTGTGCCGGTTGTGGCGGGAAGCGCCGATCATGTCGCGTCGGCGCTGGCGGCCGGTCTTCGGGAGGACGGCGACACGCTGATCAAATTCGGCGGCGCCGGGGATATCCTCTATTGCTCGTCGAAGCTGATTACCGATCCTCGCCTCTTCATCGATGCGCACGACATTCCGGGCATGTATCTGCTGAACGGCTGCATGGCGGCGAGTGGCTCGCTCGTCAAGTGGCTCGTGTCGGACATTCTCGGTCGCGAACCTGACAAGACGACGCTGATGGCGCTCGACGTCGAAGCACAGGCAGTGCCGGCTGGTTCCGATGGCGTCGTCGTGCTCCCCTACTTCCTTGGTGAAAAAACGCCGATTCTCGATCCCCATGCCCGGGGAGTGATCTTCGGACTCGACCTGTCGCATGGACCGGCGCATCTCTTCCGGGCGACCCTG
>CAYWSE010000056.1:0-24310 GCA_964461025.1 uncultured Sphaerobacteraceae bacterium | reverse complement strand
GAATGGCTGCGTGTCTGGTACTCCATGCTCGATCCGTCCTAGAGTGAGGCCTTGATCTGGGTCGCCAGTGCGTGGGAAATCCCCTCGACCGACGCCAGCTCGGCGACGCTTGCATCACGAATGCCCCGCACCGACCCGAACTTGCGGATCAGCGCTTTGCGACGCTTCGGTCCGACGCCGGGGATCGTATCCAGGCCGGACGAGAACGACGATTTCGTTCGCTTCTGCCGGTGGAACGTCACGGCGAAGCGGTGCGCTTCATCGCGGACTCGCTGGACGAGGAAAAGCGCCTGCGAGTCGCGGGGCAGCACGACAGGCCACGATTGACCGGGCAAAAAGAGCTCTTCGTTCTCCTTCGCCAGCCCGACGATCGGAACCTCGATACCCGTGCGGGACATCGCCTCCAGCGCGGCGTTGAGCTGCCCCTTGCCGCCATCGATGATCACCAGATCGGGCAGGTCGGCCCATTTGCCGCTCTCCGATTCCTGATCCTCCGCAGCGCGCCGGAATCGCCGCGCCACAACCTCATGCATCATGGCGAAATCGTTGCTGCCTTCCACCGTTTTCACATTGAACTTGCGATATTCCTTCTTGGCGGGACGCCCTTCAACGAACACCACCATGCTGGCTACAGGATTCGTGCCATGCAGATTCGAAATGTCGAAACACTCGATGCGCCGCGGCAGCCGGGGCAGATCGAGGGCTTCCGCCAGCTCGGTCAGCGCGGCGGTCATCTTCATTTCATCGGATAGGAACTTGATGCGATTCTGCTCGAGGTTGTCGACGGCGCTCTTCGCCACCATCTGGATCAACCCGCGCTTTTGTCCTCGCTGTGGGACGATCAGGTCGACCTTGCCGCCCCGCTTCTGCTGCAGCCACTCGTTGACGAGCGGCAGCTCGGTCGCCGGTAGCGCATGCTGCACATAGATGATCGGCGGCACCATTGCCGCTTCGGCGTAGAACTGCTCGACAAACCCATTCAGAATCTCGCCCGGCGTATCCTCGATGCGCGCCTGCATCGGGAAGAACTCCGACCCAAGCAGCTTGCCGTTACGCAAAAACGCGACCTGCACCCCGGCGTCGCCACCATCCCCCTGGGCAACGGCGATCACGTCGGCATTCGTGCCCGACGCGCTGACGACCTTTTGCTTTTCGAGCACATGCTTCACCGCTTCGATGCGGTCGCGAACCTCGGCTGCGCGCTCGAAATTCCAGGCGTCGGCGGCTTCGCGCATTTCCTCTTCGAGCGGATTGAGAATCTCCTCGCCCCGGCCGCTCAGAAAAAGCTCGGCCGACTCGATCGCCCGCAGATACTCCTCGTGACTCGTCGCCCCAATGCAGGGAGCCAGGCACTGCTTGATGTGGTAGTAGAGGCAAACCTGCTCGTTGCCGGTGATCTTCTGCTCGCATTTGCGATAGGGAAAGAGGCGGTTGAGCAGGTTGAGCGCCTTGTATGCCGATCCGGCCGAGGTGTATGGCCCGAAATACCGGCCGCCGTCCTGAACGATCCGCCGGGTCGAGATGATGCGTGGCCACTCTTCACTCGTGATCTTCAGGTAGGGATACGTCTTGCTGTCCTTCAGCATGACGTTGTATTTCGGCTGCAGCTTCTTGATCAGCTCGTTTTCGAGGATCAGCGCTTCCATCGCCGAATCGGTGCGGATCACCTCGAAATCGACGACATGACTCACCAGCTCGCGCGTTTTGCGGTCCATGCCTGATTTCGACTGGAAATACGAACGGACACGGTTGCGCAATGCCTGGGCTTTGCCAACATAGATCACTGTGCCATCGGCGTTCTTAAGCTGGTAAATGCCCGGAGCGAGCGGCAGCGCCGAGAGACGTGATTTGAGATCTGGAGGGAAGGTCGTCATAACCAGCCAAGTATAGCGAGCCTGAAAGACAGCAAGGAGGGCGTAGAACCCGGCCCCGTGCCGGCGAGGAGCCTCCCGCATCGCCGTACGCTTCGACCTCCGTGTCGATGCCCTGCGCCGACCGACCGCCCACCCTCCCTCCGTAGCGTCGCCATTGATGGCGACAGACGTCCGCCTACGCCAATTCTTTCAGGGCCCCACGTTCACGATGACCGATCATCTCTCCGGTTGCGACCGGCGTACCGCTGTGCGCAGCTACGGGGGCCGGGCGAATCGGGTCGAATCGCCATATCCTAGTCACTGAGTCGGAATTGACGCATAATCCCCGCGCGAGTGGCGAGCGCCACAGTCCGCCCCGCGGCGAACGGCTAACCGAATGGAGAGATGCATGAATCACAAGCAGACGCGTCGTCAGGTACTCATGGGAGGAGCCGGACTGGCCCTCGGCGCGACGCTCACCCAGCGTCGCCTCGTTTCCGCCCAGGAGGGCACGCCGGCGGCGGCCTTTCCTGTCACCATCGACCATGCCTTCGGACAAACGATCATCGAGTCCGAGCCAGTTCGCATCGTCACGCTCAGCTGGATCAATCAGGACGTCGTGATCGCGCTCGGCACGATTCCGGTTGCCATGCCCTTCTATTCGTGGGGTGGCGATGAGGATGGACTCCTGCCCTGGACCCACGCTGCGCTCGGCGACGCCGAAATTCCCACGCTGCTTGATGAGGCGACTGAGCTGCCTTTCGAGGCAATCGTCGAAGCAAATCCAGATGTGATCATCGCTGCCTATTCCGGCATCACGGCCGACGAATACGACCTGCTCGCCCAGATCGCCCCCACGGTCGCCTATCCCGAAGCGCCCTTCGCGACATCCTGGGAAGATACGACGCGGATCATCGGCAAGGCGATGGGGCTCTCCGCCGAAGCGGAGGCACTCGTCGACGAGACGACGCAAACGCTGGCGAATGCCTCGGTCGATTACCCCCAGATTCAGGGAAAGACCTTCACCTACGGCAATATCGGTCCCGACGGGTTCAACATCTACACAACCACCGATGTTCGCGTCCAGCTCCTGACGTCGATGGGCATGCAACCGAGCCAGCTAATGGTCGATATCACCGAACGAGAGGGACCGTCCGCCTATTTCGGCGCGCTCAGCCTCGAAGAGGCGGACACCATTGACGGGCAGATCGTCATTTTCTGGTTTGCGTCTCAGGAAGAGGCGGACACGGCCGCCGAGTCAGCTCCGGTGCAGGCAATTCCGGCTGTAGCGAACGGCGCCTATGCGCCGGTCATCGGCGAATCGAATGTGATGGCCAGCTCGGCGCCCTCGCCACTCTCCATCCCATACATCATCGACACCTACGTGCCATTGCTCGCCGCCGCCGCGGACAACGTCCCGGCATAGATCAGCTCGTCCTCCCTTTCCCCCGCGTCAACAACCTTCTCGGCAAGGTGTCTGTTCAGCGGGGGAAAGGGCCGGGGATTGGGGGCTGCTCCCAGTGCACAGTGCCCGTTATCCCTTCACCGCTCCCACAGCCAGACCGCTCACGATCCAGCGCTGAAGCAGGAAGAAAAGGAAAACGATCGGCAATGTGATCAGAATCGCCATTGCCGCAAAATCCGACCACGGCGTGTTCGACGAATACTGTCCGACCATCGAGTTCAACCCCATCGCCAGCGTGAAGCGGCTGGGATCGGTCAGGAAAGTCCAAGCCAGCACGAACTCTGTCCACGCGGCCATGAATCCGAACAACACCGTGATCGCGATCGCCGGCAAGATCAGCGGCAGCACAACCTGGATAAACGCCTGATGTGGCGTCGCCCCGTCGACCATCGCCGACTCCTCGAGGTCGCGCGGCAATGTGTCGATATACCCCCTCAGATTCCAGATAGCGAACGGCAACGCCCCGGACGTGTAAGCGATGCCCACACCCAGGAGCGTCGTCCGGATGTTCTCGTCGGTGAAGGGAATCTTGATCTGGTTGAGCAACACGAACAACGGCGCCAGCGTCGCCACCGATGGCAGCATCAGCACGGCGATGAACAGGAAGAGACCCCACTTGCGCCCCGGAAATCGGAATCTCGCGAACGCATACGCGGCGCTGACGCTGAAGATCACAACCACCACACTCACGCCGATCGACACCACCAGACTGTTTTTCAACATCGTGGTGAACATCACATTGTTCGCATGAGGCTCGGTCAGTACGCGGCGGAACGAGTCGAACGACGCGCCGGGCGGGATCAGATCGAGCGTTGTCGGCCGGCTGATGTTGCGCGGATCGATCGCCATCGAAACGATCCAGACAATCGGAAAGAGCACCGTGGCCAGCACGAAGAGCAGGATCAGGTGGACGACGACATCCTCGACGAGCACACCCCGCGGTTTCCGTCGTGCTGTCGCCGCAGTAGTTCGAGTTGATTCGACCGCAATGGCGGCGGGTTGACCCAGGGCCGCTTCAGGGCTATGCATCCGACCATCCCTCCAATCCACGCGCCACGCGATTTTGCGCCAGTGTGATGATCAACAAGATGAAAAAGACCATGATGCTGAACGCCGCCGCCAGCCCATACAGCCCGTTCGGATTGACGAGCTTGAACGCCTGTGTCACCAGGATTTCGGTCTTGCCTAACGGACCTCCACCGCTGATGAAGTAGATGACATTGAACTGATTGAACGTCAGGATCGTGCCATACATGATCGCCGGTACCATCGCCGGGCGGATCAGTGGCACGGTGATGTTCCAGAACTGTTTCCAGCGCGACGCGCCGTCCACATACGCGGCTTCATACAGGTCTCCCGGAATCGACTGTAACGCCCCCGTGGCGATGACCATCATGAACGGCCAGCCGAGCCAGATGTTGGCGATCAGCACCGCATAAAAGGCCAGCGGCAGAAACGACAGGAACTCGATCGGTGGCGTTGTCTGTCCCAGCCAGTCGATGTCGCCCGCGAATCCAATCTTTTTGAGCATAAGGTTGATCGCGCCGAATTGGCGGTCGAACATGTTCTTCCAGACCGTCGCCACAACGAGAGGCGGCATAGCCCAGGGAATTACGAACGCCGCCCGAAAGAACTTGCGTCCGATGATCCGTTGGCGGTTCAGCAACACGGCAACCGCCACGCCGATCACGACATGGAAGGAGACATTGGCGATCGTCCAGGTGAAGTTGAACAGAAGAATCCGCCAGAAATCGAAATTCGGAATCGGCACCTGATTGCGCAGGATCCGTTCATAGTTGCGCAGTCCGATCCAGTCGGGATCGTTCGTTCGCAGATCACGCAACGAGAAATTGGTGAAGCTCATATAGATTTGGTAGCCGATGGGATAAAGAGTCACGATGGCGAGAACGATCAGCGCCGGAGTGATATAGAGAATGGGCAGCTTGTATTTGTCCCAGAACGTCGCCTGCCCCGTTCCGAAACTCTCGATCGTTCCACCCTGTTGAGCCATAACCGACTTCCTTGCGCGGACCCGGACGGACTTGTCTGCCGATTGTGCCACAGGTGCTGCAGTGCAAAAGAGCCGGCCGCGACAATGCGCGGCCGGCTCCGATTCTGCGATTCAGGTTGTACCGATCAGGCGCCCATTTGCTCGATGGCGCTGTTGATCTGGTCCTGCGCGGTGGCGGCCGCCTCTTCAGGCGTGGCGTCGCCGGAAAGGACCGAGGTGATCATGTTGCCAGCCGGCTCCCAAACCTGACCCATTTCAGGAATGATAGGCATCGGCGTGGCACTCTCGGCCTGCGCGACAAAGCCGGCCGCGATCGGATTGTCTGACACATCGACCGCTGTATTGGCCGGAAGATGGCCCGCCGACGCCGCAAGGAGTGACGCGGAATCCGGACCTGTGAACCAGGTCGCGAATGTCGCGGCCAGAGCAGCCTGCTCTTCGTTGGCGTTCGAGTTGATCATGATGTGCTTGACGCCAAGGAACGGCGCAGTAGCAGCATCGCCATTTTCGCTGATCGCTGGCATTGGCGCGACGCCGAGGTTGTCCTCGCCGATCGCCGCGGCGAAGTCGCCAATGTACCAGGGGCCGTTAAAAGTGATGGCCGCTTTGCCTTCCTTGAAGAGTGAGGCAATCGCGCCATCATCGGCCTGCTGGTAGACGCCTGGCTTCGAGCTGATGGTCTGGAACCAGGTCAGGAAGTTGACGGTCTCCGGCGAATTCAGCGTCGATTGGTTGTTCTCATCGAACAGCGACGCACCGAAACCGAAAAGATACCCTGCCGGATGATAGAAATCCGACGTCATTGCCAGGCCATACACATCGGCGTTGTCGGCGGTCACCTGCGCGGCGACGGCCTCCAGATCGGCGGTCGAGGCCGGAGCCTCTGGCACGAGCGACTTGTTGTAGAACATCGCCACTGCTTCAAAGCTCTCCGGCATGCCGTAGAGCGCCCCGTCGATGCTCAGGGCATCGAGCGTCGCCGGCAGATAGCTCTCGAGGGCAGCCGGATCGACAAGCCCGTCGTACGTCTGAATCAGATCTGCCGAAACGAGCTCGCCCACCCAGTCGGCCGGTCCGATCAACAGGTCGGGACCGCCGCCAGACGCGGCTTCTGTCTGATACTTGTTCTTCAGCTGATCGAACGGGACGGCGAGCGTCTCGATCGTCACATTCGGGTACGCCGCCTGCCAGGCCGGCAGGACCTCGTTGTTCAGCGTGTCCGCTTCCGCCCCGGTCCAGCCATGCCAGAGAAGCAGGCTCCCGGAGAGCTCCTCATCCTGCGCCACAGCCATGTTGCCGGCGGCAGAAAGAGTGAGAAGCAATGCCAGCATCATCGCTGGAATGCGTAACCATCGTAACTTCACGTCGTTACTCCTTTCTCGAATGTTCAGCGGGACATTCCGCGTCACAACCATACACGAATGAGAGGCCGTCTGGCGTCTCATCTGACCAATACTGTTATGCCGCAGAGAGCGTTGCAGAAATGTGCCAGTCGGGTGCTTTTCCATCACAGTCTCAAAGCGCGGAGACGCTACTGATACCGGCTCTGGCAACTGCCAGTTCGATCGCTTCGACAGCACGTTGTCGTTGCTCCGAACTCAGTCGATCGGAGAACTCCGGGGCGACTGATATCCATTCTGGACCGGGCACACCGAGGTCGACCTCCGTGGCCCGCTGGATCAGCTCATCCTCCCACGGACCGCCAAGTTGCGCAGCGCGGGAAGTCCGCAAGTCTCTGATCGAAAGCGCCACGACTTCCGCAGCGATGAGATCGGTCGAGCTGACGACCACGAGCGGACCGCCCTTCCACAAATAATCGATGCACCAAACCACATCGGGCGGCCGGGCCAGAGCGATTTCGGCGGTCAGACCATCGCGAGCGCCGGTCAGTCGCGCGCCTAGTCGCAGACGCGGCGAAGCCATTCGTGCCCACATGCCGATCACCAGACCGGGTCTGGCCCGAACATCGTCCCGCGCATCCGCGACCGACAAAACGCTCGTCGCGTTGACGACCGTGTACGGCAGCTGGACCGACTTCAACCGGGGGGCGAGGTCATCGACATCAATAGTCGCCCGCCCCCGCCTCAGACTGCGGAGCTCCGATTGCACTGACGACCGGATGGGAACGTCGAGAATCGTGCCCCTCGAAAGTCCGCCGAATGCTTGCTTCACATCCGCCCGCGCACCAGAAAGCACGACTGCCAGGCCATCACCGTTTCCCGCGCTTGCGATCGCCGGCTCGATCAGCTCCCAGACATCCTCTCCTATCAAAATGTGAACGACCCGCGTTTTTTCCATAAATCGTAGTAAGTCTTCTTTCCCAAGAAATCTGCGTAGTCTCGCCATTTATGGCGCTTGCTAGTATCCAGCGCAGCCGCTCCACGAAGCGGACAGCCGTAGCCTCGCCATTTATGGCGCTTGTTGGCATCCAGGGCCAGAGCGGCATGAAACAGGACATGTCATCCTGAGCGGAACGGAGCGCCAGCGGAGTGGAGTCGAAGGATCTTCCGCCGCAGCGGCAAACCTCCTGCAACCTCGATCGAATCGCTGCAGCTGCCGATCCACATCAGCGTACCTATTGTTATTCTCACGCATTCGCCATTCCTTATCGCATGGACACTCGCAGCATGAGACATCACGACCCCGGTCAATCCTTCGATCTCGCACTGACCGTCGGTCCCGTCGCGTGGGGAAAGGGACGATGGCCCAACGTCGATTGGATCGACGGAGCTTTCGTCTGGATAGGGTTGGAAGACGATGATGTCGTCTATCGTCGGATAACGCAGAACCAAGACGGAGTACTAACGATCGATGGCACTGCCGAACTTTCCGGCGACCTTGCATGGCTTCGGGCGGTGCTCGGCATCGACGCTTCGATGCCGGCATTCACCGATTCAGCGATCGCCCGGCTCGCTGGCGAAATGCCCGGTCTGAGACCGTTCGCGAACGGCGATCTCTTCGACGGCGTCATTGGCTCTATCGTCGGCCAAAGCATTTCCGTTGCCGCCGCCGCGACCACCGAGCGACGCCTCGCCAGTCTCGTTCATCCGGGCGTCGAGCTCTACGGACGCCATTTCTATCCGTCACCGCGTCCGCAGGACCTCGCAAGCACGCCAGTGGAGAGCGTTCGCGGTACCGGCGTAACCTGGCGACGAGCCGAAGCGATTTGCGCGATTGCCCGGTCGGCGATCGAGGGCGGATTTCCCCTTACGGCCACTCGGGAGAGTGACGAAACAGAGCTGCGGACATTTCTCCGCACGTTGCCGCTGGTCGGTCCCTGGACAGCGGAAAGCGCGCTCCTTTGGGGGCTGGGATTTCCGGACATCTACCCAACCGGTGATGTCGCCTTGCTCCGCGCAGTCCGCACCATCCTCGACCAACCGGACATGACCATGAAAGAGCTCGACCGACTCGCGCCATCCTGGTCACCCGGCCGCGCCTGGGCCGCCCGCCTCCTCTGGACACGCCTCCTCGGCCCGGCCCCTACAAACACTCAAGGCAAGGCTTGACAAGAGAGAACGGATGTTCTATTATGATCCTACACGATCCCCGCGGTCAGGTCGGCGGACGGCGCAGCGATTGACCTTGCCCGGCTGGTAACCGGTCATCCAAACTCGGCGCTCTCCAGGATCCCTTAATACTCCCGACGAAGCAGGCAGACTGCGGCCGGCAGCAGGCAGATCACAAATCCACTGCCGGCTGCCGGCTGCCCGCCGCCTGCTTCCGAAGGCGGTCGATCCCGCCGTATCCGCAGGGCCGAAAGCCCCTTGAAACAACAATGCAGCCCATAGTCGACACCTGACAATCGACTATCCTGCTATTGCCTATTGCCTATTGCCTATTGCCTATTGCCTATTGCCTATTGCCTATTGCCCCAACCAGCAGGTTCCGGCCGGTGAGCGTCTCTATATGGGATCAGCGTGCAACGCAGAGCCAGTCACCACATGCACGAACCGAACGGCCGGCCGGGGCGAAACTTCGCCTGCAGTCTCGGTTCTGGCAAGACGGCCCAGCTTCACCGTGATGGGTTGGCGAGCCCGCTCGCGGTCCATTGCGCGCACGATCATCGTCGCTTCGAGCCTCGACTCGTAGCAGGAAATGAGACCGTAGTCACTCGACCGCGTAGCGTCATGCGACTCGCTGTCAACAGCTTTGGCGGGAGGTGCGGAAAAACCTGCCACAGGGCTCACCTGGTTCGTTGCGGGCGAACGTTCGGTATATTCGAGCTCAATAACGAGTCAAGTACTGCATTGATTGTAATGACCGCAGGTTCATTTGGCAAGTCAATTTGTGACTCACAGGAAATTCCCTGCTTTCGGTCACATTGACGTCTCCCCGGCGCGCCCATACTATCGACCTCGAAATGCTCCGTGGCGCCGCTGCCCGAGCTGGGCGAATCAGTCGACAACGGTGCAGCTACACAATGCCCGAGACCACCACCCTGATCTTCCAGACGGATGCCTACGCTCGCTCCTGTGAGGCGCGTGTTGTCGATCACGTCGCCGAATCGCACGCAGTGCGCCTCGATCGCACCGTCTTCTACCCTTCCGGAGGCGGGCAACCGTCCGATTTCGGTCTCCTCCGCGATGGCAGCGGCAAGGAACATCCAGTTATCTCAGCGGTAAAGCATCCACTCGGCGTCGAGCATGTTCTTGCCAACGAATCAGCGCTGCCGGAAATCGGTGCCGGCGTCACAGCCATCATCGACTGGGAGCGCCGCTACCGCCTGATGCGAACGCACACGGCGTTGCATGTCCTGTGCGGAGTCGTTTTTCGCGACTTCGGCGCGTTGGTCACCGGCGGCAACATGGACGTCGACAAAGCGCGTATGGACTTTGAGCTGGAAGACCTCTCCGCGGAGCGGGTTTCCGCGATCGAGGCGGCGGCCAACAGGGAAATCGCTGCCGGCCGCGAGGTCCGGGTGCAAATCCTGCCCAGAGAGGAAGCCTTTCAGATTCCCGATCTCATTCGCACCAAGATCAATCTCCTGCCCGAAGGCATCCGAGATGTTCGCACCGTGGAAATCGTTGGACTCGATCTGCAGGCTGATGGCGGCACGCACGTCGCCAATACCCGCGAAGTGATCGGTCTGAAAGTGATTGGAACGAGATCCAAGGGTCGCATCAACAAGCGATTGGAAATCGCGCTCATCGACGAATAATTCGTCATCGCGTTCATGAGTGGAAAGCAGCTCCCGTGCCGAGAATTCTCAAATCGACTGGCAATTACCGGCTGGCTCGTCGTTCACGGGCGTTCGAGCACAACCCCTGGCAGGCGGCCGAAGACCTCGGCGGACGTCATCCCGATCCGATCTACTTCGGCAATGGCGCCCCGGCGCCCGAGATTCAGCCACTGGAGCGACTGCAATGGGCGGCCGAACAAGCCTGGATCGAAGTCGGCGGCCAGCTCGGCTATGGCGAGCTGGAAGGCTGGTTGCCGCTGCGGGAACTGATCACCGAGCGAATGACTCGGCGTGGCGTGAAGGTCGGTGTTGATGACATCGTCGTCACCAACGGCAGCCAGCAGGGCATCGACCTCATCGCGCGGCTCTTTCTCGATCCCGGTGACGCGATCGTCGTCGAGGGACCGACCTACATCGGCGCCATGCAAGTCTTCGACGCCTATGAAGCGTCGTACATCACCTGTCCGGTCGACGAACACGGCCTCTGCGCCGATTCCTTCGAACAGATTCTGAAAACAACGCAACCTGCCCCGAAGCTGCTTTACACGATTCCGACGTTCCAGAATCCCACTGGGTTCTCGATCTCACCCGAACGAAGGCAGCGCATTCTCGAGCTGGCCGATCGGTATGGCGTCATCGTGGTCGAGGACGATCCCTACGGCGAGATCTACTTCACGGAAAACCCGCCCTCCGACCCGTTACGGGCGGTTTCCAACAAGGTGATCTATCTGGGGACCTTCTCGAAAACCATCGCCCCCGCGCTTCGTGTTGGCTGGACAATCGCTCCGCCCGACCTGATGCCCCTCATTCACATGGCCAAGGAGGGCGCCGACATCCACTCCAACCGGATCGAGACGCGGCTCGTTTACTACACCGCGATGGGTTTTCTCGACGATCACGTCGCCCGGATTCGCGATTTCTATCGCCATCGCCGCGATCTGCTCGTTGCCGGGCTTCGCAGCTCGATGCCCGCCGAGATCGAGGTTTGTCCCGCCGATGGTGGATTCTTTGTCTGGTGCAATCTGCCGGAAGGAGCGTCGGCCGACGAATTGCTGACAGTCGCTGCCGACTATGGCGCGGCGTTCCTGCCCGGCTCCTGGTTCTATCCCGACTATGCCGGCCCGGCGCGCGGCATGCGCCTCAGCTATTCATCGATCCCTGAAGCAAACATCGGAGAAGGCGCCCGCCGGCTCGGCGAAGCCGCCCATGCGTATCTCGATTCATTGAAGCGCGTGAGCTAGGTCAACTGGCTCTGACCAAAAAAACACCTGTCATCCCGAGCGGAACGACGCGAAGCGGAGTGCAGTCGAGGGATCTCCCGCCGCAGCGGCAGGCCGCCTGCAACGATGCTCTAACTTGGAGCAGGACAAACTCCACGCGGGTTGCCCTAATAGACGATCTGGCTCCGAACCGGATAACCCGCCAGCCGCTCCCGGCCCTTCAGCGTCGAGAGCTCGATCAACACCTCGATCCCTTCCACTGTGGCGCCCAGCGCCGTGACCAGCTCGATCGCCGCGCTGATCGTGCCGCCGGTGGCCAGGAGATCGTCGACGATGATGATCCGCTCGCTTGGCTTGATCGCGTCCTTGTGAACCTCGACCGTGTTCACGCCATATTCGAGTGCATAGTCGGAGCTGAGCGTATCCCAGGGGAGGCGGCCCGCCTTGCGCACCGGCACCAGCCCCGCTCCCAGCTGATACGCGATCGGTGCGCCCACGATGAATCCCCGGCTCTCGATGCAGACAACGTGATCGATGTGGTCGTAAGGCTTGGCCATCAAGGAGATCGCCTGCCGGAATGCTTCAGGGTCGGCGAGGAGAGGCGTAATGTCCCGAAAGAGAATCCCCGGACTCGGAAAGTCCGGTATGGTGCGAATCAGCCCCTTCAGGTTTTCCCGGATCTGATCGTCGATCAACTCTGTCACGTCGTTCTCCAAATAGAAGCCACTGGGATGCACAAAGCGGCCCGGCAAGTTGCCGGTGGACAGCGAGAATGCTACCTTGCACGTTCCGCCGGAGCGATCCGGCCAGCGCATCGCACACGTACAAAGGTTCCTTGGACATGATCTCACGACGACGCATGCTGAAGATGGCGGGAGTGGTGGCTTTCCCGGCGCTGTCAGCATTGAACAGGGTCAATGCCGCTTTCGCGCAGGACGATATCGAGCCGGCTGACTTCGAAACAATCACCGTTGTTGCCGGTGGGCTCGATAGCCGCCCGCCGGAATACCAGCTTCCCGGCAATCCGGAGAACGCCGATGTGTTTATGATCGCGCGCTTGCACTTGCCGACCGGCCGGCTGCGCGCGGTCAGCGTGCCGCGAGATCTCTACCTCGAGATTCCCGGATTCGGGTACGACAAGATCACGCGGGCATTCGATTTCGGCATCAAATCTGGTGAAGGAAAATTCAGTGACGGCGCCAGCGTCGTCAAGGCGGCCGTTCTCAACAACTTCGGCGTCGAGGTCGATGCCGTGGTTCTTGCCACTTTCGAGTCATTCAGTCAGGTCGTCGATCAGCTCGGAGGCGTCGATGTCGAGAATCCCTACGATCTCTACGATGCTGAATTCCCGACGATGGACCATGGCATCGAAGAGATTTTCTATCCCGCCGGTCCACTTCATCTCGACGGAGCCAACGCCCTGAAGTTCGTTCGCACGCGGCATCAGGATGGCGATGGCGGCCGCATCATGCGCCAGCAGCTCGTCCTCTATGGTCTGCTCTCGAAGGCGACCAGCGAAGAGTATGTCCATGACCTGCCGGATATGGTGCATGACTACCGGCGGTCGGTGCGTAACGATCTCGGTGCTGCCCGGCGATTGACCCTTGCGCTCGCCGCGCCCAGCTTCACGGCTGACTCGGTGGCGTTCACCGACTTGCTGCCCTATGTGTACTCTGACTACACGACCGCGGGAATGTGGGTCTACTCAGGTGACTGGTCGCAGATTCCCGGTGTGGTGCAAGGCTTTTTGGCAGGAGCAACGGCCTAGATGAGCAAGGTCTCAGGTGATTCGGCAATTCAGGCGCGTGAAGCCGGTGTGCACGTCGTCGACTATTTGAAAGATCGCGGATACGTCTACGACATCTCCGATGAAACGTCACTGCGCAAAGCGTTCGACGATGGCGTTGTGACGGCCTATATCGGTTTCGACCCCACCGCCCAGTCGCTGCATATCGGCAATCAGCTCGGCATCATGCTCCTGGCGGTGCTCCAACGCTTTGGTCATCAACCGATCGCGCTTGGTGGTGGCGGCACCGCGCTTGTTGGTGATCCGTCCGGGCGTACGTCGGTGCGCGACGTGCTGAGCGAGGAGCAGATTCGCCAGAATCTGCGCTCGATTCTGCCTCAGTTCGACCGCTTTCTCGATTTCAAGGGCAACCGCTTCGGGGAGAATCCACCCGCGCTCCTGATGAACAATGCCGACTGGCTGCTGGAGCTGAACTACATCGAGTTTCTGCGCGATATCGGCCGGCATTTTTCGGTGAACGAAATGCTTGCCGCTGAGACGTACAAAACGCGCATCGACTCAGGAACGGGACTCAACTTTGTCGAGTTCAATTACCGGATCGTCCAGGCGTACGACTTTCTCCACCTGCTGCGAACAACGGGATGCCGTTTGCAGATGGGCGGTTCCGATCAGTGGGGCAATATCGTGGCGGGCGTCGATCTGATCCGCCGCGTCGATGGCAGTCAGGCATTCGCATTGGTTAGTCCGCTCATCACCGCCGCGAGTGGCGAGAAGCTGGGCAAGTCGGCCGGAAACTCCGTCTGGCTCGATGCCGAGATGACCAGTCCCTATGATTATTATCAATATTGGGTGAATGTCGACGATGCTGATGTTGACCGGCTTCTGAAGCTCTTCACCTTCGTCTCAAGTGAGGAGATCGCCCGCCTGACCGCTGAAGGAGGCGATGCGCTGCGCGAAGCCAAACGTGTGCTGGCTCGGGAAGTGACCGCGCTCGCTCACGGCCAGAAGGCGTCCGATGACGCCGACGCCGCTGCGCAGGCGCTCTTCGGTGGTGACTCGATCGAGGCGATGCTCGCCGATCCGAATATACCGGCGACCACGATCTCTGCCGAATCACTGGCAAAAGGACTGACGATCGCCGAGGCGTTCATCGAGGCGGGCTTGGCGTTGTCCCGCGGCGAGGCCAGACGTCTCGCGTCGCAAGGCGGTCTTTCGATCGACGGTGAGCGAGTCGACGACCCGGACGCGTTTTTCGCAGGGAGTGATTCACCGCAGCTTTTTCGGGTGGGCAAAAAGCGCTTCCGGAAAGTCCTCACAGGATCGTAGCTGTCCGGTCAGGCTGGTTTCAGTTGCGGTGAGAAGCGGCGCGTCAGGAAGGTGGCCGCCGCTCCAACCAGCATCAGTACGGCGATGACGATCGCTACCCGCTCAACCCCGATCACGTCGGCCAGAACACCGGCCATTAAGGTGGGCGCCAGCGCCCCGATATTCTGCATCAGCGACTGTGTGGCGATGACCTTGCCCCGCGAATTCGCCGGTGTGCGAAGCAGCGTGGTCGTGCGTGCTGCCACACCAACGACAGACGAAGAAAAGCCGGCGGGTATCGAAAAGATCATCACCATCAATGCCAGTGGTGCGATGCGAACCGCTCTTGCAAACGAATCGACAGGCAAGTGCAGGGTATCCACCAGGAAGCGGTAGATATCGCCCATGAATCCAAATGCCGCGACGCACCCCGCGAAAATCAGCAGCCCGATGGTGGCCAGCACTCTCAGCTCGATGTGTCGCGCCAGAAATGGCGCCATGCGCAGGCCGGCGATGACGCCGATTGCCGCCGGAGCGAACACAAAAACTGTGTTCTCCGATGAGCTGTCGAGGATGTTCGTCAGATAGATCGGCGCGATCACCACCAGCGCGCTCAATCCGATGCCGACGATGATGTCCACCAGGGTGACCCGGAAAAGGATTGAGTCTCCCAGGAGAGTCCGCGCGCCTGAGAGAAGCGCCTGTTCGATTCCCTGATCGGCAACTCTCGCCTGACTCGTCGACGCGGGTGTCGCGATTCTCGGCAGCTGAATCACGAGGAGCGCCGCTGTCAGGAACAAGCCGGCGCAGATCGCAAAGAGGTATTGCGGGCCGGCTGTTTTGAGCAGAAGAGGCGCCAGCACGATCAGACCGATTCCCTGAGCGATCACAAGGGCGAGATTCGACAGTGCCTGCGCCTCGGTCAGACGGTCGGTGGGCACCAGCGATGGCAGCGTCGAGCCCTCGGCCGGTGCATAGAACTGATGGATGGTCCAGATGCCCAGCGCCGTGGCGAAGATGCCGGCGATCGACGGCAATTGGAACGCCAATGAGATGACAAAAAGAAACCTCGTTACATTCAAAACGACTAGCAGCGGACGGCGAGGAATCGCATCGACCGCCACGCCCGCCGGCAGACCAAAGAGGATCGCCGGCAGCACGGCACAGATGACGAAAATCGAGTTGTAGAACGACGAGCCGGCCTTATCGACAACGAGCACCAGCAGGGCATACATCATGGCGCCCTGCGCGATCTGGACGAGCAGGCGCGATGTCCAGAATGCCAGAAAGTCCGGATCCCGGAAGAGTGAGGGCAATTCGGAAGAGGGGGGCGTTCCGACTGGGGGCGCTGTGGCGGGCGCCGGTTCCTTTGGCAGCGTTCTGGCCATCACCAGCGGACCACCCGCTGTTGGAATCGTGACTGGAGTGCCGGTCGACTTCTTCCCGCGGGCGCGAGAACTCGACGCGGCGACAGGGCGTTTGCGTGGTGGGCGCTCGCGTGGAGCGTTCGTGCCCATGAGCGTAACCAGAAGCTAGATTTCGTCGAGAGGCGCGCCAATCAGAATGACCGGAAGCGCTTCGCGAAATTCGTCGGTTGGTGGCCAGATATCGATCAGACCAAGTGCGAGGAGAACGATGGCAGCCGTCAACAGGGCCAGTGCCGCTGCCGGGGCCGCGATGCCGATCGACGTCATGTGGCGGCGAATGCCGAACCGGTCGATGCTGACAAGCATAAACAGCGCCCACGAAATGGCGAGCAACACACCGCCGGTCTTCTGAATGCCGGTTGGATCGAGTTCTTGCCAGAGGAGGATCGCCAGATTGGCGATCAGGAGCAGACCGCCCGCGATCAGCGCCAGCGCCACAATCCCCCAGATCGAATGCGCCGTCCGTTCCGATGGCAGCATCGTGTTCGGACGGCGTTGATGGGGCCACGCCCCCTCGACTGCCGATTGCACAGCTTCCAGGGTAAAGACCATAAGAACTGACGCGACGATTAGCGCCCAGAGTACATGGTTGTCTGTCTGTAAAGCGTCCGGTATGTCAGGCATCGGTGGTCAGTGGGCGAATGGGAGCCGAAGCGAATCGATCTGCGGCGACCGCCCATCGTAGCACACGCGTCAGGCGGCCCAGACGCGGTCGAAGACTCGCATCCAATTCTCGAAAGCAATCGCCTTCAATGTCGCGTCGTCGTAACCACGCCTGGTCAGTTCAGCAAAGAGCAAGGGTAGACCGGCGGCATCGCGGAGATCACCGGGCATCGTTGCGCCATCGAAATCGGAGCCCAGCGCGACCTTGTCCGTACCAAGACGCTGGCAGAAGTAGTCGATGTGATCGGCGAGGTTCGCCACCGTCGTCTGATCCGGATCTCGACCGCCATCCGGGTTGAGGAAACCGACGTGGAAGTTGGCGCCGACGATCCCATCCGAGTCGCGAATCGCATCAAGCTGCTTGTCAGTGAGATTGCGCGTGGACGGGCAGATAGCGTGGACTGCTGAATGCGTGCAGACAAGAGGATTCGAAGAATGCCTGGCCACATCCCAAAAACCCACTTCATTCAAGTGGGACAGGTCGATCAGGATGCCCAGCTCGTCGCATGCTGCAACCAGCGCTTTGCCAGCGTCGGTCAGCCCCGGTCCGGTGTCCGGCGAACCGGGGAACTGAAAAGGCACACCGTGGGCGAAAGCGTTCGGCCGTGACCAGACGAGCCCGATCGACCGGACCCCGGCGAGATAGAACGCTTCGAGCGTGCTCAGATTGGGGTCGATCGGTTCGGCGCCCTCCAGGTGCAGCTCCATGGAGAAAACGCCGTTTGCCAGATTGCTGCGAATGTCGGCTACCGTGCGAACGATGCCAACCTTGCCGTCGCTTTTCGCGGCGACGCGCGCCAGCGTGGCAAGCTCACCAAGCGCGAAGTGTTCGGCGTGTTCGAGCGGAACGCTCGCCGGCATCGAATCCTCGCTGCTATAGACAGACTGATAGGGATCGAAAGAATGCGGATCGACGTACTTCTCCTCGGGACTCGGCGCCCAGACTGCGAAGAATCCACCGGCCAGCCCGCCTTCGTTGGCGCGAGGCAGATCGACATGCCCCTCGCTCGATCGCTCCATGAACGAGCGACCGGTTTCCTGCAGGGAGAGGACCGTGTCGTTGTGACCGTCGAACACTGGAATCGCCGTCATGAGCTCCCCAATCATCGTTTGCTGAAGCATCGCTGAGTCGCCAGCGAGGGCGACTATCGCTATCATGCACCAAACTGCTCGGTTCCGGCCCGTTGGAGCCGTTCCAGTGACCCGCAAAGTCGCGGTTCCGTGCTGAAAGGATCCTCCCTGATGACCGATTCCACCAATCCCGCCAACGGCCTCCTGGCAGGAAAGACCTTCCTGGTGATGGGTGTTGCCAATAAATGGAGCATCGCCTACGCCATCGGCGAAGCGCTGATCGGCGCCGGCGCGACGCTGGCGATCAGCTATCTCGACGATCGCATGCTGCGTGATTGCGAAGCGCTGATCGCCAACTCACCAGGAAGCAAGCTGTACAAGGGGAACGTCGAATCTGACGACGACCTCGATGCACTGGGAGAGGCGCTGAAGGCTGACTACGGTGTTATCCATGGCTTCGTGCACAGTGTCGCCTTCGCGCCACCGGATGAGCTGAAAGAACGCTTCCTGAAGACCACGCGGGCCGGTTTCTCGACAGCGATGAGCGTTAGCGTCTACTCGTTGATCGCTACCTCGCAACGCGTGGCTCCGCTGATGACCGAGGGTGGCAGCATCATGACCCTGACCTACCTCGGGGCCGATCGCGCTTTCCCACAGTACAACGTGATGGGTGTGGCCAAGGCGGCGCTCGAGTCGGCAGTACGGTATCTCGCCTTCGATCTCGGACCGGACGGCATCCGCGTCAACGCGATTTCCGCCGGGCCGATCAAGACCGCGGCGGCACGCGGCATTCCGGGGCTCTCCGACATGGTCAAGTATTTCCAGGGCGCCGCCCCGCTCGGCACGCCATTCGGCGCGAAGCAGGTCGCCGACACCGCGCTCTTCCTGGCAAGTGAACTTTCCGGCGCCATCAGCGGCGAGACGATCTTCGTCGACAACGGTTTCCACGCCATCGGCATGAGCCCGCCGCCGGTCTCCGAATAGGGACGACTCACCCCTTGCAGGGTAGCGTATAATCTGGTCAGAGGTCAGTCAAATTCGGACCAGAGTTCAGGAACTGGATCAGCCATGAAGACCGTTGGCGTCTATGAGGCAAAGTCTCATTTGTCGGAACTTATCAACGATGTCGCCGCCGGCGAGACGGTCGTGATCACGAAGCATGGCTCACCGGTCGCACGGATCGTGCCGGAACGCACTGATAGCGTGGATGCTCGCAAGTTGTTTCAGGAGTGGGTCGAGTTTCGACGACGGGAAGGCATTTCGCTGGACGATATCGATGTGAATGAGCTTATTGATGAGGGCCACGATTAGTGCCCTTCGTCGTCGATGCGTCGACCGCAATCTCTTGGATCCTAAAAGAAACCGGACCAGCCAATCGACCTGATCTCTACGGGACGATATCCGATGCAGGGGTTGTCGTTCCAGCGATCTGGTCCCTTGAAGTGACCAATGGAATTCTCCAGGCACTGAAAAGGAAACGGCTAACCGAGTTTCAGCTCGCCCAATATCTGCCGATTCTCGATGCCCTGCGAGTTGAGTACGAAGACATGTCGTATGCCCGTGCACTGTCGGCGGTGTTTCAATTAGCACTTGAGCACGGGCTGACGAGCTACGACGCTAGTTACGTCGAACTGGCCAGGAGGCGAGGGATTCCACTCGTCACCGGAGACGATCGAATGGCGACCGCCGCGCGGAATATGGGGGTTGAGCTCTTTCCGTAAGCGATTGTTCAGCGCCGGTCGAAGACCCAGCGACCGCCGATCATTGTCGCCACAGGCGAAAGCGTGGAGAGTTCCTCGACCCGAACCTCCAGTGGATCGCGATCGAGCAACACCAGGTCGGCGAGCTTGCCGGGTTCGAGTGATCCAAGCTGGCGCTCACGACCGAGGGCATACGCGCCGCCGATGGTGTAGGAGCGCAGCGCCTCTCGCGCCGAAATCCGCTCTGAGGCGCAGAATTCTCGTCCCGCGACCGTTCGTCTCACCGTCGCCGCCTGCATGCCAACCCAGGGGTTGTAGTCAGAAACTGGCGAGTCGGATGATCCTGCCAGTGGGACACCGGCATCGAGATAGCTGCGCATCGGCATGGCGGTCGCCGCAACATCCTCGCCCAGCGAGAGCACGAAGCTCTCTCCCAGGTTGGCAATGAAGGGATTGGAAACGACGGCTGGAATGCGATGCCGGGCCATCAGATGCAGCGCCTGGCCGGTTGGGAAATAGGCGTGATGCACCCGGTGTCGTAACTCCGGCCTGGGATTCAACTGCATGGCGTCCGCGTACGCTTCGACGATCCTGAGCTGAGCTTCGTCACCGCAGGCGTGCGCGTCGATGGAGAAGCCGAGATCGTGAACCCAGCGGACGATCGAGGCGAGCTCGTTGGGATCGACTACCCAGACGCCGTGGTTCTCGGATTCGTTGACGTAAGAAGCGAACATCCGGGCGGTGCGGTCGCCGATGCCGCCATCGAGCAACAGCTTGACCCCGCCAACGCGCAACAGTTCGTTGCCGAACCCGCCGGTGAGTCCGGACTCCAGAATGCGTTCCTTCAGCGTACTCTCCTGGTCTGCCGGGACATAGCCCCACCCGGCCAGGAGCATGTCGGTGCGAACGGTGAGGCGGTCGTCGGCCGCCGCATATTGGAAAGCCCGCAGCTCAGGTGCGCTGAGACCGGGTTCACCGACAGAGGTGATGCCCACGGCGTTGAAGGCGCTGCAGGCGGCTGCGATCGAATCCACTTCGTCAGCCGCGCTCGGTCCGGGGATGTGATTGGTGATCATCTCCTTCGCCCGGTCCCGGAAGAGTCCGGTTGGTTCACCTGATGCGTCACGCTCGAACGATCCGCTGTAGGAGATGCCGGCAGGTGGATCAGGAGTCGAAGCGGTCACGGCAGCCAGTTGCATCGCCAATGAGTTCGCCACGAGCTTGTTCCAGACCCGATGAATGACGACTGGATGTCCATGGCTGACTGGGTCGAGGTCGAACCGCGTGGGGTGCCGTCGCTCGGCGAGCAAACTCTCGTCCCATCCGCGCCCCACGATCCATGTGCCGGGTGCAGCAAGCCGGGAAGCAGCATCAATGCGCGCTGTGATCTCGTCGATCGAACGGCAATCGAAGAGCTGCACTTGCTGGAGCATTCGGCCCGTGGACAGAAGGTGCACATGCGCGTCGACCAGTCCGGGAATCACCGTTTTTCCGGCGATCGACTCCTCGATCGTGCCCAGCCCAGCCAGCGCCCGGATTTCGTCGTCCGTGCCAACGCCGGCGATGCGACCCTCACGAACCGCGATGGCCGTGGCCGGTCGATCATGGGCATCCATCGTGTGAATGATGCCGCCATAGAGAATCAGGTCGGGCGACTGGGGAAGATATGGCATCGGATCGAATCCCTCACTGTTCAGGCGTCGTCGTCAATGGAATCGGGCCAGCCGCCCGAGCCGATCAGTGGGACGAAGGCGACCGGTCCCAGATCGAGCTCTTCCACGCGCTCCCCATTGCGCTGAAGCGTGAGGAGCCGCTGACTATGCGCCTCCCCAACCGGGATCACCAATCTGCCACCGGCCTGACTGAGCTGCGCGACCAGCTCCGCCGGAATTGCCGGTCCACCTGCGGTGACGATGATCGCATCCCACGGCGCGAGGTCTTCCACGCCTTCACTGCCATCGCCGACACGAACATCGACGTTGTCATAGCCAAGCTCACGCAGTAAGTCGCGGGCGTGCGTGGCGAGAGGTTCGATCCGTTCGATCGTGACAACGTCATTAGCCAGAAGAGAGAGTATCGCCGCCTGATAACCAGAGCCGGTGCCAACTTCGAGCACGTGCTCGGAACCATCCAGTTGCAGCGCTTCGGTCATCACCGCAACGACATAGGGTTGCGAGATCGTTTGGCCGAAATCGAGAGGCAGGGCATGGTTTTCCCAGGCCCGTTCAGCAGAGGAGGGGAGCACGAACCGATCCCGAGGCACCTGCTCCATCGCGTCTAGAACGCGCTCGTCCCGAATCCCCAGCGATCGGAGCGATGCCAGAAGCTCGGTGATTTCACGGCGATGTTTCGCTTCTGGTGGTTCCATGGCACACCCGTCTGGATCTGGGTTCGTGTGCTCAATCGTCGCACGATGCTTCCGCCCGGGCAATCACGGTGAATTGACATTCGACGAGACGAGTCGCATTGTTCGATTCAGATGCGGTCGAATGCGTCAGGACGCGAAGGATGAAGCCGTGCCCAGAGGAATCGGCGTAGGATCGCGGGTCACTATCATCGGACTCGGCCGGTTCGGCCGGGCGACCGCGAAGACCTGCCACGAACTTGGCTACGAAGTGCTGGCGATCGACATCGACGAGAAGTCGGTCGCCGAAGCTGCTCGTTTCACCGCTCTGGCGGTGCAGGGCGACGGCACGGACGAAGAGCTCCTGCGCAGTTTGCAAGTCGGCAAGTCGGACGTTGCCGTGGTTGCTCAGGGCGAGAGTCTGGAAGCGAGCATCCTCTCGGCCATGTTGCTGAAGCAACTCGGCGTGCCCTACGTCGTCTCCAAGGCGAAGAACGAGCTGCATGGCGCGGTGCTGAAATCGATCGGAGTCCATAGGGTTGTCTTCCCGGAGCGCAACGCCGGGGAAGAGCTTGCCCATTCCCTCGCCGTGCCCAGCATCGAGGATTACATCACCTTGTCGCCGACAACCGGCGTCGCCCGGATTTCCGCCCCGGACCGCATGGTCGGACAAACCGTCTCGGAAATCCTGGCTGGGTGTGGCGCCAGTGTCAGTCTGCTGTTGATTCATCGCGGCAAGTACATGATCGGCACGCCGTCGTTCAATGAACGCATCGAGCCCGAGGACGACCTGATCGTGGCCGGTCCAGATGTCGAAATCGAGAGGATGATGTCGGCGGGCGACGAGAGCGACCGTGAATGACACGCCACCCCGGAAATATGACGTCGTTCTCCGACGCCGGGTTCGCGAATCGCAATACATCGAGATTCCTGAGGCAACGCCGCCGCAGTGTCCGCCTGGAGCGCGCGACCGGGCCAAACGCTTCGCTCTGATCCTGCTAATCATCATGTGCGCCGGCGCCTTGCTGCTGGCGACGCCGCTCACAACGAAGTCCGGCCACCGCACGCCGGTTGTCGATGCGATTTTCACTTCGGTATCGGCGGTTTCGGTGACCGGGCTGACGACGGTAGATACGGCAAACCACTGGAATGTCGCTGGTCAAGTCGTCATCCTGATCCTGATGCAAATTGGTGGTCTGGGGTTCATGGTTGGGGCCGGTATTCTCTTTCAACTCGGCGGCGGCGGTCGCACCACGATCGGGCAATCACTCTTTCTGCGCGATGGCTCGCCCTCCATTTCGTTGCAGGAAGCCACTTCCCTGTCGCGCCAGATCGCGCTGTTCACCTTCATCATCGAAGGCGGCGGTTGGCTGATTCTGACGCTTTGTTTCTCCCGGCATATGGCGTGGGATCAGGCCGTTTGGCATGGACTCTTTCATTCCGTCTCGGCGTTCTGCAACGCGGGATTTGACCTGAACAGCAGTTTCGAATCGCTGACCGGCTACCGCGCCTCATATGCGGTCAACATCAGCATTGCGGTGCTCGTGCTGGCCGGAGCGCTCTCATTCCTCGTGGTGAGAGAGGCGGTTGATGCGTTCCAGAGCATTCGGAGGAAGATTCGCCGGCCCGTGCTCAGTCTCGATGCCAAACTCGTGCTGGCCGGCAATCTCGTGGTTTTCCTGATCGCTTTCGGCAGCATGTTGCTGTTCGAGTGGAATGGCATGTTGCAGGGTCAACCTGCCCAGGACCGCGTCCTCGGCGCAGGTTTTCAGGCGCTGGCTGGCCGAACATCAGGTTTCTCGACCGTCGACTGGACATCTGCGACATCGATCACCGAGTTCATCTGGCTGGCGATGATGATGATCGGCGGCGCCAGTGGTTCGACCACTGGCGGGGTGAAGATCGCGACGGTGGCGGTGATCTTCGTCGCGGTTCTGTCCACCTTTCGCGGTGACGACGAATCGGAGGTCTATCAGCGCCGCATTCCCACGCCGCTGCTGATGCGGGCGATGAGCATCATCGCGGCGTTTCTGCTCATTCACTTTGCCGGGACCATCGTCCTGGCGGCGATCGAGTTCTCCATCGGTGAGTCAGATGCGGAGTTCAACAACATGCTCTTCGAGACGATGAGCGGTCTGGCCACTGCCGGACTCTCGACCGGGATCACACAGCACTTCAGCGATGTCAGCAAGGTCCTGATGTGTCTGCTGATGTTCGTTGGGCGCCTGGGACCTCTGACACTCGGGTACGCGTTGCAGATGCGCAGCCAGCCACGTCGCTACCGGTATCCGGTCGCGACGTGGCTGGCTGCGCATCTGCAAC
>CAYWSE010000055.1:0-25400 GCA_964461025.1 uncultured Sphaerobacteraceae bacterium | reverse complement strand
GGCAACGCAGGCGTTGCCGCTACAGATTCCGGGGAGCTTGACTGGTCGATCCATAAAACTATATAACTACGATAGTGACACAATCATGCGTCAGCGGTGGATCGATGATCGAGTTTCATCTGGACAGTGGAAGCGGCGTGGCGGCCTATATGCAAATCGTGCATCAGGTCAAGCGCGCCATGCGGCTGGGTCTTCTACGGAAGGGCGATCAGCTTCCCACTGTTCGTGACGTCGTCGCTCAGTTGGCGATCAATCCAAACACCGTGCTCAAGGCCTACCGGCAGCTCGAAATGGAAGGGTTCGTCGCCGGACGACAGGGGCAGGGCACCTTCGTGCAACAAACGCTGGCCGGTCCTGAGCTGGCGGGTCATACCGAGCTCCTTACTGGACTGAACGACTGGTTTGCCCGGGCCAGAGAGCTCGGACTCGATGAGGAAGACATCGCCGCGCTGGTGTTGTCGGCGCTGGAAGCGCGTTCGCGCGTTTCAGAAAAGGAGGATGGTGCAGCGTGAGAAACGCGTTGACCACATGTGACCTGAGCAAGAAATACGGCAAGACCTGGGCGCTTCGGAATTGCTCACTTTCCATTCCAGCTGGGCGGATCGCGGGCATCATCGGTCCAAATGGGGCGGGCAAGAGCACGCTCCTGAACATCGCGGTCGGTTTGTTGCCGCCGACGTCGGGGAAAGTGGAGCTTTTCGGCAGCGACCCGTACTCCGATCCGCTGGCCCTGCGCCGGGCAGGGTTTGACGGGCAGGACCGTCCGCTTTATCGCGATTTCACGGTGGCCGAGACGCTCCGTTTCGGCGCCGAGATGAATCCGCGCTGGAACCAAGCGATGGCGGAGTCCCGCATGCGGCGACTCGGCATCCCCCTCGATCGCAAAGTGAAAGCGCTCTCGGGAGGGCAGCAGGCACAGGTGTCGCTGGTCCTCGCGTTAGCCCGAAACGCCGAGCTGATCATTCTCGACGAGCCGGTCGCATCGCTCGATCCACTCGCCCGGCGCGAGTTCATGCAAACGTTGATGGAGGAAGTCGTCGAAGACGGGCTGACGGTTGTCTTTTCCTCACACCTCGTCAATGAGCTCGAGCGAATTTGCGATTATCTCGTGATTCTCAATCATGGACGGATCCACTATGCGGGCGATCTTGAGGAGTTCGTGCAAACGCATCGTTTGCTCGTCGGACCGCGCGTCGGCGATGTGGAGCTCGGGGCGTTGCACAACGTTATCCATGCTTCGCATACGGAGCGACAAAGCTCGGTTCTGGTGAAGGCAAATGGTCACCTCATCGATCCGCGCTGGGATGTGCGCGACCCCGGCTTCGAAGAGACCGTGCTGGCCTACCTGGCCCGGCAGGAAGCGATCACGGAGGCAGCACGATGACCTGGCTCAATTGGCGGTTGCACCGCAACGATGCCATAGCAGGCGTCATCCTCTTCGCCGGTTTGATCGGGACGATGTGGTTCGGGATGCGCACGATCGAAACCGATTGGGATGCCTTGACCAGGGCAGGATGTCTGCACACGAACACGTCACAGTCCTGTCAGCAGATGATGACGGAGTTCTGGCAGACGCAATTCAACTGGGATCGCCAGACCGGACTTTTGCATGCGGTGCCGATTGCCATTGGCGCAATGGTTGCGATTCCGACGCTTTTCGAGTTCGAGCGGGGCACACTTCGACTCGCCTGGACGCAGGGACTCGCGCGGCCACAATGGCTCATCTCTCGTCTTGGCTTTGTATTCGGGATCACAGTTGCTGTTGCCATCATATGGGCCGTCGTCGCGGCGGAATGGCGCGAGCGTGTGATGCGTGTCGAACCGGAGAGCTTCGGCACACAGGCGTTCATCCTTTCGCCGGTCGTGCTGATTGCGTACTGCGTGTTCGCGACAGCCCTGGCGTTGTCCATCGGCTCGATCATCCGGAAAGCTATCCCGGCAATCGTTCTGATGGGCATCCTCTTCGTCGGAATGCAAGCGCTCATGACGACCGAGCTGCGGGAGAATCTGCAGACGCCGGTCGAAGAGACCGGCAACATCGGAGCGTTCAGCGACCAGGCCAATGCCGGTTGGCAAGTCGACTGGGCATGGCTCGATGCCGGCGGCGATCGGGTGCCGATCGATACTGTTTACATGACCTGCTCGACTCCGAACGAGACTGCGTTCCAGGAGTGCGTCAACGACTATGGATTTCAACAATGGGTCGCGTATCAGCCGGCCGAGCGATTCCGGCAGTTCCAGTTGATCGAAGCGGCGATCTATCTTGGACTCTCGGCGGCTTTGGTCGGTCTCTTTTCGTGGCGCGTGCTGCGCCGTCCTGCGTAAGGCGGCGGTGACAGACACTTAACCGGGGAGCGCCATAAATGGCGAGGCTACGCATTGGCTTCATCCCACGACGGTGGCGGCGCTCCGATTCGCGGATTGGGGCAAGTACAGAGGGCCAGCCGGTTCCGGCTGGCCCTCTGTGTTTGGTCTTGTGTGATCGCCTAGGAAACGACCTCGACGAACTGCCCGGAAACGTAACCCTCCGCGCCGCTGTCCGGCACCTGCACAGGCACCCATTCGCCAACCGAAGGGCCGGTCACCGAGAGTTCCGAACCGGCCGGGATTACCGCGATGATCTCTGAATCGACCGCCGGTTGAGCGCGCAGATTCACGTCAGCCGTGGTCACGACCACCGCCCCAATCGCCGCTGCTGCCGTCGTCACTGTGGAGAGTCCCTGTCCCAGGAAGATGTAGACGAGCGATGAGCCATTTGTGCCGCGAAGCAGGGACACACCGGAGAATCCGGAGTTGTTGCGCTCGCGAATTCCGGCCGCCAACTCATCACCCTGCAGGTTGCCACCGATTTCGCCGCAAGCAACGATCGATGGATCGTCGATGCTGGCTCGCACCACGATCGAGTGCCTGGTGTCGATCAGATCCTGAAGGGAGGACTCGACCGTAGTCACGCTGCGCCCCATCAGGGCGGCGGGTGGAACAGCGGTCATGCCTTCGTCGGCTTCGACATCGAGAAGTTCGTAGACGGACGATCCGCTAGCGGTATCGCACGATCCTTCGATGATCTCGGCAAAGAATGGCGGTGCGAATCCGGCTTCGGTGCCAGTCATGGCGATCGGAAGACAGACTGCGCTGCCTCCGGTCGAAGTGCCGCCAGATGAT
The DNA here is from genome assembly GCA_964461025.1 of uncultured Sphaerobacteraceae bacterium. Classification (GTDB taxonomy): domain Bacteria; phylum Chloroflexota; class Chloroflexia; order Thermomicrobiales; family UBA6265; genus JAHBVL01. Next base: position 22,238 of record CAYWSE010000055.1, on the reverse strand, counting down.
TCCGTGGTTCCTCCGGTACCGGAGGTGTCGACAGTCTGGGATCCACCCACTGCAGTGTCGGCATCGGCGACCGCGGGGCGCAACACTGCGGCGCCCGCCGCCATGATCGACATTGCTTTCAAAAGACTGCGACGCGAAGGCGCGCTGGAAATCGCGCGTGCGAGTGCGTCGAACCGAGGTGCATCCATCGAGAGGTGGCTCCTTCCGTCACCGTGCAAGCGGGAAGGGCCGGGAACCCCAGAAGAGCACGTACAAAATCTACGTACACTCTACACGTCCGTACAGGGATTTCAAGATTTTCCATGATGTCAAGAATCGGCCCAGATCCCCGCCTCGTTGCTGCCCTTTATCAGCAGCGGAGTGGCTGAGACTACGTACGGACGCGGACGTCTGGTGGTGACCAGTGGTCAACTGATTCGATGGCAGCCTCGCACCACTGTCGAACTTCTTCGGTCAATTTCAGTGAAGACCACGAATCAGGGCCGAACCAGCCCGATTCGTTCTGAGGGCTGCCACCGAGTGGTCGAGCGAAGTAGACCAAGTCGATGTGCTCGTGACCGGGCCGGATGCGAGCCAGCTGGACTCCGGCGGGCCGGCAGAGCTGGAGAGGCTGTCCATTGATGTCGACATGGTTGAGCCCATCACCGACAAGCTCGATTTCGATCCCGGTTTCCTCACGTACTTCGCGGCGCGCGGCGACATCGGGAAGCTCATCAGGCTCGATATGGCCACCGGGAGGCAACCACCGTTGCAGTTTCTGATGGTATTGAAGAAGAACATGCTGTCCAGAGGCAACAAAAACCGCCACGGTGAAGTCACGCGATGACGGCTGGATGATGTTCTCAGGTTCGTTCAATTAGTTGCTCCGCGCGTCTGCTCCAGATTCGTGCTCGCGACGGCTGAGCCATGACGACGCTGCAGCTTCGATCCACTGCCATTCCATCTCTGGATCGACCGTTGAGCCAGTCGAGTTCACCGAGGTCGCTCTCGCCGCGGCGGAGAGTGGTCCTGGTGTGCGCTCTGGCGCGAGACTCTCGATCAGGATGTCAACGTCGTCCAAGGGGGTTTCCTCAGCTGGAGCGATCAACTCCTCTCCACGTGTCGGCGTTGGGGTCTGCACCGGTTCCGGCCAGGAGGTGTCCCAGTCTGCCAGGAGATCATTCACCTGCACCGCTTCTGACCGGACGACTGGCTCGGACACCTCCCCCGCATCGTCGACGGCGGCAGAACGGGAAACCTGCTCCCGCTGACTGCGAGCCCATGCTTCTGCATAGAGTGTCGAAGCAGTCGCTGCGGCAGCGGGACTGTGTGCCGGGCCAGTCCGGAAATCGATCGAGCTGGCTGTGTTGCGGATACGGGCTGTGTGCCATTGCCGCGCGGCGGGGGTCATGGTGGCGACTGGATTGTCATCCCTGAGAATGACATTCTGAATGAGGCTCCAGGTTCCAACCAGCAGCGCATGTAACCCGAGCAGAAATGCCCAGCGAACCAGGATATCCGCCGACCAGAAATCGCCCGGAGATGAGTAGATATTCCACGGAATGAGCGTTACCAGTGCCCCGAAGAAACAAAGGGCATTCAGTGTCAGAAAGCCGGTGCCAGTAAGCCATTCGACGAGGCCACGGCCACTCTGGACCAGAACCCCGGCTGGGCGCGCAGTGCTCATGATGTTGTCCCTGCCGCAAGCGCCTGATGTTCTCGGAGCCACCCGAAAACGAAGAGGAGTGCGCGATTCACGTACGCCTCCGTACATTGAAACGCGGCAACAGGCCTCGCGGTTCCCTCGAGCTTCATTTTACCTGTCCCAGTAGCTCACGCCAACCCGCGACTGGCCGAGTGCAGTCGGGTGAAATCCAAATGCACCGGGGCAGTTTCGGGTAAAGCCTGTGATAGACTCCATGCTTGGATGTTGTCGGATGTGTGGCGGGGCCGCGGACCGAAATCGAGGGATAAAGCGAGTAGGGAATGGATAGTTTCGTCCCGGTACCGCCCAGAGAGCAGATTGGCGTGCAAACGCCGCTGCGTTGCCCTGTTTGTGGGAGCGAACTGTCGCAAACCGCCGTCCGGGATATCGGCGGCATTACTGCTGACATGACGTGGCAAGTCCACGCAGGACATTGCGCCGACCACGGTTGGTTTCAGGCCGAAGTCATCTCCCGTCCCCCGCGTGAGATATTCCCGGTCACGCGACCCTTCGGTGTGGCGCGGAGAATCGTTGTGGATGGCGAGGAGTTGTTCTCGTTTTCTACTGTCTGGAATGATGTTCCGGCCGCGATCAAGTTTTCGAAGGTCGATCCGCTCGATCCCCAGTTCTGGCGTGTTCGTGGTCGGGACAGCGCCCGAATCTGATCGAGTCCCAGGGCCAGGCAGCCCGAGCAGTAACCGAAAACTGGTTCCCCACGGCCACCCGCCCACATACGTCGATGAGGTCTAAGTCAGGGTGGACGAGTTCCCAACAGCTCTTGCATCTGAACCGGTGGCGACGACGCCGGCGCCCGATCCGCCATCACTGCTCGATCGTGGGCGGGCGCTGACGCCGGTTTCGCTCCTGCTGGTCATCCTGATTTCCTATTTTGTGATCGAAGTGCGGGCAGTGCTCGTCCTGATCGTGCTTGCATTCCTCTTCGCCACGATTATCGAACGGCCGGTCAACCGGCTGCAGCGTCAACATCTGCCAAGAGCGCTGAGCATCCTCGTGGTCTATGCCGTCATATTGACGATTCTGGGCGCTGCGACCTACTTCCTCGTGCCGACTATCGCCGAAGAGGCGCAGCGGTTCAGAACAGAAGCTCCCGAGTCATTGCGGGAACTGCAACGAGATTGGCGGACGAGCGACAACGGAATCCTGCGTGGTCCCGGCGCCGACGGTCTGCAATCTGTCATCTTTGCCATCGAGAAACCACCAGAGATTCCTGAGGAATACGCCATAACGGTGCTCACCGGCATTACCGGCGGCGTAATCGGATTCGTGACGATATTCGTGATTACGTTCTACTACCTGATGGAGAAGCCGTTCACGCAGCGTGTCATTCTGATGCAGCTGAAACCGACCACGGCGCTGCGCGTTGGCCGCATCTGGGCGGATGTCGAGCAGCAGCTGGGCCGGTGGATGCGCGGTCAGCTGACGCTGATGATCATCATTGGCATCGCATCCACGATCGCTTATGGCTTGCTCGATGTGCGATTCTGGCCGGTGCTGGGACTGATTGCCGGTTTGACGGAAGCGATCCCCATCATTGGTCCATGGATCGGCGGTATTCCGGCGGTCGCTGTGGCCATGACGCAATCGTGGGAGAAAGCGCTAATGGTGGCCGGCGTGGCTATCGCCATTCAGCTGACTGAGAACTGGATTCTGGTTCCGAGAGTAATGAAAGGAGCGGTCGGCCTCACTCCGCTCACCGTCTTCCTGGCGATCCTCGTCGGCACAGAATTCATGGGCGTTCTTGGCGCGTTGCTGTCGATTCCGATCGCCGCGGCGATTCAAGTCATCGTTTCCGATCTGATCAAGGCTCGCCGAGCCGCCGATCAAATGCCGCAGACGGTGTCGAGCTGGCGGTGGCTGGGGGAACGACTCATGCCTGAACGCGATCCATGGACGAGACCTCCGCCTGCCACCCAATCGCAACAGTTCACCCACACAGACCTGATGTCGGAACGTCCGGGCACCCCGGCTAGCTCCGATTCGCCCGAGGCTGAGCGCGGCAGCGTGCCAAACCCTTCTCCGGCGACAGACTGACGCGGCCTATTTGGCGCGTTCCTTTGGGCGCGGCGGCCGGACCAGCAATTCCAGTGATTCGTCGTGTATCTCGAATACCCATCCCGCGACGGAAACGATCGCCGGCGAGCTGATTTCGCCATGCCTGAGCTCGACCTCGTGGCCGTTGATGACGTAATCACGCGAGGCGTCGCGGGAAAATGGATGGCGCGGATTGCGGTAGACCTCGCGGGTGCCTCCGGCTTGCTCGACGGCCTCAGTGGCAAGGTCCAGCGCTTCCCGTTCGGTGAGTTCGGACATAATGAAGGATCTCCCGGGATGTACCGCCGCTTTGCATGAAAGCATACGCCCACTCGGGTCGATGAGGCGGAACTGTTCACCGCCGATGCGACAGCCACACACGAGGAATTCTGGTATCGTGCGGCGCACAATGACCGTTCCATGCCGCGCGTGCGAGGAGTCCGTCACAGACATGTCAACAGCTGATGTATCCCTGAAAAACCAGGTGGAGGAGATTCTGCCTGGCGTGATTGCCGACCGGCGGCATCTTCACCAGCACCCGGAACTTGGGTTTCAGGAGCATGAAACCGCGGCTTTCATTGTCAAGCGACTCGAATCTCTGGGGGTCGAAGAGATACGGACAGGCATCGGCAAAACTGGCGTCACTGGTCTGATTCGCGGCACCGGGGCCGGCGCAGGCAACGTGGTGATGCTGCGGGCGGATATGGACGCGCTGCCAATTGAGGAAGCAAACGATGTCGACTATCGGTCACAGACCAGTGGCGTGATGCATGCCTGCGGTCACGATTCTCATGTCGCGATGCTGCTGGGTACGACCCGCATGCTCACCGACAACCGGGATAAGTTCGGTGGAACCGTGATGGTGCTCTTCCAGCCGGCCGAAGAAGGGGGCGGTGGGGCCAGGGCGATGGTCGATGCAGGCGTACTCGAAGACCCAGCCGTCGACGCAACCTTTGGACTGCACATCTGGCAGGGCATCGATCTTGGCACCGTCGCCGCGCGAGAAGGCGTGGCGATGGTTGGCGCCGATGGCTTCACGATCCGGCTCAACGGCCGCGGCGGACATGGCGCTGCGCCGAACCGCTGCAAAGACCCCATCGTCGCTGGTTCGGCCATCATCAATGCCCTGCAGACGCTTATCTCGCGAGAGAAAGATCCCGTCGTGCCGGGAGTGGTCACGGTCGGCGTGTTCCGGGCGGGTGATGCCTTCAACGTCATTCCGGACACTGCCACACTGAGCGGTACGATTCGCACCGTTTCGTTCGAGCATCGCGACGCCGTCAAGGAGCGCCTGATAGCCATCGTCGAGGGCGTGGCAGGAGCCTACGGAACTGAAGCAACGATCGAGTTCGGCGGCGGGGCGCCAGCGGTGATCAACGACCCGGCGATGACGAAGATCGTTCGACGGGCAGCGGAAGAGGTCGTGGGACCGGAGTTCGCGATCGAAGGTCCGCTGATGCCAGTATCTGAAGACTACAGCTTCTTTCTGAACGAGGTTCCCGGCTGCTACTTTTTCGTCGGAAGCCGCAATGAGGAGAAGGGGCTGGTCTGGGGGCATCACCACCAGAGATTCGATATCGATGAAGACGCAATGGGGATTGGCATCGAAACGATGACGCGCACCGTCCTTCGGTATTTCGATTCTGCCAACAGATCATAGAGCAAACCTGGGAAAGGACGGAGTTCGCAATGGTTGTCGCCAATCCACCGCTTCGAGCGGAAATCGACGAGATTTTGCCGGGAGTTATCGCGGATCGCCGGTACCTGCACGAGCATCCGGAGCTTGGGTTCCAGGAATTCGAGACCGCGAAGTTCGTCGCCGATCGACTTGACTCACTGGGCCTCGAAGATATTCGGACCGGTATTGCCGTCACCGGCGTTACCGCGCTGATCAGAGGCACGAAGCCGTCAATTGGCAAGAACAAGGTTGTGCTGGTGCGTGCCGATATGGACGCCCTGCCGATTCTCGAGGAAAACGACGTCGAGTACCGGTCGAAAACCGACGGCAAGATGCACGCCTGCGGTCACGACGCCCATACATCGATGTTGCTGGGCATTGCCCGTTTGCTCAACGCGCGACGGGACGAATTCCCGGGTACTGTCAAGGTGCTCTTTCAGCCTGCGGAAGAAGGGGGCGGCGGCGCCCGGGTGATGATCGAAGAGGGGGTCCTGACCGATCCAGACGTTGATTTCGTCTTCGGGCAGCATGTGGCGCAGGAGATTCCACTCGGTAAGCTCGACGTCCGCGGAGGTCCGGCGATGGCCGCGGCTGACCGGTTTACGATTGTGATTCAAGGCAAAGGCGGACACGGCGCCCAGCCGCACCTCTGCGTCGATCCTGTGTCGATTGGCGCGCAGATCGTCACCGCACTGCAGACGATCGTCGGTCGGGAGGTCGATCCGACCGAAAAAGCCGTCGTCACGGTCGGCGCGTTTCTGGCGGGAGAAGCGTCCAACGTGATTCCGGACACAGCAGAGCTCAGAGGCACGTTGCGGTCGTTTACGCCGGAAGTCCGCGAACTGATCGGCAGGCGTGTTGGTGAGATCGCCGCCGGCGTTGCGGAGTCGATGGGCGGGAGCGTCGAATACACCTACGCGCCCGGGTATCCGGCAACGATTAACGATCCCGAAATGGCCGACATGGTGCGCGGCATCGCGGCTGAGGTTCTCGGCGAGGAGAACGTCGCCGAGGGGCCGTACCACATGGGCGCCGAAGACTTCAGCTACTTCCTGGAGAAGAGACCAGGAGCGTTCTACTTTCTTGGCAGCCGCAACGAAGAAAAGGGATTCAGCTGGGGGCACCACCATCCGCGGTTTGACATCGACGAAACGTCGATGGCGGCCGGTATGGAAATTATGGTTCGCACCGTGCTGCATGTGTTGAACGAGGAATAGCGCACGCGTTCCAGGGAGAATAGCGCGCCCAAACACGTCGCCATTCTGAGCGGCGCGTCCGACACACGTTGTCATGTGGTCCAAGTAGCCAGTTCACCATGTCATTCTGAATAGTCTGACCAATCGTCGTTGTCGTGTTGCGCAACCAATCTCCCGAGTCATCTTGAGCGGAGCGAAAGATCTCTCGTTGATCGAAGGCAGTCCATGACTTGCGGGGTTTTCGCGAGATTCCCGCTGCGGCGGGAGATTCTTCGCTGGCGCTCAGAATGACATGGCACAGGGAGCGCCTACAGGACAGTTAACGTTAGTCGCGCTACTGAACGAAGTGAAAAATCCCTCCGTTGTTTTTGGGCGTACGTTCGCGAGATTTCCGCTGCGGCGGCGAGTTGGCTCACGCCCTCGTCCTCGCTGGCGCTCAGAATGACACTGTGTTCGGAGCGCTGACAGGGCAAGTGGCGTCGGACGCGCTACTCCGAGCGACAGGCGGAGTTTGAGAAGCCGGTTCTGTTGCGAGACGCTGCAGGCTGACGCGCAGCGTTGGTTCTGAGACGGTGCGATGAGATGGTGCCCGTCCGTCTGTGAAGCGTGCACAGACGTTTGATCCCAAATGCAGCACATTGCCTTGACACCCGCAGAGGGACCTCGTATTCTTCGCCCAATTCGTTGGGAGCGCTCTCACAATTCAAGAACCATCGAACCGGATTCTGCGCTGAACTCTTTGGTTGCGCTCCCAGATTTTGTGGGTCACTGGAATGACGATCGAGGAAATCGCCAGACTGGCCGGAGTATCCAGATCGACCGTATCCAGGGTCGTGAATGGCGATCCGCACGTGCGAGATGAAGTGCGGGTTCACGTTCAGCAGATCATCGACGAAAACGGATACCACCCCAATGCCGCGGCGCGCAGCCTGGCGTCGCGACGTACCCGGATCATCGGTCTGCTGGTGCCGCGCTCGATCGGAGTCGTTCTCACGGACCCGTTTTTCCTGCATCTGACACAGGGCGCAGTGGAGGAATGCAACGACGCTGACTACCTGCTCACGATGCTTCTCGAAAGCGCTGAAGTCGAGATCAGCAACCAGCGTGTCTACGACAGGGTGATCCGGGGGCGGCATGTCGACGGAGTGGTGATCGCTTCGAGCGTGGTCGAGGATCCCATCGTCGAGCGCTTGCAGCGGGACGGATTCCCCTTCGCACTTGTTGGCCGGCACCCGCATCACGATGTCAGTTTTGTCGATGTCAACAACGTGGAGTCGGCAAAACTCGCCGTGCAACACCTGATTGGGCACGGATACCGCCATATCGGCTGCATTACCGGTCCACCAAACATGATTGCTTCCATCGACCGCTATGCCGGATACGTGATGGCTCTGCAGGAGTCGGGGCGGGCGCCGGAACGGTCGCTGACGGCTGAAGGGGACTTCACGCGTCGTGGCGGTTACAGAGCCATGCAGGAACTGTTGAAAAACGGGACGCGCCCCGACGCGGTGTTCGTCGCCAGCGACACGATGGCGTCCGGCGCGTTGCAGGCTCTGCGTGACGCCGGACTCGGTGCGCCAAACGATGTCGCCGTGTTCGGGTTCGATGGTCTCGATCACCAGCTGGTATCACAACCAGTACTTTCGACGATGGTGCAACCGATTCGGGAACTTGGACGAGAAGCGGTGAGAATCGTCCTGAATCGGGTTGCGTCGAATGAGAGCGCTCCCACCCAACGATACCTTCCTACTGAAATGGTGCTACGTGCGTCGTGCGGTTGTGGCTCGGTTGCAGCCCCGTCTGACAGCGATGCAGGAAGAGGAGGTGACGCGTAATCGCATCTCGGATCGAACGTGCTGCGGCAGGGCGCCGGGCACCCCGATTCCGTCCAGATTCATGGGCGGGCGTTGATGATCAGGAGGCAACACGTGATCGAGAAACATGAAGCCGTAGAAATTCTCGAAGACCTCGTTCGCAAGGGCACCATCAGCCGGCGGCGGATGATGCAGGCGATGGCCGGTATGGGCCTGTCGGTAGCGGGCGCGGCTGCCGTAGGCACCGCGGTCCAGCCCCGGCCGGTCTCGGCGGCCCAGGACAGCGACCTGAAGCTCCTGACGGTGTCTGAGGAACAGCAGGCAACCTGGATCAAGAACTTCAACCCGCTGCTGCCGGTTGGGCAGGGACGCTGGCCGGCACAGGGCGGCATCTACGAGCCGATGGCGATTCACAGTATGTTCGAGGGCGTCGTGCATCCCTGGCTGGCGACGGAGTGGTCGTACAGCGAGGATCTCCTCACTCTGACATTCAAACTCCGCGAAGGCGTGCAGTGGTCGGACGGTACGCCGTTCACCTCGGCCGACGTCAAATTCACATTCGAACTGCTGATCGCCAATGAAGCGCTGCCGGGCAGCGGGGCCATTCGCAGCACGTTGCCGCTGGTCACCAGCATCGAGGCGCCGGACGATCTGACCGTCGCCATCACCCTCTCGGAAGTCAATACGCTCACGCTCTATGACTTCGCCGAGCAGATGATCGTGCCGAAGCACATCTGGGAGAACGTCGAGGACCCGGTCACCTTCCTGAACGACGAAGGTGATCCGGTCGCCACCGGGCCGTTCACGGTCATCGCCCAGTTCGAGGCACAGTATTGGGAACTGCACAAGAATCCCAACTACTGGCAGGAGGGCAAGCCAGCCATCGACGGTTTGCGCTTCCCGTCGTATCCAACCAATGACGCCGCCAATCTTGCGAACGTCAACGGTGAGAATGACTGGGGCGGCAACTTCATTCCGGATGTCGAGAACGTCTTCGTGGCGCAGGATCCCGAGCACTTCCACTATTGGTTCGCCGAGAGCGGCGATATGACCCACATCTTCATGAACACCACGACGGCGCCGTTCGACAATGTCGACGTGCGCAAGGCGATCAGCATGGCGTTCGACCGCGAACAGGCGCTCGACATTGCCATGTACAACTACCCGTTCATGGGTGACTCTTCGGGGCTCACCGGTGGTTATGCCGGATTCAAGGTTATGGACGAGTCGACTGAGGGAACCTGGGTCAAACGGGATCTCGAAGCGGCGGCCGCACTTCTCGATGCTGCCGGCTACACGCTCGATGGTGACGTTCGCGTCGGACCAGCTGGACCGATGGAATACGAGTTGAATGTCGTTACCGGGTGGTCGGACTGGGTGTCCACAGTCCAGATCTTCTCCCAGAACCTCGAGGAGGTCGGCATCAAGGCAACCGTCACTCCGCTCGACTTCGCCGCCTGGTTTGACAAGATCCAGAAGGGCGAGTTCCAGATGTCGATCGGCTGGAGTGGTCAGGGACCGACGCCGTTCAATTACTACCGCAATGTGATGGCCACGACGACTGTTCTCCCGGTTGGCGAGATCAGCGCCGTGAACTGGCACCGCTTCGGGCTACCGGAGGCCGATGCACTCCTGACGGCCATGGGCCAGACATCCGATCTCGAGGAGCAGCGGGGCATCGTCGGCCAGCTTCAGGCGCTGTACAACGAGCACGCTCCCAGCGCGCCGCTCTGGAACGGCCCGATGTGGGGTGAGTACACCACGTTCCGTTTCGAAGGATTCCCGAACGAGGAGAACCCATGGTCGGCCCTCCCGACCTGGGACAACCCTGAACGACTGCGCGTTCTCACTGCGCTGACACCGGTCCAGGAAGCCTAGGATTTCCTGTGGTGAATCGGGCCGGAACCTTGGTCTGATCAGGTTCCGGCGCCGAAATCGGGTAGGATGGGTTGTGTACAGACAATCCATCCGACCCGACCCACAGCCTTTGGTGAGAAGGGGAACGGCGTGAGATTCATCTTCCGCAGACTTGGTTTCTACGCTCTGGCGTTCTGGGCATCGATCACGCTGAACTTCTTTCTGCCGCGATTGATGCCGGGCGACCCGGCGTCGGCCATGTTTGCCCGATTTCAGGGCAGGGTCGATCCCGCCACGATCGATGCCATGCGTGCCGCGTATGGACTCTCCGATGCGCCGCTGTGGCAGCAATACCTGACCTATCTGGGAAGTGTGCTGACCGGCGATTTCGGGCTTTCGATTTCGTATTTCCCATCTCCCGTGATCGATGTCATTCGAACCAGCATGTGGTGGACGGTTGTTCTTGGTTCGGTCGCGCTTCTACTCAGCTTCACGATCGGCACCGTGCTGGGCATTTTTGGCGCCTGGCGGCGAAGTGGCTGGGTGGATTCTGTGCTGCCGCCAATGTTGCTCTTTACTGGGTCATTTCCGTATTTTTGGCTGGCCACATTGGCCCTCTTTCTGCTTGGCTTCAAATACGATCTTCTTCCGCTCAGGCATGCCTATCAGGCTGGGCTTTCCCCTGAGTTCAGCTGGGAATTCATTCGGAGCGCTACGACGCATCTCATCATGCCAGCGGGTACGATCATTCTTGTCTCGATCGGTGGCTGGATGCTGGGCATGCGCAACGCCATGATCTCGGTGCTGTCGGAGGACTACATCACGATGGCCGACGCCAAGGGGCTTTCTGACCGCCGGGTGATGTTCAGCTACGCCGCTCGCAACGCCATGTTGCCGAGCGTGACCGCGTTTGGCATGGCTCTCGGATTTGTCATCAGCGGTGCATTGGTGACCGAGACCGTCTTTTCCTATCCGGGTCTTGGCTGGTCGTTGCTGACCGCAGTGCGTCAGCTCGACTATCCGCTCATGCAGGGGATCTTCCTGATGATCACCCTCGCGGTGCTCATTGCGAACTTCATCGTTGATTTGCTCTACCTGCGACTCGACCCGCGCGTGCGAACAGGCTAGTTGGAGCAGCGATCGTGGCACTAGACGTGCAAGTCACCACTGAGATCGAACAAGCAACGTCGTTGCCAGGGATGAACACCCCTGTCGATGTCGTGAGCGACGCATCGTTTACTCGTCGGCGTTTGCCGCCCTGGCTGCAAACCATCTTTGGCAGCAAGAAGTCCGTCGTGGGGATGCTGATCCTGCTCGTCTTCATATTGATGGCGGTTTTCGCTCCCCGCATTGCGCCTGGAGATCCGTCAGATTTCATCGCACGGCCTCATCTGGCGCCCTCGAGTGAACACTGGTTTGGCACCACGGGACAGGGACAGGACGTTTTCGCTCAGACTGTCTGGGGAGCCCGGTTTACCCTTCAGGTTGGGTTTCTCGTCGGTATATTCACCACGTTGATCGGCACCGCGATCGGCATGACCGCCGGCTATTTCCGGGGCTGGATTGACGAAGTTCTGTCGGTGATCACCAACGTCTTTCTCATCGTGCCGAGCCTGCCGCTCCTGGTTGTGCTCGCCGCATTTCTTGGTGGCGGCGATCTGTGGATCTTCAGTGACGACATGTGGTTCTTCGTGTTCGTTCTGTCGATCACCGGCTGGGCCTGGCCTGCCCGCGTCATCCGGTCTCAGACACTGTCGTTGCGTGAAAAGGACTTTGTTTCCGCCGCGGTGGTCACCGGCGAGCGGACCTGGCGGATCGTTTTCCGCGAAATGCTGCCGAACATGCTCTCGATCATCGTTGCCGGGTTCATCGGTTCGACGATTTTCGCGATTGGCGCCTCGGCGGCGCTTGAGTTCCTCGGACTCGGCAATCCGAGCCGTGTGACCTGGGGAACGAATCTCTACTGGGCGGCCAACAACGCCGGTCTGCTCACAGGCGCGTGGTGGACGTTCGTCCCCGCCGGCGTCTGCATCGCGTTGGTGGCATTCGCGATGGCGCTTCTCAACTATGGCATCGATGAGATCACCAATCCGCGGTTGCGGGCACGTCAGGGCATCGTTCGGGCACTGAAGGAGAGTGGGGTGCGACGTACAAACAGCCGGGCTACGCCGGTCGTTCGAACACCGAGTACGGCGCCATGACTGAGCCACTTCTCGACGTTCGCGATCTGCGAGTTGAATACAAGGGCACCCGTGGTTCTGTGCGGGCAGTGAACGATGTCTCGTTTCAGATCATGCCGGGTGAGGTCTATGGTCTGGCTGGTGAATCAGGGTGCGGCAAGAGCACGATCGCCCTCTCGATCTTGCGGGTGCTCAATCCGCCTGCTGTGATCACCGGTGGGCAAGTGCTCTTCAAGGGCCGTGATGTGCTGGACATGAATGACGACCAGCTCGAGCAGTTCCGCTGGAGCGAAGTCGCAATGGTCTTTCAGAGCGCCATGAATTCGCTGAACCCCGTCATGCGGATCGGCGATCAAATCGCTGACGCGATCCAGGCGCACGAGCATGTTTCCGACAAGGACGCTGAGGAGCGCTCGATAGAACTACTGAAGATCGTCGGCATCGATCCTGATCGGCGCAGGGCATATCCGCATGAGCTCTCGGGCGGGATGAGGCAACGAGCGGTGATTGCAATTGCGCTCTCTCTCAATCCGCCAATGTTGATCATGGACGAGCCAACCACTGCGCTCGATGTCGTCGTGCAGCAGGAAATCATGATGCAGCTGCGCGAGCTGAAAGAACAGTTCGGTTTTTCCGTGCTCTTCATCACGCACGATCTGTCGCTGCTGGTCGAGTTCAGCGACCGCATCGGCATCATGTATGCCGGAGACATCGTCGAGGAGGCGCCGTCGTCGCAGCTCTTCGACGATCCCCAGCATCCGTACACGTGGGGGCTGATGCATTCGTTCCCGCTCGTGCACGGACCGCGAATGGAGCTGACCGGCATTCCCGGATCGCCGCCGGACCTGCTCTCACCTCCACCGGGGTGCCGATTTGCGCCGCGCTGTTCGCTGGTGATGCCGCAGTGCTCGGCATCGCGACCGCTGTTGGTCCCAACTGGCGACCGGCGAAACGTTGCCTGCTACCTGCACGAGCAGGGCCAGCCGGTGACGATCAGTCCGCTGATGGAATCGAGAGGAGCGGTGGCGGTATGACCGAGCACGCGCACACCGCCGATGCGCCGATTCTCGAAGTCCGGGATCTGCAGAAGTTCTTCCCCGTCGGCACCATGTTCGCCCGCCGCAATCTGCGAGCGCTGCATCATGTCTCCTTCGCGTTGCAGCGCGGCAAGGTGCTGGCGCTGGTGGGGGAGTCGGGCAGCGGCAAGAGCACGGCGGCTCGCTGCGTAGCGCGCTTGATCGAGCCTTCCGCGGGCCAGATTCTGTTCAAGGGGAAGAACATGCTGGCGGAGGAACGGCGCGGCGCCTCCTTGCAGTATCGCGGCGACGTGCAGATGATTTTCCAGGACCCGTTCGGTTCGCTGAATCCGGTCAAGAGCATTGCTCATCATCTCGCCCGGCCACTGCGCATTCACAAGAAATCGTCGGGAAAGAAGGAAACGGCGGAACGAGTCGATCAGCTGTTGGAAAGCGTCGGGCTGGCGCCGGCCCGGCAGTTCAGCGACAAGTACCCCTACGAACTCTCCGGTGGACAGCGCCAGCGGGTTTCATTTGCCCGGGCGTTGGCGGTCGAGCCTGAAATTGTCCTTGCCGACGAGCCGATTTCGATGCTCGACGTCTCGATTCGGATGGGCATTCTGAACCTGATGGAGCGTCTCAAGGACGAACATGGCATAGCCTACCTGTACATCACCCACGATCTCGCGAGCGCGCGCTATTTCGCGGACGAAACGATCGTCATGTACGCCGGTCAGATCGTCGAAGGAGCGGCGAGCGAAGAGCTCATCCAGCACCCTGCTCACCCCTATACCCAGCGGCTGCTCGATGCCGTGCCCGACCCGAAAGCCGAGCATGGGTCGAAACAGGGCGCCGGTGGGTGGCAACCGCCGATCCTCGTCGATCCACCGCCCGGATGCCCGTTTGCCGATCGTTGTCCGCATGTGATGCCGGTCTGCCGTGAGATCATGCCTGGCCGGACCACACTCAACTCGGTGCATTGGGTCCGCTGCCACCTGCATGGAGCTGGAGAGTCGGCCCCTGAACTGTCTGACCCGAATCTGCCATTGAGCGCTTGAGAGGAACGAGAACTGTGATTCAGCTTGGCATCATTGCGTGCGGCGATGTCGCGTTTCGAACCTACATCCCCGGAATCCAGAATGTCCGCGACAGAGCGACCGTCGCCGCAACATTCGATCCCGTCGCCGAGCGAGCTGAACGAGCCGCGGCGATGTTCGATGGCGCCGTTGCCTACACGAGTCTGGAGGCGTTTCTCGCTCATCCTGGCCTGCAGGGCGCGTTGAATCTGACTCCTGCGAATTTCCATACATCGGTCAATCTGGCCGTGCTCGACGCCGGATTGCACCTGCTCTCCGAAAAACCTATCGCCTCGACGGTGGAGGAAGGACAAGCGCTGGCGCGACAGGCGGCGAAGGATGGGCTCATCTTTCTCTGCGCTCCGGCAACGATGGCCACCGGACGATTTCAGTGGTTGAAGTCGCTGATCGACAACGGCGCTTTCGGGCAATTGACCGTCGCCACCGGTCAGATGGTGAACATGGGTCCGGCCGGCTGGAGAGACTACACCGGCGATCCGCGCGTCTTCTACTCTGCCGCAGTCGGACCGGTGCTCGATACCGGCGTCTACGTTCTGCATGGCATCACCGGGCTCATCGGTCCGGCGCGTCGCGTTCAGGCGTTTGAGGGCATCGCGCTGCCGGAGCGCATCTCGACGATTCCCCGTATCGAGGGTGAGCGGATCAGCGTCGAATCGCCAGATGTAAACATGATTCACCTCGACTTTGGCGACAATCGGTTTGCGCAAATCCTCAGCAGCTTCGCGGTTCCCGCGAGCAACGGCCCATCGACGGAGATTCACGGATCACTTGGCAGCGCGTCGATTCTCGACAACACCTGGTACGACGCGAACGGCCCGGCCGATCTCTTCTTTCTGAGCGACAACCAGTACGGGCAGGCTGGGTGGAACCGTCAGCAGCGGAGTCCTCTTCCTCCAGTCGTTGAAGAGGAGCACCTGATCGGCGCCGGCGCCCGGCACTTCGTTGATTGCATCGATGGCGCGAGCGCGCCGATTCTGACCGCGGATCACGCGATTCATATCCTCGAAATCATCCAGCTGGCGCAGGAATCCGCCAGGAGTGGCAAGGCAATCGATCTGACGACGAGGTTCTAAGAAGATGGTAGATGGTGGATCGCTACCGACTCGTCTGGTAGTCGCGCACAGCGGTGCGCCCGGCGCAACCCAGGCGGCGCTCGAATCCTTCCCCCTCGCCTCGTAGCCGCGCACAGCGGTGCACCCCGCGTATCCCAGGCGGCGCTGGGAATCTGATTCACCTAAAGTTCACTTCTCGCGCTTCCGGACGTACGATAGTGATGACCTCCTGATCGCTCTCGCCACCGGGCCCACCCATGTCTCCACACGTGCCGCACCGTCAGGACGCCCAACTCGCGCACGACGCCATCGACCTGCCGATCTATCGGCGGTTCGAACAATTGCCCTGCGTTGGGAGAGAGTTCGAGCTGCGCGCTATCCAGGAAACGGTTCTTGCCGCGGATGCCGGACACGGCCGAACGCTACTGCTCATTGGTGAAGCGGGGGCGGGGAAGTCGCGACTGATTCGGGAGACTGCACGCATCGTTCGCGAGGCCGGTGGGACTGCCGCGAGCGCTGAGAGCATTCCCACCGCTGGCGCGCCGCCTTTCGATGTCTGGATTCGCACGCTGCGGCAACTCAGCAACCATCATCTGGGCGACTTGCTGGCCAAGGGCGAGCAGCAAAGCGCCAACCTCGATGAATCGACCTCCGATGCCGCTCGATTCCGACAGTTCACCGCCTTGTTCGAGGCGATCGACCGCGAAAGCCGGAAGCAGCCCGTCATGATTGGGCTCGATGATCTGCAATGGGCCGATCGATCGAGTCACGATCTCCTGGAGTTTATCAGTCGCAGGATTGGCGGCAGCAGGGTCATTGTGGTCGCGGCGATCAGGTCCGAAGACGTGAAGTCGTCGACGTCGCTCGCGTCGCTCATCGGGTCGCTGCAAAGCGATGCCGGCACCACAACGCTGACTCTCGAGCCGCTCACGGAGTCCGCGGCGCTTGCGCACGTGAGCGGGTTCCTGGGTCGCGACGAGGCGGCGCTGGCGGAGCGACTCTACGCGCTCAGCGAAGGCAACCCGTTCGTCCTGGAGGAGTCGCTGCGATCGCTGGAGGCGACAGAGCACCGCAACGGTCGCGCTGGAGAGACTGAAATCGCGCTGCCGAGCGGTGTTGCAGCGTCGATCAGGAACCGGCTGTCCCTTCTCGATTCCGACCAGCGGTATCTGCTCTATCTCTGTTCCCTCGCCGGCAAGCGATTTTCCGCCGACCTGATTGCGCGGGCGACTGGGCGCAAGCTCACCGATGCGCTTGGATGGCTCGACGAGCTCTGCCGCCAGTCGATGCTCGCCCTCGAGAACACTCCCGACACTCCGGTTCCCCGCTTTGCGTTCCTGCACGATCGGTTGCGGGACGTCGTACTCGAAGAGATCGAACCGGCAACCGCCATCGACATGCATGCGCGGATTGCGGAGAGTCTGGAGGCACAGAATCGCGGCAGACAGGATCCGGAAGTCGTCGGCGCTCTGGCGCATCACTTCCGCGCGGCCAACCTGCCCGATCGCGCGATCGACTGCTTTGCCGAGCTTGGCGATATCGCTCTGCGCCGGTATGCGCCAGTCGATGCCGCTGAGGCGTTCAAAGCGGCGATTGCTCTCGCTCCGGCAGTGGACGGGAGCAATCTGGCGGATTTGGAACGCCGGTTGGGGCTGGCCTATTACGCGGCGGGAAAGCGGGAAGCCATTGCCTCGTTCGAGCGTGCCGCGAGTCTCGCTCGCGAGCAGTCGAACACGCGCCGCTGCGCGAGGGACCTCGATCTGCAGGGTCTTGCCCTGACCGCGGATGAGCAACATGAAGCGGCGATCGCGGTCTGGCAGCAGGCGCTCGACCAGCTTTCCGGTTCTGAAAGCCCACAGCACGACCGCGCCGGGATTCTGATTCACATGGCCGACACACTCGGCGTCAGTCTCGGTCGTCCCGCCGATGCGCTCGGTTGCGTCCGGGAAGCGCTCTCGCTGCTCGAAACAGCCGGCAGCGATGACCCATTGCAGGCGACGGCGCACCTTGCGCTGGCCCGCACCCTGATGCGATCGAACCGGCTGAAGGAGGCATCGGATGTGCTCGACAGCGCGTTGCCTCCGGTGGTGGCGTCGGGCCGATTCGAGGTTGCCGCGGAAATGGAGGGTGCGGCTTCGAATATCGCTTACTGGCGGACGGACGTTCAGAAGTCACGGCAGTGCACCTACCGGCGGCGTGATTACGCGCGTCTCGCCGGTCAGTTGGCCGGGAATCGCCATACCTCTGCCTGGCTGGCGCTGCTCGATATCTCGCAAGGGAATTGGGCCGCGGCGACCGCGCTGCTCGACGAAGCGGACGACCAGGCGCAGGAGATCGACAGCCCGGAACCGACCGCGTTCAGCCGTCACATTCGCGGTCATCTGGCGTTTCTGCGTGGGCGTTGGAGCGAAGCGTGGTCGTTGATGGAAGAAGCGTTGCCGGCATTTCAGTCGATGGGCGTGGCGACTGAAATGTGGTACGTCGGATACGCCGCCCGGGCCGCCTGTCAGGCTGGTGCTGCGAACGACGGTGCACAGCTGGAGCAACGGGCCCGGTTGCTGCTGGATGAATTGCCCTCCCCGGCGCTTTCCGCCGGAGCGACGCTTTCGCAGCTGGCGGTGCTTGCGGTCGAACGGAATCAGAACGATCGCCTGGAGGAGCTCGCCGAGCGGCTGAGCCAGTATTCCGGTCAATTTCACTGGAATCTGGTCGATCGTTCGCTCGCCGGCCTCCATGGGGCTCTTGGCAGTAAAGAGATGGCCAGCAGTCTGCTGGAGCGGGCGATCGATACCTCTAGACGCCAGGGGCTTCGTCCCGAACAAGCACTCGCTCAGGTTCAGCGGTCGTTGCTGCATGGCGGCCAGCAACAAGACGCCGCGGGCGCGCTGACGACGCTGGGCATGGTTGGCCACGCTGGTCTGCTCGCTCCTTCCGGCGCCAGAAAATCGGATTCCACCAGCGATTCGTCGCTGGAACGCCTTTCGTCCCGCGAAATCGAGGTATTGATTCTGGTCGCCGAGGGACTGACCAACAGGGAGATCGCCGAGCGACTGGGCATCTCTGGCAAGACCGTCACCAATCACATCACCCACATCTTCGACAAGGTTGATCTTGAGAACCGCGCGGCCGCGGCGGCATTCGCGGTCCGCCACGGACTCTCATAGACGCCGTTTCCCAGACAAGACAAATGGGAGATTTGTCCCATGCGGACCGATGACTCCGACGCTACGCTCGCATCGAGGCTGGACGTACTGGCCAGAATCGGCACGTTAGTAGCGAAAGGGAACACGATGTCCACGCAACTCTTGTCACATCCCGGCGTTGTGCTCGATGAGGAAGCGGTCAACTCGCTGGAGGGCAGCGTTCGCGGCGATGTGATTCGGCAAACCGACGCTCGCTTTGACGAAGCGAGAACGGTCTACAACGCCATGATCGACAAACGACCCGCGCTCATCGTCCAGTGCGTCGATGTGGCCGATGTCATCGCCGGTGTGAATTTCGCCCGCGAACAGGATCTGACGATCGCTGTGCGGGGAGGCGGCCACAACGCCGCCGGTCTTGGCACGTGCGATGGTGGGGTCGTTCTTGACCTTGGCCGCATGCGAAGTGTGCACGTCGATCCGATCGCCCGTAGGGTACGGGTCGAGGGCGGCGCTACCTGGGGAGATGTCGATCATGCCACACAGCCGTTCGGACTGGCGGTTCCGGCCGGCATCATTTCGACCACCGGGGTTGGCGGCTTGAGTCTTGGGGGCGGGTTCGGCTATTTCAGCCGGGCATTTGGCCTGACTGTGGATAACATTATTTCGGTCGATATGGTCCTGGCCGATGGATCGTTCGTGACCGCCAGCGAAAGCGATCACCCCGATCTCTTCTGGGCAATTCGGGGTGGCGGCGGCAACTTCGGCGTTGTCACCTCCTTCGAGTTTCAGGCGCACCCGGTCAAAATCGTTAGCGCCGGCGTGCTCTTCTATCCACTCGATCAGGCGGCGGACCTGATGCGTCTGTACAACCGGTTCGCCCGCACGGCGCCTCGCGAACTGGCGATCTTCTTTGGGTACCTGATGGCGCCGCCGGCGCCGTTCATCCCCGAAGAGTGGCATTTGAAGAATATGGCGAAGGTTGTCGTATGCTACAACGGACCGATCGATGAAGCGAACGAGGTGCTGGCTCCCTTCCTGGCGATGAATCCGGTCATCAATCTGGTCGGTGAGATGCCGTTCAGCGCGTGGAACAGCATGTTCGATGCACTCTTCCCGCCGGGCCGCCACGATTACTGGAAAGCGGACTACGTCGAGGACATCAGCGAAGAGATGATCGACGTTCATCTGCGTTATGGTCCGCGGATGCCGAATCCGTCGTCGGTTATTCACGTTTACTCGCTGACCGGCGCGATCCAGGATGTCAGCCCGGAGGCGACTGCATACAGTCATCGCGACGCCAACTTCGTGCACGTCATTCTGACCACGGATGACGATCCGGCCCGCATGCCCGAACATATCGCCTACTCGCGCGAGTACTGGGAAGCGCTGCGGCCCTATTCGGTCGATGGCGCCTATGTGAACTTCATGATGGAAGAGGGGAACGACCGGGTTCGCGCCACGTATAGCGACAACTTGCCTCGTCTGCAGGCGATCAAGAAGATCTACGACCCGGAGAACCGTTTCCGGATCAACCAGAACATCGCGCCGTCGGCTTAAGTACGCAGTGAGGAAGACCAAACATGAGTCTCGCAACACCTGACACAAAAACCGCCCTCGATGTCGTCAACAACTTCAATGAGACCTGGAACCGTGCTGATCTCGACGCGATCTTGGAGCTGATCAGCGAGGATTGCGTCTTCGAGAACACCAGCCCGGCGCCCGACGGGCAGCGTTGTGTCGGCAAGGAAGCCATCGCCGCTGCCTGGGCGCCGGTGCTCGACACGCCTGGAATGCGGTTCGAAGCGGAAGAGTTGTTCGAGACCGGTGACAGGGTCGTCGTTCGCTGGGTCTATCACTGGACGAATGGCGACGGCTCTCCTGGGCACATTCGCGGCGTCGACGTCATGCGCGTCCACGACGGACTGGTGACCGAGAAACTCAGCTATGTGAAGGGCTGATCGCTACGCAGAAATGACGAGGGCCGGGCACATTGCCTGACCTTCGTCATTCGATGCGCTCTGCACTGATTCAGGAATCGACGCCAGCCACAAAGGCGATCGGGGCAGGACCACCCACCACGTTCGTCTCCACGACGATCCATTCGCCCGGGTCGGAGAGAGAGGTCAGGTAACGGGTGCGTCCTTCGTCGCCTTCTCCCGTCAGCGAAAGTTGACTTCCATCCGGCGAGAGGTAGACGTTCGCAACGAGCGGGATTTCGGAAAGAAGTCCTGCTGGCGCCGGTATCTGCGTCATCGAAAGACCATCGGGTCCGGTGGTGAACGCGTAGATGTGCTGCGTGCGGAGTGTGAAGACTTCGACGCGCCCGTCACCGGTGTTGGCGATCGAGTCCGGACCAACGATCATGGGTGTCATTCCCGAGGTCTCGAAATAGGGCGCGTCGAGGATCTCGTCGATCTGTTCGCCGCTCACCGGATCGAAGACCTGGTACGACGCTGAATTGGCCAGGGTGTCGGTCCATTCGGTCATCACCAGCGCTCCCGTGGTGCCGATCCAGCCGATCATCCCGCTCGCGTCGGTCCCCGCGAATTCGCGCGTCTCGCCAGTGGTCACATTGATGGAATAGACGGCATCCGTGGCCGTTTGCGCCGGATCGGCATCCGAGTCGCGGTTCTTCCGTTCGACTGCCACGACGACATCGGGACTCCAGGTCGTCCGCAACTGGATCAGTGTTTCACCCGCGTCGAACAGCGTGACCGGTGCGCCGGTTCCGTTCACTTCGAGCATCTGCAGCGTCGATCCCGAGAGAAAGACCGCTGCGTCGCCGTCCTGGACCCACACGATGCGCGGCGAGCCAGTGAATTGCACGACCTCAGAGGTGGCCAGAAGGTCTCCGGATGCAAGGTCGATCAATCCGTAGGAGTAGGTCTCGGGAAAGTTCTCACCCGCGTCGGAGCTGACCGTCGCGACAAAGCGACCGTCAGGCGAGAGAGCCATGGGGCTGGTTTGCTCATGACCCTCGGGAGCGTCAAGCCAGCGCACGTCGTCGAAGCTGGCGCCGAGCAGCAGGATTCCATCGGGCGCTCCGGCCGCTGCGCTGTTGACGTAGACGCCGCCGTTTGCATCGAACGAGCCCGACTGCGCGAACGCGATGCCGATCGAACCATCATCTGACGGAACGGAGATCAGTAACGGCGCACCAGGATGCGGAAAGCCGGCCACGGTTTCAAATGGTCGCGACTCGAATGTGCGCAGATCGGCGATCAGAACATCGGATGGATCGTCGAGCGATGGTCCGGCCACCCAGGGGCTTCCTTCCGCCCGGAAACGATCGTGAGCCATCTCCGCCGCCGACGGACCGAAGAGCACCGCGCGGCCAGTCGCCAGCTCGATATACCCCTGTTGTTGCTGGGTTATGTCGTCGATGCCGGGCGGCAGCACCGCGTATCCCGCGATTCCCGGCCATGGACCAGCCCACGCGGAAACGACATTCTCTGCCAGCACAACGCGA
>CAYWSE010000054.1:0-25648 GCA_964461025.1 uncultured Sphaerobacteraceae bacterium | reverse complement strand
CCGGCGCTCAGCCCGAAGTCGATGGCGCTGCCGGCAAGCGCGCCGTCGCCCTCGTTCTCGCCCTCTTCGAGTCGCAGGTCGCCAATCGGTCCGTCACGATCGCCGAAATCGAGTCGGGAGCCATCAACGCCTGGCAGCAGGAGATCGATGAGCACTATGGGTTGGCGTGAGCCCGAAGTCTGAAGTGAGCAGGTTGTCTCTGGTGACCGGTTTCCAACCATTGAGGTGCGATCGATGAAGCTCTCTTACAGCACGTGGGGTATGCCGCACGTTCCGATTGACATCGCAGTCGCGCATTGCGCCGCGCTGGGCTTCGACGGGCTCGAGCTGACAGTCATCCCCGGCTGGTCGACCGATGCCGCTGGTCTCGACCGGGACGAACGCAAGCGAATCCGGACTCTTTACGACCAGCACAACATCGAGCTTTGCGGTCTCTCCGGCAATGTCCCTCTCCTCGCTGCCAGCAAGGCCGAGCAGGACGATTCGATTGCCCGGTTCCGCAGCTATCTGGACCTCGCGGCCGAACTGCAGAACCCCGGGGACAACCTGATCGTCACGACGACCTCGGCCGGCAGCCCTGACATGTGGGAAGCCCGCCAGGACGAGCTGATCGACATTCTTGGCGCCCTGGCGACCTATGCCGGTGAACTTGGAGTCGGCGTCGGCATCGAACCCCACGTCAGCACAACGCTCTACCGTCCGGAGGATGTCATCTGGCTGGTCGAGCAGGTCGATCATCCAGCCCTCACCATTCACTTCGACATCAGTCACTTCAACGTCCAGGGGATGAACCTGGACGAGGTCGTGGCAACGCTCGCGCCGTACGCGCTCCACACGCATGTCAAGGATGAACGCGGCATCGCGCCTCACCATGAGTTCCTGATTCCGGGCGAATGGGAGATGGACTACGTGCGGTATCTGCAGGGCATGTACTGGGCCGGCTATGACGGCCATATCGTGGTCGAGATCAGCATCATGGTGCAGTCACGGTCCGACTACGATCCGCTCGCGGCCGCGACACAGTCGTACGACATTCTCTCGGCAGCATTTACGGAGGCAGGTCTGGTCCGGCCCAGCAGAACGGAAACTGCATCATGACGACGACTCGGTTGCGAGGTCGCTGGGTCGTCGGCAGCGACGGATCGGCTCATCATCTGATCGAAGACGGCGAGGTCGTCTGGCAGGACAACCGGATTCTCTTTGTGGGAAAGCGCTATCCAGGCGACGTCGATGTGGAAATCGACGCCGGCAACGCTGTGATCAGTCCAGGCTTCGTCGACCTCGATGCCCTCTTCGATCTCGATTCGACCGTGCTCGGCTTCGATAACCACCCGGGCTGGAAGAAGGGCCGGGTCTGGGCCACGGACTACGTGGAACAGGGTCCTCGCGATGTCTATTCCGCCGACGAGGAGGACTTCTCACACGAGTACGCGATGTGCCAGCTTCTTCTGCATGGCGTCACGACTGCTCTGCCGATTCGGTCGATCCTCTATCGGGAATGGGCAGAAACCTATGACGAGAACGCCAGGGCGGCAGCGATCGCCGAGCGGCTTGGCATCCGGATCTATCTCGGTCCCTCATATCGCACCGGACTGCCTATGGTCGCTGCGGACGGTTCATTCAGCATGTACTGGGACGAGCAGCGCGGCATGGATGGACTTGCCGATGCGATGCGATTCGTGGAGAGGTTCGACGGCATCGCCAATGGCCGGATTCGCGGATTTCTGCAACCTGACCGAATCGAGGGATGCACACTGGATCTGCTGGAAGCGACGCGCGATGCCGGTGCAGAACTGGGTTGTCCGGTCCGTCTTCACTGCTGCCAGGGTGAGCTCGAAGTGCATCTGATGGAGGAGCGGTTTGGGCGCTCTTCGCTCACGGTTTTGCATGAGCTCAACTTCCTCAATGAGCGAACGCTCTTGCCGCACGGCTGGTTGCTGGGTGGAGCGCACCCGACACATGAGGCGATCGAACAGGAGCTTGGCTGGCTCGCGGAGTCGGGCGCTGTGGTCGTTCACTGCCCACTCGTCAGCGCACGACATGGCGAGATATTACGATCTTTTCGTAGTTACCTTGCGAGGGGAGTTCGTATCGGTCTGGGCACTGACACCTTCCCTCCCGATATGCTGCAAAACCTGCATATTGGCGTCATGACAGCACGCATCGCCGACCGGTCGATGGAAGTCAGCGCCGCGGATTACTTCACCGCTGCGACGATCGGCGGCGCCGACGCTCTGAATCGCCCGGACCTCGGACGCCTGACGCCGGGTGCGCTGGCCGACATCGTCGTTTTCGATCTCGACGATCCATCGCTCGGGCAGGTCTTCGATCCCGTCCAGTCATTGGTGCTCAGTGGATCAGGAAGGAACGTGCGCACAGTCATCATCGATGGCCAGATCGTCGTCAACGATCACCAGGTTCCCGGAATCGATATGGCGGCTATGCACGCGCGATCGCAGACGCAATTTGGGAAGCTGATCGACTCCTACCCGGAGCGTGCCCTGGAGCATCCACCGGTGGACGAGATTTTCCTGCCGTCGTTCCCGGTCGTTTCCTGAGGCGAGACAGGCCTCGCCGCGAAAACGGATCGGTGGCGCGGTTCCGTTTGGATCAGGATTCTTCTTCTGACTGGGCGAGCCGCGCTTTGAACTCTTTGAGTGAGAGTTTCAGCATTTGCGCTGCGGCGGCATCGTCACCGCCAGAGAGCACGTAGGCCTCACGGACGGTCTTCTTTTCCACTTCGGCGATGATCTCCTCCAGGCTGCAACCCTCGCGGAGTCGTCGCTGCACATTGATTGGCACGCCACCGCCGGCGCTGTTGAAGTTGATGTGCGGCTCGTCGACCACGCCGCCGCCTGAAAAGATCACGGCTCGCTCGACGACGTTTTCCAGCTCCCGTACATTGCCGGGCCACTCGTACCCCATCAGCAGATCGAGCGCCGCCTGACTGATCCGCGCTGGTCCAGACCGGGCGCTGAAACGGTGTTTGTCCAGAAAATGCTCGACCAGCTCCGGAATGTCGTCTTTCCGCGTACGCAATGGCGGCAAGTCAATATTGATCACGTTCAACCGGTAGAAGAGGTCCTCGCGGAACCGGCCCTCCACGACCTCTTCACTGAGATCGCGATTCGTGGCGGCGATCACACGCGTGTCGACCTTCACTGTCGAGGCGCCGCCGACCCGTTCGAACTCTCGCTCCTGCAGGACCCGCAGCAGCTTGCGTTGTGTGGCAAGGGTCATCTCCCCAATCTCGTCGAGAAAGATCGTTCCCTTGTTCGCCATTTCGAAGCGCCCCTTGCGCTGCGCGATGGCGCCCGTGAATGCACCCTTCTCGTGACCGAAGAGCTCACTCTCCAGGAGTGTCTCCGGGAGTGCAGCACAGTTGACCTTGATGAGCGGACCGCGGGAAAAGGGCGATGCCTGATGGATGATCGTCGCCACCAATTCCTTGCCGGTGCCGGTCTCTCCCGAAATCAGCACCGTTGAGTCAGAGCGGGCGATGCGCCCCACGGTCTTGTAGATCTCCTGCATGGCCGGACTGTGTCCCACCATCGTGTCGGCGGGGTCGCGACGTCCCAGTTGTTCGGCGAGCGCGGTTACGTCGTCGGAGAGCGCTCGCCATTCGAAATAGCGCCGAACGGTAATGAGGACATCGTCGATATCGAATGGTTTGGCCACATAGTCGTATGCGCCGAGCTGCATCGCTTCGATGGTGACCCGGGCCGATCCATGACCAGTGACAACGATAACGGGCAGTGGGGTAGGCAGCGACTCCCGGAGCGTCCGCAGCACGTCCATGCCATTCATATCCGGCATGACCAGATCCAGCAGCACGAGATCGGGCGGATTGTCGGCGGTCATCCTGGTTGGCAGATCGGCGGCGGTGGTCGTTTCGTCGACCGCATAGCCTTCCTGCTCGAACAGCACGCGAAGAGCCGCCCGCAGACCACTGTCGTCATCGGCGACCAGGATCGCTTTTCTCGCGCTCATGTGAGTGGATCCTCGGCGTACAGGTGACAATCCATTCCGATTTTGAGTATACGCGTGGTGGGCACGGATAGTGGTTGATGCAAGATTGATCACGAATGCGTGATGAGAGGACGCCTGCGCCATGTGCCGGCTCAACACATGGCACGGTCTCTGCGGATAGACGGTAAGCGCGGCGGGGAGGAAGTCTCGCCAGCCTCAGACACCCACTGCAACCTTTCCGTCGCGCCCTCTCTCGCAATTCCCAGGTAATCGAATACGATTGGCACGATTCTTGCATATCAACAGTGAATTGCGCGAGACTGACACTGAGGCGAGCAGTGGAACAACAGTTCACTCAACATCACGAGCAACGACAACAGGCGCTGCCCCGATTGATCGAGGCCAATTATCTGTTGCAGCTGTCATCGCAGTCGCTGGAAGCGGTCATCGCGGAAGAGCTGCAGACCAATCCTGCCCTCGAATTGACCGATGCGACGCTCTGCCCACGCTGTGGCGGAACACTCGACGGTGGACGTTGCGTCGCCTGCCGCGATGAAGCGTTCGCCGCGCAAGAAACGGCTGTCCCGATCGAATCCGACAGTGAAAACTTCCACACGAGGCGAGAAGAGAGCGAGTTCGATGTCGATCAGTTCTCTCTGATAGCCACGGAAGGAAATGTGCTTGACGACATCCGGGCGGATGCTTTTGCCTCTCTGCCCGAGAAGGACCACGCTGTTGCGGCGTTGATCGTCGAATCGCTCGACGAACGGGGGTGGCTCTCGCTGCCGCTGGACGATATCGCGGCGATGGCCGGAGCACCCGTCTGGCGGACGGAACAGGTTCTGCGCACGGTTCAGAGCATCGCCCCACCCGGAGTCTGTGCCCGCAATCTCACCGAGTGTCTTCGCTTGCAGGCGGTCGATCTCGCCGCCCATGGCGTCGCGGTGCCGGCCCTGGTTCGCAATCTCGATGATGATGATTTTGTTGATCTGGCTTCGCAGAAGTACCAGCGCATCGCCGACCGTCACGGTGCCGACGAATCGCAGGTTCAGGCGACTCATGTGTTCATACGCGAGCAACTGACCCCGAATCCCCTGCAGGACCGGAGTGTCAGTCATTGGCGGCATGCCGATTCAACACATCGCATGGCGCCCGATGTCGTTGTGCGACTTGCCGATGACGACGTCGTCGTTTCGCTGGCCGGCCGGAGCGATTCACGTCTCACGATCAACGAGGACTACATCAAGCTTTCGTCATTGCGGCGCAAGGGTTCGAATGCGATCGAGCTGTCGCTGACGGATGAGGAGTGGGAGCACATTCGAACCTCATTGCGATCGGCGCGCGACTTCATGTCGAAACTCGAACAACGCCGTCGTACGCTCTTGAAGATCGCCGCGCTCGTCTGCGAGCGTCAGGAGTCTTTTCTGCGAGGATCGGTGCGCGACCTGATTCCGCTCACCCGCAGCGACATCGCGGCCGAGCTCGGAGTCAACGAATCGACCGTAAGCCGGGCAACGGCCGAGAAATTCGTCATGCTGCCAAACCGCAAGGTGGTGCCGTTCAGCGACTTTTTCACCGCCTCGCTTGGCGTCAAAGATGTGATCAAGGAGATCATTTCTTCCGAGGCACAGGTGGGCCGGTCGCTTTCCGACCAGCGAATCTGCGACATTCTGGGTGAACGAGGCTTCCGCATCGCCCGCCGCACGGTCACCAAATACCGTCTCCAGCTCGACATCCTGCCATCGACGCAGCGTCACGCCTCTCAGTTTTAGCGTTCGAGCCGATCTCGTACATCGACAATCAAACCGGCCAGGCCTCTCGAGTCGAGGACTGGCCGGTTTCTGCGTGAATGAAGTGCCGTCTATGAGGTCGGAGTCGCGTCAACTTCCTCTGCTGCTGGCGTCGGGGTTGTCGCGTTGAGCGGTGTGGCTGAGCCTGTGCCGGCGCTCGCTTCACCGCTGCGGACCTGCGCGGGAGCGCCGATCACGAGCATGGTGAAGGTGCCGGAATCGACAGAACCGGTGGCAATCAAGGTGTATGACATCTCAGGATCGATTGTCAGCGCTTCCGATCGGAAGAGAACATCGTCCTCACCCGCTGCCTGAACCTGAATGTCGTATGTGCCGGCGCTCACGAGAATCTCGTCAGAGAACTCTTCGAAATCGACACCGCCAACGAGCGTGTCGCCATCGGTGACCAGAATGTCGATCTCATCCGGCGATGTCGAAAGGTTCACGGCTCTGAGCCGCGACTGATCGCTGGCGACCGGCGAGAGATCGAGCTCGTCGTTGATCACTTTGAGGTCACTCACCGATCCGCCGATGATGACATCGGTTGCATCACCTTCGTCCAGATCGACATCTGATTCGAGAATCTGATCTTCGAGAGATCCATTTTCCGGCACCAGAGCGAAGGTGCGGTCGCTTCCAGTAGGAACGGCAAAGAAGTCACTCGAGTCGCCTGGCTGTAAACCTGCCACCAGGAGGCTGTCTTCGAGATAGACATCGACGGCCGTTCCATCAAGAGCGGCGTGCGTGATTCGCACACATGCATCGGCATCAGCTTCACTGAGACCCAGGTGGATCGCACAAGCCGTATCGACACCGGTTGCCAGTGTAAGCACCTGTAGTGAGTCGCTCGATTGCGTTCCAATGAGCACAAATGTCACTTCCGTTCCCCGATCGATCTGAGCACCTGAAATCGAGAGAAGTGACGATTCGGCATCGTGCAATCGAATTTCGAGATCGTAAGAACCTTCCTGGACGTTGCGATGATCGGATGCGTCGCCGAACTGAATATCATCGAACCACTCATCCCCACCGACCTGAGCAAGATCGACGCCTCCTTCGTCGGGACTTAGATTGATAAGGCGAACACGTGCCTCGTTTTCGGGCAGATCGTCGAGATTCCCTTCAAAGGTCTTCAGTTCCAGCGAGTTCAGCAGGTTGGCCACGGCGATGGTATAGACATCGTCACCGTCGGTGTCGATCGTCTCATCGATTAGCGCGGAGGTGGAGTCTTCGCCGGCCGGCACCACGATTATCCCGTGCTCACCTTCAGGTACTGATGCAAACCCGGTAACCGACCCAAACTCCAGCCCCTGCGCGACAGGTTGACCATCGACAATGATGTCGATCGCAGGCGCATCCGGGGATGCGTGGACAAAGCGAATAGACGACGAAGCGTCGGCGGCGCCATCCTGAGCGAGGACCGGCACGACGGTTGAGACAACAAACGTCAGGGCGAATATGAGCGCG
Source organism: uncultured Sphaerobacteraceae bacterium (assembly GCA_964461025.1). Classification (GTDB taxonomy): domain Bacteria; phylum Chloroflexota; class Chloroflexia; order Thermomicrobiales; family UBA6265; genus JAHBVL01. Next base: position 18,422 of record CAYWSE010000054.1, on the reverse strand, counting down.
ACATGTAGCCGCAGCCAGGAGTGGCTCGAGCTGCTGTTTCTGATCACTGAAGACTCCTTGAGGGTGAGTTCCATCCGGCCTCGTTGCCTGAACGGAGCGCCGCTCAGCGCGAGCGTCGCCAGAGCATCTATTGCAGGATGCGTGCCACGGACTCCCCGAGGAGAGGTGCTCGGGTCAATTGCGAACTCGCGACGCGAGGAGTTTCCTGATCGCGGCTGTAAGGTCCGCCAGATCGAACGGTTTGTGCAGAAATGGGATTCCGGGTTCGGCAGAGGACGGCAATGGTGACGCACTGACGAGCAAGACAGGGATCTGCATTGGTCGTAGCTCGTTTGCCAAGGCGAGGCCATTCATTCCGGGCATCGAGACGTCAGCGATGACAAGGTCGGGCACATGCTTGTCGATGATCCTCATCGCCTGGTCACCATCGAACGCCGGGACGATAGAGAATCCTTCCGAGTCGAGCCAGCTGGAGAGGGCACGAATCAACTCCTGATCGTCGTCGACGAGGAGAATCTGAGGAGGTTCGGCGCGGGAGGGAGGCTTCTGGTGCTTGGAGCTCTTCGTCATCTCCAACCGATCTGGAACATTTACGACTCAATGGTGCCCAGGAAAGCCGCTCCCTTTGTTGTGCGCGCTTTCCTCAAACGAGATGCCGGATGCATGGTCACACCAGCGCGCACAATTCATGCCAATTCTGAGATTGTGGGGTGAGACAAGAAAGATGATCGCCGGCAACGCCGGCGATCTTTCCATCAACGCTATCCAGAGTTACAGACGGATGACCGAGCGCAGTGTTTCGCCAGCCTCCATTGCATGGAATGCATCTTCACTCTCCTCGAGCGAGATGACGCGGGTCACGACGCGGTCGAGATCGAGCGCGCCCTGCGCGTACCAGGCGGCCAGGAGCGGGAAGTCGCGGGTGGGAAGACAGTCGCCGTACCAGGAGATCTTCAGCGAACCGCCGAGATCGAAAAACTTCGCGACCGGCAGATCGATGCTTGCCTCTTGCCCGGCAACACCAATGATCACGCACGTACCCGCCAGATCGCGACTCCAGAGAGCTGTCTCGATCGTCTCAGGTTTGCCGACAGCTTCGAACGACGCATTGACACCGTGACCACCAGTGATCGCTTTGATCGCCGCGACGGGATCGCCATCTCTGGGGTTCACAGTGTGCGTGGCGCCGAACTCCGTCGCCCACTCAAGTTTACGGGGATCGACGTCGACCGCGATGATCGTCGTTGCTCCAGCCAGTTTGGCGCCCATGATCACGGAATCGCCGACGCCGCCGGCGCCGATCACCGCCACGGATTGCCCAGGTTTGACGTTGGCGGAATAGAGCGCGGCGCCGACGCCGGTCATCACGCCACAGCCGATCAGGCTCATCTGCTCGGGTGGCAGACCGTCGGCAACCGGCACGCACTGCCGGGAATGTACGAGGGTGTGCGTGCAAAAGGTGCCGATACCGAGAATCGGGGTCAGCTCCACACCGTCATCGGTGGTCATCTTCTGGGAGGCGTTGAGACTGGCCGCGCAGAGATGGGGTTGACCGACCTGACAGAAACGGCAGAGGCCGCAAGGCGCCCGCCAGGCGAGGATCACATAGTCACCAGCTTTGACGTTGGTGACTCCCTCGCCGACTTCTTCGACGATGCCGCTCCCTTCATGACCAAGAAGGAAGGGAAAGTAATCAGTGCCGAAAACGCCATTCTTTGCGGAAAGATCGGTGTGACAGACGCCGCTGGCCAGAATGCGGACCAGCGCCTCGCCGGGACCGGGCCGCGGCACATTGAACTCCTCGACAACACCCGGTTTGTTCGGTTCGCGGGCAATAACGCCGCGGGCACGAATTGAATCCGACATGGCGATCTCCATTGTTCGGCCGGGACTTTTCCCGGCGCGCGTCGTCACAAGGTTGCTTGCCGAAGCATCCCGCCGGGCGGAATGGATGTCAAGGCGCATATCTCAGTCGGGCCACAGGTGCCCGAACTACCGACCGGGGAACGTAGTTCGGGCACCTGTGGCCCGGCACTTTTGCCTCTCGCACTTCCGAACGTTCATGGTGTTCGATCAGAGTTGCTGTCCGTTCACATGTTGGGTAGAATGCGTTCACCCGCCTTTGATCCTCGCGACAATCGAGTGAATTCGCCGACCCGGCAGTCATTGGGTCGGCTCTTTGGTGGACGTCCCGACAACGTCCGTCGCGCATTTCCCCGCGGGCATAAACCGCAAGGTTGAGCTGAGGGGAAAACTGAATATGGTCGCTTCAACGATCAGTCGCGTTGAAGGTGATGAAGAGGCCATCCGCACGCTCAGCTGGCTGGGCGGGTCCTTCTTCCAGGACATACGTCTCGCGCAATTCACACTCGATACCTGGGCGCACATGGGATCGCCCGATAGCGTCGACTGGTCTTCGACCGGTGCGCTCGTTCGGCCAAAGGTCGAGCTCTGGTCGATCACCGGCCTGGATGGTCGCATCCTCGGCGCCATGACTCTGCACTTCTACGGTTGGAAACGCCTCAGACAACAGCGCTATTTCTCCACCACGACAACGGAAAGCAGTGAACCAGGCCGCATTTGCGTGCGCCGCTTCGATCGCATCGTGGCTGGCGCCACAGGGTCGATTGCGCCGTACGACGTCGCGGTCGAGCTGGGGTACATTGCGGTCGATCCGGAGGTGCGCGGTCTGGGACTGGGCCGAACCCTTTTCGACATTTTTCAGCATCGTTCGTCGGCGGTTGGCGATGGGCGCTCCCTGGCGTTCACGATTGTCATGTCGCGACATGCCCACAGTCAGTGCGGCAGCACGCTGATGTCTCATCTGATCGGCAGAGGGGCGAACGATCTTCGCTCGGCGATGAGCCTCCGCTCGGTGGCGACCACCATGGCGTTGCCGAACGACCTGTTCGAGATCGACGCCGCGGCGTATCCTACTGCTCGCCTGGCGCAACAGCGAGGATTTCGCTTCGCCGGTTATGGCCGCAACCTCGGTCAGGTCTGGGTACGCGACCAGGAGGCAGCTGCGCGTGTCACGCATCCGGCAGGACAGCTTGATGCTCCATTCAGTCGGGCGCTGTCCGGTCTCGACCTTCCAGCAGTCGCTGTGCTGTAAGTCCCGGTCAGGAAGGACCAAGTGGCAGCGGCTCGGCAGGGGTCGTGACAAAGGCCCGGAGGAGCTCGATCGACGCGTGCAAGTCGGCCTCATCGAGCATTTCGAAGGGCGAATGGGTGTATCGCGTAGCCAGCGCCAGCAATGCCGACGGGATGCCTGTGCGAATCAGTGCAGCGCCATCTGAGCCAAAGCCGGGAAAGATGCACTGCTGCACGGGAATCGACTTCGCCGCCGCGACATCGTGAAGCCGATTGATGATCCGCCTGTCGTAGTGGGTCCAGGAGTCCTTGTAGACGAGGACTGGCCCACCGCCGAGCGTGATCGGAATCTCCCGCGGGTCGATACCCGGATAGTCGCCAACTGGTCCGTTGTCGATGGCAATCGCCAGATCGAACCCGCCCGCGCGCTCCAGCGACAACGCCCCGACCAGGCCGATCTCCTCCTGCACGGTGGCGGCAACGGTCAGGTCATACGAGATGTCCGAGGGTGAGACCGATTCGAGCAAATGGGTCATCAGGGCCAGTGCGACGCGGTCGTCGATCGCTTTACCGATGATTCGCGTTCCCAGGCGGCGTGTGGGCGGATTCCAGATCACCCCGGCCCCGACATGCACACCCATTGCGTCTGCTTCTGCTTTCGTTCGTGCTCCGATATCGACGAAGCAGTCGTTTTGCGTGAGCGGACGGGACTCGCCGGTGCGGGTGGAGAGGACGTGTCCGGTGACGGTCGCGAACAGACCGGGAATCTGCTTCTCACGACCGACGATCAATGCCGGCTGACCAATCGGGTAACGGTCGCCGATGTTCCGGCTTCCTGCTTGTCCGTCGGTGACAAAGACAAACCCGTTCTCGTCAATGGCCTTGACCACAAAGCCGATTTCGTCGGCATGACCCTGAATCAGCAACCGGGGTCCATCGCCGGGAATCCGCGCCAATACGTTGCCGACCGGTGTGACGGTGACTTCCGCCCCCGCGGCGCTCCAGCGGTTCCGGCACCAGGCAAGGACCGGTTCTTCCTGGCCTGTCGGGCCAGGCAATTCCATCAATTCGACTAGGTCAGAGGTGACTTCGATACCAATGAGAGACATATTGCATTCGTTTCTATGTCAACTTGGTCAACACATCTACTATTATCACAGAATCCACCATCAGGACGTCATCTTGAGATCGGAGAGGTAGAAAGGATTATTGAATGTCATCAGGTTGCTGGCTATTTCAAGGTAACCCAAAGATCTGGGGTAACCTCGACGCTGTGTTGTCCGAAATGGAGACCGGAAATATCTCCAACTGGTCCGTATCCCAATATCACGGGGAGATCAATGTCGGTGATGATTTGCTCTTCTGGCAAACCGGGAAGGATGGCGGCCTGATGGCAATCGGACATGTGGTCAGCGACCTCCATAAGGGGCTCGATCCTAACAACAATCCAATTCAGTTTGTCGAATGGGCACTTGATCGAAAGATTAGCCCACCGATTTCACGTTACGAATTCAGGCAAGACCTTGTCCTAAGTCAAATGCAACATATGAAATTCGCACAGCGAACCAACTATCGAGTCACTTCAGAACAATGGGATGCTGTAAAAAGACTGATTGCGGCGAAGAGAGATTGAACTCTCCGAAGGTTTTTGGGGTTCCGCGTCGATAGTTTTTCATTGACGTTCCAAAGGCAGTGAAACTGCTCGTCGTGACGCCAGCGACTGTTGCGCCGCGACGGCGATTTCGAGCGCGGCGCGACCATCGGCGCCAGTGACGTACGGTGGTTCTCCGGCAAGCATGCGACCGACCCAGTCGGTCAACTCGGTGAGATAGGCGTCGCCGAAGCGGGTCAGCCAGTGATCCATGGCGGGTCGCTGTAGCCCTGACTCGGTGGCGACAACGCAGGCGGCCCCTTGCGGGGAGCCGATGAAAACGGTTCCCTTGTCGCCAACGATCTCGGCGCGAACGTCGTAGCCGTAGCGCGTCGAGCTGACGAATTCGATGTCGGCGAGCGCACCACGGCTGAAGTGGACGGTCGTGACGGCCGCATCGACTCCGTCCGTAGAGCCGACGGCGACGACCCGGGTTCCCGCTGCAGCAACTTCGACGGCATCGTCGCTCAGCAACCAGCGAGCATCGTTGTAGTCGTGAATGTTGGACCCAAGGAACGCGCCCGGATCGCAGCCTTCCGCAGCGGGACGCGTGGAGGGGAACGGCTCTTTGCCGCGATGCGCGCTCTTGTAGAAGACCGGCGTGCCGATCGCTCCCGATTCGATCGCCTGCTTCGCCGCAACGTATGCCGCGTCATACTGGCGCATGAACCCGATCTGCAGCCGAACGCCGGAGGCATCGCAGGCGGCAATCGCTTTATCGGCATCGGCGAGGGTCGTCGTGATTGGCTTCTCGCAAAAGACATCCTTGCGGTTCGCAGCGGCGGCCAGAATGCCGGCCAGATGCGCTTCATCCGCCGAGACAATGACCAGCGCTTCGACGTTTGGATCAGCCGCCAGCTCATCGGCCGTCGCGTAGTGCTTCGGCACATTCAGCGCGGCCGCGACTTCCGCCGCAACCGCGGGGCGGACATCGGCGATCGCCGTCACCTTCGCCTGGGGAATGTGCTGGGCCAGGTAGGTCGCGTGCTGGCGCCCCAGTAGCCCAACCCCGACGACTCCGACTCCGAGGATATTGCTCATCTCGACTCCTGATCGGCCCGGCCAGGCAAATACGTAGACACATCGAAAAGTCTAGTTGTTATCGAGGTCGATACCGAGTTCCCTGGCGACATCCTCAAGCCGCGTCGTCCGACCGGCCGCATGCTCCGCCATGGCATGCTCCGCGAGAATATCGAACGGATTCTCCGCCTTGGCAAGCTGCAGCGTATGCTGTTCCGGGTCCAGGCGCAGAAACACCACATCTGCGGGTCCAAGTTGAAGCATCTGACGCATCTGCCTGGGGATCGTCAACCTCCCCTTCTCGTCTAGACGCACGCTTCTCGTTGTTACCACTGTGCTCCTCCTGTGGTGGGAAACGCCCATTTTCCCACCAGAGCATAAATGACTAAAGGCGTGAAGACCCGCGGGGTCAGTGTTCGTGGAAGAAGCGTTTGCTCGCAGGACCTGGTCTTGGCGAGGCGGTTATGGCCTTGCGGTCCATTCCTCCGGCAGAGCGCTGGAGGAGGCTACATCCCCACGCCGCACCGCCGACATTGCCAGCGATCGCGATCTGCGTTCTGCTTCCGGAACAGGCTGAAAAATGACCGCAGCAGGAGTATGATGATCAGCGTTACCTATGAGTTTGCTGTGCGTCTACTAATATGATGGCCGCGCATCTCACGGTATGTGAATCGCGGCGAAAAGGTGGGTGTAGCTCAGGCGGTCAGAGCGGCTGTCCCCCCAGACAGACGACACAGGTTCGAGACCTGTCACCCGCTCCAATTTGGGAAGAGGCAATGGGCAAAGGGCAATAGGCAATCAATACCCCATCCTCTCACGCCATGCCCTGATCCAGCCGATGTGCTCGGCTTCGTGGTCGCTTTGCAGACCGACGCCGACGTAATGCTCAGGTTCGAGGCCGCGCGGCGAGGCGGTTGCCAGAGCGGCAAGGACCTCTTCGTGCGCTTGTTCGATTTCCCACCAGGCCTGCGCGAGGGAGCAATCCGCAAACAGGGCGTGATTGATCTCGTTGAGCACCTCGACCTGTTCTTCTGAAATGTGGCACGCCGACTCGAAACCGGCCGAAATTCGCCTGATGTCCGCGGCCCGCAGCTCGTCCCAAAACGCGACATGGGTGAGATGGTCTTTGACCGACCAACCGTCAAGCGTTCGTTCGAGCATTTGATCGTCGCTCAGTCCATCCAGCAGCATGAGAAGCTCTGCGCGCATGCGGCGGTAATGTTCCTGAAGGTCGCCTCTCTCATCCATCGAATTCATCCTTTCATGCGAGGCCAGAACATCTCTCTTTGACACGTGTCGCCAATGTTCGAGCGTGGTTACCCTAACGCCATGCCGCTGCGGCGGAAGATTCTTCACTTCGTTCAGAATGACATAGCAACTGGAGCTCCGCCAGAGTAAGAACTGTTTGGAGGGAGGGGGCCAATGAGAATAGCCCATGTATTTGTGCACAATGCGTTCACCGTACCGTTCCAACATGACTTGACGCCGTCAGCATTGGGTGATAGTTGACGTTTACGTACCGCTGGCATGATGATGTGCTCCATGCTTTCGACACGGAAACTTCCGCAATCCATACGAGGCGTTATCTGGCGATCGCTGGCGCTGACGTTGCTGTTGGCGGGGTCATTGCTGGCATTGTCGGCGGGTACCTTGGCACAGGATCAGGCGGGATCGCCTGAGGAAGTGCTGGCACTTCGCCATGCGCCAATTGCCATGTACCAGGAGCAACCCGAGGCGTGCAGTCCGTTTGGCGAGCCCTATCAGCCTTTGCCCGCTGAATCGGTGCTCGATGCCGGTGACGTCGAGCTTCGGCAGCAGTCGCCGGGCAGCTCGTCGTCTGACCCGGTGCTGATGACGGGACCCGGCACTGCCGATCTGACGAACCTCGATCCGCCGACCTACATGGATTTTCCGGGCGATGCGTTGCGGCCTGGTTGCGATTTCGAAACCTGGGAACGGGAGCGCATTGCGGAGCTCGGATTGACCCCTACGGTCTACGCGCGCATCGCCACACAGGAAGGGGTCGAAGGGCTCGCGCTGCAGTACTGGTTCTGGTACATCTACAACGACTGGAACAATCTGCACGAAGGCGACTGGGAGATGATCCAGCTGACCTGGGATGTCTCCACAGTCGAGGAAGCGCTGCAAACTGAGCCGATTTCCGCGACCTACTCCCAACACGGCGGTTCCGAGAGGTCGCCCTGGGATGACGATCGGCTGGAGATCGAAGACGGCACGCATCCTGTCGTTTATGTCTCCGCCGGGTCGCACGCGGCCTACTACCAGAGCACGATCTGGATCGGATGGGACCGCTCGACCGGCGTCGGTTGCGACAACACCGAGGGCCCATCCGTGCGCACGCCAGTCGACGTCATTCTCATCCCGCAGGAGATCGATCCAGACGGTGAATTCGCCTGGCTCCTCTGGAACGGGCGCTGGGGCGAGCGGCAACCGTGGGAGTTCAACGGGCCGCGAGGACCGAGCGGCGCCAAATGGAACGAGCCGGTGACCTGGATCGAAAACGCTCGCTCCTTCAGCCTTGCCCTGCCGGGATCGTCGACCATTGGCCCCGGCCCGACCAGTCTTTTCTGTGCGATCAGTGAAGCGAGCGGTGTGGCGCTGGCGCGACTACCCGGCATTGGGCAAGTCATGACCATCATCATCATCGCCGCCCTGATCGCTCCATTCATTCTGGCCATTCTGGCATCGAAGTATGTCGTGAAAGGCGCCAAGCTCTATTTCCGCAACCTCCATCTGTTTTTGTCGGCGAGTTTGGGCGTGTTCATCATTGCCGCCCTCGCCAACTGGATCGAGCAGCAACTGATTCAGTGGGGAGCGGGTTCGAATCTGGTCGAGTTGACCAAGGACATTTCGCTCGTTCAATTCATTACCGGGATCGGGCTTGGGGGTTTTCAGCAGCTGGCGCTCGGTCTGACTATCGCGCCGGCGGTCACTCAGGTGACGTACGATCTGGTGCAGCGGGATGCCGGAAACTGGAGCACTGGCTGGCGGAAAGCGATCGTCCGATTTCCGGTGTCAATGGGCGCCATTCTGGGCACCTTGCTCATCTTGCTGGTGTTGTCGTCGACGATCGTGTTGCTGCCGCTGGCGGTCTATCTCGGCGTTCGGTGGTTCTTTGTGGGGCAGGCAGTGATCATCGACGGAGCCGGCGTCCTGAACTCGCGACGACGCAGCGGGCAGATCGTCAGCGGTCACTGGATCACCGCGCTTGGTTTTGCGATGCTCGGTATTTTCCTGACAGGCATCAGCGGTCCGCTCACGGCAATGATCTTGCTGGTGTTGACGTCGATGTCGATGAACACGGCGGAGATCATTTCGGGGGCGATCTATTGCGTCGCCTATCCGGTGGCGATCATGGCGGCAACGCTGTTCTATCTGGTTCGGTGCAAGAGTCGCAATTTTTCGTGGGCGCCAGAGGAGGACGTCGCGGCGGGTGGTGTCGCCGCCGAAGCCGCTTAATCAGCTCAGGCAGTGATCCGTATCAACCCCAATCCCCCGGCCCCTTGCCCCTCTGCGGAGAGGTAAGGGGGGACCCGAGGTTGGAGATAGTCTAGTTACCTAGTCGGCGTAGGTCGTTTCGGCGCCGGTGGAGCTGATGTCGTGACGGCTGGACGAGGCCGGCGCTGGGGTTCCTGACCGAATCGATGCGTAGCATGAGCGGCAGTAGACCGGGCGTCCATTATCGGGCTCGAACGGCACCGTGGTCAGGATTCCGCATCCGGCGCATGTGATTTCCACACGGGGGCCGGCGGACCGCGACGAACGGCGGTTGCTTTTCTGGCCATCACGTGGTTTGTCAGTCTTGCGATTGCCATCGCCGGCATTCCCGGGCAATGCCGGTTTCGGACCGACCGGGGCGATGCTGCTACCGGACGAGAGTTTGCTGAGGAAGGAACCGAGCGGATCGGCATCCCTCTGACGGGATGGCTGTGCCGGCGCAGGAGCCGCTTCATCGAGCGTCAGAACGCTGTCCAGCGGTTGCTTGCGGGGGCGCTTCTGCTCGTGCCGAACGCGCTCGGGTCGCTGACGGCCATTCGTCGCGACGGTCTCGACGTTTTCCGCGGGGACTCGCGACTGGCGGTGCTGCGGATCGGCCGGGCGGCGCTGTTCGCGTGCTGGTTCGGTAGACGCCATCTCGCGAGGCGCCTGGACCGCATCGGCCGACGCGAAACTGGTGCCTTGCCACCGAAGACGCGGAATCTTGCGTCCGAGTCCTTTTTCGAGCTGCTTCCACTTCGCGGCATCTTCCTGATTCAGCAGGGTGATCGCGCTGCCCTGTCGTCCCATCCGGCCGGTGCGGCCGATCCGGTGCGTGAGGAGCTGGTGCGATTCGGGAAGCTCGTAATTGATGACCTGTTCGACATGGCTGATGTCGAGACCACGAGCGGCGACGTTCGTGGCGACGAGGATGCGGACACTGCCGGCGCGGAAGTCGTCCATGACCTGATCGCGAGCGTTCTGGGAGAGGTTCCCCTGCAACGCCGCAACGGGATAGCCAGACTGCTGGAGCTGGCGAGCCAGTTTCTTGACGCCATGCTTGGTGCGGCCGAAGACGATGATCGAACCATCACCCTGTTTGTCGAGCAGGTGACGAAGCACGCTCATCTTGTCCGTGCTGCCGAGATCGTAGGCGATGTGGTCGATCGGCGCGACATCTTCCGGATTCGGGTCGACCTTCACGGTTTCGGGATTGTGCAGATGCCTGTCGGCCGTTTTGCGGACCCAATCGGGAACGGTGGCCGAGAACATGGCAGTCTGCCGGGCGCTGGTGGTGCGGTCGAGAATCCGCTCGACGTCGGGGGCGAATCCGCGGTCGAGCATCTCGTCTGCTTCGTCGAGCACGAGAAAGCGGACTTTGTCGAGCCAGAGCGCACCCTGGTTGAGCATATCGAGCACCCGGCCAGGAGTGCCGACGATCGCGTGAACGCCTTGCTTGAGCATCAGCCGCTGCGGGCCTTCGGCGCGGCCGCCAAAAAGGAGACCGACCTTGATGCCGCGACTGGCGCCCAGTTCTTCGAAGACGCTGCCGACCTGGACAGCCAGCTCCCGCGTGGGAGTGAGGACGAGGACCTGGACGGCACGCTGGCGGATGTCGACGATCTCGAGCGCGGGAATCCCAAACGCCAGCGTCTTGCCGGAGCCGGTGCGGGCCTGGCCGATCACATCATGACCTTCGAGCAAAATGGGAAGTGCTTTGGACTGAATCGGTGTAGGGACTGAGATGCCCATCCCGGAGATTGCCTGCAGCGTTTGATCGCTGAGGCGGAAATCGGTGAACGCAGCAACGTCGTCGGTCACCATCGGTTCGATTGTTTCGAGACTCAAGGAATACCCTCTATTGCACAGCGCACACTGAAATCAGGAAACGATCGAGCCAGTCAGTACGGCTCGACGACCCCGGCGCTGCGCAAGAAAGGAGGGTGCATTGGCGTACTGTCGCGCAGGATATCCCGCGCACCTGGAGTGTGTATAGGAAACGCTTCCCTGACACACTGAACCGCTGCACCGCGCCATTCGCGCACGCGCAACGGTCAGACGAAGTATGAGCGATGCCGAATCTTCTGTCAAATACCTGTATGGGATCACGAAATGTGAAACAGGGAGCCGCGCGGGACGGGAGGGGACCTGCTATTTTTGACTCAGTCGTTCATTCACGTCGAGCCGAGTAGTCAACCTGTGCGAGGTGAGCCTTCATGGAGCAATCGGGGAGTCGCGGTCAAATAAGCTTGTTCGGCGCAGCCTTCATGGGTATTGGCGCCATGGTTGGGGCGGGCATCTTCGCGCTGCTGGGTGAGGCGGGCGCAATCGCCGGCACCGCTGTCTGGCTTTCCTTTCTGATTGCGGGACTCATCTCGATCTTGCAGGGCTACTCGTTCGCCAAGCTCGGCACGCGTTACCCGTCGAAAGGCGGCACGATCGAGTTCCTGCTGCAAGCCTTCGGCAACGGCCATCTGACGGGCAGTATTTCCTGGCTCTTCTACCTGGTCGGTCAGATCATCACGGTGATGGTCGCGCTCTCTTTCGGCAACTACGCCGGCGCACTCTTCTTCGGCGATGATGTGACTGACGGAGCGAAGAAGCTGCTCGCGCTGGTGATCATCGTCGTGATGGCGCTCTTGAATCTCGAAGCGAACCGAAACGCCGTCGCCCGCGTGCAGACGGCTATCGTGTGGGCAGTCATTGCGATACTCGGTGGATTCGCCTACATCACGATCCGCAATGCCGATTTCTCATTATTGTCGCCAGATGGCTACCCGGGAGCGTCGTCGATTGTCTCGAGCGTTGCGCTCACCTTTTTCGCGTTTCTCGGCTTTGCCGTCGTCGCCTTTGTCGCCGAGGACATGAAGAATCCCGAAAAGGATCTCGCGCGGGCAATGTACCTCTCGCTGATCATCACGACAGTGCTGTACGTCGCCATCGCTATCGGCGTCTTTGGCATGCTGACGCTGGATGAGGTGATCGCCGCCGGGGACACGGCCATCGCGGCCGCTGCTGAACCGATTCTCGGCGCCGCGGGTTTCACGATCATGACGATCGCGGCCTGCTTCTCGACCTCATCCGCCGTCAATTCTCAATTCTTCGCCACGACTGGGGTCATCTCGTATCTCTCCGAGATCGACCAGATGCCGAAGGTGCTTGGCAACCGGACCGGCAAGAACGGGAATTTCGGCACCGCACTCTCCACAGTCCTGGTTTGCATCCTGACCCTCACCTTCGATCTTTCGGCGATTGCATCGATCGGAAGCGCGGTCGCGCTGCTGATATTCATGATGGTCGGCATCGCCCATCTGAAATTGACCAACGAAACCGGGGCAAACCGGAGCGTGATCTATGTTTCGATCGTTGCGGTGATCGTCACGCTGCTCGTCTTCACCTTCGTGACACTGGTCGACGAGCCGACAACGGCGATCGCGTTCGTCGTCTTTGTCGTCCTCTCGGTTGTCATCGACCGGGTCTGGCGCAATATCGGGTTCTTGCGGAACACTGAGGCGTCTACCTGAGTCCGGCAATGGCTCAGGACCGGTAGCTACGACCGCCTTCTGGGATCGAGTGCGTCGCGGAGGCCGTCGCCGAGGAAACTCAGGGCCATGACCACGGACATGATGGCGAGACCGGGAAACGTCGAGTACCACCAGAACTGCAATCCGGTGCGCGACCCCTGGCTGACCATGGCCCCCCACTCCGCCGTGGGGGGGATGGCGCCGATGCCGAGAAAGCTCAGTCCGGCGGTCAGGACGATGGCATAGCCGACATCGAGCGTCGCCTTGACGACGATCGGCGCATCGGTGCTTGGCACGATGTGACGAAAGAGGATACGCGGCCGGGAGGCGCCCATCGCTTCGGCGGCGGTGACGAAGTCGTTGTGCTTGATCGAGAGCACCAGACTGCGCATCAGCCGGGCGTATTCCGGCCACAGCACGAGAATGACTGCCACCATAGCATTTTCGAGTCCGGGTCCACCGCGGGCCGCAGCGATGGCCATTGCCAGAATGATCGAAGGAAACGAGAGGACCGCATCGCACGTGCGCATGATGACGCTATCGACGATCCCGCCGAAATAGCCGGCTATCGCTCCAACGATCGCGCCGATGACCAGTGTCGCGGCGACGACGACAATGCCCGCCGGCACCGACACTCTCGCCGCCCAGATAACTCGGCTGACGAGATCGCGGCCGACATCATCGGTGCCAAATGGAAACTCCAGCGACGGCGGTTGGAGCTTTCGCTCCAGAATGACCGTTCCCGGATCTTCGATCGGGAGAACGGGCGCCAGGAGGGCGAGCAGCAACCACGCGGAAACGACGATCAGCCCGGCGAGCGCGGACGGATTGCGCAGTACGGTGCGCGCTGCGTCACCGAGTGGCGAACGGGGCTTCCCCTTTACTCCAGCCGCGATGGAAAGCTGTTGGAGCGCTAACGGGTCGTTCGCCATTCGCTAGCCAATTCTGATCCGCGGATCGAGAACGCCATAGATGATGTCGACAAAGAGATTGACGGTGATATAGGCGATGGCCACGACGAGCGTCACACCAAGCAATCCGGGATAGTCGAGTTTCAGCGCCATGCGCACTGCGAACTGTCCGAGTCCCGGCCAGGAAAAGATCGTTTCAGTCAATACTGCACCGGCGAGAAGACTGGCGAAGGTGAGGCCAATCACGGTTACTGTGGGGATCATGGCGTTGCGCATGGCATGGCGGATGACCACCTGCCGCTCCGCCACTCCTTTTGCTCGAGCGGTCCGCACATAGTCGTCACTCAATGCCGACAACAATGAGGAACGCAGCATACGAGCGATGATGCCCATCGAAAATGCGCCAAGCACGACGGCGGGCAGGATGATATGCCGGATCAGGCTCTCGAGGGCGGTCCAGTCGCCGGCGATGATCGCGTCGACGGAGATCATCCCGGTTACCTTCGGTGGCGCCTTCATGCCGACGTCGAGCTGACCCGACCGTGGCAACCACTGCAACCGGTAGGAAAACACGTAGGCCATCAGCAAACCGAACCAGAAGACCGGCATCGAGACACCGAGCAAGGCGATGAATCGGGCCAGAATGTCGGGCCAACGATTTTGCGAGACAGCGGCGATGACACCGAGCGGAATGCCGATCCCCACGGCAAAGAGCATCGCCGCCAGCGTCAGCTCGATCGTCGCCGGAACGTAGTTGCGCAACTCTTCGGCAACGGGATTTCGCGTCGTGATCGATTCGCCGAGATCGCCCTGAAGGAGGTTTTTCAGGTAGTAGGCGTATTGCACGGGCAGCGGTTCGTTCAGGCCATACCGTCGCTCGAGGTTTTCACGAATTTCGGGTCGATCGGCCTGCCGTTCGCCAATGATGGCGTTGATCGGGTCGCCCGGCGACGCGTGCATGAGAAAGAAAGTGCACACCGTCACGACAAGCAGGACGATAAACGACACAGCTATTCGTCTGGCAACAAAAGCCCACAGCCCCACGATTCACTCCAGATGGCGCGCTGCCCGGCAATGGCGACGGAACCGGTTTTCACCGGTTCCATCGCCATGAAATCTACCAGTCAATTGAATGTCAAGCCGTTTTGCTGGCGTTGCGCAAGTTCATCATATAGACCGCGTGGGTGGTGACGCCCTGGACGTTTGCGCGGGCTGGCTTCTGCGAAACAGGCTGGTAGAAGACGATGTACGGGGCTGCCTCGATCAATCGCTGCTGCACCTGCACGTAGATTTCGGTGCGCGTCGCCGGATCGGTTTCCGAAATGCCCTGCCGCAACCATTCGTCGACTTCCGGATCGGAGAATCCGACACGTCCGGCGGCGGCGGTATCGGTCTGACCGAACGGCGTGGCAAACGTATCGACATCAGGATAGTCGGGGCTCCAGGGCGAAATCGTCGCCTGGAAGTCCTGGGCGCGATAGGCGGCCAGCCGCTCAGCAGCGGGCATTGGAGCGAGTTTGATCGTGCAGCCATTGATTCGCTCGAAGTCGGCTTTGATCTTGGTGGCGAGTGTTTCCAGATTGACGCCACCCTCGCCGATGCCGTCCGCATCGTAGGTGATCTCGATCTCCTGATCACCGACGCCCGAGGCGTCCCAAAGCTCCTGGGCGCGGGCCAAATCCTCGACATAGGCCTGATCGAGCACCGCGTCGGCGGCGGCGAAGCCGATAGGCACTGCCGTCGCCGGGCGCACCGCGCTGCCACCGAGCATCACATCGAGAATGCCCTGGTAATCAACGGCATGCGAGAGTGCCTGCCGTACTTCGAGTACGGATGTCGGTCCGCCGCGCTCTTCGCGGAGGTTCATGCCGAGGTACTGAATGGAAAGACTCGGTCCTTCGATGATCTGCAGGGCTTCGTCATCGCGAACGGATTGGACGCTATCGATGTTCAGCGAATAGGCGATGTCCGCTTCGCCGATTTGTACAGACTGCAGCTGGGCATTCGCTTCGATCACATTCCGCCAGATGATTCGCTCGATCGCCGGCGCCTCGCCCCAGTAATCGGGATTGACTTCGACGATGACCTCGCTGTTGATATCCCACTGTGACACCAGGAACGGACCGGTGCCGACGGAAGAGAGATTGATCTGATCGCGAGCATCAGCGTTCGCCTGAACCTCGGGAGCATCCTCTTCGGCGCTCGGCTCGGCATCGGTGCCACCCAGGGCGATGACCGCTTCGCTGTCAGTGACGGAGAGTGGCACGGCGGTCAGCACTGCGGCGAGGGCGGCATTCGGGCTGGGCAGCGTGAGCTGCAAGGTGTAGTCGTCGACCGCGACCACTTCGGTCCAGTAGTCAGCGCCGAGGAACGAGGGCTGGGCGCCGATGTTTTTGAGACGATTCCAGGAGAAGACCCAGTCTTTGGCGGTCATCTCGGTACCCGAGTTGTGGAACTTGATGCCCTGCTTGATGGCGATCGTCGCCGTAAGACCATCCTCGCTGAATTCCGGCATTCCCTCGGCCAGGAGCGGCAGAATCTCGTCGGGCCTGGTCGAATCAGGCAGGTGATAGAGCGTCTCGTAGACGACGTACATCGCGCAGGTCGGATTGATCTCAAAATACCAGCCGGGATCGAGGGACAGCCAGTAGCCGCCGCCGGAGAGGTTGTCGGCGATGACGAGCGTCTGATCGTCGATTTGGGCGCGGACAGTGCCGCGGCTCGATGATCCAGGAGCGGCCAACGTCTCACCGGAGAGAATCGACGCCGCTGCGGCAGCGGAGAGGCCTGCCGCCGAGGCCCGTTTGACGAAATCGCGGCGAGAGAGCTCGCCACCCCGCAAGGAAGCAACGAGGTCCGAAATACGGTAGTCCGCCATGAGTTGCACTCCTGTCGCTACAGGCGCCGGTACGACGAGGCGCCCGCCGATCGCATGCTGCTCCACCGCACCCAGCTTCCGGCGCGGCACTGAAAGGTGTCAACGTCGATGTGGGCCAGAACAGCAGGCTCAGTATCCGATTCAGGAGTGATTTCCGTCAATTCCGTAAAGCAGTCAGCGCAGCGAGCACCGTTGCCGCTTCATCATTCCGGACCCCTTGCGGGTTGAGCGCGATGCCAGAATCTCCTTCCGGCAATACCGCAATGCGCGGATCGAGGTTCCAGAGGAGATCGATGATCTCGTCCCGGCGCTGCGTGTTAGCGAACGTGATGATGGCGCGGGGAATCGGTTGGCCGCTGTGGCTCTTGTCCGCCCGCGAGAGGTCGAAGCCGTCTATCCCGGCAAGACCAGCCAGCCAGGCGTCGACTATTGCTTCGAGCCGGCGTTTCTCTTCAGCAGCGTCGCGCGAGAGCGACCATTCGACCGCCGCCAGCACACCAAGCATCTCTTCCTTACCGACCTTGGCCGGCCGGCCGATGCTGTGTTGGGGTCCACCATTGAGGCGACAGGCGCGAATCAGATCGGCCCTGCCGACGATCAATCCGCTCGATTGCGGGCCTTGCAGGCCCTTGCCGCCGCTGAAAATCGCTAGCTCAGCGCCGAGTTCGACCGTGTATTCCCACAGTCGCGAAACCGGCGGAATCTGATCGGCGGCGTCGACAATCACCGGCACGCCGCGTTCGTGAGCGATCTGAAGGGTCTCCTCCAAAGAGAGGTAGTCGTCTGGCCAGAAATCGCCGGCGAACCAGAGCACCGCCGCGGTGCGGTCGGTGATCGCGGAGTCGAGCGCATCGATCGAGCCTGCGGATTCGATCAGCATGGCGCCAGATTCGGTGACCGAGGAGAGGAAGCCGTTGTCGTGACCGGCGAAGTAGACGATCTCCGTCCGTCCCAGTCCGGTCGTGTCCGGGAGTCTGAGCGCCGCGTCTGGATCATCGCCGGTCATCACCGCGGCCACGGCAAGGAGAATTCCGGCAGCGGCGCCACAGCAAACACATGCCGCTTCATTCTGCGTCAATGACGCGATCCGCTCGCCGACCCGATCGTGCAGTTCGGGAAGGTGGACATACGATCTCGCGGCGGCATCGATCGCGGCCAGCACCGGTTCTGGCATCAGCGATCCGCCGAGCATCGTTTGCGCCGCTGCCGCGTTGATGACCGGACGTACGCCGAGGTCCTTATAGGTTGTCACTCGTTTTTCCTTCCGTTGTTGCATCCGAAAGACCTACCGGCGGGTTTGTGGATCGAGCGCATCGCGCAATCCGTCGCCGACGAAATTGATCGCCAGCACGGCGAGCACGATCATCACACCAGGCGGCAACCACAACCAGAGCATGTTCTCCAGCACATTGAACGACTGGGCATCGGTGAGCATATTGCCCCAGCTCGGCGTCGGCGGCTGCACACCGAGTCCGAGAAAACTCAATCCCGCCTCGAGAATGATCGCCTGAGCCATGCCGAACGAGGCCGCGACGATGACCGGCGCGATGGCGTTCGGCAGGATATGCCGGAAGAGGATGCGTCCGCTGGTGGCGCCTGATGCTCGCGCGGCGGTCGTATAATCGCGTTCACGCAACGACAAGACATTGCCTCTCACCAACCGGGCGATAGGCGGCCAGCCCAGACAGCCGATGACGATCATCACGTTGTAGATGCTTGGTCCGACCAGGGCGACGATGGTGATAATGACGATCAGCGAAGGATAGGCCAGCACGATGTCGGCAATCCGCATGATGACGCTGTCGATCCAGCCACCGAAGAACCCGGCAGTCGCGCCCAGCACGACG
>CAYWSE010000053.1:0-26119 GCA_964461025.1 uncultured Sphaerobacteraceae bacterium | reverse complement strand
CGATTCGGGAAGGTGGCCGCACGGTTGGCGCCGGAGTTGTCACCGCGATTATCGAATAAGCATCGGCTGATTGAGACGAGAGGCGAACAATGGTCACGAAGAAGCAGGCGCAAAAGATCCGCATCCGGTTGAAAGCTTACGATCACCGGATTCTCGATCAGTCGGCGACAAAGATCGTCGAGACCGCGGAATCGACAGGCGCCAAGGTGGCGGGCCCAGTGCCTCTGCCCACGCGCATCGAGAAGTTCTGCGTGATCCGGTCGCCGTTTATTGACAAGGACTCTCAGGAGCAGTTCGAGATTCGCACACACAAGCGACTGATCGACGTCCTGGAGCCGAGCGGCAATACGATTCGCGCGTTGATGCGCCTGAATCTGCCGGCCGGTGTTGATATTGAGATCAAGCTCTAGCGTTGGTCTCCACCGGCGAACCGTTCGCTGGTTTGAATGTGGGTTTTGTTGTAATGGGCGGTCACGCTCTAAATGTTCCGGCGGCAAGAAAGCTGGCGGGACGTCCTGAGAAGTCAGGGGAGAGCCAATGATAACGGCGATGATTGGACGGAAAGTGGGGATGACGCAGGTCTTTGACGAGACCGGCGCCGTTCACCCGGCTACCGTCATCGAATGTGGCCCAAACGTGGTCACACAAATCAAGACTCAGGAGAAGGATGGCTATGAAGCCGTCCAGCTCGGGTTCGAGCTCGACAAACGGTTGAACAAACCTGAGCTTGGACACCGCAAGGAGAGCGGGTTTCTTTCCCGTCACCTGAGGGA
The DNA here is from genome assembly GCA_964461025.1 of uncultured Sphaerobacteraceae bacterium. Classification (GTDB taxonomy): domain Bacteria; phylum Chloroflexota; class Chloroflexia; order Thermomicrobiales; family UBA6265; genus JAHBVL01. Next base: position 25,346 of record CAYWSE010000053.1, on the reverse strand, counting down.
GGTCAAGGCGACAGCGATCGACCAACTCGCTGTGGGCCAGGTTATCAAGGCCGATCTGTTCAGCGATGGACAGTTGGTCGATGTCACTGGCACTTCGAAGGGCCGAGGTTTCCAGGGCGGCGTCAAGCGCCATGGATTCAAGGGCGGTCCAAAAACACACGGTCAGTCGGACCGGCAGCGCGCTCCTGGATCGATCGGTTCCAGCGCGACGCCGGGTCGGGTCTGGAAGGGCATGAAAATGGCCGGCCGGATGGGAAATGACCGTGTCACGGTCATGAACCTTGAGGTCCTCAAGGTTGATGCCGATCGCAATCTGCTGGTGATCAAGGGATCCGTTCCCGGTCACAACAACGCATTGGTACTGATCCGGCACGCGGTCAAGGCGCCGGCGTCGAGTTAAGTCGCTGCTCAGGCGGGCTGGCAGGAGCGACTGCTTCGCCAGTCGAAAACGAGGAAGAAGATGAAACACGATATCGTCGATATCAAGGGAGCAGCGTCCGGCAGCGTCGAACTCGACGACTCGGTGTGGGCGATTGAGCCAAACATCGCGGTTATGCACCAGGCACTGTTGATGCAGCTCGCGAATGCACGCCAGGGAACGCACGATACAAAGACTCGGGGCGAGGTTCGTGGTGGTGGCCGCAAGCCGTGGCGCCAGAAGGGGACAGGTCGCGCACGTCAGGGTTCTATCCGCTCCCCGCTCTGGCCGGGTGGCGGTGTGGTTTTCGGCCCGCACCCACGCAAGTACACGCAGCGAATGCCCCGAAAGATGCGCCGGCTCGCGGTGCGTTCGGCGCTGTCCGCCAAGGTGCGAGATGGCCGGTTGACGGTGATCACCGGGCTCGATGGCATCGAACCGAAGACCAAGGCCATGATCTCCCTGCTCGGAGGGCTGCCGGAATCCCGCTCCTACCTGATTCTCCTGCCGGAGAAGAGCGAAGGCGTCGAGCGGGCCGCCGGAAACTTGAAGAATGTGAAAACGATCCGGGCCGGCTACGCCAACGTCCGCGACATCCTGAAGTACGAACGGCTTATCGCGTCGCCGGAAGCCATCGAAGCGATCGAGCGCTTCCTCGCTCTGCCGGACGACAAGCGAGAGCCGAGTGAGTGGAAGCGGGCGCGCCTGGCCGCGCTGGCTGGAGAGGCAGAGGCCGGTGTCTGAGCTGCGTATCGAGCGGATTCTTCGACGACCGCTCATCACTGAGAAGAACACACGATTGATGGAGCAGGATCAGTACTCGTTTGAGGTCGATCCCGCTGCCAACAAGATTCAGATTCGTGAAGCTGTCGAGCGAACGTTCAACGTGCGCGTCAAGGCGGTGAACACGATGGTCGTCAAGCCGAAGGCCAAGTCGCGAGTCGCTTCTCGCCGCGGTGGCCGGATCGTCGGAGCGCGACCGGGCTGGAAGAAGGCAATCGTCACCCTTCAGCCCGGCGACCGCATCGACATCTTCGAGCAGGTCTAGCGGGGCCGGGGAGTCTACGATGCCAGTACGCAAATACAAGCCAACCTCGCCGGGTCGCCGCCAGATGAGTGTCAGCGGATTCGACGAAATTACGAAGTCGAAGCCTGAGAAGAGCCTGACGATCAAGTTGAAGAAGCATTCCGGTCGCAACAACATCGGCCGGCTGACGGTTCGGCACCGGGGTGGCGGTAATCGCCGCGCTTACCGAATCATCGACTTCAAGCGCAACAAATTCTCTGTGCCGGCGCGCGTCGCCGCCATCGAGTACGACCCAAACCGGTCAGCGCGCATCGCGCTGCTCTTTTACGCCGATGGCGAGAAGCGATACATCCTGGCGCCGAACGGCATCAAGGTTGGAGACACCGTTGTCGCCGGTCCGGATGCGCCGATTCGCGTCGGAAACGCGCTGCCGCTGCGGAATATTCCAGTCGGCTCGCAGATTCACAATATCGAACTTCGCATCGGCGGCGGGGGACAGCTGGCGCGTTCGGCTGGTTCTTCCGTGCAGCTGATGGGTAAGGCGGAGAATTACGCGATCGTCCGGCTCCCGTCGGGGGAAGTTCGCCGCATACACCTCGATTGCATGGCGACGCTCGGCCAGGTAGGTAACGTCGATCACGAGAATATCGAAATTGGCAAGGCCGGACGTAATCGCCATCGTGGACGCCGTCCGACCGTTCGCGGATCAGTTATGAACCCGCGCGACCATCCGCATGGTGGTGGCGAAGGGAAGGCGCCAATCGGCGGTCAGCCTCAGACGAAGTGGGGCAAGCCGGCGTTCCAGCGCACACGCAACAACAAGCGAACCGACGGGTTTATCGTTCGCCGTCGACCAACCGGCAAGGGCCGCCGGCGCTAAGCCGGGTGTGAGACACGGAGGAACAGGTGTCGAGAAGCTCCAAAAAGGGACCATATATTGACGCGAAGCTGCAGTCGAAGGTCGAAGCGCTGAACAAAGCCAACGACCGTCGCGTGATCCGTACATGGGCGCGCGCCTGCATGATCTTCCCGGAGATGGTGGGACACACCATCGCCGTGCATAACGGCCGCCAGCACGTTCCGGTCTATGTGACCGAGCAAATGGTTGGTCACCGGCTGGGTGAGTTTGCACCCACCCGAACGTACCGCGGTCATGGCAAGGATGCCGACCGGCGAATTCGCCGCTAAGGCCTCCAGGAAAGGACGTACGCCATGGAAGTCACAGCCAAGTTGGGCCGGGTACGAGTATCGCCGCAGCGGGCGCGCCTCGTTGTCGACCTGATTCGAGGCAAGCGAGTGCTTGAGGCGCAGCAGATGATGCGCTTCGTGCCAAACAAGACCGCGGCCGAAGTCGAGCAGCTGCTCAAGTCCGTCGCGGCCAATGCAGAAAACAACTACGACCTCGATCCGGAAGATCTCTGGATCAAAGCCATCTATGTCGACGAGGGTCCGACCTATCGGCGATTTCGTGCGAAGGCTCGTGGTCGCGTGGGGCGGATCAATAAGCGGACGTCGCAGATCACCGTCATCGCCGAAGACCGGGGAGGATTCTAATGGGACGTAAGGTAAATCCGGTCGGATTCCGGCTTGGCATCGTCAGCGACTGGGAATCGACCTGGTTTGGCGAGCGCAATTACACCGAGCAACTGCATGAGGATCTCGGCATCCGCAAGCTGATTCAGGGTGAGCTGCCCCGCGCCGGAATCTCCAAGATCGAGTTGGAGCGCTCGGCCAATAAGGTCGATGTGACATTGCATACGTCCAAGCCGGGCATCGTCATCGGCAAGCAGGGCGCCAATGTCGAGCGGCTTAAGCAGAAGCTCGAGAAGAAGTTCGGCAAGAAGATCAACCTCAAGATCGAGGAGATCAAGGTGCCGGAGATCGACGCGACCCTGATCGGCGAGAGCATCGCCGAGCAGATCGCACGCCGTGTGTCGTACCGGCGAGCCATGAAGCACGCCGTTCAGCAGGCGATGCGGCGCGGCGCCAAGGGCGTCAAAATCCGCCTTTCTGGCCGCCTCGGTGGCGCTGAGATGAGCCGTTCCGTTGTGGAGATGGATGGCAGGGTGCCGCTCCACACGTTGCGGGCCGACATCGACTTTGCAGTGATTCATGCACATACCACCTACGGACGAATTGGCGTCAAAGTTTGGGTCTACAAGGGCGATGTGATGCCTGAGGCCCGTGCAAACGCCGCAGCCAGCCTGGCGGCAGATTTGCTGGCCATGCCGGTCGGCGACTAGGCGAAGGGAACAGACATCATGTTGATGCCAAAACGTACGAAGTACCGAAAAACGTTCCGGCCACGCAAGGTTCGCGGTCTCGCGCAGCGTGGTTCCAGCGTGGCGTTCGGCGACTACGGGCTACAGGCGCTCGACAACGCCTGGATTTCGGCTCGGCAGATCGAGTCTGGACGGCGAGCGATCACTAACTACCTCAAACGAGGCGGTAAGGTCTGGATCCGAATCTTTCCGGATCGGGCGATCACCCAGAAGCCGGCCGAAACACGCATGGGCTCGGGCAAAGGCGCTCCTGAATACTGGGTGGCCGTGATCAAGCCCGGCCGGATTATCTATGAAGTTTCTGGTGTCTCCGAGGAGGCGGCGGAGGAAGCGTTGCGGCGTGCGGCGATGAAGATGCCGATCAAATGCAAGTTCGTCAAGAAGATCGAAGTCGGCGGCGGGGCGGACGAGGAGTAGTAGCGATGAAACCAAGCCAGATTCGCGCATTGTCCGAAGTGCAGATCGATTCGACCCTGACCGAGCTTCATGAAGAGTGGCGGAATCTCCGGTTCCAGGAGGCTGTCGGTCAGTTGACTGACAACGCCCGTATTCGAACGATCCGCAAGGACATCGCGCGGATCATGACTATTCAGCACGAGCGCCGGGTTGATGCCGCGATTCGGGCTGAGCTCGAGCGCGCTGGATAGCGTGAAGCACTAAGGGTGAAATGCAGATGACAGAGGCAGTAGGGCAGGAAAGCAAGGCGGCGGCGATTCGCACACAGAAGGTGGGCAAGGTCGTCAGCAACAACATGGAGAAGACCGTCGTCGTGTCGGTCGATTATGTGAGGCGGCACCCGATTTATCACAAGCGGATTCGCCGGACCAGCAAATTCATGGCCCACGATGAGCAGAACACCTGCAAGCTTGGCGATATCGTGCGGATCGAAGAGATTCGGCCGCTGTCGAAGCGCAAGCGATGGATTGTTCGCGAGATCGTCGAGCGCGCGATCGAGGTTTAGCAAGCTACACCCGGAGTAATCGCCGGGTAGGGACGCATCAGAGAGGAACTGGGTCGTGATTCAAACGCAAACGCGACTTCGTGTGGCAGACAACAGCGGCGCTCGCGAGATCATGTGTATTCGGGTTTTGGGCGGTGCTTCGAAAAAGTATGGCCGGGTCGGCGATACCATCATCGCGTCTGTGAAGCAGGCGCAGCCAAACACCGCCGTCAAGAAAGGCGATGTTGTTCGCGCGGTGATCGTGCGAACAGCGCAGGAGTATGGGCGGCCGGATGGCAGTCATATCAAGTTCGATGACAACGCGGCGGTATTGATCAACCCGCAGGGTGCTCCGCGCGGCACGCGCATTTTTGGCCCTGTCGGACGCGAATTGCGCGAGAAGCAGTACATGCGCATCGTTTCGCTGGCTCCGGAAGTGCTGTAGGCGCGCCGGGCTGAAACGCAGAGAAGAGAGGATCGCAAACGATGCGAAAGATTAGACGCGGAGATGAAGTCGAAGTCATCGCCGGACGGAACAAGGGCCAGCGAGGTAAGGTCCGCATCAATATGGTTGATGACGAGAAGGTTGTCGTTGAAGGCGTCAACATCGTCGTCAAGCACATCAAGCGTGGACGCGCCCGCCAGGCTGGACGTGTCGAGGTCGAGGCTCCCATGCCGGTTGGCAAGGTGATGCTGATCTGCCCGAGTTGCAGCGCCAGAACGCGCGTTGGCGTGCGAGCTGGTGATGATGGCAAGAACACGCGGTATTGCAAGTCGTGTGACAAGGTGATTCCGCGGCCGTCTGCGGATTAGGTGGTCAAGATATCTAGGGTGGGATCGTCCTGAGCGCCGGGAAGGCCGGCGGACCAGGAGACATCGATCCAGTTGAGGAAACTCGAAAGGGCGTTCAATCGAAATGCCAAGAATGCGGGACAAGTATCGGGATGAAGTCGTTCCGGCAATGATGAAGGAATTCGAGTACGGCAACATCATGCAGGTGCCGAAACTGACCAAGGTTGTGGTCAACATCGGTCTTGGTGAAGCTGTTCAGAATGCGAAGGCCATCGACGCCGCGGTTGGCGATCTTACCGCGATCACTGGTCAGCGGCCGGTCGTCACGCGCGCCAAGAAGTCGATCGCGGCCTACAAGCTCCGCGCCGGTATGCCGATTGGAGCCATGGTTACGCTGCGCGGCGACATGATGTACGAGTTCGTTGATCGGCTGGAGAGCGTTGCTCTGGCTCGCATCCGGGACTTTCGGGGTGTTTCACCGAATGCCTTCGACGGTAGGGGAAATTACACCCTCGGACTCCGGGAACAGCTGATCTTTCCAGAGATCGAGTACGACAAGATCGACAAGACGCGTGGATTGGAAGTGACGTTCGTTTCGACCGCCAAGACCGATGAGGAAGGGCGGAAACTACTGGAGCTGATGGGCATGCCGTTCGCACGCAGCGAGCGAATGGCGAGCTAACTCGGGAGATATCGATGGCAAAGAAATCGTGGATTGCCAAGGCAAACAGAGATCCGAAATTTGAAGTGCGCCGGGTCAACCGGTGCAAAACCTGCGGCCGCAGCCGCGCCTATATGCGCAAGTTCGGCGTCTGCCGGATTTGCTTCCGCGAACTGGCCTCGCAGGGCAAACTGCCCGGCGTCACGAAGTCGAGCTGGTAGTCGAGCCGGATTCTCGCGAGATTGATGGAGAAATAGCGAATGCCAGTCAATGATCCCATCAGCGACATGCTGACCCGGATACGAAACGGTGGAATGGCGCGAAAAGCCGATGTTTCGATGCCCTCAACCAAGGTACTCGTCGCGATCGCCCAGATTCTGAAAGAAGAGGGATACATCGCCGGGTTCCAGGTCGTCGAAAACCGGCCGCAGAACATTCTGAAAGTTGCGTTGCGATATGGTGACGACCGCAAGCACTCGATTCGCGAGATCAAGCGTGTCAGTAAGCCAGGTTTGCGCGTGTATGCAGGCAAGGACCAGATTCCCCGTGTCAAGAGCGGACTGGGCATCGCCATCGTCAGCACCCCTCAGGGCGTTCTGACCGGGTACGAGGCCAGGAAGCGCGGCATCGGCGGTGAAGTCCTCTGCACTGTGTTCTAGGCGAACGGGGCGGGAGAGAAGCAATGTCACGAATTGGAAAGAGACCTATTACGATCCCCTCCGGCGTCTCGGTCGATGTCTCAGGCGAGAATTACGTGTCCGTCAAGGGCCCGAAGGGAACACTCGAACTCCAGGCGGCGCCGTCGCTGGAAATTTCGATGGACAATGGAACGCTCGTTGTTGCACGACCCAATGAAGAACGACAAAACAGGTCGCTGCATGGACTGACCAGGACGCTGATCGACAACATGGTGACCGGTGTCACCAATGGATTTCGAAAGAATCTCGAAGTGCACGGAGTCGGATACAGGGCGCAGATGGATGGCGCGAACCTCGTGCTGAACGTCGGCTATTCTCATCCCGTTCGTATGATCGCCCCCGAAGGGGTGACATATGCGCTCGATGGGCAGACCCGTATCTCTGTAGAGGGGATTAACAAGCAGCAGGTGGGAGAAGAGGCCGCGCGTATTCGCAAGGTGCGACCGCCTGAACCCTACAAGGGCAAAGGCATTCGCTACGAAGGCGAGCGTGTCCGCCGTAAGGCTGGCAAGGCCGGCAAGGCCAAGTAGGGGCTGGGCTCGGTGCCCTCCCTCGTTGATCAATCGTCGCAGACCCCTGTGTCTGCCGGAATTAGTAGTTGCGGGCCGCTGTGCCTGCTCGTCAGGCGAAATGGACGTTGACCGGGCCGGGATCGCCAGGAGACGGTAATGAGACTGAAATATCGAAAGGCACTGACCCGGCGCCAGCGGCGTCATGTGAAAGTGCGAGCCCGGGTTTCCGGAACAGCCGCACGGCCAAGACTGTGCGTCTTTCGGTCATCGGCGCACATTTACGCGCAGGTGATCGACGATCAACGGGGCCACACGCTGGTTTCGGCCAGCGATCTGGAAGAGACTGTTCGCCAGCGAGCGGGTGAATCGCCAACCAAGTCCGAACGGGCCCGCGTTGTTGGTGAGATTGTCGGAGAACGGGCAAAAGAAGCAGGCATCGAAGCCGTCGTCTTCGATCGTGGCGGGTTCCTCTTCCATGGCCGGGTGAAGGCCGTGGCTGAAGGCGCGCGTTCGACCGGGTTGCAGTTTTAGGAATTCCGGGTCGCACGCCCGATCCGAGGAGCGGAGTTGAGTATGGATCAGCAGGATCGTTCGTCTCGCCGACGAACGGAAACAGAAGGGCCCGAGCTCGACGAGCGCGTGGTACAGATCAACCGGGTGGCGAAGGTCCACAAGGGCGGTCGCACCTTTGCCTTTGGCAGCATTGTTGTCGTTGGCGATGGCCAGGGGAACGTCGGCATCGGTATGGGCAAGGCCCGTGAAGTTGCCGATTCGATTCGCAAGGGTTCCGATCAGGCGCGGAAGAACATGGTTCGCGTGCCTCTCGATGGCACCACCATTCCACATGAAATTGAAGAGAGCTTTGGCGCATCGACCGTGCTCCTGAAGCCGGCCGCGCCTGGTACCGGTGTGATCGCCGGTGGCGCGACGCGCGCGGTACTGGAAGCGGCGGGAGTGCGTGACGTGCTGACCAAGTCGCACGGCAGCAACAACCCGGTTAACGTGGCGCGCGCAACGATGAAAGCGTTGATCGAGCTTCAACCGGCCGATGTGGTAGCCAGACGGCGCGGCAAGCAGCATCCACTTCGCCGGACGCATGTGGGGCAACTTGTCGATGGAGCCGTGGCGAGTTCAGCGGCGACCGCTTCGACAATAGAGTCGCGTCGATCCGAAGGAGGTGTCGCATGACTGAGAAGACAAACGACGGCGACGGCGTCAGCGCGATAAGTGAGGTTTCCGAAAAGAAGCCCAGTGCAGCGGCGAAGGCGAAGACCAGCGCTCCAAAGACCAGCAAGACGTCCGCGTCGTCAGTCCCTACGCTCCGAATCACTTTGGTGCGCAGCGTGATCGGCCGCCCGCCGGATCAGGAAGCAACCGTTCGCTCGCTTGGTCTGCGCAAGCTGCATCAAACTGTGGAACGTCCAGATACCCCCGACGTGCGGGGAATGGTGACAAAAGTCCGTCACATGGTGAGGGTCGAGGAAGCCGCCTCGTGAGGAGTGGTCACCAGCCACTCGTGAATTGAGAAGAACAATGCCGACAAATTTGACTGATCTGAAACCGAATAAGGGCGCCAACAAGGACCGCACCCGCGTTGGGCGTGGACATGGTTCGGGCAAGGGCAAGACTGCCGGCCGTGGCACAAAGGGACAGAAGTCCCGCACCGGCGGCAGCATCCGCATCGGCTTCGAGGGTGGCCAGCTGCCCCTGCAGAAGCGAATGCCGTACAAGCGTGGTTTCACGAACATCTTCAAGACTCCCTGGGAAGTTGTGAACCTTGGATCGCTGAGCGAGCTCGCCTCCGATGGGCCAGTGACACCGGAAGTCCTCGAGGCGAGTGGCCTGATTCGGGGCGTCGAGTTCCCGGTCAAGATCCTGGCCGGCGGCGAGTTTGAAGGCAAGATCGAGGTTCACGCTCATGCCTTCTCTGCGGCGGCGAAAGAGGCTATTGAGAAGAGCGGCGGCAGCGTAGTCGTCGTAGAGCGAACTGACCGATGGGTCACGGCTCGGCCGCGCAACCGGAAACTGCCAATCGATCGCGAGCTGAAAGCAGCGCGACTGGGCAAAGTGGGCGGCATCGAGCACCGTTCGGAGCTTGCCTCGTCCTGAGGGATCTGATCAATGTTTGACGCGGTACTCAAGGCGTTCCAGATTCCAGATATCCGGCGGAAGCTTCTCTTCACGCTCGGAATTCTCGTGATCTTTCGTATCATCGCCACCATTCCGGTTCCGGGTGTGAACCGGAGTGAGCTGCGCGAGTACATCGAAGGCAACCAGTTGCTGGGGATGCTCAACCTCTTCTCCGGAAGTGGACTGACCAACTTCTCAATCGTTGCGCTCGGCGTCTATCCGTACATCACGGCTTCGATCATCATGCAGCTGATGACCCCGGTTATTCCGCGGCTCAATGAGCTGTCGAATGAGGGGCAGCAGGGACGCAACGTTATCAACAAGTACACGCACTACCTGACCGTTCCCCTCGCGTTTATGCAGGGCTACGGACAGGCGCTGCTCTTTTCTCGCACCACGGTTGGCGGTGTGCCCCTGATCGAGAATTTTGGTCTCTTCGATAGCGACACCTGGCTCTCGAGCCTGGCGCTGTTGATGACGATGACCGCGGGCACGATTTTGCTCGTCTGGATGGGTGAGCTGATCACCGAATATGGAATCGGCAACGGCATCTCGATCATCATCTTTGGAGGCATCATCGCCAGCTTGCCGCGCGCAATCAGTGGGCTGTTGACGGGTGGAACGCTTTCCGAGAACATCATCGGGTCGGTTTTCTTCGTCCTGCTGGCGCTGGGAACAATCGTCGCGATCGTTTTCGTGAACGAAGGACAGCGGCGTATCCCCGTCCACTACGCGAAGCGTATTCGTGGTGGGCGGCAGTATGGCGGCAACACGACCTACATCCCGCTCAAAGTGAACTCGGCCGGCATGATCCCGCTCATCTTTGCAGTGAGCATCATGGTCATGCCCGGTCTGATCGCCAACTTCCTGGCCAGTTCGAATCGCGACTGGGTGCGTGATCTCGGCGGTGACCTGCAGCGGATTTTCAGTCCGAACAACCTGCTCTACCAGGTGATCTACTTCCTGCTGGTGGTCTTGTTCACCTACTTCTACACGATGGTCGTGTACTACCAGCAGAAGATTCCCGAGAACTTGCAGCGTCAGGGCGCGTTCATTCCCGGTGTTCGCCCCGGCAAGGCGACCGCGGATTATCTGCTGCGAGTCATTCAGCGCATCACGATCGTCGGTGCGCTCTTCCTGGGAACGATTGCGATCCTGCCGTACATCGCGTCAGAGATCACGGGAATCCAGAACCTGCTGATCAGCGCAACGTCGATCCTCATCGTCGTCGGTGTTGCTGTCGATACCATGCGGCAACTGGAAGCGCAGCTCGTCATGCGCAACTACGAAGGCTTTATCGGATAGCGGGGGGTCAACCTGGAGCGCGGCCCCGGATACCCCCGGGTATCGGGGCCGCAACACCAGGAACGGCCTGTGAAGAAATCGGCGCGAGAAAGATGTACATCGTACTCATTGGCCCGCAAGGAAGCGGGAAGGGGACGCAGGCCGATCGTCTGGTGCCCAGATTCAATCTGATGAAGATCTCCACAGGTGATCTCTTCCGCGCCGAGATCAAAGCGGGCACCGAGCTCGGCAAGTTGGTCGCCGGCATCCTCGAAGCAGGGGAGTTGGTGCCGAACGACGTCACCATCTCCATTGTCGAGAACCGCTTGCAGGAAATCGACGCCGGCGCCGCCGGTGGCGCTGTTTTCGATGGGTTTCCCAGAAACCCCGGTCAGGCCGAAGCGCTCGACGACGCGTTGGCATCACGCAGCAAGGCTATTGACCTCGTTGTCGAATTGCTGATCGACGATGACTCACTTGTGCGACGTCTGAGTGGCCGGAGGGTGTGCACCGTCTGCGGCGCCGTCTATCACACCGAGTTTTCGCCACCGGCAATTGAAGGTGTTTGCGACAAGTGTGGTGGCCGGGTCGAGCAACGCGCGGACGATACGCCCGAGGCGATTCAAAAACGTTTGAATATTTATCACGAGTCGACCAGACCACTCGTCGATTTCTACGAGTCGAGGGGAATCGTGCGACGAGTCAATGGCGATCAGGCGGTCGATGCCGTTGAGCAAGACATTGTTGCACTCATTCCTGCATCGGCTGGCGCGGAGTAAACCCATGGCAGTCACCATCAAAAACGCGCGCGAGATCGACGCCATGCGGCGCGCTGGACTGATCGTCAGCCGGTTTCACGTCGCCGTCGAACGCGCGATCGCCCCTGGCGTGACCACCCGCGATCTCGACGACATCGCCCGACAAGTCCTCGAAGAGGAGGGGGCCAGGTCGTCGTTCTTCGGTCATCATGGCTTCACTGGCCGCATCTGCGCTTCGGTCAATGAGGAAATCGTTCACGGCATTCCTGGCAAGAAGGTCCTCCGCGATGGGGATATCATCTCGGTCGATTTTGGCGCCATTGTCGACGGCTTCCATGGCGATTCCGCCTGGACCTACCCGGTCGGCCAAATCGACGACGAAAGCAAGGCGCTCCTCGATCTCACTGAACGGTCGCTCTACGCAGGTGTCGCCGCAGCTCGGGGCGGCGCAAGACTCGGCGCGATCGGCGAGGCGGTCGAGGAACTTGTCGTCGGCGAAGGTTATGGACTGGTCCGGGAGTATGGCGGACACGGCATCGGCCGGGAGATGTGGGAAGAGCCTCATGTCTCGAATCATGGCAATGCGTCGGAAGGCGTCCGGTTGCGTCCAGGGATGACCCTTGCTATCGAGCCGATGGTCAACCTCGGTGGCGACGAAACGGAAACTTTGGGCGACGGCTGGACCGTGGTGACGGCCGACCGAAGGCGATCGGCACACTTCGAGCACACCATCGTGATCACTGATGGGGCGCCTGAAATTCTGACGCCGAGATTGGCTGTTGTGGTATAGTGTTCTGTCTGGCGCACGCTCGTGCAGGCGTCGGCCTGTCTTCCCAGGCCAGTGTTTATGTCGATATAGGTAGCTGCTTTTTGTCAAGAGTGGCGAATCAGGAAAGCGTGGGCAACGAATGAAAGTTGCAGCATCTGTGACAAGGCGGTGCGATCGTTGCCGGATCATTCGTCGTCATGGCGTGATTCGGGTCATTTGTTCGAATCCAAAGCACAAGCAGCGACAGGGTTAGTTCGTTCGGTGGAATGGCGCTGTGTAGCGAGCAAAGCAGGTAACCAGATATGGCAAGAATCGCCGGAGTAGATCTTCCAAGAGAAAAGCGCGTAGAAGCCGGTTTGCGGTACATCTACGGCATCGGTCTCCACACGAGTCAGAGTCTGCTCGAGCGGACCGGAGTCAATCCGGACACGCGGGTCAAGGACCTGACCGACGACGAAGTGAACAAACTTCGTGAAATCATCGAAAAGGAAATGCGCGTCGAGGGCGACCTTCGCCGCGAAGTGTCGCTGAACATCAAGCGATTGATGGACATCGGCTGCTACCGCGGTCTGCGGCACCGCCGAGGCATGCCGGTTCGCGGACAGCGAACGCGCACCAATGCACGAACCCGCCGGGGTCCTCGCCGCGGTGTTGGCATCAGGAAGAAATAACGGGATTGCATCGTAAGACGGGGCCGGGTCTGGCGACCCGGTGGATTGTTGCCGAAGGAGACCGGATAAGACATGTCTGAGCGACGGCGGAGCGGACAGGCCAAGGGGAAGACGCGCATTCGGCGTCGTGATCGCAAGAACATCCCTCGCGGCAAGGGGTACATCCTCGCCACATTCAACAATACGATCGTGACACTGACTGATCCTTCGGGAAATGTCATTTCCTGGTCGAGCGCAGGGTCAAACGGGTTCAAAGGCTCTCGTAAGAGCACCCCATATGCTGCTCAGGTGACAGCCGAAGCGGCGGCGCGGCGCGCGATGGAGCATGGTTTGCGCCAGGTCGATGTCTATGTGAAGGGGCCGGGATCCGGTCGGGAAATGGCCATTCGTGCATTGCAGTCGGCCGGGGTGCAGGTGATTTCGATCACTGACCGCACCCCGATCCCACATAACGGGTGCCGGCCGCCCAAGCGTCGCCGCGTCTAGATCGACTCAGGCAGGAGCCGCATGGATGCATGGCTCACCTGTCGCAGCACGAAAGCCTTGCTGCGATCGGAGGTTGCTGAGCATCTGACCGGTCAGAACCGGTCCCGGTGATGAGTCGTGAGTGAAGAGAACAATCTCCGTTAAACCAGACCGGTTGCGGATGAACAAAAACGGTGCCGTGGGTTCTGACATCGTCGTTGAACCGCGTGGCAGCTAAGGAGGCAGAAACCATTGGAGCGACCGGGCGCATTTACGATTGAAACTGTCGCCGAGGGGTTGAACTACGGGCGTTATCGAGTCGAGCCACTTGAACCCGGCTATGGCACAACGCTTGGCAACTCGCTCCGGCGCATTTTGCTGCGCTCCCTGGAGGGAGCTGCAATTCCGCGCATCCGGATCGAGGGTGTGTGGCACGAGTTCGCCACGATCGAAAACGTGCGAGAGGATGTCACCGAGATTGTCCTTAACCTGAAGAAAGTTCGCCTTCGCCGGGCCATGGATCTGAACGGTTACGTTCGTGGACATCTCTATGTGAAGGGCGACACCTCAGGCGAGCGCGTCGTCACCGCGGGCGACGTTGGCTGGCCAACCGAGGTCGATATCATTAATCCCGACCAGCCGATTGCGACGCTCACCTCGCCGGACGCCGTTCTGGACATGGATATCTGGATCAATCGCGGCCGGGGCTACCGCGCCGCCGAGAACCAGGAAACCTTCGCCCTTGGTGAGATTCCCATCGATGCCATCTACACACCGGTGCAGAAGGTCAACTATGTCGTTGAGCACACACGCGTCGGACAGATGACCGACTTCGACAGCCTGATTCTGGAAATCCTGACTGATGGCACCGTCGAGCCAGATGATGCGCTCTCTGAAGCGGCCCAGATTCTGGTCGAGCATGCTCGCGTCTTTGCAGACTTCAATTCGGTAAGCGAAGCTGCGGCCGATACGGCCGCCAGCTCGATTCCACCGGAAATCATGTTCAAGCCGCTTGCCGAGCTGGGACTGTCCCCGCGTGTGCTGAATGCGTTGCGCAGCCGCGGCATCGACAAAGTCGGTCAGGTGCTCACAATGGAAAAAGAGCAGCTGATGGCAATTCGCAACTTCGGTCCCAGTTCTTACACCGAATTGAAGGACACGCTCGTTCAGCACGGGTACATGACTGAAGGCGATGACATTGCGGGCGAGGAGGATGCCCTGGATGACTCCGCCGAAGCGGTTCTGGCCGTTGGCGTTGAAGATGCCGATTCAGGATCGGACGAGGAGTAAGAGGGAATGAGGCACCGAGTCGCCGGCCGAAAGTTCGGCCGAAACCCAGCGCAGCGGCAGGCGATGCTCCGGCAGATGGCGATTTCGATCATCATGCACGAGCGCATAGCCACGACCGAAGCGAAAGCGAAAACGCTCCGCCCCATGATCGAAAGAATGGTCACCGTCGCCCGTGAGGATAGCGGCGCCAATCGCAAGCTGATCATGAGCAAGATCGACAACCCGGTCGCCACGATAAAGCTCTTCGAGGTCATTGCGCCCCGATACGAGTCGGTCAATGGCGGCTACACACGCATTTCGAAGCTCGAGCCGCGACGCGGCGATGCGGCGCCCATGGCGCTGATCGAGTTTGTTGAATAACCGGAAGACACACGCTCGCGGAACGGGGGTCGTCAAGCTCCTCGTTTCCTATGATGGGCGTGAGTTCTTCGGATCGCAGCGGCAGGCTGGGCAGCGCACCGTCCAGGGTGAGCTCGAAGCGGCCGCTGAAGCAGTGCTCGGCCAGGAGATTCCGATCTATCTGGCGGGGCGCACGGACCGGGGAGTCCATGCGGCGGGGCAGGTGGCGAGTTTTGCCGAACCCCGCAAGGCGATCGAAAATCACCGGCTACAGGCCGCGATGAACGATCACCTGGGCAGCGATATCTCGGTTCTGGGCATCGAGAGAATGCCCATCGGGTTTCACGCCCGGTACGGCGCCCACTGGCGCGAATATCGGTACCGCATCTGGACCGGCGTTCGGCAGCCACTGGCGCAAGGGTTTGTCTGGTCGCACCGTTGGCCGCTCGATCTGACGGCAATGAACCAGGCGGCGCGGGTATTGATCGGGGAGCATGACTTCTCGAGTTTCGCCAGCGGCGGCGAAGGGGTTCCCTGGTCCGATCGCAGATCGACCGGGAGAGGCGCCAGGCGAACCGTGCTGGCGCTGACGGTGTCGGAACGCGAACGCTGGTGGAGTCCACCGGGAGGCGCGGGGACACTGCTCGAGATTCGCGTCGTCGCCGATGGTTTTCTGCCGCGGATGGTTCGCGGTATCGCCGGAACGCTGGCGGAAGTCGGGCGAGGTTCGTTCGAAGCGGCTGATGTAGAGCGATTGCTGCAGAGCGCCGACCGGCGTAAAGCGCCGAAGAACGCTCCGCCGGATGGTCTGGTATTATGGGCGGTCGGTTATACGCCCTTTGTTGATTGACGTTACGAGGCATCACAGACTGGGCTGGCCCGCATCTGGGCATGTTGAGGAGCACGACAGGAATGGAACGGCGAACCTGGTCCCCGAAGGCAAAGGATGTCCAGCACGACTGGTTCATCGTCGATGCCGAGGGCAAGACTCTTGGGCGATTGGCGACGGTGATCGCCAGCACACTGCGCGGTAAGAACAAGCCGACCTATGCGCCACATATGGACATGGGCGACTATGTGATCGTCATCAATGCAGAAAAGATCGAGGTAACCGGCAAGAAGGAGACCGAGAAGGTTTACTCTCGCCACTCCGGCTATCCCGGTGGTCTGACACAGGTCACCGTGCGCCAAACGCGCGAAAAGCATCCCGAGCGCATTCTCAAATCTGCCGTGCAGGGCATGCTGCCGAAGAGCGCGCTCGGCCAGGACCAGATGCGTAAACTGAAAATCTATGCCGGTCCGGATCATCCGCACACGGGTCACAGCCCGAAAGAACTGCCGGTCTAGACCGGGAAGGAATCGATAGATGGCAACCACAGCGCAACGCTACCACTACGGAACTGGCCGCCGAAAGTCGGCCGTCGCCCGGGTCCGCATGGTTCCCGGAACCGGCACGATCACGGTCAATGGCAAGGAAATGGCTGACTACTTCGGTGGTCGGTCGATTCTTCACATCACTGTCCAGCAACCGTTGGTACTGACGAACACCACATCCACCTACGACATCACCGTGAAGGTTGTCGGCGGCGGCAATGCCGGTCAGGCTGGCGCCGTTCGGCATGGCATTGCGCGTGCCCTCGCCAAGTCTGACGACGAGTTGCGGCCTGCGCTCAAGCAGGCCGGCTTCCTAACGCGTGACGCACGCGTCAAGGAGCGCAAGAAGGTCGGACTCAAGCGTGCTCGCAAGGCGCCTCAGTACACGAAGCGCTAATTCCGATCGAGAACAGAGCACAAGGGCGACGCATATCGCGTCGCCCTTACTGCTTCCTGGTACGTGTAGTGCCTACTCGCAGCGTCGCCATTGATGGCGACATCCTCAGGACATGTCCGCCAGACGCGGTGACGACAGTTCCGTCGACGGCGGCATCATCTCGATTCCCATTTCGCGACTGATGCGGGTCACCGTGTCGCGGCAAGCCGCCTCCAGCGATCGCGCATTGCGCCAGTGCCACCAGGGCAGAGGGATAACAAGCGAGAAATCGCCTTCGAAACCCAGTTCAGAGCAGGTGAGCACACTACGCTGCGTCAGCGACGAGCGAAACCGGCCATCGAATGTCGTTGTGGGATAAGAGAGCCGTACGAGCGCCAGCGAACCAATGATTCGGTAGAGCGCCGCTTCGGCTTCCCAGAGCCAGTCCAGTTCGCGCCCGAGATCGATCGCCAGGTCGAGATCCCATTCGGAAGCCTGCATCCGCAGCGTCGACAAACGCGCCAGATGAGCCCGCGTGTTTTCGATCTGATACGGCCGGATGCCGATCGTCACGCGCACCGATTCGGACAACGCTCTTCTCAGCCGAATCGCCAGCGCGACCTGGCGCTCATGCGTGTCGCGCTCTCTGGTGCGTGGCTGGTCGATCACCAGCCGGATCGGCATTTCCCGGGCCACTCGCCGTTCGATCAGCTCCAGTGCACGCTCGGGGGCTCGATTCTCCAGCGTCGGAGTAAACCAGAGGATGTCCAGCTGGTCGAGCACCTCATCGGAAGCGTTCTGCCAGTGCTGAAGGCGAAACCGCAACGAATCGAGCAGGTCGATTTCTACGCCATTCACCGGCCCGCGCTCAGCCAGCGCGGAGAAACTCTCCGCGCGCAGCAGCGGGCTGCTCAATGCCGATACCTTGAATGTGTTGCTGATGGACCGATCCATAATCGTCGATTTCTTCGGAAGGGCGGGAGTCTCAGGAGCTCAGTCGGTCGCTCTGAATGATACCACCGGTGCGGAGATCCCCAGTCGCGATCGCTCTGATTGCCGTCTCAACCGCAACCTCAGCAGCAAGCGTCAGCTGCAATCTCGCGCCCTGACTCGGCTGACCTTGTCGTGTTCCCACAGCCCAGAATATGTCGCCGTCGTAGAGCGTGTGAGCGGGCACGATCGAGCGTGCCAGTCCATCGTGCGCGGCAATCGCACATCGGGTCAGGAGGTCGCGATCCGATTCGCCCTGCACGATCACTGCGCCGATCGTGGTCGCCTCACGTTCCCCGAGGTCTGGCGGCAACTGGAGCAGCATCTCGCGAGTGAACTCGAGTCCGGACGATCCGGCAAACGCGCCCACCGCATTCAGAGCCAGCACGGCCGTCACCGAACCACTGCCGGTTTCGACTGTCGCGATCCCGAGTCCGCCCCGCTGCGCATTTGCCTCGCCCCACATCTTCTGAAATGTGGCTCCAGCGCCTGCTCCGACCCGTCCCACAAACGACTCAGGCATCAGAGTCGCCGCTTCACACGCCGCATATCCGGATTCAGCGTCAGGGAAAACGAGATCTCCCGGTTGAAGATCGAACAGCACCGCCGCGCTCACGATTGGCACCGGACCACCCGACGTTGGCACGCCGCGTCCCCGCTCGCGCAGGAAACGCATGACTCCATCCGCGGCAGCCAGACCAAACGCGCTCCCGCCGGTCAGCAGAATCGCGTCCACGCCGCCAACGAGTGAGCCACCCCGCAGGAGATCAGTCTCCCGCGTACCTGGCGCTCCGCCACGCACGTCGGAAACCGCAGGTGTCAAGCGATCGAACAGGATGACGCTGCAACCGGTGACGCCGGTGTCATGTGTCCAATGTCCGATCTGTACGCCGTTCGCCTGGGTCATGACCTTGACGTCTCCGGAATTGCGAGCTTCAAACCGGGACGCGCCAGATGCACGGGACCGCCGAAGCGCGACTCTGCTCCGGCTCGATAGTGGTCGAAACCGCGTTCCTCCCACATGTGGGTCGCCAACAACGCTCCCGCTCCACAGGCGGTCGCCAGCGCGCCCGCTTCTGCGGAGGTCAGATGACCGATCACGCCGGCTGTGGCGACGCGTTCGATGTCTGTGGCTTCGGCAACCAGCAGGTCGACGCCAGAGAAGAACGACTCCAGCGCCGGGAGCGGGCCGGTATCGGCCGTATACCCGATGCTGGCGCCCGCCTTACCCTGAATTCGCATTCCCCAACAAGGGATGAAGTGGATAGTCGGCACAAACCTGAGTTGGAGCTCGCCAATTGTGAGCGGCGATGCTGGTTCGAACTCCGCAATGTCGAATACGTCGTCGAAGAAGTGCGGATTCCGCTCGTCCTGCGGTAATGTCTGACCAAACGCGCTGAGCAGCTCGGCGCCGCCCGGCGGCATGTAGAGCGGAATGCGTCGCGTCGCGGAAAGTGGATTGTAAGCCGCCGCAAACCGGAACGCCGCAATGTCGAGATAGTGATCGACGTGCCAGTGCGAGATCACGATGGCGGTCAACTCCCGAAAGTCGACGTGCTTTCGCAGTTCGAGCATTGTCCCCGGACCGAGATCGATCACAATCCGCGTCTCGCCTGACTCGATCAGGTAACCGGAGCAGCCCATTCCGGTGTTGCCTCCGGCGGCGGAACCGCCCAGCACGGTTAGGTTCATGGCGCTTTCAAGGTATCCGCGGTGATCATCGTCACGAGGTCGCCCAGATGCGCAACATCGTTCAGGAAATGAACGGTCGTCCCTTCCTTGGTCACCTCGATCGAAGAGAGCGAACAATTCGCGATCCTGAACGCCATCCAGTTGTCCGGCGAGTCGCCCTGCATCTGGGCCAGGAAGGAACCGAGCACGCCGTTGTGCGACACGATCGCCAGCCGATGTCCGGCATGCTCATTCACGAGCGTCTGAAAGGTTTGTCGAACCCGCAAATGGAAACCGGACCGTGATTCACCATTCGGCCAGACCAACGTCTGATCGGATGGATCGAGCGCTTTGCGGGCCAGATCGGGAAACTCCGCCAGCACACGGTCGAAGGTGAATCCCTCCAGATCGCCAAAATCCATCTCAATCAGGTCATCGACGATCGAGGTCGGAATGCCATGCCGTTTTCCAATCGGCGCGGCTGTGTCGCCAGCTCGGCTCAGCGGACTCGAAAGTAGACGGTCGATTGCCGGTTCAGACGCCAGTCGCTCCGCAACCCGCTCCGCTTGCGTTCTGCCCAGGTCGCTCAGCTTCGAGTCGGTGCGGCCATGCAGGAGCCGTTCCTGATTGCCAGTTGTCTGCCCATGCCGAACCAGGTAGAGCTGAGTCGTTAGCGAACTGTGTGACCGAAAGTGGGGGAAGAAGACCTGATCAGACACGGTGGTGACTCGCGTAGTAGTGACAGAGATCGGAAATTGGACACATCTCGCACCGGGGAGTTCGTGCCCGGCAGATTTCGCGTCCGAGCGTGATGCAGTTCAGGTGGAACGCGTATGCGGAGTCCCGACTCCCGTCGAGCTGCGACTCAAGTATGGCATGGGCGCGGTCGGCCGAGGTCTTGGCCGGGATCGTTCCCGTCCGCTCGGCGACCCGGTGGACGTGCGTGTCGACCGGCATCGCCGGCATACCGAGACTGAACAGCAACACGCACGAGGCAGTCTTCATACCGACACCAGGCAAGCTCGTCAGCCGGACGCGCGCGACGTTGACATCGAGCAAGGTAAGTTCGTCGAGATTGCCATCAGGAAAGTCGGCCAGGATCGACCCCAGAACACGCTGAATGCGCGGCGCCTTGATGTTCGCCAGACCGCCGCTGCGAATCGCCTCCGCCACATCTTCAGCCGGCGCTTCGACGACGCTTTTCCAGGTTGGGAATGCGCGCTTCAGCGACGCATACGCTCGCATCGAGTTGACGTCCGATGTGTTCTGCGAAAGGATCGTCGCCACGAGTTCACCGACCGGATCGCCGGAGCTCGTCCAGCGGCGAGCGCCGTAGAACGTTTTCAATCGTGCGTCGATCTGTCTGGTCCGGTCGGTCGGTGAAAGCGCCATCGATCTATGTTACGACGTGGACTGCCGAAGCCGCGGCACGTTGCCCGTCAGTTTGACGATCAATCGCATACACCCTACCATTACCCGGCGGACTGCCAGTTCCGGCAGTTTTGGTGCGCTCCATTCGAGGACCTGTGACCGAAATGCATGCCCGACTCCATACGCGTGGGAACGAAGAGCCTGAGGCTCTTTTTTTGTGCCCGGCGCGTGATGTCAAACCCGGCAGGAGTCTGTGATGGGCGAGCGGGTTCTGCTCAAGAACGGACTGATCCTCGACCCGGCGAACGACATCGCCAGGAAGGGATCGTTGCTGATCGATGGAGCGTCGATCGGAGGTGTCGATCATGAGGCTCCAGACGCGCGCGAAATCAATTGCGCCGGCCTGGTGATCGCTCCCGGCCTTATCGATCTGCATGCGCATTTGCGTGTGCCAGGCTTCGAACACAAGGAAACGATCGCCACCGGTTCCGCGGCCGCCGCGGCAGGAGGCTTCACCACGGTTTGTTGCATGCCGAATACCCGACCCGCGCTCGATTCCGTTGAAACCGTGTCTGCGCTGATCGATACCATCGCATCGGAAAGCATCGTTCACATCTTGCCAATCGCCACGATCTCGCGCGGCCGGAAGGGCGTGGAGCCAGTCGACTACGATGCGCTTGCCGGGCTCGGCATCGCTGGTTACTCGGACGATGGCGATTCGACCCTCAGCAGCGGTGTGATGGCCGACGCATTGCGAACAACGAAGCGAACCGACCGGCCGGTGATGGTCCATTGCGAGGACCCCGGCCTGATTGGCGGTGCGATGAACGAAGGCGCCGTGTCAGCTGAGCTTGGACTGAAAGGACTCCCGGCCGCCGCCGAGGAGATCATCCTGGCCCGCGACTTGATGCTGGCGGAGATGACCGGCGGCTGGCTCTATGCCCTGCATGTGTCGACTGCGCGAGGAGTCGAGCTCGTCCGAGAATACAAAGCGCGCGGCGTTCGCGTCCATGCCGAAGCGATGCCGCATCATCTCGTCATGACCGATCAGTGGCTGGCCGGGCGGCGTGTTTTAGAGAACTGCGACGAACCTTCGGGATCGCCACAACCCGCTCCCTACGCGCTGGCTAAAGTCAATCCGCCACTCCGAACCGTCGAGGACACGAAAGCGCTGCTGGCCGGTCTGCTCGACGGCACGATCGACGTTATCGCCACCGACCACGCACCGCACACGATGGCCGAGAAACTCGACGTCCCGATCGAGCAGGCCGCGATGGGCATGAGCGGATTCGAGGTTGCCCTGCCCACAATCCTCAGTCTCGTTCGGGCTGGCCACTTCGATCTGCCGGAAATGATCCGACTAATGAGCGCCAAACCCGCGTCGCTGCTCGGTCTGCCTGGTGGTTCACTCACTGCCGGTGGGCCGGCCGATATAGTGGTCTTCGATCCGGAGCAGCGCTGGACCGTTGAGGCCTCCACGCTCCGCACGAAGAGCCCCAACACGCCGCTGCTCGGCATGAGTGTTCAGGGTAAAGTCATTCGAACATACGTCGGCGGCAAGGAAGTCTTTGCCGCTTGATGGAGAACCCTCGCAGATGACAACGTCCGGTGCTGCAAGCACCCAGAATCGCTACCAACCGCCCTGGGACGCCGCCTTGGCCCTGGCCGATGGCGCCATTTTTCGAGGCAAGGGCTTTGGAGCTAACACCAATGCGACAGGGGAAGCGGTCTTCACGACCACGATGACCGGCTATCAGGAAGTCGCGACCGATCCCTCCTTTCGCGGTCAGATCGTTTGCATGACCTACCCCCTGATTGGCAACTACGGCGTCAATGCCGAGGACGACGAGTCGCGCCGGCCATGGATTGCCGGTATGGTCGTCCGGGAAGAGTGCGAGCTGCCGAGCAACTGGCGATCGGAAGGAAGCTTCCACGACTACCTGGAGCGGAACGACATCCCGGCCATCGTCGGCATCGACACCCGCGCCGTCACACGGCACATCCGCGAAGCCGGAGACATTCGAGCCGCGCTGATCCGGAACACAAGTGGCCTGTCGGACGCGGAGATGGTCGAGATGGCGCGGCAAGCGCCACTTCCAGGCGACAGCGACGTTGTCGGCGAAGTCATCGCCGATGAGATCACCCGCTTTGGGCCGGACACGGGGCCGCACATCGTGGTCATCGACTGCGGCGTCAAACGCAATATTGTCGAGTCGTTTCTCAAGCGCGGCGCTCGCGTTACCGTGGTCCCGTACGGCACGCCATTTGCCGACATCAGCGCGCTCGAACCGGACGGCGTCGTCGTTTCACCAGGACCGGGCGATCCGGCCAATCTCGACGACGGTCTCGATGCCGTCAATGCCACACTGCAATCAGGGTTGCCCTATTTCGGAATTTGCCTCGGCCATCAGCTCCTGGCGCGGTCGATCGGTGCCGAGACCGGCAAGCTGAAGTTCGGTCACCGCGGCGGCAACCACCCGGTCTACGATCTCGACACCGGCATGGTCTCCATCACCGCCCAGAACCACGGTTTCTACGTCGAGCGGGATTCATTCCCGGCCGATTCCCCGTGGAAAGTGGCCATGGTCAACCTGAACGACGGCACCGTGGAAGGGCTGCGCAACAGCGAGCGCTCAGTGATATCGGTGCAGTTTCATCCGGAAGCATCTCCCGGTCCGTGGGACTCCGGACTTCTCTTCGATGAGTTCCTGGGCATGATCGAAAAGCGGGGTCAGCGTGTCTGAGCCGACTGGCGAGAAGCCACTCTCAAGTGTTCTCGTTCTTGGTTCCGGTCCGATCGTCATCGGGCAGGCGGCCGAGTTCGACTATGCCGGAACGCAGGCGTGTCGCGCCTTGCGGGAAGAGGGGATTCGCACGATCCTCGTCAACTCAAATCCCGCCACGATCATGACCGACGAGGATATCGCCGACGCGGTCTATATCGAACCACTGACGCCGGACGTCATCCGCCGGGTCATCCAGCGCGAACGCCCTGATGGTCTCCTGCCGACTCTCGGTGGTCAAACGGGACTCAACCTCGCCGTCAGGGTTGCCGATCTCGGCATTCTCGACCGGTACAACGTTAGGTTGCTCGGCACGCAGCTCGATTCGATCAAAATGGCCGAGGACCGCGCCCTTTTCAAGCAACTGCTGGAGGACATCGGCGAACCAGCCGTCGAGAGCGCTATCGTCGAGAGCATTGCCGAAGCGCGCGAGTTCGCAAAGCAGGTTCCACTGCCCCTCGTCATTCGCCCGGCGTTCACCCTCGGAGGTACGGGGGGCGGTGTCGCTTCGACGCCGGAGGAGCTCGATCGCATTGTCACGAGCGGACTCAACGCCAGCCCAATTCATCAGATTCTGCTCGAGAGGTCGCTGACGGGGTGGAAAGAGATCGAGTACGAGGTCATGCGCGACAGCGCCGACACCTGTATCACGATCTGCAACATGGAGAACCTGGATCCGATGGGCGTGCACACCGGCGATTCGATCGTCGTGGCGCCCTCGCAAACCCTTTCCGACTACGAATACCAGATGCTGCGGTCGTCGGCGTTGAAGATCATCCGTGCGCTGAAGATCGAGGGCGGCTGCAACATCCAATACGCGCTCGATCCGCATTCGTTTAACTATTCGGTCATCGAGGTGAACCCGCGCGTCAGCCGGTCGTCGGCGCTGGCATCGAAAGCCACTGGCTATCCCATTGCCCGAATGGCCGCGAAAATCGCCATCGGGCGACGCCTCGACGACCTCCGCAATGCCGTGACAGGCAAAACGACCGCCGCCTTCGAACCGGCGCTTGACTATGTGGTCGTCAAGATTCCGCGCTGGCCCTTCGACAAGTTCGGTCGCGCCGATCGCACGATCGGCACGCAGATGAAGGCGACTGGCGAGGTCATGGCCATCGACCGGTCATTCGAGGGAGCACTGCAGAAGGCGGTTCGCTCACTGGAAACCGACGCCAGGGACCTCGCCTGGGAAGATCCGCGCTGGACCGATGCCTCGATCGAACAGCTGATCAAGCGGCCAAACGATCTCCGCCTCTGGGCGGTAATGGCTGCGCTGCGTAAAGGCGTCACACCGCAAACGATCCACGATTGGAGCAGGATCGATCTCTGGTTCCTCGACAAGCTGCAGGGGATCGTGAGGCTGGAGCAGGAGATGTCGGCGGGCTCGCTTAGTCCCGAATTGCTCTGGCAGGCCAAAAGGGCCGGATTTTCGGACCGGCAGATCGCTCGCCTCTCCAGCGAGTCAGAGAACTCGGTTTTGCGGCGGCGCGAAGATCTCGGCATGTTGCCGGTCTACAAAATGGTGGACACCTGCGCGGGGGAATTTGCCGCTTCCACTCCGTACTTCTATTCGACCTATGAGCTCGAGGACGAAGCGACGCCGATCGACTCGGCGCGAGCGATGGTCATCGGATCCGGCCCGATCCGCATCGGTCAGGGCATCGAGTTCGACTATTGCTCGGTGCATGCCTCACGAGCGCTGCACGACGCTGGCGTCGCGTCGATCATGGTCAACTCCAATCCGG
>CAYWSE010000052.1:0-26202 GCA_964461025.1 uncultured Sphaerobacteraceae bacterium | reverse complement strand
GTCAAGGGTCCGGAAACGAGCGATGAAACGGCGGAGCTGGTTCGCCGGGTCTACGACGATATGGGCAAGATCCCGGTGGTCGTCCAGAAGGAACGGTTGGGCTTCATCGGCAACCGGCTGCAGATTGCGATGTTCCGGGAAGCGCTGGCCCTGGTGGGTGACGGTGTCTGCAGCATTGAGGACCTCGACACCGTCATTCATTCGAGCATCGGTCGACGATGGTCGGTGGCAGGCATTTTTGAGGTCTTCGATCTGGCGGGTCTCGATACCGTGCTGGCGGTTTCGCGGGCGCTGATGCTCGATCTCTCGGCGGCGTCCGGTCCGCCAGACTGGTTTGCGGAGATGGTCGAAAGTGGCAACCTCGGCATCAAGTCCGGCAAGGGTTTTTACGACTGGCCCGAGGATCACGCGGTCGAGGCCAAAGCTCGCATCCGCAAGGGTCTCCAACAGGGCGGGAAAAGCATTCAACCCAGCTGACCCGCCCATGTCGTCGTCGTGCTCACGTTTTGGTGTGACTGAACCCAATGCTCGTAGCGTCGCCATTCATGGCGACCAAATGCTCCGTGGCGGCGTTGCTGAAGCTGGAGAGCAGTCCCGGGAGACAGTCGCCATCAATGGCGACGCTACGGGTCCGAGGCAGACCTGCGATACGCGAATGTTCAGAATCACGAAGGATCCGAATCGTGCATACGGATTGGACGCATTGTTATCTGTGACCTTACAGGTTACAAATCCTGAAGACTGTGACCTTCCGTCAGGAAGCAAACCCGCAGCCAAGGAGATCATCAATGCCGATGTTTGAGCCCGCCCACGCGGGGAGAATCGTGAAAAGAGCGCTCGACGATCTGGGTCTGAACGTGACCGATGCCGCCCAGATGCTGAATGTTGCGCGACCGACGCTTTCCAAGGTGATCAATGGCCATGCCGGCATCTCGGCGGAGATGGCGGTGCGGCTCTCGAAAACCATCGGCAGCACGCCAGAATTCTGGATGCGGTTGCAGATGAACTACGAACTCGCTCAGGTCGAGCGCAACGCGGATGCGATCGTTGTCAATCCGCTCCCGCGAGATCGATCCCTCTCTTCGGCCCACAGTTAGGAACTCAGTGTTCAGGACGCCATCCACCTGGCATTCGCAGACTGTGAACGTGTTTTCGATGTTGAATCTCGGGCGGGTTCCTCTCGTGCCGCGGCCATTGCTCACTGCCTGCTATGCTCTCTCTTCATCACCTGTCGCTCAGGTTGAATGTTTCTGGTGAACCAGGGAGGGGACGGGATGCCGGGTCCATTGAGCCGCAGGAGTGTGCTGGCGGCGGCCGGCGCCGCCGTGCTGAATCAGGCCTTGCCGGGTAGCGCCCGCGCCGTCACCGGCACGGCAAAGGTGACGACCGACTCCCTGAATTTGCGCAGCGGACCAGGCACCTCTTACTCCGTGATCGGCCGGATGACGCTGAATCAGGTCGTGCAGGTCCTTGAAGGACCGAACGGCGTCTGGTACCGGGTCAACGCCAATGGCGTGACGGGCTGGGCGTCAGGTGATTACCTGACCGTCACGCCTGACTCCTCGACGCCCTCGACCGGGACGACGGCCAAGGTGACGACCGGCGTGCTGAATCTGCGCAGTGGTCCGGCTACCACCTACAGCATTCTGGGAACGATGTCGCTGAATACCGTTCTCCCCGTGCTGGAAGGACCGTCCGGTGGCTGGTACAAGGTCAATTTCAATAGCACGCAGGGATGGGCCTCTGGCGACTACCTGACCATCACCCCCGGAAGTTCCGGAACGCCCTCCACCGGCAGCGGAACGGGCACGGTGAACGTCGCCCGGCTGAACATGCGATCGGGACCGGGCACCAGCTATGGCGTGCTGAAGGTGCTGTCGCAAGGAGAAGTGGTCACGATCCGGTCCGGACCGTCGGGTGGATGGGCGGAGATCGATTCCGGCGGCACGACCGGCTGGGTTTTCGCCGAGTACCTGAACATTTCCGGCAATCAGGGCACGTCGACGTCGACCGCTACTGTCGACGCAGCGGTTCTCAACCTGCGATCGAGCGCCTCGACCTCGAGCGCGGTGAAAACGCAGATGCTCTACGGCGAGACGGTCGAGATCGCGAACCGGTCGGGCGACTGGTATCAGGTGAGTTATCACGGCACGCCGGGATACGCCTCCGGCCAGTATCTGAAGTTCGGCGGACCGTCGGCATCGATGTGGGTGCCGATTCACCAGCAGAAACACAGTCTGAGCTGTGAATATGCCTCCTGCCAGATCGCCACCGCGGGATTGGGTAATGAGATCGACGAGGACCTCTTCATTCCCCTGATCGGCACCAACCCGAATCCCCATGTCGCGTTCCGGGGCAATATCGACGGGACCTTCATCTATGGCTATGACGACTACGGCATCTATCCCGAGCCGCTGGTGCCGGCGCTGGCGACCTTTGGCTTCAAGGGAACGATCATCACCGGCGGCAAGGAGCAGCTGATCGCGGAGCTGGCCGCGCATCACCCGGTCGTGCTGTGGATCGATCTCGGCTACACCTCCAGCTTTATGATGAACATCGGCGGCACGCCAGTGCTGATGGCCACGCAATCACATGTCGTCTGCGGCTATGGGTACAACGACGAGGGCGTGCTGATTTCCGATCCGGACTCGGTGCGCCGCAAGCGGGTCATCGCCTGGTCGAATTTCATGCGGATGTGGGACAGCATGAATCAGATGGCCCTGGCCGTGAGTCTGTTGTAGGGGTGGATAGTGGATGGTTGATGGTGGATGTCCGGAGTTGATGGAGTGGGCTGGGAATGAGCGATACGGGCTTGCATGTGGCGGCGGATCGAGGCGACCTGGCCGGGATTCGGGCGGCGGTGGCAAGCGGGGTCGATATCAACGGGCG
The DNA here is from genome assembly GCA_964461025.1 of uncultured Sphaerobacteraceae bacterium. Lineage (GTDB taxonomy): Bacteria > Chloroflexota > Chloroflexia > Thermomicrobiales > UBA6265 > JAHBVL01. Next base: position 23,313 of record CAYWSE010000052.1, on the reverse strand, counting down.
TGATGAATCTGGCCGCACGGCGCTGATGCGGGCAACGTATGCGAATCAGCCTGAGGCGTTTCGGTTGCTGCTGGAGCTGGACGCGGACGTCGATCTGCAGGACGACAGGCTGAACAACCCCTTCCTCTATGCTGGCGCCGAAGGTCTCATGGAGATCCTCAAGCTGGCCAACGAAGCAGGAGCCGATCCCACGATCCGCAACCGCTACGGTGGCGTTGCGGTGATCCCGGCGTCGGAAAAAGGACATCTCGATTCGGTCCGGTATCTGCTCGAAGAAACATCGGTCGATGTCAATCACGTCAACAATCTGGGCTGGACCGCGTTGCTGGAAGCGATCATCCTCACCGACGGCGGACCGGTCTTTCAGGAGATCGTGCGTGAGCTGATCGCCCACGGCGCCGATGTCAATCTGACCGATGGCGAAGGCGTCTCGCCCCTTGCTCACGCGAAAGCGCGAGGGTATCAGGAAATAATCGCCATTCTCGAAGATGCCGGTGCGATGGACTCAGTAGAGCGTCCAGCGTAAATCGTCATACGGTCCCAACACGAAACTGGCCAGGTCATTCTGAACGCAGTGAAGAATCTCTCGCCGATTCTTGCGTACGTTCGCGAGAATACCGCTGCGGCGGGAGAATCTTCGCAAGCTCAGAATGACACGGTAAGGGGAGCGTCGACAGGGCAAATAGTGGTGGACTGGCTACTCCGCGTGACCGGCGACTGGGACTCCGCCGGCCCGTACGAGGGCACACATCAGTCTCACCCATCTGACAACCCGCTCAAGCGGCGAGACCAGTGCCCAGGCAGCTGGAGCAGCCCAGACCGGCGCATGACTGGCAGTCGGCCAGCAACACACGGCGAAGCGAAATCGATTCCGCCGACTTTCGCCGTGGACGATATGCAGGCGACGAGACAGGCGCCGGGATGCTCCCCGAGCCTTCGAGCGCGAACTGCGGAGTGGAGACGAGCTCTCGATTCGTCGTCCAGCTCGCGAGAGACGCCATCAATTGCCGGGTCAGAGCGGTTGTCGAGATCGTACTCCCGGCAGTCGCCATCTGCGTCGTGGCAATCAGACAGAGCGCGCCGGACGTAACGAGCACCGCTCTCGCTCCCAGCAGACCGGCCATCAGCGATGCGACCAGCGGCGCGCTTGTTGCGCCGAGTCCCTGAACCGTCTGGGTCCAGGCGATGAACGCGGGCCGGGCGCTCTCATCCGGCGCCATCTCGATGCAACGCAGCATCAACCCGAGGAGATGCCCGAGCCAGCAGCCGGCCGCGATCATTTCGATCGGCACGCCAAGCCACCAGGCGGGAGCGACGATCCACAGCCACGGAACGACGCTTGCCGTCATGCCCGTAAGCACCAGGAGCGCGGATGATCCATGCGCATCCGCGCACTTTCCCCACCAGCGTGGCACCAACATGCCGCTTGCCGCGGCGGCGATGGCGGCTGCGGCGAAATAGAGCGGCGGAGCGCCAAGCTCACCCGAAATCCAGACCGGAAGAACCGGCCGGTTCAACGCCGCGCCGAACCAGAAAAGCGAGATGGCGAAGAGGAAGCGAACACTGAGCCCGTCTGGAAATCGCAGTTGCTGCGGCAACGTCTGACTCGACGATCTGGAGGAGAGCAAACGAACCGGCCGCAAACCCAACAAACCGACAAATGCCGCGCCGCCGTACGCCACAATCAGGGCGTGATTGGTCGAACCCGCTGCCAGCATAAGCAGCACAGGGACCAACACGAGCAGACCCGCTCCAGACGCCCGTGCGGAGCGGCGCGCCAGTCTGGCGCCCCGATTCTCGTCACCACCAAGCCCGGAAAGGTGGGAAAGCCAGAGTGGCTGAGCTGCTCCTTCCGCTGCCGCCCAGAGCACCAGTATGCCGATCAGCAGCTCCACAGGCGCCGACGAAAGCATGATCAGGCTGATTGGCAGCAGAAGGAGCACCGACCGCGCCACCAGGAACAACCGAAATGCCGTCGCTCCGGAGCTCCGATCGCCGGTGAGCCGCAAACCCGTCAACGCAGTGCCAAGCCCGAAGAAGCTCATCGCGGCGTTGTACACGCCGAAAACCATATTGCTGGCGCCGTGCGCGAGGAGAAGGGGGCCAGCCATGGCGTTGTTCGTGGCGGTGACCACGCCCCACGCCGCGGCATCCGCAGCGACGTGGCGTTTCACGTCGCGGTCGTCGATCGCATCAGCCGCAGAATCCAGCTCGGATGTCGAGGAACGATCGACCATCGGACCACCTCGCAATGAGCATTGCATGTCGTTCGGGCGAATAGGTGAGTGACGTGTTGACGTTTGGAAAAACGTGACGCCAGCGGGGAGGCTCCCCGCTCAGACTGTAGCGAGCGCTCTGGCCGTCCCGCGATAGGAGGGATGCACAACTTCAGGAGGATTGCTGCTGGCAGTTTGCCCGGATTGCCCCAACGCCCGGAGATGAAACGTAGGTTTGGGCTACTATCGTGCGTCGATCGTCAAGAAGGAAAGTGACGTAACTGAGCCGATGAGCCGCAACGAACAATCACGAACCAGAGAAGTGATCCTTCTCGATGGTGGCATGGGCCGCGAACTCTGGTATCGCGGTGTGGAAATCCCCGCCTCGATCTGGTCGGCGAACGCGCTTCTGGTCGCGCCCGAGGTCGTCCAGCAGGTGCACGAGGACTACATCGATGCCGGCGCCCGAATCATCACCACGAATACCTACGCCATCGTGCGAGAACCATTCGCCTCGATCGGGATCGAGGATCGCTACGAAGAACTGATGGTGCTCGCCTGCGAGCTGGCCGTCGCCGCGCGCGACGCTCGTGATCCCGCCGTCCGCATTGCCGGGTCGCTGCCGCCGCTGCAGGAAAGCTATCGTCCCGATCTCGTGATGCCGGTCGACACGCTCCTGCCGATGTACCGCGAGATGGTCGAGCTGATGTCACCGTTCGTCGATCTCTTCATCTGCGAGACGATGTCCGCCTCGACCGAAGCGCTCGCTGCCGCCACTGCCGCGGCGGAGACCGGCAAACCGGTCTGGGTCGGCTGGACGCTCGACGACTATCACCCCGATCGGATCAAGAGTGGTGAAGCGATTGCCGAGGCCGTTGCCCGGCTCCGTGACGTGGCGGTCGAGGGGATGCTCGCCAACTGCTGCATGCCGGAATCGATCGCCGCGGCAATGCCCGAGCTTGTCAATACGGGAAAATCGTATATTGGCGGCTACGCGAACACCTTCTTCACTCCGCCGCCCGACTGGACATTGGAGGAGGAAGGCCCGCTCGGGCTACGCGACGATCTCGAGCCGGAGCCCTATGCCCGGCTCGTCGACCAGTGGCTCGATGCTGGAGCGAATGTGGTGGGCGGGTGCTGCGGAACGCGTCCCGCCCACATCGCGGAAATTCGCCGGCATCTCGATCTACGGAATTGATGCATTCCTCCACCAACCGTCTGGCGGTTCGATAACGTCGCCGCAAAGCACATTGCCGCCGTTCATCACCGCACAGTATTCGAACGACCGGCAGAGTCTGCCCGAGCAGTTGCATCGTTTGTCGGCCTGGTTGGTGCAGGGCGCTGTCGAACAGGCGCCATCCAGACAGACGCCTCCTTCGCCACATGGTCTGCCGTCCAGCACGACAACCTCGCAGATGCCATTCGTCGCGTCACAACGCGAGGCGACACAGGTTGTCGAAGCTGGACAGGAACACTTCGCGCACTTCGCCGCTCCCGCGCTCGAGTAGGAGTTCGGTGGACAGTCCTCGCATTCGGTCGCTTTGGCATCGCTGAAAGAGCCGGCGGGACACGCGTCGCACGCCGGTTGACCGAGTTGATCGTTGAACGTCCCCTTCTTGCAGGCTTTGCAGGTGGTCTTGCCGGTTCCGTCCTGGAATTCACCGGTGCCACAGAGGGTGCAACTGGTCGCCTTGGTGATGTTGGAGAACGATCCCGCCGGGCATGGATCGCAGGTCGCGGTCCCCAGTTGGCCGGCGAACTTGCCTGCCGGACAATCGATGCACGCCTTTTCGCCGGTCCGGTTCTGATAGGTTCCCGGCTCGCAGGGTTCGCAACCGATCGCCCCCGTCCCATCCATGACGAATCCAGCCGGACACTTCAGGCAGGCAATGTGTCCTTCGGTTGGCGCATACCGGCCAGTGGGGCAGGCGATGCACGCCGTCTGGCCGGTTTGGTCCTGATAGGTGCCGGCAGCGCATAGATCGCATACGGCGACGCCGGGATCGCTCGCGATCGAACCCTTGGCGCATTTGGTGCACTTCGTGGATCGTGTTCCTGGGGCTGATTCACCGGCTGGGCAGGGGATGCAGCTCGTTTGCCGTTTCAGGTCCTGATAGGTGCCTGGAGCGCATTCCGCGCAGGCGTTCGCGCCCAGCTGACTGGCAAACGTTCCCTTGTCGCACGGCTTGCAGCTGGCAGCGCCGCCGGCATCCTGGTATGTGCCGGCATCGCAAGGCAGGCACTGGCTGGAACCGGTTTTGTCCGCATACGTCCCTGCCGGACAGGCGCGACAAACGGTGCTGCCGGCCAGGCTGGCGAAGCTGCCTTTTGCGCAGGTGACGCACTTGCTGCCGGTCGCGTTCGGGACAGACCCGGCTGGGCATATCTCGCAGATTGCCGCGGCTTTGGCGGAGACAAAACCAGGCGGGCAGTCGGAGCATGTCGTCGAGCCGGTGTCCGCGGCGAAAGTTCCCGGATCGCACGGCTTGCAGGACGCGAGCCCGAATCCATTGATATAGAAGCCCTCTTCACAGTCGGTGCATTCGGAGGAACCAGCGCTCTTCGCAAACGAGCCCGGCGGACAGTCCACACAGGCCGCCGATCCGGCGGAAGCCGCATACGTGCCCGCAACGCATCGCGTGCATTTGCTGCTTCCGGGGTCAGAGAAGTGGCCAACAGGACAAATCGTGCACACCTCTGCGCCCGCTTTGGAAAAGCGGCCGGCGGGACACGGCTCGCATGTGCTGGCTCCCGGGCCTGCAAAGGAGCCAGCCGCGCATTTGACGCAGGAGGAGCGGTCCTCATTCGGCGCAAAACCGGTTTTGCAGCTCAGGCAAGCCGTCCGGTCCTTGTTGCTGATCTGTCCTGCCGGGCACTCCTGGCAACTGGGTGATGCTGGCAAGGCGGCATAATGTCCCGGCTCGCAGAGCGTGCAGGTTGCCGCCCCACGTGCCGACGTGCTGCCCGGTTTGCAGGAGAGACAGTCGATACCGCCGGCGTTGGGTTGAAATCTGCCAGGTGGGCAATCGAGGCAAGCGCGGCCCTCCGGCGGAGCGAATGTTCCTGCCTGGCAGGTGAAGCACAAGCCGTTCAGGCAGACTTCGCCTTCATCGCTGTCGCAGATGAATTCGTCGATACACCCGTCAGCCGGATCGCAAAACGCACGCCGGCACGGATCGAACCGCTCGGGGCAGATGATCGGGACGTCGACGCACAGGCCGTTCATGCACATCGCCAGGTGGCAGGCGTCGTCTGATTCCTTACAAATGACTGGAACTGACTGGCAGACGCCATCCGTGCAAACGGCTTTGAGGCAGAGATCCTCTGGTGGGTCGCAGGCAATGGGGCGCTCGATGCACTTGCCGTTCAGGCAGATCGCTTCAAGGCAGCCGTCTATGGGTTGCCTGCACTCGATGGGTACCGCATGACAGCCGCCATTGAAGCAGACATTTGCGGTACATGGATCGCCATCGTCCTCACAATCGATTGGCCGGGTGATGCAGGAGCCGTTCAGGCAGAGCGATTCGTCGCAGAGACTCGGCGATGTTGGGCACTTGATCGGCACATTGAGGCAAGCGCCCCCCGAGCAGAAGCTTTGCTGGCAGGGGTCGTCTGGAGGAGGGCATTGGACCGGACTCGTGACGCACTCCCCGGCAACACAGGCGGTCATCATGCAGGGATCGACGGAGTCTTTGCAGACGATGGGCTGTTCCACGCATACGCCGTCAACACATGCATTGGGGCGGCATGGATCGCTGGTTTTCTGGCACACGACCGGCGTGTGCACACAAGCGCCATCGATGAATTCGGAAGTCGTGCAGGGGTCGCCGTCGTCGCACGACCGCTGATTGCAGCCCTGGGAGCCGGGTGGCGTCGTTGACCCCACGGGGCAGGGTTCGCAGCTGGTGCCTTCCGCTGAATACGTATCGGCCGGACATAGGGCGCAGCCGTCCGCTTCCGGTTGACTGCCCGGAGCACAGTGTGGATCGTCGGTTTGGGCTGAAATGCCGCCGGACGCGCCACCGAACAGGGCGGAGCCAAATGCCGCAATGACCTGCCGGCGCGTGCGAGGAGAGGCGAGCGAACGGGTAAGCAAGTCGAAGCGTCGGTGGTCCATCAGCGCCCTCCTAGCAACGCGGTGAGACGATTCAGAAACGAGAAGTGCGTGTCTTCGCAGCGCTTATGTCAGTTGCTTCTGTCTCACTATATTGAACCTCGAATTATGCAAAGTCAAGATACTCCCTGTATGTTCGGCGCGGTCCGGGACCCTTTGAGTTGGTGATAAACTCACGCGAACCGGTGCGTTGAGTACCGCAGTTCTGCACCATTCGGCTGGCAACAGGGCTTCAGCTGTACTGGTGTTTGCAGGAGGAATGTGATCATGTCGGATATGAGAGGGCTGAACCACGCGATGTCGAAACGCCTCGATCGCCGCACGTTTGCAAAAGGCGCTGCGGCAGCGCCGGTTGTGGCAGGCGCTGCGATGAAGGGTGTCACGTCAGTGTCCGCTCAGGAAGACGTGACCATCAAGTTCTGGTTCCACACCCATCCGCCGATGGTCGAAAAGAACGAAGCAATGATCGCTGCGTTCATGGAGGAAAACCCGGGCATCACTGTCGAGTACGAAGTGATCCCGAACATGGAGTTCGGCACCAAGATGCTCACCTCGATGGGCACGGGGACGGGTCCCGACATTATCAACATGGACGACAACCAGATGCGTTCGATTTACATCCCGCGCGGTCTGGTTCAGGAAGTCGATCCGGTGGCCATGGGTTTTGCGTCGCTCGAGGAACTGCAGGCGAAGTACATCGACGGCGCGTTTGCCGGCGCGGAGATCGATGGGAAGATCTACGGCATTCCGAGTGAGTTCAACGTGACCGCCTTCGCGATCAATACCGCCGCATTCGAGGAAACCGGTCTCGATCCCGCCGCACCGCCGACGACGTGGGAAGAAGTCGGCACCATGGGTCAGGCTCTCGTCGTCCGGGATGGCGATACGTTGACCCGGCGCGGTTTCGATTTTCTCTACCTGCACCAGGGCTGGTATCACACTCAGCTTGGCACGTTGATGCTGCAAACCGGCGGACGCTACGTCGCTGAAGATGGCACGACGGTTACCGTCAATTCACCGGAGATGGTTGAGGCGCTGCAAATCTGGTATGACATGGTTTACACCTACGAGATTGCCGACCCGAATGTGGCTTCCCGCGAGGCGACGGTTCCCTATCAGGACTTCCTCGATGGCAAGGTGGCCATGACCCTCTTCAACCCGTGGGGGATGGGTTTCCTGACTGAGGACACCGTCATCGGCGACAACTGGGCGATCGTGCCGCTGCCGCAGGTCAATCCAGATGCACCAGCGACACCCCTCTATGCCTACTACTGGTCGCTCAACGCGCAAACAACCGATCCGGCCAAGAAGGAAGCCGCCAGCAAGCTGGTGGCGTATCTCTCCTCCGATCCGGGCGGCTGGCTGGCGAATGTCGATTTCATTCAGCCGGTTGTCGAATGGGACCAACTGCCGGAAGCGGCGGAATTCCAGTTCGGCGAGGTCTGGGCGTCTGAGATGCTGAAGGGGCAGTTCCAGCCGGTGGTGCCTGCCGCCGAGCAGGTCGATCAGATCATGCAGCAGACAATTGAGTCCTCGATCCTCACCGGCGTGCCGCCGCAGGAAGCACTCGACGCTGCTGTTCCGCAAATCGAAGCCGCGATCGCCGGCTAAATCGATGAGGCTATCGTCCCCACCCCTCTCCACTGTGAGAGGGGTGGGGCGTGTTTCATACGTCGCACACTCCTGGGTAGTGGCAATATGAGCACGATACGCGTCTCTTCCCAGGCCAGCGTCTCACCGCCGGCGCCATACATCTCTGCCGGGGCACTCGAAGGGGTCATCGAACCGTCGCGCCGTCGTTTCTGGTTGTCCGATGCCCAGCGCCGCAGCATATGGGGATTGCTTTTCGCCTTGCCGGCGATGGTCTTCTTCGCCCTCTTTGCCATCTATCCGATCGGCCGCACGTTCTATCTCTCCTTCTTCGACTACAGTGTGGTCGACCCTCCGGTGTATGTCGGGCTCGACAACTTCCGCGATATCGCCGGCAACGACCGCTTCAACACCTCGCTCACCAACACCTTCCGGTATGTGGCGTTCACGTACATCCCGGTCTTGCTGCTGGCGCTCGTGCTTGCACTGGCGCTGAATACGAAGATCAGGGGCAGGGGCGTTTTTCGGACGATCTATTTCGTGCCGGTGGTCATGAGCTGGGTGGTCGTCTCGGTGATCTGGAAGCTGATTTTTCACCGGCAGGGGCTCTTCAATACCTCATTTCTCGCTCCTCTCGGCATCCCGCCGAAAAACTGGCTGACCGATATCCATCTGGCGCCGGACGCGATTGTGATCATGAGCGTCTGGAAAGAGGTCGGCTTCTTTATGGTCATCTTCCTGGCCGGATTGCAGAACATCCCGGGCACGCTGATCGAAGCGGCGAAGATCGACGGCGCCAGTCCGTTGCAGGCATTTCGTTCGATCACGATTCCGCTCCTGCAACCGACGATTCTCTTTACAACAGTGATCGGCATGATCACGGGCATGCAGGTCTTCATTCCTCAGTATGTGATGACGCAGGGCGGACCGGTCGATGCGACGCTCGTGCTGACGCTCGACATCTACGACACCGCCTTCTTCTTCCTCGACGGCGGTAAGGCAGCGGCGATGTCGGTAGCGCTGTTCGGGATCATCGCCCTGATCACGCTTTTTCAGTTCTGGGTTTACCGGTCCAGGGTCTATGACTAGGTGGGCACTGGGCAATAGGCAAGAGGTTGCCGGCAACTGACAAACGAGGGTCGGACTCCGGACTTCGGACTCCTGACTACGAAACACGGTCTACGAATTGCGATCTACGGAGCAACGATGGCAACACGGTCAATATCGACGCCGGGGAGGCTTGCAGCGCGGATTGGGCATGTTCTGCTCTATTTGGCGCTGATCGGCGGCGCCATACTGATTCTTCTGCCCTTCGCCTATATGCTATCGACGTCACTGAAATCGCTCAGCGAAGTCTTCTCCACACCGGTGAAGTGGATTCCGGAGACGCTGATCTGGGAGAACTTCTCGACTCCAGTGCGCGAACATCCGATCGGCCGGTACTTCAAAAACAGTTTGCTCGTGGCCACCTCCGTGACCCTGCTCAACCTGCTCACCTGCTCGCTGGCGGGTTACTCCTTCGCCAAGTTCAACTACCGCGGCCGGGATCTGATGTTTATCACGGTGCTGGCGACGCTGATGGTGCCACTGGCCTCGATGATCGTGCCGCTCTTTATGGTCGTGAAAAGTCTGGGATGGGTCGACACCTACTGGGGATTGATCCTGCCGGCGGGAACAAGCGCCTTCGGCATCTTTCTGATGCGGCAGCATATGAAGACGATTCCGGACGATCTCCTCGAAGCAGCGCGCCTCGACGGCAGCAGCGAAATCCGCACCTTCATATCGATCGTTCTGCCGATGAGCAAGACGGCGCTCTCGTCGCTGGCGATCTTCATCTTCATGTGGAACTGGGACAGCTTCTTCTGGCCGCTGCTGGTGACTACCGACGCCGACTACCGGACCTTGCCGCTCGGCATCGCGCTCTTCGAAAGCTCGTACGGCACCAACTATCCCCAGCTTATGGCAGTGGCGCTACTGGCAATGCTGCCGGTGCTGATCGTCTTCCTGGTGCTGCAGCGCAACTTCATCGAAGCGCTGACGATGTCGGGGGTGAAGGGGTGATCAGGGCAATGGGCAATGGGCAATGGAAAGGTGACATGGTCGCCACCGGGCTCACGACGCCAGTGACTTTTTGACCGACTCCCATCGTCGTTCGGCCTTTTTGTAGATGTTCTCGTGCGGCCCAACGATGAATACAACACAGACGCGCTGATCTTCCAGCACGGTGTGAACGGCTCGATATGCACCGCTTCCCTTCAGGTTGAATGCAAGCGCCCTCGTACCCTTTAGGCTACCTTTGAGAGGGTGGCCGAGTTCGGGGTTATCTTCCAGTTTATGGATCTCGCGAATTGCCTCATCCCGCCGACTTTTCAGCGCGATGAGATCCTTTTCGGCGTCGAGGAGGATCTCAATTCTGATGCGGTCACTCAGGGACATCAAGGTCGATGCCGAACTCTGCCGCGAAATCCTGCAAACTTCGAGTGCGGCCGGCCAGGTACTCCTGCCTGGCATAATCAGCTAGCCCATCAAAGGGATTCACCGACTTCGCGAGATGCAGGACTCCATGCTCCGCATCAGACTCGATGAACAGGATGTCGCCGACCCCGATGCCCAATTCCTTGCGCATTTCGATAGGTATCGAAAGTCTGCCTCTTGCATCAACAGTTACAGCTGCCATGTTCCCATCTCCGATAGAGCAAAGTGGGAAATACCCACGATTAAAGTATACCGGCCGCTATGGCAACGAACAGCGCCCGTGCTCGCAAGGGTCCGTCAGATAATGAATGTCACATAGTGCAGAAGCCGACGGTAAGGAATGCTGAATGACTGAAGGTGTCAACGCAACTAGACCCGGTGAGAGTTGGTTGAGCAGACAACCAGTTCTGAGTCTGATGGAGGTCATTCGAGGCGGCGTGGTCGTTTCGTGCCAGGCGCGGGAGGGGAATCCGCTGCATGGACCGGAGTTCATGGCGGCGATGGCGAAAGCGGCGATGCTAGGAGGCGCGAAGGGGATTCGCGCCGATGGAGTCGAGGACATCCGCGCCATCCGGGCGGCGATCGGTCCCGAGGCACCGATCATGGGCATACTGAAAACGAAAATGCCGGACGGTTCCCTCTTCATCACGGCCAGCTCGAACGATGCCCTGGCGATCGTCGAGGCTGGGGCGAATCTTGTGGCGCTCGACGGCACCCGGCGGCCACGTCCTGGCGGAGAAACGCTGACAGAGGTCGTCTCGGCGATCCACGATGCCGGCGCCCTCGCCCTCGCCGATTGCGGAACGGCCGATCACGCCGAATACAGCATCAGCTCAGGTGTCGATGCAATCGGTACCACACTCGGCGGCTATACGCCCGACAGCGTGAAGATCGACGGGCCGGATTTTCCGCTGCTGACGCAACTCGTCGACCTCGGCGCCGCACCGGTTTTCGCCGAGGGACGGGTGTGGACACGAGAGGAGGCTGTTCGGGCCTTCGACCTTGGCGCCAGCTTCGTCGTCGTGGGCACGGCGATCACCAATCCCCTGGCGATCACCGAGCGGTTTGTCGCTGCGATCAATGCACGATGAGCGATGCTGGGTTATTGCTCGGAATCGACGGCGGGCAAACGTCCACGAAGGCGATGCTCGCGACCCTGGACGGAGTCATCCTCTCGACTGGACTGGGTGGACCGTCGGACCATTTTCACATCGAAGGCGGGGTGGAAAAGAATCGGGCGGCGATCCACGCAGCGATCGCCAGCGCCCTGGACGCAGCAGGGCGGTCTGGAGCGGAAATCGCCGCCGTCGGCCTCGGGTTGACGGGGGCTCCGCCAGAGGGCAAGCAGAATCCGGTCGTTGAAAGACTGGTCATCGAGAAGTTGCCGAACCTGACTTCCGATCGCATCTCCGTCAATCCAGACTACAAGACGAATCTTCTGGGAGCGTCTGGCGGCAAACCGGGTGTCGTTCTGATCGCTGGAGGGGGCTGTATTTCCTACGGTATTACCGTAGATGGAAGGGAAGGGATCGCGGGTGGCTACGGTTTTCTTCTCGGTGATCAGGGGAGCGCGTTCCACATCGGATTGCGGGCGATCGACGCCGCGACGAAGTCGGACGATCTGCGCGGACCGCGCACCGCGTTGGAAGAGACCGTTCGAGAGCATTTCGGTCTGGAGCGCATCCGGCTCATCACCCGGGTTGTGTATGCGGCCGGTTTCTCGCGCGAGCGGATTTCACTGCTCACTCCGAAGGTGGTGATGGCGGCCGAGCGTGGAGATCAAATCGCGAGGGGAATTCTTGCTGATGCGGCTCACGACGCCGCGGAGACGGCGCTTGGAGTGGTGCGGCAACTCTTCGAACCAGGCGAAGCTGTGCCGATTTATCGAACTGGCGGCGTTTTCGGTGCGGGTGATCTGCATCGGGCTCCCTTCGAGGCCGCTCTCAGCTCAGGCTGGCCCGGCGCTGAGGCCGTCGAGCCTCGCTTTCCACCGGCGGTCGGCGCCTTGATTGCGGGAGCGAAGCTTGCCGGGGTCGAAGTCGATGACGATTGGCTGGGGCGCGTGGCGTCATCAATAGCCGGGTTACAGGAGCACATATGATCGCGGAACGGTGGCTGGCAGGGGCGTCTACGGCCGAGTTTCCGGTCCCGCCTGGAACGCCGATGGGTGGCTATGTCGCCAGAACGAGCCCAGCCGCCGGCACGCTCGACTCGTTGACGATCAGCGCACTCTGGCTGCAGGCTGGTGGGCAGGCGCTGGTGATCGTCAGTGCCGACATCGTGGCTGTCGACGCCGCACTCACTGCTTCAGTGGCGCGCGCGGCCAAAATACCCCGCGACTCGCTCCTGCTCGCCGCTTCCCACACGCACAGCGGGCCGGCCGGTGTCTGTCACAAGCTGCACATCTCGAACCAGGACGACATTGATCAGCGTTTGCGACGGCGGTTCGTCGAGACGTGCAAGGCGACAATTGCGGACGCGCGCGCCACGGCACAATCGGCCACAGTGTCGATCGGGAACGCGCATACAGCAGGACTGGCCGGCGATCGCAATTCGTCTGACTCCAATGCCACTGCTCACGATCCTGGCGTTACGATTCTGGACGTACAGTCGATCGAACTCAATCCGCTGGCGACGGTCGTGCACTGGCCATGCCATCCCACAATCCTTGGCGCCGAGAATCTCCTGATTTCCGCCGACTTCCCAGGAGCGCTGAGGCGAACGCTGTCCAGGCGAACGCCGAGTGGAGTCGTCCTCTGCCTGAACGGCGCCGCTGGGGACATCAGCACCCGCTTCACACGGCGGGAACAATCCGCATCCGAGGTCGAGCGATATGGCCGGGAGCTGGCCGGGGCGGTCATCCGCGCCACCGAACAGAAAACTCCGCTGACGCCCCTTCTTCGTCACGCGACGACGGAGATCACGTTGCGCAGATGGCGAGACGAAGAGATCATCCAACATCTTTACGATAATGCCGTACCTTCACAGGACGACCGTCGGGCCGTCACGCGCTCGCAGGGACGGGCAATGCTCGAGGCGCTGTCCGCCTCCGATTGCCGCCCGCGCCGCCGCACCATCCGGCTCGACGCCTGGCGCATTGGCGAGGCTACCGTGATCGCTGTGCCAGGCGAGTTGTTCAGCTCGCTCGGTGCGACGATCGAGCAGGCAATTGACAGCCCAGTCGTAATCGCCGGATACGCGGGTGGGTATGCGGGCTATCTCGCCGATTGCGCCGCCTACCGGGCCGGAACTTATGAAGCGCTGGCGAGCGCACTTGGTCCTGGTTGCGGTGAACGGATCGCCGCCGCGGCGGCGGGGCTTGTCGTCGATCTCCAGTAGGATAGCGGCAGGTGCGAGTCGCGGACATATGGACGTCAGATGAAGGCTCTTCGCAATATCGTCGAAGGCGTGAGTCAGTTTCTCGAGTTGTTGACGCTGAATCGCCAGGTTGCGTATCTGGCGACTGTGCTGTTGGCGGCTACGGCGATCACTCGTCCCGGCGCCTTGCTCGAAGTCGCCGCCACCATCATCGCCCTCGGTGTGCTCTATCTCAGCCCGGTCGTGCTGCGAATGCGCAATGATGTGCGCAACGCACGCACCGATCTGGCGGCGATGCGCGATCTTCTGGAAGAGGATCGCCTTTCGCTGGTCTTTCTGGATCTGGAGCGTTCAGGACCTGATGACGTCATCCTGGCGATCGAGCTCTTCGGCACACTCCCAGTCCGCGATGTTGCCTTCGTGTTCGAGCCACCCCTGGTCAACAGCCGGTCTGAAAACATCGGCTCGGTTCCTCCACTTTCGCCCGGAATACCCGTTTTGCGTCCCGGCGACCGGATCGAGGTCCCATTCGACACCGTGCGATCGATCAGGGAACGCATGCATCTCAGTGGTATGTCGAGTGAGCTGGAAGATGCCCCGTCGAAGCCCCTACTGAAAACACGCGCAACCGTGCGCTTCTCTCCCGCCGACAGACGCGGCAGTCAGGTCGAGCGCAGCATCGACCTCGACCTCGCGCCGTTGCTCGAGCTTCGTTGAACTGGTCCGGACAGCGATCTGTTCGGAGAGCGTCGGCGAAAATCGGTCGCCGGGTGCTAGTCCAAAAGGTGTAATTTCGCCAACGACATGGGCTCGAATATCCCAAATCAACCGCGCGTGTCGTACGATGCTCGCAGGCTGATTCGTGACAGTTGCGATCGAACTGCGATGCACCGAGAGCAGTCGCACACGCAGGAGGGTAGATTGGTGAAAGAGTATCCGACTGGAGCAGCATTCAATGGCGTCATCGGACGCACGTTCGATGTCTCTGAGCCGGCCTGGCCCGAACCCAACCGGGCACGGGATGGCGCTCCGAATGTGCTGTTCATCGTGATCGACGATACCGGATTCGGTCAGCTGGGATGCTATGGCAGTCCAATCAACACACCAAACATCAACAGCCTGGCCGAAGGCGGTTTGCGCTACAACAACATGCACACGACCGCGCTTTGCTCTCCAACGCGGTCGTGCATCCTGACCGGAAGAAACCATCATTCGAATGCCATGGCCTGCATCACCGAGGGATCGACCGGCTACCCTGGCTATAACGGCAATATCCCATTCGAGAACGGGTTCCTTTCCGAGATGCTGTTGCAGCAGGGCTACAACACCTACGCCCTCGGCAAGTGGCACCTGACCCCGGCCGATCAGATCAGCGCCGCCGGTTCATACGAGCGCTGGCCGCTCGGACGAGGATTCGAGCGGTATTACGGCTTTCTCGGCGGCGAAACGCACCAGTACTACCCGGAGCTGACCTACGACAATCACCGGGTCGAACCACCTGCCACTCCCGACGAGGGTTATCACGTCACAGAAGATCTCGTCGATACAGCGATATCGTTCATTGCCGACTCCAAACAAGTCGCCCCGAACAAACCGTTTTTCATGTACTTCTGCACCGGCGCCATGCACGCGCCGCATCATGTGCGCAAGGAATGGTCAGACAAATACAAGGGGGCATTCGACGACGGCTGGGACGCCTACCGCGAGAAGACATTCGCCAACCAGAAGAAGATGGGCCTGGTGCCGCCGGATGCCGAACTCTCCCGTCACGACCCGGACGTCAAACCGTGGGACGACTGCTCAGCCGATGAGAAGAAGCTCTATGCCCGGATGATGGAAGTCTTCGCCGGCTTTCTGGAGCACACCGATCATCACATCGGCAGGCTGCTCACATTCCTGAAGGAGATCGGCCAATTCGACAACACGCTGGTCATGTTCATCTCCGACAACGGCGCATCGGCGGAAGGCGGTCCGACGGGTTCGATCAACGAGAATCTCTTCTTCAACAACGTGCCCGAGCCGCTCGAGGAGAATCTCGCGAAGATCGACGAGCTGGGTGGACCGACGACGTTCAACCATTACGCGTGGGGATGGACGTGGGCGGGCGATACGCCGTTCCGTCGCTGGAAACGGGAGACTTATCGTGGCGGCACCACCGATCCTTTCATCGTCCACTGGCCAGACGGCATCAAAGCAAAAGGCGAAGTCAGAACGCAGTACGCGCATGCCATCGACATGGTGCCCACAGTGCTCGAGGCGCTCGGTATCGATCCGCCAACGGCGGTCCGGGGAGTGACGCAGTCACCGATCGAAGGGGTCAGCCTGGCGCACACATTCGACGACGTTGCTGCCGAAAGCAAACATCACACCCAGTACTTCGAGATGATGGGCCACCGTGCCATCTATCAGGATGGCTGGCGAGCGGTCTGTCCGTGGCCTGGTCCATCATTCACTGAGTCGGGAATGGGATTCGGCGTACCGATCCCTTATGAGAAGCTGACCGAGCTCGATTTCACTGGGTGGGAGCTCTATCACATCGACGAAGACTGGGCCGAGAACGATAATCTGGCGGCCGAGAATCGCGACAAACTCGTTGAGCTCATCGGCACATGGTATGTGGAGGCCGGCAAGTACAAGGTCATGCCGGTCGACGGCCGGGGCACCTTGCGACTGGCCGACGAGCGTCCACAGATCGCCGTGGGACGAACGAGCTACGACGTCTTTCCCGGAACGCAGGTGATCCCGACCAACGCAGGCCCGAATGTGCTCAACCGTCCGCACTCACTGACGGCGTTTGCCGACGTGCCGGAAGGTGGCGGCGAAGGAATGCTCATTCGGCATGGCGGAACCGATGGCGGCTACGCCCTCTTCATGAAGGGTGGCAAACTCCAGTACGTTCACAACTACTGCGCGATCGAGTATTTCCATGTCGAGTCACCGGATGTCATTCCGGCTGGCAAGCACGAGCTGCGTTACGAGTTCGAACCGACTGGGGATGCCGATCCGTTTCACGGCAAAGGCACGCCCGGGCGAGGTCAGCTCTATGTCGACGGAACGCTCGTCGCTGAAATCGAGATGCCGGTGACGACACCGCTCTCACTCGGTCTGACCGGCGGAATCGAGGCCGGTATTGCCCACGGCGCGCCGATCGGCGACTACTGGACGCCAGACTTCGCATTCAATGGAAAGCTGGCGAAGGTCACAGTCGACGTGTCTGGCGAGCTGATCAAGGACGACGAAGCAGAAGCGCGGATGCTCATGGCCCGGCAGTAGGGTCCACATTCGGACAGTTGACGGAACCGCCCGCGGATAGAATCCCCGGGCGGTTCGGCATGGACGCCTGTTGCCAACCCCGCTATGACCCGATCCTGGTTCTGGCTTCCGGAATCGGCGTCGGAATCCACCATTCATCGCCACGGGCGGTAGTGATGTACTCGGGCCAGCGGAGATCGACCGGCGGCAGGAAGTCGGCCGGCAACAACGGCGCGACCCACTTACTGCCGCCAACGCCGCCCCCTGTGCGCTCCTCGAATTCTTCGCGCGCTTTCTGCAGTTCAGCAGGCTCGGCGAGCAGATCGAGCGCGGTAGCAGCGATTGTTTTGGCGGCCAGAAACATGCCGGGATCGACGATCGCCGCAACACCGCCCATCGCGTTGTATGCCCAGGCAGGGCACTCGAAACCAGTCTGCGGTGGTTTCAGCGTCGGACGACCGGTGTAGATGCGAACCGTCGGGGCGTGCCACGTGTAGTCGACGTAGTCGTCGGAAGTGAAGTTCTTCTGCCACGACGGCAGTAAGGCGCGCGTGGCGTCTTCGTAGTCCAGAGGCGGAGTCAGCTCGGTGTAGACGTCGGGGAAAGGATTCTCCATCGGTTCCAACCCGAGATTGCGCTGAATATCGCGACCGAACTCCAGCGCCTCGTCCGTATACACCGGGGCGCCGATCAGCTCCATATTCTGAAATGTCAGATCCGCCAGGGCATTATTGGCCAGTCCGACCCGTGTCTTCGTCACCCACTGGACATACGCCTCGCAACCGGAGGCCTGAGCCGCCGCTTTGGCGTTGTTCTCCAGGACCTGATAGATGCGTTCCTGTACATCGAGAAGGGGTGAGCGCCACGAATACTGGATCTGGCTGAAACGGGGCGGTAGATTGTCCGATGTGGCGTCGCCGGCGGCGAGGACGAATTCGTTCAGTGTCCAGGTGCCGGTGTGGGGGAACATCGCCTCCTTGGTGTACTTGGTCATCGTGTACATCAGCATCAGGGCATCGATGGCCCCGGGTACGCGGGCAACGATGTGCGACGACGCGGCGGAATCATCGCTGGAGGTCGGCGCGCTGCCCATCGAACCCCACTTCTCGGGATGCGCGCATTCGAAGGTGAAAACCGCGCTCCAGTAGGAACCGCAGTGGGTTTCCCAGATGGTCGTGTTCGCGTTCAACGGGTGGTACGAAAGAAAGGCATCGACGCCGTCGAAATACCCTTTGGCGGCGTGCACCGGTTTGGACCCGCACACCTTTTCGGCCGGTTCGCCGAAGAACTTCAGCGTCCCGGGGATCTTGTGCCGCTCCATCGCCGCTTTCGTGGCGAGAATGCCAGTCAGCGCGCCGACGCCGAGCATCGAGTGCGGATCGGTGTGCCCGGCGGTCCAGGGATGCAGTCCCTCTCGTGGCGCCTGATGGGTTACCGGCTGCTGCGAGTTGCCGGGCACGGCATCGTATTCGGCGTATGAACCGATCACCGGACCGCCCTCGCCCCACGTCGCGGCAAACGCGGTCGGCATGCCGCCTGAACCCTCCTCGACCTCGAATCCCTCGTCCCGCAAGAGATCGACGTATGCCCTGGCCGACTTGTACTCCCGCCAGGCCGGCTCGGCGTACCCCCAGATTTCCAGATCGAAGTCGGAAAAGCGCTTCTGGTGCTGGTCGATCCAGTCGAGCGCGGTTGACTTGGCGTCGTACATGGTGGTCATTTGGCCGCCTCCGTTTCCCATCGAATCGCCTCATCATCTTACTGCGATCAGGGCGATGGTTACGGCGCGTGGATTCGTAGGCATCACCCTCCGTGGTGATGCCCTGCGAGAGCACAGTCAGCGAACAACGAGTGATGCGTTCTGCACAACTCACATCGTAGACACCGTTCGACGTTCATCCCTATAATGGCCCCTACCACAGCAAGACCGGTGCGACCGGGCGTCAATACGCATTGGAGGAGAGACATGGTCAATCAGGACAGACCTCCCGTTTCCGGGAACTCGATGCAGAATGCTGTTCGCCAGATGGCGCTTCGCGATGTCGATGACATGTCCCGCCGCACCTTGCTCAAATTCGGCGGGGCGCTCGCGACCGCGAGCGCGATGTTTGCCGCAGGCATCAAGGCCGGCGCCTATGCGCAGGACGCTACCCCCTCCGCCGAGCTTCCGGAAGTCACCGATTTCCCCGACTTCCTCAAGGGCGAAGGCGAGGTTGTTGTGGCTTCCTGGGGTGGCACCTTCCAGGACGCCCAGCGGGAAGCCTACTTCCTTCCCTTCCAGGAGCTTTCCGGCATCAAAGTGATCGAGGCAGAGGGTCCCTCGACCGCACAGGTCAAGGCGATGGTCGACACTGGCAATATCGAGTGGGACGTCGTGCAGCTCGACCGCGGCGGCGTCATCAACCTCAAGCGCCAGGGGGACTATTGGGAAGAAATCGATTACTCCCTCTTCGATGTCGATAACATCGACGAGTCGCGCCGCTACACCTATTCTGTGGACATGCTCCCCTATGCCCAGATCATCGGTTACCGGACCGATGAGTTCCCCGAAGGCCCCAACCAGTGGGCCGACTTCTGGGATTTGGAGGGGTTCCCAGGACCACGGACGATGATCTCCGGCTCGGGAGGACTCTGGCCCTATCTCGAGGCGGCGCTGGTTGCCGATGGCGTGGAGCCCTCAACCGATGCGCTCTATCCCATGGACATCGACCGGGCATACGCGTCGCTCGACAAGGTCCGCGACGGCGTTGTCCGCTGGTGGGACGCCGGGGCCATTCCGGCGCAGATGCTGACCGACAAGGAAGCCGTGATGGCGGTGATCTGGAATGGCCGCATGCAGGCGCTTCTCGACGAGGGTGTGCCCGTAGCGCCCGTCTGGAACGAAGGTGGATTGCTGACCGACGTCTGGGCCATCCCGCGCGGCGCCCCGAATGCCGGCAACGCCCAGAAGTTCGCCGCTTTCATCACCATGGCGGTGCCGCAGGCGCGGCTTTCCAAGCTGATTCCCTACGGTTCGGTGAACAATGGCTCCGCGGCATACATGACCGAAGAAGAGCTGGAGAGCTTCATTTCCGGACCAGCAATCAGCGAGTTGATGTTCCAGGTCGATTCGCTCTGGTGGGCGGACAACCAGACTGAGGTGCTCGATCGCTGGAACGAGTGGATTCTCGGCTAAACCGATCGTCGTGGTGATCGTTCGCAAAGGCGCGCTGGCGACGGCGCGCCTTTGCTCGTACACATCGCAGCACTTGATTCCCAGGTAGGCAACATGGTTGAGCAATCGCCGAGTGCGCCCACGAACATTGACGCCCAAGCCGCTTCCGCCCGAATCGGAGCGCACGGCGCCAGCGTGGCGTTTGACGAGATCGTCAAGCTCTATGGCGGTGTACGGGCTGTCGACGGCATCTGCCTCGATGTCGAACCAGGCGAATTTGTCACGTTCCTCGGGCCATCCGGCTCGGGCAAGACCACCTCGCTGATGATGCTGGCCGGTTTCGAGGTTCCGACCTCCGGCGAAATCTACGTCGACCAGCAACCGATTGCGGCTGTTCCGCCTTACCAGCGAAACATCGGCATGGTCTTCCAGAACTACGCGCTCTTCCCCCATATGACCGTGGGGGAAAACATCGCGTTCCCGCTCAAGATCCGCAAGTTGCCAAAGGATGAAATTGCTCAGCGGACGCGCAATGTCCTGGAATTGATCAAGTTGCCGGGCTATGAGGGACGCTACCCGCGCCAGCTTTCCGGCGGTCAGCAGCAGCGCATCGCGGTTGCCCGCGCCCTCGTCTTCAATCCCAGGGTGCTGCTCATGGACGAACCGCTCGGAGCGCTCGACAAACAGCTGCGCGAGAGTCTGCAACTGGAAATCAAGCAGCTGCACGAGCAGCTGGGCGTGACGATCATTTATGTCACCCACGATCAGCAGGAAGCTTTGGTCATGTCCGACCGGATCGCGGTGATGAACGATGGCCGTATCGAACAAATCGGCACACCAACTGAGCTCTATGAGTCGCCGCAAACGCGATTCGTCGCGTCTTTCATCGGCGAATCGAATTTCATCGATGGAAGAGTGGTTTCGGTCGACGGCGCACATTGCCAAATCGCCGTGGACCGAATTGGCGAGCTCCGGGCGACGCATCGAAGCGGACTCCGGCTCAATGACACAGTCTCGTTGACCGTGCGACCGGAGAAAATCGTCTGTGGCGACATCGATGCGGGGGCAGCATCGAACCGCGTGACAGGCATTGTCGAGCGGGTGATCTTTGTCGGAGAAACGCGCCGCTACGAGTTTCTGCTGCCAGACCAACAGCGACTTATTGTGAAGCGGCAAAACCGGGCGGATGTCGAGAATTTCCTGCCCGGCGATCGGGTCGCGCTTTCATGGCATGCGGACGACAGCCAGATCGTCCAGGTTGCGCCATGAGCGCGCTGACATCTGGTGAGGGTGGATCCGTGCGCACGGAATCAGAGCAGAACAACCGCTTCCGCTCGATCGAACGTCGCGTGCAGCTTCGCTACGTGCTCCTCGTTCTGCCGTGCCTGGCGTTTCTGGTCGTATTCTACGGTTATCCCGTAGCGGCAATGCTGGGCCGCTCCATCAACGATCCGGTGCGTGGACTCGACAACTTCGAAAAACTCTTCCGCGTGACGCGACATGAAGAATGGTTCTTCGGGTTGCTGTCCGTTCCCAGCAATGGGTATCTTGGCGTGTTCTTCATCACAGTCCGTATCTCAATCGTCGTCACGCTGCTGACGCTTCTGCTGGGATATCCGGTGGCCTATGTTCTTTCTTCTATTCGGCCATCCAGGGCGAATCTGTTGATGATCTGCGTGCTCATCCCGTTCTGGACGAGCATTCTCGTGCGCTCATACGCATGGATGGTGTTGCTGGGTCGGGAAGGATCGATCAACCGGCTCCTGATCAATCTCGGACTACGCGACGAGCCGGTGCAGCTTCTCAACACCCGGCTGGCGGTCTACGTCGGGATGGTTCACATCCTGCTGCCATTCATGATCCTGCCGCTCTACTCGGTGATGCGGGGCATCGACCGCAACTACGTTCGCGCCGCCGGCAATCTCGGCGCCAAACCGTGGCAAGCATTTCGCTATATCTTCCTGCCGCTCTCGTTGCCCGGCATTGCGGCGGGATGTCTG
This sequence comes from uncultured Sphaerobacteraceae bacterium, assembly GCA_964461025.1. GTDB lineage: Bacteria > Chloroflexota > Chloroflexia > Thermomicrobiales > UBA6265 > JAHBVL01. The sequence goes on along the minus strand of CAYWSE010000052.1, from coordinate 1,194 downwards.
GTCGTGTTCATCCTTTCGCTCGGTTTCTATATCACGCCCGCCCTGATCGGCGGTCCTCGTGATGTGATGATCTCGATGTTGATCGCCCAGCAGGTGAATACGCTCAACTGGGGATTCGCCTCAGCGCTCGCCGTTGGTCTGTTGTTGCTGGCACTGACGATCTATTTCATCTTCGACCGCGTGCTTGGCGTTCAGAAGCTGTACGGGGGCGCCCGGGCATGAGTGCTCGAACGTCCCAGCCCACGGCGCGGCGCGGCTTCTCGTTCAGCAAGGTCTTGTTGTACGCCCTCACCGGCCTGGTGCTTCTCTATCTCGTTTTTCCGATTTTCGTCGTCATTCCTGTATCGTTCAGCTCTGCCCAATACCTGGCGTTTCCGCCTCCTGGATTCTCGACGCAGTGGTACGAGAAGTTCTTCGCCCGGCAGGACTGGATCGACGCCATGTTTCTCAGTCTGCGCATCGGTCTGATCACGGCGGTTCTGGCGACGGTCCTCGGCACCGCCGCCGCTCTCGGTCTCGTGCGAGGCCGGTTTCGGGGCCGGAACACCATCAACGCCTTCCTTGTCTCGCCGCTGATCATTCCGGGGATTATCGTGGCGATCGGCGTCTACTTCTTCTATGCGCGGTTGCAGATCGTTGGCAGTCCGCTTGGCCTGGCGCTCGCGCATACGGCGCTGGCAATTCCATTCGTCGTCATCAACGTCTCGGCAACGCTCTACGGCTTCGATGAACGGCTCGAATACGCCGCGATGAATCTCGGCGCCAATCGCTGGCAGACCTTCTGGCACGTGACGCTGCCGATCATCAAGCCCGGCGTCTTCGCCGGCGCGCTCTTCGCCTTCATCACCTCATTCGACGAGCTGATCATCGCACTGTTCATCAGCGGCACCGGTGCGGTGACACTGCCCCGCAAGATGTGGGACGGGTTGCGCCAGGAAATCGATCCGACGATCGCCGCCGTTTCGACCTTGCTGATCACCATCTCGATTGTCACGCTGGTCAGTGCCGAGCTTCTCCGGCAGCGCTCAGAACGGATGCGGACATCGACATCATCCAAAGCAGACGGATAATCGCGACGTCTGCCGGTGGCCCACATTGGTCGTCGCTCTCTGCAACATTTTGTCTTCGCCTTCGCAGCAGAAGTCGCGAGTGTCACGAACGATTCGGTCCAGATTACTCCTTTCCGGGGAGTTG
>CAYWSE010000051.1:326-26964 GCA_964461025.1 uncultured Sphaerobacteraceae bacterium | reverse complement strand
CCAGCCAGCGCCGAGCAGTCCTTTCGCCCGAGCACGACATGAGCGTGCAAGGCAGGCTGGCCTTTGTCGTCGGCGATGTCGCCGATGAAGGCGGCGATCTCCAGTTGCTCGTCGAAGCGCTGACCTACGTAGTTGCCGAGATCTGGATCGAAAAACGAAAGCGTAGCCGACTTGCAGGCGCCGATGGCGGTCAGGCTGGCGGCGTTGAGGCCGTGCTCTTTGGCGAATTTGGTGATTTCGGCAAAGGCCTCGTCGCCTTTGTCCATGACCAGCAAATAGTTACGAAGCCCGTTGTCATCGTAGAGTTGCGTCAATTGCATAGAATTCCCTCCTGGAGCGGATACATCCTGACAATTGCGCAGGAATCGGGCCGACACGTTGCGACTGACAGGGCGAGGGCGCGTTGGTATGCTGGATGAGTGATGGCACGAGCATCCCGAAGACTGGCGTTGAGCCGCGACAACTATCGATGCACTGCATGTGGATCGGGCCGAGAGCTGCACGTGCACCACATTGTGCACCGAAGCGATGGTGGTTCCGACGACCTCGCAAACCTGATGACTCTTTGTGCAGCGTGTCATGACCGCTTACACGAAAAACGTCAAAACGAGCCTTGCGTAAATCAGAATGCATCTGGCCCGGCGACAAGGCCGGGCCAGTGAGCATCGACGTCGTGATCTGGACTCACGATTCGGGGGTAGCTTCAGGAGCGTCTTCGAATTGAGCAAACAGATCGAGCACCGACCCAAGCGGATCGCCAGGCGCTTCCGCGACAAGCCGTGTGCCTGCGGCCATCCCGGGACCATACTCACCCAAACCCTCTCCGGTTGCCGGATCGAGGAGCTCGAAGGTGAACGGCGCGGTGAATGACTGACCATCTCCAGCAACCTCGATTGCCGCGCGGATTCTGTATCCGCCGCCTTCGCTGGAGGTTGAAGTGATCGTCAGGTTGGCTGTTGCATCACCCGTCGGCGCCCAGACTCCGATAACGACAAACGCTTCGCAGTCCACATCGATGTAGCCGCCTTCATCCGTGAAGACGACTTGTGACAGGCAGCTCGTATCGCCGTCGCCGATGTCTGCAGATAGCTGCCAAGCGCCGACCAGAGGGTGACTGGCGTAATCGGTCTCCTGGGCATTGAGCGAACCGATTCCGGACGCCAAACCAGCAATCAATGCCATGACCGCGAACATCTTTACGAATGCACTTCTCATGCGAATCCTCCTGAGACGAACGGCTGGATATGAACCCGGAATGAACCTGTCCAGACTCTAGCCAAAAGGGGCAACCACGGTCTATGAGGAGAAATACCGAATTCGAAAGACATCATCAGCCGAGTCGAGTCCGGTATGCGGGAGCGAAGATGGCCGCAGAACGCCGCTTCGATAATCACAGGGCAGATGTATCGGTCACCGCTTGCTCGAAAGAGGTCGGTCGCGCTGCGCGCTGTGGTTCATTGGCGAGCTGGACAGCGATCGGGGCGCCATTCGAAGACCTGCACGGAGGTCCCGGGCCGCACTTCAATCTCTTCGATCGGAGTGAAGCCTTCCCCGACGTAGTAGGCCACGAGACGACGGTCGCCGCCCGACCAGCAATCGACTCGCAAGAGACAGACTCCGTCGGCGATCGTGCGGTAACGCGCCATTTCGATCAGTCGATGGCCGATTTGCTTGCCACGATGGGCAGGGGAAGCGATCAGCAGCTTGAGATAGCGTTCCTCTTCGTCGACAGGCGGCACGTAGGGCATGGGATGGTCGGTCACCACGCTGGCGCCGACGACCTCGCCGTCGATCTCCGCAACTGTCACCGTGCCAGTCGAGAGCAGGTCGCTCACAAATCCGACGTGCTTCGGGCTTTCGGACCAGGGTTCGCTCCCCCACTGCCCGGCGCGTCCCCGTTCGACGAGCCAGTCGACATTGGCGTCGAAGAGGGCGAGGACTGGGTGGAGGTCGTCGTTGGAACCTGCTCTGAACTGAGCCATTGAGAGTCCCTCTCCTGGATTGCCGGGTGCTGTGCCGCGACTCGTACAATTTTGACACGCGGGAAGCACGTGACTAAACTTGCACGGCATTGGCCCGCTAGCTCAATGGCAGAGCATCTGACTCTTAATCAGCTGGTTCGGGGTTCGAGTCCCTGGCGGGTCACCAACCAAGCCTAGAAGCAATTTTTGACAGAGTCGGGTGCCGAAGCCCGGCTCTGTTGGTTTGCCTGTTCCCTGACATGATAATAGAGCTGCATGCACGGAATGCGGGAGAGGTTCGGGGCCTCGGCGGAATCCTCCTCTGTCAGAAACAGCCGGTCCAGGTCGCTCTACATATGACGCCAATTGCTATGTGCCAACGTGACCGCTTTGTCTCAGGAGGTACTCCGTCGAATGCGCACGCTTGGGATTGATTTGGCTTCCCAGCCCTCCACTACCGCCCTGTGCGTTATGGACTGGGAGAGCAGACAGGTTGTCGTTTCGAAGCTTGAGGTGGGCGTTTCTGACGCAGACATTCTGGAAGCAGCCAGTGAATGCGATGGCATTGGCATCGACGCTCCTTTCGGATGGCCGCAGCCGTTTGTCCAGTTCGTCTGTGAGAGGGCTGCTCTTCCGGGATCGTTGCCTCGTTGGGAAGATCCACATCGGGACAGGCTTCGATTTCGCCAGACTGACTTCAGGGCGAAAGAGTTGCTCGGTCGGTGGCCACTCAGCGTCTCGTCCGACCTGATCGCGATCACCGCAATGCGATGTGCGGGGTTGCTCGCTGAACTGAACGTTGTTGACCGATCCGGAGACGGCCGGGTGTTCGAGGTTTATCCCGCGGCTGCGCTCCACGCCTGGGGATTGCCTTCGAGGAAATACCGACTCAATCTCGACCTCATGCTCCAGCAGTTGCTTGGCCAGTGTTCCACGCTGAGACTCTCTGATGAGATTTACCGAGCCTGTGCACAGAGTCACCATGCATTCGATGCCTTGATATCCTCGATGGTTGCAAATGCGGCCTTGCTTCACCTGACTACGCCTCCCGGGGCAGCTGGGCAAGAACTCGCCAAGGAGGAAGGATGGATTGCCATTCCCCTCGCCGATAGTCTCAGACAGCTGTTCCCGTAAGAGACGACATGCGAATCGAAATCAGCTGGTTCGGGATTCGAGTCCCTGGCGGGTCACCAACCACTTAGCACTACCTTGCCGTTTGACGTTGACCGCGGTCAACCCCGGTGAAAAGAACCCCTCAACGGAACTCTTTCAGCGGAGGCGTCCGGTTGGCGTTGCGACAGCAGATGACGGGCACCAGATGGTCAGAAAGTCTCCCTTCGGCGTCGGCAAACTGAGACGGGTCGGCCGCTATTCCCGTGCTCAAAGGGGAGCCAGTGTGCGGCTTTCAACCTTGCGCGCCGGACAAACTCGTGGGAGTGCTCCTGCTCCGATGTTCCTCAAAGAATTGATTTGAAAGTCGCAGGCTGGCCACCACGTCAGAGCCGAATTCGAGAAATACAACTTTCGTATTATTCCCCTGATCAGTCTTAGAAACGCACTCTTGCCCTGCTCGTTACGGGTCGAACGGGCGAACTAACCAGGACCTGGTGTGAGGGCCAGGATACGGTGCTGGGCGGCATCCGGGAGAGAGGTGACCATGCCAAATGAGGTAACACATTTTGAGATTTACGCCGAGCGGCCAAGCGAACTTGCCGAGTTCTACCGAAGCCTGCTTGGCTGGACAATCGAGCAGGCGCCAGGGATCGACTACTACAACGTCCGCACTGGGACGGCGGAAGCGAAAGGAATTCGAGGCGGACTGACCTTTCGGCCGATCCCGGAGCCGCGCAGTTGGGTGCACTACGTCTCTGTGGACGCACTCGACCAAACCCTTGAGGAACTCATTGCTCTGGGTGGGACGATCCTCCGATCGAAGACTGCTGTACCGAAGATGGCCTGGTACGCGGTAGTTTCCGATCCGGAAGGCAATATCTTCGCACTGTGGCAAGCAGACCCAAACGCTTTCCCGCCGCTCGACCCCGAGGAGTGAGGCGCCCGCCACCGGAGGGAACCGCGGGCTCAACCCGCATCCGCAATCGCTACCCGATCCTTCGATTCGAATCATCGCCTCAAGGAGAACGCTGTCATGTACTTCATGGACGATTCGCTGTATCCGGAGAATCAGCAACCTTTGATCATCACTGCCGCTCCCTATGGCCCCGCGTGGGTCCCCGGTGATGCATCGGATATCCCGGTGACGTGGAAGGAGCAGGTCCAGGCGGCGGTCGACTGTTACAACGCCGGCGCTACGCACCTGCACGTGCATGTGCGAAACCCCCAGACCGGCCGGCTCTCAACCGATTTCGATCACTTCAACTATCTCCTGGGCGAAATCAAGACCGCTGTGCCAGAGATGATTACGTCGGTCGGCGGCTCCATCTCTTTCGCGCCAAAGGGCGCCGATCAACATGCCAAGTGGCTGGATTACGACACGCGACATATGCTGACCGAGCTCGATCCGAAACCCGACCAGGTCACGATCGCGGTCGGCACCATGATGATGGACGTGGTGCAAATGTTCAGTCAGGACGACATCCAGGGCACCCACCTTGTGGATCCCAAGGTGCAAGCGGCCTGGGCCGGGTTGTGGGCCGATGCCGGGCCGGCATTCTATATCGAGCACCTGAAACGGCTTCGCGCGCACGGCATCCAGCCGTACTTCATGCTCGGCTATATCCATCAGTTGGAGATCGTCGAGCGGCTGATTCGACATGGGCTGTACGCGGGGCCTCTGAACCATTGTCTGGTCGCCATCGGTGGAGGCGCATGTGGCCGTAACCCGTTTGACTGGATGGAGTACCTGCGCCGCTCTCCACAGGGATCGGTTCTCACTTGGGAAAACATCATGCGAGGCGTGATTCCCATGACGGCGATGGCAGTCATACTTGGAATCAATGTACGTGTCGGCATCGAAGACAATCTGTGGCGCGTCAAGGGCGAACGGTTTGAGACTGTCAAACAGATCGAGCAGATGGTGCGCCTCTCAGAGGCGTACGGGCGCAGCATCGCGACTGCCCAGCAGGCGCGCGAGATCATGAAGATCGGCGTCTGGTATGACAGCCCGGAGGAGACACTGCGAAATCTCGGTTTGCCGCCGAACCGGCAAGAAGGTGAGGCCGGCTTCCTGATGTGGGAGACTACCGGCAAGCATGGTGTTTCCCAATCTGGATCGGACTCGCATCCCATGGCCTATTGCCTGGCCGGTCCAGAATAGGACTAACGGGATTCGCGAGGATCAACGAAGAGGCCCGGGCGTCATGCCCGGGCCTCTGTCGTTTTCGATTTCTCTCGCCGAGCGTACCGCGTATATGTGCAGAATTTCCGTCATGCCTAGGCCGCTCCTCGAACGGACTTATTCTGCTTCGCCCTTGCCCTGAGCATGCGTTCGATTTCGGCGGCAGGAACCGGGACATCGAACGGGATCTGGATCGTACCTTTGCCGAGTTTGTAGCCTTTCGCTGCCAGCCCTTCGCGTTCGACGTCGAGGATGTCGTAGCCAATGCCGAAGCTGACATGCTCCTTGAACGCGTCGAAGCCACCGACCTCGCCGTGGTATCGGTAGAACGGAACGTTCCAGCTGATCTTCTCCTCGGCCTCCGGGATAGTGGTGGTGAACAGCTTGCGCAGCTCTTCGAGATGCGGTCTCGCCTCTGGGTTCGCTCTGGCGATGTAGTCGTCGACGTCGGTAAACCGGGGTGTTGCCTTCTTCGCCGGCATTGTGAACTCCATGTCTGACTCGTTGACGCTGAACACGATACCAGCGTTGTCGATTCGGCCAGCGATCGAGCGACTATGATGTGAACGCATGATGTTGCGGGTTCGCGCAGGACCGAATCTTGCAGCGCGATTGTGGAAAATCGTCGGGGAATGTATGTGGAAATCGAGGAGCGAACAATGTCGGCAACAACGCTACACGTCGAGGCAACCATCGAAGCGCCGGTGGCCAAGGTCTGGGAGTACTACAACGACCCTGAACGGATCGTGAAGTGGAATTCCGCCTCCGACGACTGGCATTCGCCGTCGTCGCAAAACGATCTGCGCACCGGTGGGTCGTTCTCCCATCGCATGGAAGCCCGGGATGGAAGTGAAGGATTCGATTTCGAAGGAACGTATGACGATGTCGTCGAGCACAGCAAGATCGCGTACACGATGACCGACGGGCGGCAGGCAGTGGTCGACTTCGAGGACCTTGGCGGCTCGACACGTGTGGCCATCGATTTCGCGCCGGAGAATGAGTTCCCTCACGAATTCCAGCAGCAGGGCTGGCAGTCGATTCTGGATGCATTCAAGGTTTACACCGAGGCGAATTAGTGTCTGACCGGCGCCCAACGGTCGGGCTTTACGGGAGCTGCCGCGTTGGGGCGCAGTTGTCGCCATAAATGGCGACGCTACGCAGGATACACGGGAGGCAGTTAGCGCAGCGCATCGACACGGAGGTCGATGCGTACGGTGATGGTCAATGCGTACGGTGACGGTAGATGCGCGCCGGTATGGTCGCCATAAATGGCGACGCTACGCAAGGTGAACGGGGTCCGAGGGCGCATGGCATCGACACGGAGGTCGATGCGTACGGCGGTGACGAAGGCGCAGGGCCGGGTTCTACGTCCTGGGTGTCAGCCTCGCTGGCGGGGGTCGAGGGCGTCGCGCAGACCGTCGCCCAGCAGGTTGAAGGCCAGCACGGTGATCATGATCGCGATGCCGGGTGCGATGGCGATGTGCGGTGCGTTTCGCATGAGGGAACGTCCGGCCGAGAGCATGCCGCCCCAGGAAGGAGTCGGCGGCCGCACGCCAAGTCCGAGAAACGAAAGCGCTGATTCGAGAATGATGATGCTGCCGATGTCGAGGCTGGCCAGGATGATGACCGGCCCAATGATATTCGGCAGAATGTGCCGGCCGATGATGCGTGCGTCGCCAACACCGACGGATCGCGCCGCCAGCACGAACTCTCGTTGTTTGAGGCTCATCACGTCGGCTCGCACCAGCCGGGCGTACGAGGCCCACACGGTCACGCCGATGATGATCACGACGTTGACAATGCTCGGAGCGAACAACGCGGACAAAGTGACGAGCAACGCCAGCAGCGGAAAGGCCATCAGCGTGTCGACGATCCGCGACAGAACGGTATCGACCTTGCCGCCGAAGTATCCGGCGGTGGCGCCAATCACGACGCCGATGCAGACAGCGATGAGGATCGCGCCAATGCCAACGATCAGGGCAACCCGCGTGCCATAGATGAGCCTGCTCAGCACATCGCGGCCGATTTCGTCATTACCAAGCAGGAATTCGCTCGATGGCGGGTCGGCGCGGCGTCCTACCTTCTCGAACGGCGAATAGGGAGCAACGATGGGCGCGAATACGGCGATCAGGACGAGGGCCAGGACGACGAGAGCCCCGATCACTCCTGGTTTGTAGCGAATAAATCGTTCAAACGCCCGCCGCCGTTCCGAACGGTGCGCACGCGCTTCCAGTTCAGCTATCGGCGAGAGCTGGCCCAATTCCTGAGTTTGCGATATCGATTGGGCCATAACCAGCCAGGTTCCTCTCGATCAGCGAATGCGTATGCGCGGATCGATATAGGCGTACAGCAGGTCGGTCAGGAGGTTTGCCACGACCACAATCGTCGCGAGGAGAAGCACAATCGCCTGGACGACCTGATAGTCCTTGCGATCGATCGAGGCGAACAGCAGCGAACCAATGCCGGGCCAGGCAAACACCGTTTCGACCACGATGGTGCCGCTCAAGAGAAAGGCCATCCGGTAGCCCAGGATCGTCACGATGGGCAGCAGCGAATTTCGCACCACGTGTCGCGTGATCACCGCCGATTCGCGCAACCCCTTGGACCGGGCGGTAGTCACATAGTCCTGCGACAACGACTCGGCGGTGGAACTCCGGCTCAACCTGGCCAGAATCGCCATTTCGGTCAGCGCCAGCACAGCCACTGGCATCACGTATGACTTCCACGAACCGGAGCCATATGGCGGCAGCCAGCCAAGCTTCAGCGAAAAAACGATGATCAGCATCAGGCCGATCCAGTAGTTCGGAATGGCAATGCCGATGGTGGAGCCGATCATGCTGACGTAGTCGAACTTCGAGTAGCGTTTGACACCGGCAATGACGCCGATTGGCACCGCCACGAGCACCGCCACCAGGAGCGCCAGGGCGTTCAGCTTGAGCGTGACCGGCGCAGCCTCCGCGACCATATCGCGCACAGGCACACCGGTCCTGATGACTGAGCGGCCAAAGTCGCCAGTGACGACGTTTTTCAGCCAGGTGCCGTATTGCTCGTACCAGGGCTTGTCCAGACCCCACTTTTTGCTGATGGCTTCGATCTGTTCGTCGGAGACCTGCGCTTCGCCGATCAGGATATCGACTGGACTGCCCGGCGCTGCCTGCATGATGCCAAAGGAAGCGACGCTCACCAGGAAAATGACGATCAGTCCCTGCAGAACACGGACGATAACGTACTGAGCCACAACGTTGCCTTCTGACCAGTCGATTCAGAACCGACGTGCGCTCCCGGAGAGGGAACGCACGTCCGGTTCATCTTCAGTGGCGAATTGCTACTCCGCTACCCAGAACTCGTTCGCTTTCCGGTAAATCGGGTCGCCAGACAACGCCGATTCGGGAAGACCCTGAACGCGAGTGGAGAAGATGTTGTACCAGTTCCAGAACATCATAAAGATGAACGGAACTTCCTCCGCCACGATCGCCTGGATTTCCTTATAGATCTCGGCCCGGGCATCGGGATCGAGTTCCTGGATGCCGAGGTCGAGCAGCTCATCGACTCGTGCGTTGTTGAAGTGCGAGAAGTTGTTCGCGCCGTCCGATCGCAACGTCACCGATGCGTCGGGATCGGCGTCATCGCCGCCATAGGTCCAGTTGTAGAGCGAGGCGTCCATGTCGCCTGAGCGCATCTGCTCGAGAATGGTGGCAACCGGCGCCTCCTCGAGCTGCATGTCGATGCCGACTTCACGAAGATACTGCTGAACGAGTTCGGCCTCTGGGCGCCGGGTCTGGTCGCCGGAGATCGTTGTGCAGGTGAATGTGCACGCCTGGCCGTCTTTCGCGCGGATGTCTCCGTCGCTGAGTACCCAGCCAGCCTCTTCGAGCAGCGCCGCGGCCGCTTCGGGATCATACGGATACTGAGTGACCTCGCCGTTGTAGTACTGGTCCATCGCCGGCGAGAGATTCGCCGTCGCCAGAACAGCAGTGCCACTGAAGATCTCGTCGATTACCGCTTCGCGGTCGATCGCGTGCATCATGGCCTTGCGAACCGCTTTGTCACTCAACACCGGATGATTGTTGTTGAGTGGGAAATGATTGACCGAGAGCGCCGAGGTCACATAGGTGACGAAGTTGTCGTCGTCGGCCAGACGGAGGTTGTCTTCCGGCGTCAGCGGCCAGACGGCCGAGTCAGAATCACCGGTTTCCAGACCGATCGCTCGAACCGAGGCCTCGGGAACGATGTCCTGCCGGAAGATGTCGAGATTCGGTCGGCCCCTGAAGTGGTCGTCGAACGCTTCGACTTCGGTGAACTCCGCAGCACGCCATTCTTTCAGTTTAAACGCGCCAGTGCCGATCGGCGCCGCCTTGTATGCGTCCTCGCCAATTTCGCCATGGTAGTGAGCAGGGACGATAAACCTGGTTGCGACCTGAGCGATGAACGCCGCATTCGGCTGGCTCAGACTCACAACAACGGTGTAGTCGTCGGGGGCGTCAACGGAAGCGACGCTCGTAAAGAGATTGGCATTGATCGCGGCGTTGTCCGGGTTCATATACCATTCGAATGTGTACTTCACATCCTCCGACGTGAATGCCTCTCCATCATGGAAAAGCACTCCCTCTCGAAGGGTGAAGGTGTATGTGAGTCCGTCTTCGCTGACCGTAGGCGCGTCTGCTGCCAGAACCGGCTGGAAGACGTAGTTCTCGTCCATCTCCATAAGCGCATTGTGAATCTGCGTCACGATGACCCAGTGCACCGTGGGGCCGCTGTCGTCGGGGCTCAGGCTGGCGATCTCCTGGTGCCCGGTCACGGTCATCGTGCCGCCCTGCACCGGCTCGCCGTCTTGCGCTCGCAACACGGCACGTGAGGCCGACCCTGGAGCTGCGGCAACGTCGGCAACGCCATCAGCGCGAAGAAGCGCCAGTAACGCAGGCGCGGCGATACCTGCTCCCGCAGCCCTGCGCATGACCTCGCGACGCGTAACGGGACTGGCGTTTCGCACCATTGCGATAAGGTCGAGTTCCCTGGGCATTGGTCAACTCCTTCGGTGAAGTCTGTCGGGGTGCACCTGCGATACGGCCACGACTAGCCGCTCGAACACCCCGAAACATTGTGAATTCACACTCAGTGTGACACAGGAAGGGCATGATTTCCAAATGGTTCACGTGTCAGGAAGCGCAGCGGTGCTCATTGACCACGAACCCATGAGTTCAGATGCGCAGGGGTCAGCGTTTCGCGTGGTGCGGCATCTGACGAATGTGGGCTGAAGTTGCGATCCGGTCGGTTCCGCTGTCGAAAAGGGAGCCGTGTGTTCGACTACCTTTCGAACGGACTGCCGGGTCCGTCGGATTCTCCCGGCACGATTTGTGCGCTCCGCCGGCATATGCTGTCGTAGCTTTGTAAGAGAAAGGACGTATAGATGGGATCGGTAGCGACGTATTTGAACTTCAACCGGGAGACTGAAGAGGTATTCAACTTCTACAAGTCAGTGTTCGGTACAGAGTTTCTCGGCGAAATCTACCGGATGGCCGGCGTGCCGGGACCTGACGGTGAGCCCCTGCCGGCCGACCATCCTGATGCCAATCTGGTGATGCACGTGACATTGCCGATCACCGGCGGCCACCTGCTGATGGGCACCGACGCTCCGGAATCGATGGGTTTCACGATCAAGCCCGGCAACAACATGTACATCATGGTCATGCCCGATTCACGCGAGGAAGCCGACCGGTTGTTCGCAGCGTTGTCGGCAGGCGGCGAGATCGAAATGGAAATGGCTGACCAGTTCTGGGGCGACTACTTTGGCAGCTTCAAGGACAAGTACGGCATCGGCTGGATGATCGACGTCGGAGAGCAGCCGGCCGGGTAATCGTCTGCAACTCCTGAAGGCACAGCGGACAGGTGGTGGCGCCTGTCCGCTTTCCCGTGTCTCTCACATCGCGGGAAGTACCGGCAACGCCTGCGATGCTCGATCCAGCGTCAGCGGACAGGCGAGGCAGGCCTTGCCGCTACAGGTCCTCGGATCGGTACTACTCCAGGGATGAAATCCAGACCGCGATGGCAAAACCGAGCACCGTGACGAGACCAACGAGCTTGCCGCCGCGGCTGAATGCTTCGGGCATCATGGAGTCGGCGAGCATGGTCAGCATGGCGCCGGCAGCGAATGACTGTACGACTGCGGTCAGACCCTCAGGCGCCGTGTCGAGAATCTGATAACCGAGTGCGGCCGAAATCGCACTGACGACGACGATGGAGATCCACAATCTGAGGACGGATTTCGTGGTAGCCCCCGACCTGGTCAGGCCGACTGTAGCGCTGAGGGATTCCGGCACGTTGGAAATAAACGCCGCCGCCACCATCGCCAAGCTGACGCCGCCTCCAGCGACCAGGCTGCCGCCGATCACCAGCGATTCGGGGATGCCGTCGAGAACCGTGCCGATAACAATCGCTTTGGGATCGCCTTTTTCGCCTGCAGGCTCAATTTGCTTCCGGTTCTCTCCGCCCCGTCGATCGATGTACCAGTCACCCGCGAAGAAGGTCAGGGCGCCCAATGCAAGGCCCAATGCGATCCCGGAAAAACTCTGCGTATGTTCCAGAGCATCACTGATGAGCTCGAAACTGATCGCGCTGATCAGGGCGCCCGCTCCGAAGCCCATGATCAGCCCCACCCTCGTCGACGAAATTGGGCGTCGAAGCGCCAGGAACGCCCCAATAATCAGCGAAGATGCGCTCAGTCCGCCCCAGAAAGCCGCTTCGAGCATGATTCTCTCGATGTCAAACCGTCGTGCGTCTCGTTCCGCGCACTGTAGCGCACCCGCGAACGAACTTGCCTGCCGCCTGAACCAGCCATTCGCGGGAAAAATTCGATCATTAAGCGGCTTGCGGGGAGCGCCATAAATGGCGAGGCTACGCATGGATTTCCATGACCGCCGGCCGGTCATGGCGAGTGACGTGAAGAGGAGCTTCGATGGGTGTTATTGAAATGTACGCCGACTTGACCTGTCCTTTTGCATATGTCGTTCACTCGACCTGGCGATCATTGCGGCCGGAGTTTGGGGATCGTGCGCAGGTCAGCCACATGAGCCTCGCGCTCGAATATGTCAATAGCGCGCCGACACCGAAAGACGCAATCGAGTCAGAGCTGCCCTTTCTCTTCACAAGCGAGCCGGATGTTCCATGGCAACCGTGGAGCGCTCCGGCGAGTACCTGGCCGGTGACGGTGTGGCCGGCATTCGAAGCGGTGAAGTGCGCCGAATTACAGGACCCGGTGCTGGCGGACGATCTGGCGTGGGCCATCCGAGTGGCGTTCTTCGCTCATAGCCGCTGTATCTCGATGAGGCATGAACTTCTCGATCTCGCGAGGGATTGCGGTCTCGATGCCTCACGGTTCGAAGCCGATCTGGATTCGGGTGTCGCCAAAGCCAACGTGATTGCCGAAGCACGACGAGGCTGGGAAGAACTACGCGTGCCCGGCAGTCCAACCTGGGTTCTGCCTGACGGCTCGATAGTCAGCGAGTTTGGACTGATCGATATCCAGTTCGATGAAAACGGTCTGCCCACTGGATCGACTCCCGGACTCTCACCGGCGCGGCGCCAGGACGCGCTCCGGGAGCTGATCGAGGGGAGGCTCGATCGATAGTCTTTCCAAAATGGCACGAAATGTGCAGTTTCCCTCGTAAGCGGCAATTCTGATTTGCTCGACACTGGCCGCGGTCGAACGCTCAAAGCTGGTCGTGGGGACAATCGGCACCGAGCAGGAGGGAACAACAATGGAACGATTTGCCGAGGCTGAACAGCAACATCATTTGCAGCAAGGCGCCGAAGTCTTCGGCACGGACGGCAACAAGATGGGCAAGGTCAAGACCTGGGACGAGCACTACCTGGTTGTTGAGAAGGGAATGATCTTCTCGACCGACTATTACGTGCCCTTCTCGGCGGTCTCAAACTTCACGGAGCAGGAGGTCTTCCTGAATGTGACCAAGGACGAGGCACTGGACAAGGGATGGGACATCGAGCCGATCCAGGAGGAAACGTTTCTCGACGCCGCCGCGCGGGATGAGAAATTCACGTCGGGGGCGTTCAGCCAGAACGCATTCGAAGTGGAGCCGAAACTCCCACCGCGCATGTCGTCCTGACCGAAAACGCCTCACCATGAGAACCCGCCGGCGCCAAGCCGGCGGGTTTCTCTATGGGCGACGCTCCGGCGTGTCCGCTGGATCGACTTCCGGCTCTTCATCACGCCGGCGCTTTCCGGCATTCCAGGCGGGTGGGTCACTGGCTGGGAATGACTCTGCGGAGGCCAGATCGACTTCGTCGAGTTCATCAGAGGCGTCTGTGGCGACGGGAGGGCGGTTTTCCTCAGTGAATTTGGAGCGATTGGATTCACGTTCGTCTCGGTTTGGCATACAGACATCTCCCGGTTCTCTGGGCATCGTACTGCGATTCTGACTATGCAGGAAGCGGACCGGCGGGAGCGAATCGGTCTATCCCTTGACGGCGCCGAGGGTGAATCCGGCCACAAACCGGTCGAGGAAGAAGGTGTAGAGCAGCGCGACCGGGATCGCCACGATTGCCGCAGCCGCCATCAACGACTGCCAGAAAAAGACGTCGCCACGGATCAGCTCGGTCGTGACGCCGATCGAGACTGTCTTCTCGGACGAGGAAGTGACAAAAGCCAGCGCGTAGACGAACTCATGAAGCGTCAACGCCACCGAAAAGACAATAACGGTCAGGATGCCGGGAATCGAAACCGGCAAGACTGCCCGCCAGATGGCGCCGAGGCGGCTGTAGCCATCGATCATCGCCTGTTCTTCGATGTCCCATGGCACCGATTTGAAGAACCCCATCATCAGCCAGGTGCAAAACGGTATTGTGAACGTTGGATAAACGACGACCATCGAAAACATTGAATTCTTCAGTCCGATTTCGGCCACCACCCGGGTCATGGGAATGAACAGCAGGGTCGGTGGAATCAGGTAGACGAGAAAGATCGCCATACCCAGATTCTCGCCCCAGCGTCCCGTCAATCGTGTCAGTGAGTACGCCGCCGGCACGGCCACCAACAGCGTGATGATGACGACGAAAAACGAGACGATGACGGTGTTTGTCAGGAACGTTGGGTAATTGGTGTCGTTCCACAGGAGGCGAATGTTGTCGAGTGTTGGCGATCCATCCTGGTATCGGAATGGGACGTTCTGACCGTTATAGAGGTCCTGGTTCGTCTTGAAGACAGTGAAGACCATCCACGCGAACGGCAGCGCCGCAAAAACGGCGAAAAAGGTCGCGGCAAGATAGAGCGCGCTGCGTCCCGCCACCTTGCGAATGCGCACTTCGGTCACTGATTCGGGCTGATATGCCGGTGCTGTGGGTGAGGCCATCTAGACCGTCTCCGTTCGCTTGGCGACGCGCAGCATCAACAGGGCGACGACAACCAGAAGCGGGAAGAGAAAGAGGGCGATCGCCGCGCCGTGGGCGAGGTTGCTCGCTTCGACGCCAGTGAAGAATGCCCAGCTTGCCAGCACCTGTGTGCTGTCTATCGGGCCGCCCCGCGTCAGGATGTAGACAACCGTCATGTCGGTAAACGTGAAGACGATGCCGTAGAGGATGGCGACCATCATGATTGGAACGAGCAGCGGGATGCGGATGTAGAAGAGCTGGCGCCAGAATCCAGCGCCATCGACATCGGCCGCGTCCTTGACGTCCTGGGGAATTGCGGCGAGTCCGGCCAGCAGAATGACGGTCGCCAGCGGCAGAGTTCTCCAGACGTGAATGGTGAGGACCGAGAGTTTTGCGAGATGCTCTTTCGCCAGCCAGAGCATATTCCGGCCAGGCCCGAAGTGTGTATCGGGACCGAGCAGGCCGAGTTCTCTCAGCACCGCGTCGATCGGGCTATACACATTGTCCAGCGTCCACAGCCAGCCAATTGTGGCGAGGGCGATGGGCGTCGTCCAGGGAAGCAGAATGAGAAAGCGGACGATACGCTTGCCATGGAAGTTGCTCGAGAGCACCATTGCCAGAATGTTCGCGAGCACGATGACGATGATCTGCGACACGATGGCGAAGAGGAAGCTATTTCGCAGCGCGGTCTGAAAGGTGTTGTTGTTCCAGACATCGCGAAAATTGCTGAGCCCGACCCAGTCGAGACTCTGGTCGCCGACGGTGACGTCGCTGAAGGCATAAGCGATCGCCAGCGCGAACGGTATCCCGACCAGACCGATGATATAGATCACCGCGGGCAGCAGCATGAGTGGCCCGAGAATGCTCGATCTGTCGAGGAGATACCTGCCTTGCGGCTGGTAGTCGTCGTCGCTCCACTGGATGGGGTTTTCCGGTCCAGTGTTTGGCAGGGCGGTCATGGCGCGCGGTGCGTGCGCAAGCCCGACGCGGCATCGAAAAAGCGCATATGGCGGCTTTCCACAGCGAATTCCGCGGCGTGGCCGGAAGGCAGATCGATGGAGGCGGTGGCAGGGAAGCGAGCTACGGCCTTGGTGAGACCAATTTCGCCATAGATCAGCCGTTCCGCGCCGAGGAATTCTTCACGGTGGGGCGTGAACGAGAAGCGCTCCGATGGCGTCGCCGCATCGATCCAGCTGACGGGAGCAAAATGCTCGGGCCGAAATCCATGCAATTGCGCATCCTCTTGCACGAGATTCATCGGTGGAGAACCCAGAAAGGTTGCAACAAAGGTATCGGCCGGATCGTCGTAGATCTGCTCAGGTGTGCCGACCTGGCGCACCTGACCCAGATTGAGCACAGCAATGCGATCGCCCATTCCCATCGCTTCGACCTGATCGTGAGTGACATAGATCGTCGTGGTGCCGATCGAGCGCTGGAATTGCTGCAGCTCGTCGCGCGCGGAGGCGCGACGCTGCGCATCGAGATTCGAGAGTGGCTCATCGAGGAGAAAGACGCTCGGCTCGCGGACGAGCGCTCTGGCCAGCGCGACACGTTGTCGCTGACCGCCCGAGAGCTGCCGGGGCTTGCGATCGAGGAGTCCCTCCAATCCGAGAATTCCAGCGGCCCATTCGATGCGCCGCTTTTGCTCGTCCTTTGGCATCTTCAGCGCTTTGAGCGGAAAAGCGATGTTGTCACGCACGGACATGTGCGGGTAGAGCGCGTAGCTCTGAAAGACCATGGCGATGCGCCGGGCGCGAGGCGGCAGATCGGTCACTACATGATTGCCGATCAGCACGTCCCCGCTTGTCGGTGGCTCGAGTCCACCGATCATCCGCAACAGCGTGGTCTTGCCGCATCCCGAAGGTCCAAGCAGAACGAGGAACTCACCATCGCCGGCGGTCAGGGAGATGTTGTCGACCGCCGGTGGATTGTCGCCGAACTGTTTGACGATATCGCGAACTTCGACTGGAGCCATGAAATCAACTCAACTTGCGGGGAAAGCGGCCCATCGTCTCCGAGTTCCCCGGGCCGTTGCAGAGACGCTGGAGTTTCGGTCGTCGCTCGTGGACGGCGTTGTCCACAAGCGACATCCGAGAAGATCGCGTATCGGCTATGAGCCGCCGCCAATCAGGCCTTCCGATCTCCATCGATCGAAGATCTCGGTCACTTCCTGTTCGGCCTGGGCCACCGCCTCTTCAGCAGTCTGCAGCCCGGTTGCCGCGCGCGCCATCATATTCGGAAGGATCGGGAGGTTGAAGATTTCGCCCATGGCCGCATTCGCCGGTCCCGGCCAGCCGAGATTGGTGGTCCAGTCGTTGGCGGTTTTCAGTGTGGCCAGTTTATCGGGAGGATTGGAGCCAAACGCGTCGTTGTCCAGGAGACCGCCGTCCTCCGTCAGCTCAGGCAGGTTCGATGGATACGCAGAGAAGTTGTAGTACTTGCTCGCGTCGATCGCTTCGGCGTAGTTGTCCTGCAGATAGAGCAGGAACTCCCGCGCTGTGTCGACGTTCTGACTGTGATTTGGAATCTGGTACATCATCACTGCATGGCCGTGGGCGAGGGCGCGCTCCGGACCGGCAGGCCCCTCCAGCGGCGTCTTGAAGAAGATATCGTCGGCCACTTCCGGCTGCACGTCCTGAACGGTCCGGTATGCGGAGATCGAGTTCAGGATGTACGATGCCTGACCGGCGATCATCAGCTGGTTGTTCGACGCCGCGTTCCAGCTGAAGACTTCCTCGGTCATCGTGTTCTTGAACAGGTCGGCCATGTAGGCGACAGCCTCGATGTTTTCGGGACTGTTGATGATCACGTTCTCGTTCTCATCCTGGACCGAACCGCCATACGCCCACATCAACGTCTGGGCGGCCATGCGGGAGTCGATTTCGTTCGACATGCCGATGCCGAGCTGAACGCCCTGCTCGCTCTTGATCGCGGTTCCCCCTTCGAGCAATTCCGCCCAGGTGCTCGGTCCATCTGGCAAACCGACCGTCTCCCAAAGGCTCTTGCGATAGTTACCCGGGTCGGGGGCATAGCCATGACAATAGGCATAGAACTTGCCCGTTGTCGGGTTGAACGTGTTTGCGGCAGTCATCGCCAGTTGTTCGCCGTGTCGCGCAGAGGACTCGGCAATGATGTCGGTCATATCGACCATCGAGTTTTCGTACTGCGCCAGTGACGAAATGTGCTCGACCAGGTCATGTCCTTCGCCCGCGCTCAGCTCGGCAGCCAGCGTGGCCGGGATATCCGCGGTGTTGATGTGATCGACCGTGATGTCGACGCCGTTCGCCTCGCCCCAGGCGGCGGCGAATGCATCGAACCAGGCGTCATAGGCCGGAACGAAATGGCTCCACTGCAGGATATTCAGACTGGTGCCTGAGATATCAACGCTCGGCGTCGACTCCTGCGCCATCGCTTCGATTCGCAGAGCAGCTGCCGGCGACAGGCCGAGCGCAATGGCGGCGCTCGTCGCCTTCATCATCGTGCGGCGAGAGACTGGTCTGTGCAGAAAACGGTCGTACATCCTCGTACTCCTCCTCCGATTCCGGCGTTTTTCGCATGTCGCTTTCGCGATGGAAGGGAACTTACTCCCAGCATGTGACAATTGTCAAATGCTATAAAGTTTTGAGGGTAAATTTGGGGATTTGGACCAAAACGAGGTGGAGGTTCAGCTACTTCATTGTCTTGATGGCGCCGAAGAGGTCCTGAGCCAGCGTCTTGCGAGGTAGCTGGCGGAACATGCCGGCGATCTTCTTCTGCTTGGCGCTCTTGGACACGCCATCGACCTTGAGGTATTCGAATGCGGCGTCCGCAATGGCCCGCGGATAGGTCGTGAAGAGCTGGGGCCGGTCGTGTGCAAAGGGCGCAATCTTCCGGATCTTCATCATGTCAGCCAGAATGATCGACTCTTCGAGCAGCTGCCGGTAACGAGAGAGTGACGTCGCGGTGAAGTCACCCTTAGCGTGAGCCTCGACGATCGCCTGAGCGGCCAGCCGGCCGGAGAGCATCGCCAGATTGGCGCCTTCGCGGTTGACGGGATTGATCAGCCCGGCGGCGTCGCCGACGACAACAACGCCGTCGGCGTAGAGACCGGGCAGGCGGTCGTAGCCGATTTCCGGGATGAGGTGGGCGGAATACTCGGTGGTTTCGCCACCCTGGATCAAGGGCGCGATGGCGGGGTGCTTCTTGAAGCGGTCGAGCATGTCGTTGACGTTGCGGCCGGAGGTCATCAGGTCCTGGAGCAGGGCGCCGGTGCCGATCGAGATCGACTCCTTGTTGGTGTAGATGAAGCCGTAGCCGAGCATGCCCCAGGTCGATTCACCGAAGATCTCGTAGGCGGCTCCAAGCCCGGTCGGCAATGCGAAGCGGTCGTCGATTTTCTCCGAGGGAAGCGCAATCAGCTCCTTGGCGATCAGCGCCTGCTCCATCGGCGACCACTCGCGGTGCAGGCCAACCTGTTTGGCGAGGAGTGAATTGGCACCATCGGCAAGGATCACGACATGCGACTCGAGCTCGCCATCCGGTTCGCCAGTCGAGACACCAGTGACGCGCCCCTGGTCGTCTCTCAGCAGATCGGTGACCGTGAACTCGGGATAGACCTCGGCACCTGCTTCTTCTGCTTTCGATGCGTACCACTGGTCGAACTCGGCCCGCAGAACGGAATAGGCGTTGTAGGGCGGTTCGGCGAACTTCATGGTACGGAAGACGCCGCCGAGCATCGCATCTTCCGTCAGGGCGAGGTAGCGCTGCTCGATAATTGGTCGCTCGAGTGGCGCGTCGGCTTCGAAACCAGGGGCAAACTCCTCGGTCGGATGACGGTAGAGGATACCGCCGGAGACATTTTTCGAACCGGCGTACTGGCCGCGTTCGAGGACGACGACGGATAGCCCCGCTTCGGCGAGATCGCGGGCGGCCGTGATGCCGGCCGGACCAGCGCCAACGACAATCGCGTCAAGTTTGTCACCGTCCACGTCTTCGTCCTCCGTGAGTTGCCTCAGGCGGAGGCAGCAAGCTCATCGACAATCGCAGGCACCACTTCGAAGAGATCGCCAACGATACCAAATGAGGCGAGCTTGAAGATCGGCGCATCAGGATCGCGGTTGATCGCGACGATGAACTCCGAGCCCTGAATGCCGACGACGTGCTGAGCGGCGCCGGAGATGCCGACGGCGACGTAGAGTCTGGGTGAAATGGTGTGGCCGGTCTGACCGACTTGCTCGTTGTGCGGTCGCCAACCGAGATCGGTGACGGCGCGAGTGGCTCCGACGACTCCACCCAGCGCCTCAGCGAGCTGCTCGACGAGCGCGAAGTTCTGCTGCTCTTTGACGCCGCGACCACCAGCAATGACAACTTCCGCTTCGGCGAGTCTGGCCGAACCGGCAAGGACTTCATCGACCAATCCCTCAACTCGCACCCTCGAAGGCGGCGGAGTGAACGCCACCGGTTCATGAGGAGCCGATTCAGAAGTCTGTTCGGCCTTCTCGAACGAACCGGGACGAATCGTCAGTATGCCAAGGGAGCTTTCAGGTAGCGTGACTCCGGTGAGGAGCTTGCCTCCGTAGACTGGGCGAACCGCCGAGAGAGCGTCGCCGTCGATCGAAAGCGCGACGACGTCGGTGGCGGTCGCAGCGCCGAGCCGGGCGGCGAGGCGGGGCGCGTAGTCACGTCCGCTGGTAGTCCCCGGAATCAGCACGAACGAAGGATCAGCGGCTGCGATCAATGCCTCGGCGGCGGCGATGGCGCCGTCAGTGGTGAACGAGGCGAGCGACGGGTCGTCCATCACGAGCACTTTGCTGACGCCGGTCGAAGTCACCGCCGCGACGGCAGCCCGCGGACTGCTGCCAGCGATGCCGGCGACCACCTGCGCACCGGTGCTTGCGGCCAGATGGAGTGCGGCGGTGACCGTTTCAAGCGCGGCAGGCCGGAGCTCATCGCCAGTGGTTTCGGCAATGACGAGAATCGTTCGGGTTGTCATCGTTGCACCAGCTTGTTTTCTTTCAGCCAGGCGACGAGCTGTTGCGCGGCGTCGGCGGGCGGTTGATCCTCGATGAGCACCCCGGCTGATGTGCGCTCCTGCGGGAAGGGGGCCGACCAGGCGGTCTTCGACGCCACGGTCGCGGTGGCGGCGACAGTCTCCACCGGCTTCTTCTTCGCGGCCATGATTCCCTTCAGCGATGGATAGCGCGGTTCGTTCAGTCCGGCCGCCGCCAGGATCACTACGGGCGTCTCCACAGTGACCCGTTGTCTGCCGTCATCGGTGTCGCGCAGGATCGAGAGTGTGTTGCCACTGGCGCTCAGACCGACGACGGAGGAGACCTGCGGAAGCCAGAGCAATTCGGCGAGGATCGGCCCGACTTCACCGGAACCGTAGTCGTCCGACTCCTGTCCGAGCAGGACGATGTCGGGAGCGAGCGGCGCCACGGCGGAGGCGAGCACCGAGGCGAGGGCAAACGCGTCGAGGTCGGCGGCGTTGTCGAGCTGCAGGAGCATGCCCTTGTCGGCCCCCATCGCCAGAGCGCGGGTGATCGCGTCCTTGACGCCTGGAGGTCCGGCCGAGATCACCGTTACTTCGCCGCCGTGCGCTTCCTTCAGTCGCAGCGCTTCCTCGATGGCGTAGTCATCGAAAGAGTTGATGACCATCTGACCACTGAACTGGATTTCCCCTGTGCTCTGATTGATGCGTGCGGCGTTGAGGTCGGGCACCTGCCGGACCAGCACGACGATCTGATAGGCCATTGCTCTTCCTGCTTACTTCCTTATGAATCTTCGAATTCAGGTTTTCGCTTTTCCACAAAGGCGCGCATGCCTTCTTTCTGATCCGGCCCGGAAAAGGCTTCGCCAAACTGCTCCGCTTCGGTGGCCAGACCGGAGATCGTTTGTCCATTGAAAGCAAGTCGCATCAAATCGCGCGCGGCGCGGACGGCGCGAGGACTATTGGCAGCGATCTGGCCCGCCAGGTCGATCGCTTTGTCCAGCAGTTCTTCCTGGGGGTGGATCGCATTGACAAGCCCGATGCGCAGGGCTTCTTCCGCGCCGACCCTGCGACCGGAAAGAATCATTTCAGCCGCGAGGCCGGGACCAACGAGACGCGGCAAGCGCTGCGTGCCGCCCCAACCGGGTGGAATCCCCAGTCCGACCTCGGGTTGAGCGAAGACGGCGTTCGGCGAGGCGAGGCGAAAGTCGGCGGCAATCGCCACTTCGCAACCACCTCCCAGGGCGAATCCATTCACCGCCGCAATGACCGGCTGGCGCGAATTCTCGACCGCCGAGGTCAGCGCGTGTCCCCATCGCCCGAATTCGCGACCGCCATCGCCATCGAGCTCCGCCATGTACTTGATGTCGGCACCGGCAGCAAAGGCTTTTTCGCCGGTCCCAGTCAGAACGACGGCACGAACGTCGGTGCGGGCGCTGGTCGCTGAGAAGGCGTCAATGACCGCCTGGATCTGTTCGATATTGAATGCGTTCAGCGCTTCCGGCCGGTTCATTGTGATCACGGCGACGGGGCCGTGCTGGGTGATGTCAGCTGCCACTTGATTCCTCCGCAGCGAAGATCTCGGCATATGAGCGGGCACGTTCGACATAGCGTCTCGTGCCGCGCGCGAATCGCTCCAGTTCGTCGTCCCGGACCGGCCGCAGCTCGCGGGCCGGCACACCGGCGGCGATCATCCCTGGGGCAATAACAGCCCCTTCGGTTACCACGGCGCCGGCGGCGACGACAGCATTGTCGCCAATCGACGATCCGCTGAGCACGGTGGCGCCCATGCCGATCGTCACACCGTTGCCGACCGAGCTGCCATGGACGACCGCGCTGTGCCCAATCGTGACATCTTCACCGATCGTGCACGGATACCCAGGATCGGTGTGCAGTACGGCGTTGTCCTGAACGTTGGAGCGGTTGCCAATGCGGATCGGTTCGACGTCGCCGCGCATGACGGCGTTGAACCAGATGCCGACGTTATCGCCGAGGGTGACGTCGCCAGTGACGACCGCTCCCGGCGCGACAAAGGCGGAATCGCTGATTTGCGGAGTTTTCCCGTCGACCGAAACGATGACCGGCTTAGCCATTGGCCGCGCCGCCCGGCACTTCGATGATGATCGCGTCGCCCTGACCACCACCGGAACAGATTGCGGCGATGCCGAGACCGCCGCCGCGACGTTCGAGCTCGTACATCAGAGTCAGCAAGATGCGCGGACCACTGCCAGCGAGCGGGTGACCGATGGCGATAGCGCCACCATTCACGTTCACTTTGTCAGCAGGCACTCCGAGGCGGCGCGCTGAGATGATCGCCACGTTCGCGAAGGCTTCATTGATTTCGACGAGATCGATGTCGTCGATGGTCAGACCCGCTTTGGCCAGCGCTTTCTCGGCTGCGAGATGCGGGGTATAGGCGAGACAGGCTGGTCCCCACGCGGCAGCGGCGTGCGCGACGATGCGCGCCATCGGCTTCAGCCCATTCGCGGCGGCCCATTCCTCGCTGGCGACGATCATCGCGCCGGCGCCATCGTTCACACCGGGGGCGTTGCCGGCTGTCACAGTGCCGTTCGGATCGAAAACAGGCTTCAGTTTGGCAAGCGCTTCGGCGCTGGTGTCGCGGCGGGGCGCTTCGTCTTTCTCGAGGAGCACGGTCTCCTTGCGTCCGACGATTTCGACCGGAATGATCTCGGCGGAGAGGCGGCAGGCGTCCTGCGCGTCAACTGCGCGCTGGTGTGAGCGCAGCGCCCAGGCGTCCTGCTCCTCACGGCCGACCGATTCCTCCGCCGCAACGCGGTCGCCATGACTGCCCATCTCGACATGCTCGAAGGCACAATAGAGACCATCGGTGATCATCATGTCTTCGAACGTGCCGTGACCCATCCGGTAGCCGCCGCGACCTTGCCGGACGAGATAGGGCGCCTGCGACATGCTCTCCATGCCGCCGGCCGCGATGACGTTGAACCCCTCGGCGCGGATCAGCGTGTCGGCGAGGGTGACGGCGCGAAGACCGGACCCGCAAACGCGGTTGATTGTTTCCGAGGTGACTGTTTCGGCCAGTCCGGCGTTCATAGCTGCCTGACGGGAGGGTATCTGGCCGACGCCGCCCTGCAGCACCTGACCCATGATGACGTGCTCAACGGCATCTTTGGAGATGCCGGATCGGCGAATCGACTCGGCCAGGGCAATGCCACCCAATTCAACCGCCGACTTTGCGGCCAGCGACCCGTTCATTTTTCCTATTGGCGTACGGGCTCCGCCCAGAATGACTGCGCCAGACATGACTCGACTCCCGTTCTAGACGACGCCGACGAGCTCGTTGAGCGATTCGAACTCCTGGGCGGGTGGTTGTGGCATACGGAGGGGCTTGTCGACGCGATAACCAAGGGCATATCCCGCCTGCAGCAGTGTGTGAACCTCGCGGGTTCCTTCATAAATGACCGCGCCACGGGCGTTTCGCCAGAATCGCTCGACCGGGTATTCGTTGGAGAAGCCATACGAGCCGTGAATCTGGATCGCATCGTCGGCGGATGCGAGGGCGGCGTCGCAGCCGTACCACTTCATCATCGATGTTTCGCGGGTGTTGCGGATGCCGCGATTCTTCAGCTCGGCGGCTTTGTAGGTCAGGAGAGTCGAGCAGTCGTAGCGCTGCACCATGCGGGCGATCATCTGTTGAACGAGCTGGAACTTGCCGATTGGCTCGTCGAAGGCGTATCGCTCGTTGGCGTATTTCACACTGGCATCGAGCGACGCGCGGATCAGTCCGTTGGCGCCGGCGCCCACGGTGAAACGGCCCTGGTCGATGCAGCTCATGGCGATCTTGAAGCCTTCGCCCTCTTCGCCAATGCGATTCTCGACCGGAATCCGGACATTATTGAACGCGAGCTCTCCGGTGTTACCGGCCCGGACACCAAGTTTGCCCTTGATCGTGCCTGTGGTCAGACCGTCCATCCCTTTTTCGACGACCATGGCCATCAGACCGTTGTGCTTTTTGGAGCGGTCCAGCGAGGCGAAAACGAGAAAGTGATCGGCCACCGCAGCGAGCGAAATCCACATCTTGGCGCCGTTGAGAATGTAGTGGTCGCCGTCGCGCACGACAGTCGATTCGATCGACCCCGCATCGGAACCGGCGTTCGGTTCGGTGAGACCGAAGGTGCCAAGTTTCTCACCGGTTGCCTGCGGAACCAGCCATTTCCGCTTCTGCTCCTCGGTGCCCCATTGCAGGAGCGCGAGGCTGTTCAGTCCGACGTGGACACTCATGGCAACGCGAAGAAACGTATCGACGTATTCGAGCTCCTCGCAAGCCAGCGCCAGCGAAATGTAATCGAGTCCCAAACCGCCGTAGCGCTCTGGCGTGACGATGCCGAGCAGTCCGAGTTCGCCCATTTTGGCGAGGATTTCGGGATGGAATTCGCCTTTGGCGTCCCACTCCTGGATGTACGGAGCAACTTCCCTGGCAGCGAACTCGCGGACCATGTCGCGTACCTGAAGCTGTTCATCCGTCAGATCGAAGTTCATGTTCGCTGCTCGACTTTCAGGGAAGCGACGGCTGGTCGCTACGGTTTGGCGTGGGCAGAATGCCAATCAGCAAGTATATGTGAAGCTACGATGCAGGGTCCAACCGCGAAAATACGCGAATGGCGGAAAACGTCACATTTACGCAGTTTGCCCGAGCAGTCTGACGCCTCTGGTCAATTCGCCAAACGCGACGCCGACCGTGTCGCCAGAATCCTGCTCGATTCGCACGGATCCTGACTCGTCGATTCCGAGCAGTCTCCCTGTTTTGACGCCGTCAGCAGTTTCTATGGAGACGATTTCGCCACGCCAGAGACAGCGATGGTTCCAACTCGCGACGAGGTCATCCGTGTCGCCGCTGAGCACGAGCGAGTAGACCTCAGAAAGCTTTACGAGGATGTTGTCGAGGAGCGTCTCACGTTCGATTGGACCCGATATGTGGGTGGAGAGTGATGTGGCGGTTCTGCCGAACCCGGCCGGAACGCGCAGCAGATTGATTCCTACGCCGATGACAGCGGTTTCGACCTCGCCGGCTCTTACGCGACTGGTCACGAGCACGCCGCCAAGCTTAAGACCGGCGATGAAGAGGTCGTTCGGCCACTTGAGCTGAACCGAAATCATCAACAGTTGGTCAACCGCTTCCGCCACCGCGAGTCCCGCGGCACTGGGAAAGAGCTGGAAGCGCTCGAACGGGACACCGGGCCGCAACAGCGTCGAGAAGAGGAGACTGCTGCCGGGGATGTCCTCCCAGCGATGATCTCCTCGACCGCGACCGGAGGTTTGCGTCTGCGCCACGACGGTCAGACCCTCAGGGGCATCTGGTTGCCGTTTGCGGACTTCGTCCATTGTCGAGGTGGTCGATTGCAGCTCGACGCGCGGCTGGCCAAGCAACCTGGTGACGGCTGGCATCAGGAGGAGAAAAGCGCGCTGACCGACATGTTCTTGTGGATGCGCATGATCGCTTCCGCCAGCATCGGGGCAATCGTGACGACTTCGAGCAGACCGCTGCGATCTTCCGGCAGCGGCACGGTGTCTGTCACATAGACTCTTGAAATGCGTGATGCGGCGATGCGGTCGAGCGCGCCAGCGGCAAAGACGCCGTGTGTGGCGGCGCTGACGATGTTCGACGCTCCCCTCGAAACCAGGAGCTCGGCGGCTTCCAGCAGCGTGCTGCCGGTCGAGATCATGTCGTCGACGATCACGCAGGATTGCCCGTCGACATCGCCGACCATTTCGATCGTTTCCGTTCTGTCGGCGGTGGGACGGTGTTTGGAGATGATCGCCAGCGAACCACCGACCGTGGCGCGGAAAAGCTCGGCGCGATTCACGCCACCCGCATCCGGGCTGACGACCACCACCGGGCGGTCCATCTCATAGCCGAATCGCCGCGCGAGGAGGGGCGTCGCTCGCAGATGATCGACCGGGATGTCGAAGAAGCCCTCGATCGCCGGAGCGTGGAGATCGACAGTCAGGACGCGGTCGGCGCCGGCGGTGACAATGATATTGGAGACAACCTTG
>CAYWSE010000051.1:0-316 GCA_964461025.1 uncultured Sphaerobacteraceae bacterium | reverse complement strand
AGCTGACGGGCAGCGAACTGCCCTTCTCTGTGGAGATCGGTTCGCGGCCGGTGGTTTTCTTTTCCTGACGGGCGTAGCCGAAGTACGGAATCACGGCTGTGATGCGATCTGCCGACGCTCTGCGTAGCGCATCGACGATCAGCAGCAGCTCCAGAATGTGGTGGTTGACCGGATTGCAGAGCGGCTGGACGACGAAAACATCCGACCCACGCACGTTTTCTTCGAGGCGGACGCGTGTTTCGCCATTCTTCCACTGCCCGACCAGCGCCTTGCCGAGCGGCATGTCCAGCTCGCGGACGATGTCCGCGGCCAACTG
>CAYWSE010000050.1:14118-27182 GCA_964461025.1 uncultured Sphaerobacteraceae bacterium | reverse complement strand
GACAACCCCCTATCCCCGGCCCTTTCCCCCGCTGGACAGACGTGTTGCCGAGAAGCTTGTTGACGCGGGGGAAAGGGAGAACGGCACGTATCCGGATTAACTCGTCAACATTCATAAGCAGGTTGAAGACAGACAGCCGAGCGTTCCCCAACCCGCTTCAGCAGGTTTCGGTTGGTGACCCCGTGATTCTCATTCGGGGGCGGGGCGGATGAGCGCATGACGACTATCGAACTCCACAACGCCGCCCTCGAACTCGACGAGCACGCGATCGTTTGTGTGTACCGATTCGCGCCCGAGCGTCCGTCCGGGGTGAAATTCGATGGCATCGGATATCCGCAGCACGTCGCCAGAGGGCTGGAGAAGCGTCAGCGGGCCGTAGTCGGGTCCGACGCCGTACACGAAGCGAAAGGCGCGCTCGGCGCTCCAGGAGGTGTCGAGGCGGAGGTTTTCGAACCTTGGTTGTGGTTCGAGTAGTGTGAGGGCGCTTCTGGGCGGTGCGACCGGCGACCGTGTGTCGGGCGAGAATGTGGTCAGGAGTTCGACGAGGAGGCTGGCGCCGAGCGATACGACCTTCGCTTCGATGTCGGCGGCGCGCGAACGGATGGGGAGATCGAATGGCTGTTGGGCGAGCACCGGTCCGGCGTCGAGGTCGGCGGTCATGAGGTGGATGGTGGCGCCGGTGCGCCTGTCGCCGCCGTGGAGCGTCCAGAAGACGGGATCAGGACCACGATGCGCCGGCAACAACGACGGATGGACATTCAGCCCACCGAGTTCCGGGGTCTCCAGTACCGCAACCGGCAGTTTCCAGGGAAAGCAGGCGGAGATCGCCACGCCTTTTTGCAGCTCGCGGAAGCGATCGGGCAGCGACGCGAGATCGTCGCGACCGATCTCCACGAGCTTCGCCCCGGCGCTCCAGGTCAGTCCGGCGACGGTCGGCAACGTCGCCGGCGCTGCCAGCGTGAGCCGAGGTTTCAACGCCGGTTCGAGCACAATCCGGCTCCCCGGCGTGAAACCGGGCACGAAGACGGTGTTCACCCGGTGACCTGCTTCGATCAACGCCTGCAGGACCGTCGCCGAAAATCGGCAATGGCGTCCGAAGAAGGTGATGTCGAGTTGCTGGGGCGTTTGGGGCATGTCACCGGTCTGCTGCGGCCGAAACCTGTCATTCAGCCTACACTACCGCCGGTATCGAACGAGGAGTGTCCGTGGAAACCAACGAAACCCAAACAGTGCGCATCGTCTCCTGTGTGAAGCTGGGTCAGAACCTGCCGGGTCTGGACCGTCCGCCATTTCCGGGAGAGCTGGGGCAGCGCATTTACGACAACGTCTCTGCCGAGGGCTTCGCGCTCTGGCAGCCGCACATGACGATTCTGATCAATCACTACGGTCTGAACCCGGCCGATCCCGAAACCCGGCGTATCCTGCGGGAGCAGATGGAGGAGTTCTTCTTCGGCGAGCATGCCCGTATGCCCGAGGGGTGGGTCCCACCGGGAGCCGGGGGCGGCAAGGGGGGCGGTCCGGCACGGAAGAAATAGGGGACGGAGTCCGAAGATCGTAGTTCGGGCACCGTCCATTCGTAGCTGCGCACAGCGGTGCGCTCGTCGCAACCCGGATGATGTTCGAATCCCGCAGACACCGTCACCCCGTAGCTGCGCATGGCATGCGCCTGTCGCAGCCCAGACGACGCTCGAACCCAGGCAACGGCTCGGCCCAATACCCGCCAGTCCCGGAGGGACTTGGTCGTCTTAGCCACAGGTTTGAACCTGTGCGAGCGCCGGCACGGGGCCGGGTTCTACGCACGATTGTGGGGGGCAAGGGCATCGACACGGAGGTCGATGCCTACGGCCATGGGGAGGTCGATGCGTACGGTGATTGGTCAACGTCGGGGCACAGGTGCCCGAACTACGTCTTGCGGCCTCAACAAACCCGGGTCATTGACAGCAGCGGCTCGATGCGGATGGCCAGGCGTTCGTGGGCGGTGCGCAGCGCGGCTTCGACCTCCGCAGGTGTGTCGCCGCGAGCGAAGATGAAGCCGAGATAGGCGGCGCCTTCCGGAAGAGCGGTGATTGGCGCGTTCAGCCGGGCGGTGATCTCGATGCCGGTGACGCGGGGAACGGATTCCGCCTCGGCAATGCCGTCGATCTGCTTCAGCACGCCGCTGCGGGGGATCGGGATCATCATCACGCCGGCCGCTGCGCCGCGCAATTTGGCGCCTGTCATCGTTTCGCCGATCGCGTTGCGGAGGATAAGTTCCTCGAGCGATTGTCCTGACCCGAACTCGAGAATGGTCGAGCAGAGGCCGCCGATCGAGCGTCCGGCGATCTCGATCACCCAGGCGTCGTTGTCGTTCAACCGCAGCTCGGCGTGAACCGGTCCCTGCTCGATTCCGAGGGCAGCCGCCGCTTCCGCGGTGCGGAAATGGATGCGCTCCTGCAGCTGCGGGGAGTGGCGGGACGGCGTGACATAGATCGTCTCTTCGAAAAAGGGACCAACCAGCGGATCGGGTTTGTCGAAAATCGCCAGCACGGTCAGGGCGCCGGCGGTCATGATCCCCTCGACGGCCACCTCGTCGCCGGGGAGGTACTCCTCGATCAGCATCGGCGGCTGGTCGTCCGAGGCCAGCTCGGCTTCGAGAATGCGCTTCACGCGTTCGAACGCGTTGCGAAGCTCGGTTGCGTCGTTTGCCCGGATCACCCCTCTGCTGCCTGAGAGGCGCGTTGGTTTCACCACACAGGGAAATGAGACCTTTTCACCAAGCGAGTCAAGATCATCGTGCAGGTGCATTGGAATGAACCAGGGCGTCGGCGCGTTGGCACGGCTCAGCGCCTCCCGCATCACGAGTTTGTCGCGCGCGGCGAGCGAAGCGCCAGGCGCGTTGTGGGAGAGTCCAACCTGGAGACTGGCCCGGGACGCGACGAGCGTGGCGCTGTCATCGAGCGCGAGGATCGCCGATGCTGAGGTGTCGCGGGCTGCTTGCGCGACGGCGTCGGCGGCGCGGTCGGCATCGAGATAGTCGATCGCCAGCTCACCGCTCCATTGGCCTCCCAACGGGGCGGGGATGTCGGCGGCTTCGATCACGTCGATGCCGAGGCGGTCGGCTGCTCGCTTGAACGCCGCGCAGCGATACGAACCAGCGCCCGCGAGCAGGATCACTCGCGGGCGCTGGGGCATCGAATCTGTGTTGCCGGCGGTCTGGCTAGACCGCGCTGTCTGTCCGGGGTTCACCAAGACTGCACACCACGAGCGTGTAAACGCCGCCGGAACCGTCGGGAGTGATCGAGATATCGGCGATCTTCAGGTTCGGATACTGACCTGTCGAACGATCCCGGCTCAGCCAGTTGTTGACGTTGTCCAGCGCGGCCTTGGGATCGAGGGAGGCGGTTGGGCTGTGAAAGAGAAAAGCCCTGGTGTCTCCAGCGGAAAGATTGAGCATTGTCCTGCTCCTGTCGTGTGCCGGCCACGTGCATCGTGGACGCGGCATGCGCAAATACCGTCATACACGCAGACGGCGCAAAGAGTATACGGGGTCCGGTGTCTTGCCTGCGAAGGATTCGATGTCCGATCGATGGTGCGCTGAAAAGCACTTTGCAGGCGCATTGGCCATTAGCGCGGCTTCACCGAGCCATCGACGCTCCAGGAGGCTCGCCGCTGCGGCGGGAGATGCTTCGACTGCACTCCGCTGCGCTCCGTTCCGCTCAGCATGACAGAGCCTGTTTCCATGCGGCGCTGGCGGGGGCGTCCGGGGTGTGGATCTCTGTGCTATTCGACGCCGCACCAGTCGACGAGAAAGGCGGCAAGGGTCTTCATGGTCGGGGCCAGACTGGACAGATCGAGCCATTCGTCCGCGGCATGACCGTTGCCCCCGCTGGCGCCGAAGCAGGTGGCCGGCATCCCTTCGAAGATGTAATAGCGCATGTCGTTGACGGCCGTTCCCGGTTCGCGGCGCAATGGCCGGCCGGTCACCTCCTGATGCGCGCGATCGAGCACGGGTACGAATGCCGCATCAGGATCGAGAATCGACCCCTCGGTCTGGAAGCCGTCCCAGCTCACCACCGGTGGATGCTCCGCCAGCCAGTCGTCGCCGGCAATTGCCTCGGCGATCGCCGCTTCGATCTGCGCGCGCATCTGGGCGACGGTCGTTCCCGGGAAGAAGCTGACACGGCAATGAAGCTCGCAGACGCCCGGCACGGTGCTTGGCCAGTCGCCGCCCGCGATCGTGCCAATGTTCAGGTTGATCGGATGATGGAGACCTTCGAACATCGGATGGACCTGCGTGTTGAGCTGGGCATCGAGCCGTTGCAGCGCCTGCATCACCGGAATCGAATTGACGATCGCGTTCACCCCCTGCCATGCCCAACCGGCGTGGGCGGATCGCCCGTCGATCTGAATGCGGAACCACATGACGCCGAGATGTCCGGGCACGATGCGATCGCCCATCGGCTCGGTGATCACCACGGCGTCGGCGCGATCGCGCTTCGCTGCCATCAGCGAGCCGTTGCCGGTGCACTCCTCCTCGATCACGCTGTGCAGCGTCAGGTCGCCCTGGAGTTGGATGCCGAGATCGTTCAGCAACCGGGCCAGCATGAGATTGATGCCGACGCCGCTCTTCATGTCATAGGCGCCGCGTCCATACATCCGGTCGCCGACGATTTCCGCGCCCCAGGGATCGTGTGTCCACGCCGAAACCGGTTCCGGACTGACGACGTCAACATGCCCGTTCAGAATCAGGGAGTGACCTTCGCCGGCGCCGCTCCGGCGTCCGGTGACGTTTGGCCGCCCGGCGAACGGCACCCCTGCGTTCCCGGCGTTGGGAAGCGATATGACCGAGTCGTGGAGCTCCCAGAGCTCAGTTTCCAGGCCGGAGCCCGCCATGTGCGCGGCGATCCATTCCTGCACCGGCCTCTCGTCGCCAAGCAAGCTCGGAATCCGTACAAGACTGGCGATGGTTTCGACGATTGCCGTTTCCTGCCGGTCGATCTCCTGCCAAAGCATTTGCTTCGCTTCGGTGCTTCTGTTCAGCTCTGTCATCGGATAGAAAAACTCCTCTTGTGCGGACACAGTCATACCCGTATGGTACGTGCCTGCGGAAGTGCACGAAAGGAGCCGATGTGACTGTATCGCTGGAACGCATTGCCTGGCCCGACATGGATGTTCCGGCGGCCAGACCGGTAATCTCCCATCAGGAGCTGCTGCAGCGTTGTGATGCCCTCTACGAGCGGGCAGGCTGCGACTGGGTGTGCGTCTACGGCGACAAGGAGCACTACGCGAACCTGCTCTATCTCATCGATTTCGATCCTCGCTTCGAAGAGGCGCTTCTGGTGCTGGGCGCTTCGGGAAAGCGACATCTCATCGCCGGCAGCGAAGGAATGCTCTACGGTCAGGCTCTTGGCGTTCCTGTCCAACTGGAGCACTATCAGCCGTTCAGTCTGATGGGCCAACCGCTGTCGTCTCCTTCGCTGGATGCTCTGTTGCGGGAGTTCGGAGTGAAAGCCGGCGATCGTGTTGGCGTCGCCGGCTGGAAGTGGCTGGAAACCGATCCTTCGCGACCGAGCTATGTGCCGGCGTTTCTTGTGCAAGCATCGCGAGATGCCAGCGAGTCGGAACCGGTGGACGTTACTCGCGTCCTCCTCGATCCCGAGGATGGGCTGCGATCGACGGCATCCGCCAGCCAGATCGCCCAGTTCGAGTGGGGCGCTTCACGCGCGTCGCGCGGCGTCATGTCGATTGTCCGCGACAGTCGCCCCGGCATGACTGAGTACGACCTGGCTGCCCTTCTCCGCTATGCCGGCGAGCCGATGAGCACCCATTTGATCATTGCGTCGAGCAGTAGCAAGCTGAACGGATTGCGCAGCGCTTCGGACCGCACCGTGTCCGAAGGTGACGCGGTCGTCGCCGGAGTCGGCTATTGGGGAGGACTCTGTGCTCGGGCGGGGCTGATGACCGCGTCACCTCCCGCGGAGTTCATGTCGGAGCTGGTCGAGCCGTACTTCGCGGCCGTTGCGGCGTGGTGGTCGAACGTGGCCATCGGCGTAACCGCTGGAGAACTGCTTCGTTTGTCACTCGAGCCGCTCAACGGCGCGACGTTTGGTCCGCTGCTCAACCCAGGACACCTGACGAGCCATGACGAGTGGTTTCACGGCTTCACGATCGAAGGCAGCACGCTCCCCGTTCGTTCGGGAATGACCTTCCAGGCGGACATCATTCCCTCGCCTGTGCGCGACGGCTGGGCGATCAACTGCGAAGACACGCTGGCCATCGCCGGAACCGAGCTCCGCGCCGAATTGCGGACCGAATTCCCGGCGGTGTGGGACAGAATCGTGAAGCGCCGGGAGCTTATGGAATCGCTCGGCATATCGCTCCACGAGGAGGTCTTGCCACTGTCGTCTCTCCCCGGCCTCTTGCCGCCATGCTGGGCAGACCACGAACTCGTCTGCACCGTCAAAACTCGGTAATGCTGAGCAGACTGCGTGGTACACTGCACTCCGCCCAGATCGAGGCGATGGCGCCATAGCCAAGTGGTAAGGCACGGGTCTGCAAAACCCTGATCGCCGGTTCGAATCCGGCTGGCGCCTCCAGAGACCGACCATCCCCAATCTCGAACGGATGTCGCTCGTGAGCGAGCTTTATGCCTGGAAGTGCAGGTTTCTCGGCGCGCGCTGAGGGGTCCCAGAGCCTTCTGGTACTTCTGGCTGGGGTGATTCCCCCAGCAATGTCCCATCGGCAATGCGGTGCGCAGGCAATACGGTAGGCAGACGAGGCGCGACATTGAGCGCCATGCCGACCGGATGCCAGTCATGCTCAGCAGACGGTTGCTCATCGTCGACGAGCAACCCATCTTTCTCCAGGGACTTGCCGACGCGCTACGACCATTGCAGCTGATGCGGATTGTCGGCGCCGCGGGGACGGCGCATCAGGCTCTGCAGATCGCCGTGCAGTCGCGTCCGCATCTGGCGATCGTTTCCGAGAGCCTGCCGGGCATTTCCGGTCCGACGCTGATCGCATCGCTGGCGGAGCTGCATTTTCCCTGTCTCTCGCTCGCGATGCTGCCCGAAATCGACCCCGAATCCGTATCGCGCGCTCACCGGGCCGGCGCGGCAGGGGTGATCAGTCGCGGGGTCGATCCCGACCAGCTTCGCATCGCGGTGAGCCGCGCTTTCGATCACCGACGGCCGTCAGAATCGCTGCCCTTGACAAAGAGTGCGGGCGTCATCCCGCTCTCGACCCGGGAGATGGAGATTCTCGATTGTGTGGCGCAAGGCTATACGAACCGGGAGATCGCCGAAGCGCTCTTCGTGACAGAGCAGACCGTGAAGAACCACATGACGTCGGTCTTCCGCAAGCTGGATGTCGAGGATCGCGTGCAGGCGTTGCTTGCCGCGGTGCGGCGTGGATGGGTGACGTTCGGATCACCGGCGTATGATTCCAGCAACCGAAAGTCCGCTTGAGCCGCCGGGAGCAATGCAATGTCCGAATCGATCTGGGACGCGAGCGAGGCCTGGCGTGTCGCCTGTCCCGGCGCCAGCGGTGGCGTACTCGTCTGTACCGGGTTCGCTCCCGAGGGCCGACCAGAAGCGTTCGATGCGTCGCTGACGGAAACCGAGGAGCTGCTCCGCACGCAGTACGGTGAGCTCGAACGCGAGGCGATCCGCCAGACCGGACACCTGGCCGCGTACCACCGCTATTACCGGTCGTTCGGTCAGAACTATTACGTGCAGCATCAGATCGAGTCGATCGCCAAGAAGGGCCGCAAGTTTCCGCGCCGGCAAATCCTGGTGGAAATCGGGTTCAAATGGGAATTGCGGAACGGTCTCCTGACCGGTGTGCACGACTGGAGTCTGGTGGCTCCACCGGTGATCCTCGACGTCGCCTCAGCGAAGCCGGTGAGTTACACGCAATACAGCGGCGAGACCGAACAGGTGCGAAACGGCGACATGTACTTCCACGACGGAACCGACGTGCTCTCGAGCATCGTTGCCGGTCCCTGCCAGCACGCCCGCGTGACGGATGACACGTCGAGTGCGCTGGTGGTCGTCTATGGCGTCCCGGGATTGCCGGCAGCGGACATCGAGCGACACTTGCAGGACATCTGGGACGACATTCAGGCCGTATCGCCTGGCGCAAAGCTCATCGAGCTGTCGACGCGCACCACGTGACCTACGATTCCAACTCACGCCGGGCAATGTCGGTGCGGAACTCGGCGCCGGAGAACTGGATTTGGGCAACCCGCTTATAGGCGCGATCGCGCGCCTCGGCGATGGTGCTGCCGGTCCCGACACAGGTGAGCACGCGGCCACCACTTGTCAGGAGAACTCCGTCCGCGCCGCTTTTCGCGCCGGCGAGGAAGACTTCCGTCGACGCGATCGGTCCGCTGTCGTCGATCGGGATGCCGGTGGGATAGACGCCCGGATATCCGCCGGATGCCATCACGACTCCGACTGCCGACCCTGTGGACCAGATGGGTGGGGGTTGTTTGTGGAGTTCGCCCTTCGCCGTGGCGCGAAGCAATGGGTAGAGGTCGCTCTCCAGCAACGGCAACACGATCTGGGTTTCGGGGTCGCCAAAACGGCAGTTGAATTCGATGATCTTTGGTCCATCTGCCGTGATGATCAACCCCGCGTAGAGCACGCCCTGCATTGGCGAACCCGCGGCCGACATTGCATCGACGACCGGGCGGAGAATGCGGGATTCGATCGTTTCGAGCATTGCCCGATCGAGGGCTGGGGGCGGCGCATAACCCCCCATACCCCCTGTGTTCGGACCTTGGTCGTTGTCGTATGCGCGCTTGTAGTCGCAGGCGGGCAAAAGAGGCACGAGCGATTGCCCGTCAGTCAGAGCCAGGAGAGAGACCTCCTGGCCGGTCAGGAACTCCTCGATGAGCAGACTGCCGGCAGGCGAACCGAGCAGCGCGCCGGAGAGCATGTCGCGGCAGGCCGTTTCCGCTTCGTCCAGCGATGAGGCGATGACGACACCCTTGCCGGCAGCGAGACCGTCGGCCTTGATGACCACTGGCACATCGAATTCGCTCAGGCGAGAGCGAATGTCATCGCCGTCGCCGATCGTGACAGCGCGGGCGGTGGGCACGCCGGCAGAGACCATCAACCCCTTCGCCCAGGACTTGCTGCTTTCGATTCGCGCCGCGTTGCGGTTCGGGCCAAATACCGCGATGCCCACTGCTCTGAGGGCATCGCCAAGTCCAGCGGCAAGTGGCGCTTCCGGACCGACGACGACGAGGTCCGACCGCCATTCCTGAGCGGCATCGACAATGCCTTCGACATCGAGAACGTCCAGTGGGATGTTGTTGCCAAACGCAGCAGTGCCGGGATTGCCCGGCGCCGTTGCGAGTGATTCGACCAGGGGACTTTGCGCGAGTTTCCAGATCAGCGCGTGTTCTCTTGCTCCGCTGCCGACGACGAATACCCGGTCACCCATGTTACTTCCGGGGTCTGACGGCGAGCCAGAAGAGATAGATGCCAACGGCGGCGAGAGCGCCTACACCCAGAGCGATGGCCAGCGCGCGCATGTTCGGCCGGGACGGATCCTCGGAAATCTCGACCTGACCGAGTACGCGCGCTGATTCTTCGTCAGGAGCTGGCGACGCAGCAGGAGAGGCCACGGGAGAAGCGACTGGTGACGCGACAGGCGACGCCGCCACTCGCGCGGTGGTCAGCGTGAAGGTGAATGAACCTGTCTCGGTATCGTCATCCTCGCCCGATACCGTCGTCCACTCGACCGTATATTCTCCCGCCGGCAACGCATCGATCAGCGTTAGCGTCATGTGCTTGCGGTCAGGATCGAAGAGGTCAATCGCGGCGTCATCGTTGTCGACGCGCTCGCCAGTGGGGCCGGTGACTGTAGCCGTCGAACCGTCGGCAAGCTCTTCTGTGAACCAGAGCTCGATTGTGTCCGGCATGCTGTCGATCGAGGAGCCCGGCTCCGGGTTGGCACGGTCGAGCTCGGCATGGGCGGAGGCGGATGGCGCGGAAAACGACGCGATTGCAATGAGAAGCAGAAATGCGCCGATCAGGTATCGTGTCATGCGTGAAGTTGCTCCTTCGACGGAGCATGCGGTTCCTGGCGCTCCGTCAGGTGCAAATGATCCCCGAACCGGCGGTCTGACGCTAGTCCGGCTGAGACGGCGGTACGAGAATAGGGCGGTCAGCAATCTGCCGACCGCCCCGTCCAGTGCTCCCTGACGTTCTACCAGTGGATCACGACTTTCGTACCGATCGACGCCCAGTCGTAAATCCAGGCAGCGACATCGATCGGCAGATTGACGCAGCCATGGCTCATGACGGCGCCGAAATTGTTGTGCCAGTAGGTTCCGTGAATGGCGTGCCCGACGTTCGTGAAGTACATCACGTACGGTACGTCTGGGACGTTGTAATACTCGCCTCCGAGCACTCCTGACATCGTCTGCGAGGGAAGCTTGGTGTTGATGTAATAGGTGCCCGGCGGCGTGTCAAAGCCCGGGCGACCCGTGCTGACATAGGATTCCATGACGACCCAGCCGCCCTGGTACGCAATCATGTACTGCGACGAGAGATTGATGTCGATGACGCGTTCGCCATTGGCTGGCGGTCCCGGTGGAATCCAGAGGTCCTCGCTGTAGGTGGGAAGGTCGCCTTGAGGCTGTGCCAACATGTCGATGCCATAGCGCTGGGCCAGGATTTCGCCGACCGGCACCATCCAGACGCCCTTCTCAGACGTCCACGCCAGCTGACCGCGCTCGAAAGCCTGATAGGTCGTTGCATCGTTGATGTATTCCTGTGAAATCGGATTGCCCAGATAGGAAGCCTCACCCGTGGCTTCCCAGAAGTCCTTGAATCCAAACTGGACGGAATGGCGAGTCTCCGGGACATAGCGCCAGGTCGCCGTGTTTTCCTTCGTCGCTTCCGCCGAAGACAATGGCAGCCAGGCGCGCATCTCGAGCGCCAGATCCTTGGATGGTTGCAGCGGGTTGTCTGATTTCAGACCCGGCGTCGGGGTCCGGAAGACGGTGACTGGCTTCAGCTCTTTGCCAATTGCGCCGAAATGGACGTAGTTGCCATCTGGATCTTCGGGCCAATACTCCATTCGGACATATTCGAAGTACTGAACGATACGATCGTTTTCTTCCAATTCCGGCGTTACGGGGTAGCCAAGACTGGCAACGCCCCAGGAGCGCCAGGTGTCGAGGAAGTAGCCGTCGATCGACTGGCCAGTTTCCGGTATGTAGACGGTGCGTGGAGGCGCCCATTGGGCGCTCGACCCTTCTGGGAGCATGAGAGCCGGGGCGATCAATGCCAGCAGAATTGCGGCGATTGCCAGCAATCGAGGCACTCGCCGTTGGCGCGCTCGCAGGTGCGCGGGAGAGTCAGTACGGCTCAACCCGTGATCGTTCATCGAAGATCTCCCCAATTCCCTTTGGCCTGCGCTTCGTTGCCTCAGGCACTAACCGTTGCACATGCCCGGGGTATTTCCCCGGTTCTGTCTATCAAGACGCACAATTCACTCAATTGGTAACGCGGCTGCACAAATTGCTCGGGACTGCGACGGATGCCACGCAATTTCGGCCTGCCACACGTTGGTTGCGTTGACTTTCAGGCAACCCAGTATTCAGACCACCGATTTGATTGTGTCATTTTACCATGTCCGTACATCTTCGGAAATCTCTCCGGAAGTCGATGCTGTCTGATGTTGAGACCGTCTTGATCCATCACGCGAGCGCGAAATCGAGACTGATGTCCAGCGATGGAGCCGAGTGCGTCAAAGCTCCTATGGAGATCAAATCTACTCCGGTCTCTGCCACCTCTGCCACCGTCTCGAGCGTGATGCCGCCCGATGCTTCCAGTAATGCGCGGCCATTTGTGGTGCGCACCGCTTCGGCCATCGCGGATGAGGACATGTTGTCGAGCATCACGACATCGGCGCCGGCGGCGAGCGCTTCTTCCAGCTCGGCAAGCGTCGTCACTTCGACTTCGATCGCCAGTGTATGGGGAGCCTGTTCGCGTGCCTGGGTGACGGCTCTGGTGACACGATCGGGTCTGCCGACAGCGGCCAGGTGGTTGTCTTTAATCAGCACCCCGTCCGAGAGCCCAAAGCGGTGATTGTGCGCGCCTCCGGCCCGCACCGCGGCTTTTTCCAGCACTCGCATACCTGGGGTGGTTTTGCGGGTGTCGACGATGCGGGCGTTCGTCCCCTCGATCGCCTTGACATAGGCGGCGGTGATCGTGGCGACGCCGCTGAGACGCTGCAAAAAGTTGAGCGCAACGCGTTCGGCCAGCAGAATCGAGCGCGCATTGCCGGTCACGGTGGCGATGACATCGCCTGGTTCGACCGGAGCGCCGTCGGCAACACGTGAAACGAAATCGAGCGAGCCGTCGACACGCGCGAAGATGTCCCGAGCCAGTTCGACGCCAAAGATCACACCGGGGGACTTGACCAGCATCGAGGCGGTGGCGATGCGATCGGCGTCTACCGTGCTGTTCGATGTGACGTCGCCGTTGCCGATGTCTTCGGCCAGAGCGAGGTCGATTATCGCGAGTGACCGGTTGCGGACGTCCAGCGTCATAGTTGGAGGAGCCCGGTGAAGTGCGCTTCGTCGTCGAATGGTCCGATCAGAGCAAGGTTCAGGAGATCAGCTTTGAAGAGTTCCTGTGAGAGCTCATGGACCTGCTCGGCGGTGACGGCCTCGATCTCGTCCATCACCTCTTCGGGTGTCTTGATTTCACCGTAAACGAGTTCCTGGCTGCCGACCCAGGAGGCGACGCTGCGACTGTCTTCCAGTCCCATCAGCAACCGCCCTTTGCGGAGTTCCTTGGTGCGGCGAAGCTCATCTTCCGGAACTCGTTCGTCACGGAGTTTGCGGAGCTCGGCGACGATCGCCTCGACTGTTTCATCGATGCGGGAGAGATCGGTGCCGGCATAGATGACCGCTTGTCCGACATCTTCATATGGGCGGAAATAGCCGTAGACGGAGTAGACGAGACCGCGTTTTTCGCGAATCTCCTGGAAGAGCCGGGAGCTCATGCCCGATGAGAGGACCGCTTCGATCGTTCCCTGCACATAACGGCGTTCGCTGGTGT
>CAYWSE010000050.1:0-14108 GCA_964461025.1 uncultured Sphaerobacteraceae bacterium | reverse complement strand
GCGCCGGCAGGGCCACACACAAGTGCGCCTGTTCGGTTTCCTTGGTCAGTACGCGAGAGCGGGCTCCCTGCTGGGTCACCGCGGCGCGATCGTATTGGTCGGCATCGCCGGAGGGGATCAGATTGCCGAAGTGCTGATTGGCCAGCTCGACGACATGCTCGTGCTCGATGTCGCCGCCGGAGGCAATGACCATCCGCTCGGGGCGGTAGTTGCGCTTCCAGAAATCGACCATTTGCTCACGCGTGATGGCCCCGACGGTTTCTTCGCTGCCGGCGATCGAACGGCCAACGCTATGCGTTCCCCAGACGACTTCGTCGATGATGTCGTGGACATACTCCTCGGGCGAGTCTTCCGAACCCCGGATTTCCTCGATGATGACCGATCGCTCCTTATTGAGCTCGGTGGCATCGATCAGCGAGCCGTTGATCATGTCGGCGAGGACGTCGAACGCCAGGTCGTAATGCGTGCTCGGGCATTTGCACCAGTAGTTGGTCGCTTCCTTGCTGGTGGAAGCGTTGAGCATGCCGCCAACTCCCTCGATCTCTTCGGAGATCATCTTGGCATCCGGGCGTCGCTCGGTTCCCTTGAAGAGCATGTGCTCGAGATAGTGCGAGACACCTGCGACATCGGGTTTCTCGTAGCGGGAGCCGACATCGAAATACATGATGAGGCTCGTCGAACGAACGCCGGTCATCGGGCCGGTGACGACGCGAATGCCGTTGTCGAGAACAGTTTTGTCGTAAGGGAAAGTCAACGGTTGCTCCTCTATTCCTCGCTAATTGCCGATGGCCAATGGGATTCGATTGCAGATTGCAGTGCTTTGAGCGCTTCGGATGTTGCCTCATCGACGATGCCGCGCCGGTCGCCGCTGAAGTCGAACTGGCGGACTGTGGTCGACCCGGGAGTGGCAACGCCGATGAAGACAAGGCCGACCGGTTTCGTTCGCGTACCGCCCCCAGGACCGGCGATGCCCGTGCTGGCAACGGCGACGTCGGTTTCGAAGAGCGCTCTGGCGCCTTCCGCCATGGCCCTGGCGCATTGTTCGCTGACGGCGCCGTAGGACGATATGACGCTTTCCGGTACGCCCAGCACGCGCGTTTTCACCGCATTGTCATACGCAATGATGCCGCCAAGGAAGTAGTTGGAACTGCCGGCGACCGATGTGAGCCGGGCGGCGATGTTGCCGCCGGTGCACGACTCGGCAGTGGCGATTGTGGCGTTGCCCTCACCGCCCAGCAACTGGGCAATGATCGTCTCCGGTGCGTCGGGAAAGAGCAAGCGAGGCTGATCCAACTGGGCTCCTACTGCGGTCAATGGCAACGACATCAGCTGGTGGGGAGAAACCCCAGCGATGGGAGTTTAGCCGCTGATCGTGAAGTGACGGTAATCCTCGGCGTAGGCAACCGGCGGTTCGTGCTTTTCTCCGTCGCCTTTGGCCCATTCCTTGATCATGTCAGTCGGATCCCAGTCGCCCATTTGCGAGGCGTGGGCTTTCAGCGCGGCGATCTTGAGATCGATCGTGTCGGAGATGTCTATCCAGGTATCGGCCGTCGCGGGGGAGGAAACATAAATCTCCTTGATCTTCCACGGATCGAGTCCCTCGACGAGCAACTCGGGAAAATAGAGGCGGTTTCCGGCGGCAGGAAATGCCGCGGCCAGAACGGCGTCGGCGGTGGCGCGATGGTCGGGATGGTTGATGTATTCGTTTCCATGCCAAAAGACGCTGGGATCGCCGCAAATCAGGATATGAGGCCGAACCTGACGCATGACGCGAGTCAGCTCGCGGCGCAGGTTCATATCGTGGACGATGGTGCCGTCGCGCTTGCCGAGGAAGATCACCTCGCCGATTCCGAGGATTCTGGCTGCGGCTCGTTGTTCGACCATCCGGATTTCGGCGAGACCAGCGGGGGTCATGGCCGGATCGTCGCTGCCGCTGGCGCCGTCTGTCACCAGACAGAGCGTGACGTCATTGCCTTCACGTGCCCAGCGAGCCATCGTGCCGCCGCAGGAGAATTCGGCATCGTCCGGATGCGGGAAAATCGCAAGGATTCGTTTCGATTCCTGTGATTCGCTGCCTGGCACGTTTCCTTCTTCATTCGCCAGGTGTTCGATTTCGCTCATTGGTCAACCTTCAAGATCGTGTCCGAATCGTCATTGGGGAAGTATCACCGACGATGCAAGTCATTTACCGGGTGATTGAAATACGCTGATTTGCCTTGACAGTGATCTTTGGGCCAACCAGCATTAGGCAGGGCCGGTACGGGGTCTGGCCAGATTTCGGTGCAAGCGTGGACATCATGGAACAGTCTGCCGAACTTTCGCCACAAGTGACGCATGCCATGGAGGATTACCTCAAGGCTGTCTACCGGCTTGTCGAGAGCGGCAAGCCCGCGACCACGCAGGCGCTGGCAGAGGAACTCGGCATCACTGGCCCCTCCGTGACGAATATGGTGAAACGCCTTCATACCATGCGGTTGCTCACGCACACACGCTATCAGGGCGTGGAGCTGACGCCTGCCGGAGAAAAGATCGCACTGGAAGTCATCCGCCACCACCGGTTGCTCGAACTCTACCTGGCGGAGACGCTTGGCTATCGCTGGGATGAAGTGCACGACGAGGCAGAGAAGCTGGAGCATCACGTTTCCGACGATCTGGAAGCGCGCATGGACTCCGCGCTTGGATATCCGACGCGCGATCCGCACGGCGACCCGATCCCCGCTCCCGATGGCTCTGTTCCGGTGGAAGCCGGAATGTTGCTGCGGGACGCCGAGGAGGGTGCGGCGTACGAAGTGATCCGAGTTTCGGACCGCGATCCCGAGCTTTTGCGCTATCTGGGCGCGATGGATCTGATTCCGGGGGCGACGATCAGCATCGATGCACGGATGCCGTTCGATGAGCTTCTGCGCTTGAAGATCGGCGACTTCGAGCATGTTGTCGGCAAGCAGGTGGCGGAAGCGGTGTTTGTGGTGGCCGACGACGAACCCGCGATCGCCACTGAACGGCCCTCAACATCCTCATGACGGACGATTCCCTCGACGATACCGAATCGCCAGGAACAGCGAACCGCCTTTGGCTGGTGCTATTCGCACTCTGTGTCGTGGCGCTCGTTGCCGCCGCAGCGCTGATTTTTCAGAGTCGCAATGATGATTCAGACGAACCCGCTGATGTCGCGCTGCAGCTTGGATGGGCGGCGCCAGAGGGCGAAGAGACGGTTGGTTCGGTGATTCTCGGGATCGGACCGGCCGCCGCAGGCCAAAATGTGGTGGAAGTCGATATCGACCCGGTGCCGGACACCTGGCTTGCCGCTATCGATACAGTGCAGCTTGATTTGCTGCCGTACCGGGGAAGCGCCGAAGCGGGTGCGATGATCCTCGATCTCTCCGGTGATTCACTACGTGCCAGCAAGGCCTATGACTTTTCGGGGAGCGACGCCTGGGAGATTCGCGTCAGTGGAAATGATGCGCGATTGGCGACCTTCTTTGTGCTCCTGCCGGATCCGAATGTGTACGGCAACGATGAAGTGGCGTTGCTGGAAGACGATCCGGAGGCCGCGGACCTCTTCGATCGGGCGTCGGCGGCGGTCGCGGGGTGGCACCGCGTTCGCTACGTGCAGCAGCTGAGCGATGGCGAAGG
Organism: uncultured Sphaerobacteraceae bacterium; assembly: GCA_964461025.1. Lineage (GTDB taxonomy): Bacteria > Chloroflexota > Chloroflexia > Thermomicrobiales > UBA6265 > JAHBVL01. The sequence goes on along the minus strand of CAYWSE010000050.1, from coordinate 10,475 downwards.
CTTGGCAGTTGTGTCATTCCGCGAAGTCAACGATGGCGCCGACGGCTCGGAACCGGCGTTTCGGTATGTGACGCCGAACGGCCTCGAAGCGTTTGTGATCGGTACCAGGGCGTGGACGCACTATCCCGACGAGGACTGGGAGGTCAGCGACACGAACTCCCTGATTCCGCCAAGTGAATGGGGTGGCGAATACGAAGGCTCCACAGGGTTCCAAATCGGTCCGATGTCGGAAACGGCGGAAGGTCCGTGCCGGGTGATCACCTTTGTGGTTCCCGGCGACGAGCGTCAGGCGATCGCCTGGTATGCGTGGTGCATTGACGAGGAGACGGGAAACGTCTTCCGGGACTCGATGATCGCACGGGCGCACTACATGATCACCGAGTTTTCCGACTTCAATGGCGAGGTTCCGATCGTGCTGCCTCCCGATGCTGCCGCTGCTTCTCCGGAGTCGATCGCAAGTCCCTCTGCGAGGCAGGTCGAGGCGATTGACGAGGCATGATTCAGACTGAACATAATCGTCTTCGCGAAGAGTTGCTATGCTATACTCCGCTGGGTCGTTTACCACCCTGCCGCACTCGATCCGTGCTCATGCATCACTGCAATTTTCATCACGGGAGTCTCGTCGTAAGCCCGGCGCGCGGCATCAGAATGCTCAACGAGGAATCATGTCGTGATTCGACCCCTGGCGGCGCTTTTCGGGTTTTTTAGCCGCGATCTTGGAATAGACCTGGGGACCGCCAACACGCTGGTGTATGTGCGGGGGAAAGGCATTGTCATCTCCGAACCATCGGTGGTGGCGATCGACACGAAAACCAAACGCGCCCTTGCGGTTGGCGTCGAAGGAAAGGCGATGGTCGGCAAAACGCCGGAGAGCATCATCGCCGTTCGTCCGCTCAAGGATGGCGTCATCGCCGATTTTGATACTGTCGAGATGATGCTCCACTATTTCATTCGCAAGGTACATACGCAGCGGATGATGGCGCCGCATCCACGGGTGGTGATTGGCATTCCAAGTGGCGTCACCGAGGTCGAGAAGCGGGCAGCGAAGGATGCCGCTCTGTCGGCGGGCGCGCGCGAGGCGTACACGATCGAGGAGCCAATGGCGGCCGCGATCGGAGCCGGGCTGCCGATCAACGAACCAGTCGGGAGCATGATTGTCGACATTGGAGGCGGCACGACGGAAGTCGCCGTAATCTCGCTCGGCGGGATCGTCGTCAATCACTCCATTCGCGTCGCCGGTGATGAAATCGACGACGCGATTATTCAGTATGCCCGGCGCGATCACAATCTTGTGATCGGCGAGCGCACTGCCGAAAACGCAAAGATCGCGGCGGGATCGGCGTACCCGCTCGAAGAGGAAATCCGGGTCATGCTGCGCGGCAGGGATCTCCTGACGGGACTGCCGAAAGCGGTCGAAGTCAGTTCGGTCGAGCTGCGCGATGCGATTTCACAGCCGGTCAATACGATTGTTGAGCTGGTGAAGACGGCGATCGAGGAAACACCACCCGAGCTCGTTGCCGACATCATGGAAAACGGCATCGTGCTGGCGGGCGGAGGCGCCTTGCTGCACGGTCTCGACCGGCGGCTGCAGAACGAGCTGAAAATGCCGGTGTACCGGGCCGAGGATCCGCTGACCTGCGTGGCGCGTGGAACCGGCCGGGTCGCCGAAGCGTTGCATTTGTACGAGCGTGCGCTCGCAGGCGGCCAGGAGCTGCGACCGACGGGGTAGAAGCTGCGCTCCTGGCTGCCGCCCATGTTCCGCGCTTTGCCTGTTCACTGTCATGAGTTCTCCGGTGAGTGACCGATTGCTGACCTCGCAGAAGACGCAGGCCAAGGCGGGCGACTGCCCAACGATGTGTAATGTGGAGCACGCACTGTGAGCTCCCTCGGCATCAGGCACACGATGATTCTCGTCATCCTCTTCGTGCTGATGGCGGTCACACTGATCGCACTCGACAATCGGCATACGCTCGATCCCCTGAAATCAGGCCTGAGGACGATCACGTCGCCGGTCGTCGACGGCATCGATTCGCTCCTGAACCGGCAGGGTTCCCTTTCCACTGTCGAGATCGAACTCGAGCAAGTGACCGCGGAGCGTGACGCCGCGCTTGCGGAAAATGCCGAGCTCAAAGTTCAGCTGCAGGACTACGAGCAGCTCCAGAAGATCCTCGATGTCGAAGAGACCAATCCCGGCCGAGAACATCTTGCGGCGGAAGTCATCAATTACGATCCATCCGGATTACAGAAGTTCTTCATTATCAACCGAGGCTCGCGTGACGGGGTCGAAGTCGGCATGGCGGTTGTTTCCCCGTACTACTTCGTTGGTCTTGTGACCGAGGTCGAGGAAACAACGTCCCGCGTGACGCTGGCCATCGACGGGACGTCGGCAGTCGGCGCTCGTCTCCTCGAATCGGGAGGGGCGGGAGTCGTGTATGGACGCTGGCAGGTTGGAGGGCGAATGGAACTCCAGCATGTCGACCGGGCGATCGTGCCGCAAGAGGGCGAAACCGTTGTCACTTCCGATGAGACCGGCGCCCGTACGGCACGCGTGCCAGGAGGGCTGATTATCGGGCAGGTTTCGGGAGAACCAGTGCTCGACAATCAGTCCGATTCACAGACGATCCAGGTGCTCCCCGCGGTTGACTTCGATAGCCTGACCTTCGTGGCAGTGATTATTTCAGACGAAGGTTCGGGTACATGAGCGTTCGTGACATTGCCGGAAATGCGCGTCTTTCGGCGGCCCTGACAGCGGCGTGGCTGACATCGCTGGGCACGCGGGTGGCGCAGCGAGGCGGCGGCACGGCGCTTCCGGGGCTGGTGGCTACGCGGATCGATCCGGAACTGGTCAGCAAAGTCACGAGCTCACTGCCGCAGGGCGTGGTCCTCGTCGCGGGCACCAATGGCAAGACGACGACGTCCCGTTTGATCGCCTCGATGCTGACTGAGTCAGGTCTGCGGGTGGCGCACAATCGCTCTGGTTCAAATCTCCTGCGGGGAGTGGCGGCGGCGCTGGCGCAGCAATCATCGCTGCGCGGTTCGATCGACGCGGACATCGCGGTGATCGAAGCGGACGAGGCGGCGATGCCAGAGATCGTTGCCCAAACACGACCGCGCATGGTGGTGCTGACGAATCTCTTTCGCGACCAGCTCGACCGCTATGGAGAGCTGAACGCCATTGCGTCGAAATGGGCTCCCGCTCTTGCGACGCTCGATGCCTCGGCAACGGTTGTAGTGAATGCCGATGATCCGCGATTGGTCGACGTTGGCAGCGCAACTCCGGCCAGAGTCGAGTATTTCAGCGTCGACCCGGGCGCCTACGCACTGGAGTCGCTCCCGCATGCCGCGGACGTCGCGATGTGCAGTGCCTGTGGCGCCGATCTGCACTATCGCGAGTTGACGGTATCGCACCTGGGCAGCTGGTTTTGCCCACGTTGTGGCCGGAGCCGTCCGGAACCGAACGTCGTTGCTTCGAACATACAACTGGACGGCGTCGACGCGATTGAAACGACGCTTCGTTTTGGCGGAGCGAGCAATCTCTCGGTGCGGGTTTCGATTCCAGGGCTGTACACGGTCTACAACACTGCAGCCGCAACGACAGCGGCCATCGAACTTGGCATCGGGCCGGCAACGGTCGCCAGGGCCGCGGAGCAATTCCGCACCCCGTTCGGGCGGCTCGAGCGGTTCACCATCCAGGGGCGCCGCGTGACGCTGGCGTTGGTCAAGAACCCGGTTGCGTTCAACGAAACCCTGCGGATGATCGCTGGCGGCGAGGAGGGGCTGGTTGTTCCGGCAATGATCGCGATCAACGATCTCGATGCCGACGGCCGGGATGTGTCGTGGTTGTGGGATGTCGACTTCGAAATGCTGGCACAGGGCCGAGCGATCGTTTCGACGACCGGACTTCGCGGCGCGGACATGGCGAACCGCCTCAAGTACGCAGGAGTTGCGATTGAGCGGATTTCGCTGCTTTCCCCGGATCTGAGAAGCGGACTGTACGACTTTGTGCGGTCGCTGGAGTCGGGCGGCCAGGGTTTTGTCCTCGCCACCTATACCGCCATGCTGGGGCTACGGCAGGTTGTTGTCGATGACGGCTTCGCACAGGCGTACTGGGAGGAGTAGGCAATGCTGTTGACGATCGGCTGGCTCTATCCCTCGCGTATGAACATTTACGGCGACCGGGGCAACGTCATCGCGCTGGAGAGACGGGCCGAGTGGCGGGGAATCGAATCGCGGACACGGCACATCGATGTCGGCGATCCCATTCCGGGTGACATCGACGTTTTCTTTTTTGGCGGTGGACAGGATCAGGAACAGCAAACCGTTGCACGCGACCTCGCCGGCGCCAAAGGGGAAGCGGTGAAGAACGCTGTCGAGAATGGCGCATCGCTCCTTTCAGTGTGTGGCGGCTATCAGCTGCTGGGACATGCATACCGGCCACATGACGCGGAGCCATTGCCTGGGATTGGTCTGTTCAATATTGAAACAGTGGCCGGTCCGGAGCGATTCATCGGCAACGTCGTTGTCGATTCGCAATGGGGCGAGCTGGTGGGCTTCGAGAATCACTCCGGGCTGACGTTTCTGAAAGGAGACGCCAAACCGATGGGACGTGTGCGGGTTGGGCGCGGCAATAATGGGCAGGACGGCAGCGAAGGCGTGATCTACAAACATGCCGTTGGTTGCTATCTCCATGGTTCGTTGCTGCCGAAGAATCCAATGCTGACCGACTGGTTGATCGCCTCAGCGCTGGAGCGTCGCGGCGAGGCACTCCCGCCGCTCGAAATCAACGATGAAATCGAGTTGGCGGCGCACGCTTCGGCCGTAGAGCGGGCGGTCAGAACGCGATAGTTCGCGTGGTACACTCGGCTGTTGACGCGTGAGGCGCCGTCTGCCGGTGAGGAAATTGTGATCCGTGTCGACCGTCATCACAGGCGCACTGCTGGCATTCTTTGCGGTCGTTCAGGCGGTGGTCTATCCGTCCGTTAGCTCTTCAGCGATCCTGCCGGACTTTACGCTGGTGATCATACTGATCTGGAGCGCGGTGAGGGGGACACAGGAAGGTCTGGTGTGGGCATTTGCGATCGGGTTGCTGCTCGATACGCTGGCTCTCGATCCGCTTGGGGCCAATGCGCTGGCACTGTTGCCGGCGGTGCTGCTGGGAGGGATGTCGAGCCAGCGATTCTTTCATAGCGGTCTGATCATTCCCGCGTTGACGACGATCGCGGCCACTTTTTTTCATACGATCCTGCTACTGTTGATTCGAAGCAGTGGCGGGGCGAGTCTGGAGCTGGCAGCTGTTGGCAGACTCATCGTCTATCAGGGAATTCTGAACGTGATCATCGTACCGCCGATTTATCTCGTTGCCAGCATGGCACAACGACCTCCAGCGATGAGACATGCTTAAACGCCACAAGCGCATTCCATATGACCCGCCGGGTCAACGAAAGAAAAAGAGCAAGCGCCGCGAGTGGAAGCGCGCCGATCAGATCGTTCTGACCAGGCGAGTTTTCGTGTTGAAGGGCGCTATTCTGACCGGCTTCGCCGCACTTGCGGCACGCCTGGGCTACATGCAGATTTATAAGGGTGATTTCTACGAGGAACGAACCGCAAACACGACCCGGCAGTGGCAGGTTGAGAAACCTGTGCGCGGATTGATCGTCGATCGTCAGGGGAAATCGCTGGCCGAGAATCGCCGCGTCTGGGAAGTGCGGGCAATTCCCGCCGATCTGCCGCCCCGGGACACGCCGGAACGCGAGCGCGTACGGAGCACGATGATTTCGGCGTTGCATCTGCCTGAGGTTCTGGTGATCGACCCGAATGCCGTTCCGGTGGGTTCGGCGGAAACGATCTACCGCCGCGTTGCCGCGTTGCTCGAAATCCAGGATGTCGATCGCTTCATCGAGATCATGGAAATCCGGGCGAAGTACAATTATTTGATCGAAGTCGAGCAGTTCTCCGACAACGAAGCGCCGTTGTTCAGAGCCGCGGCGCAGGAGCTGCCGGGCGTCGAAGTGATCAACCACTTCGACTATGTGGTGACCAATACCGCGGTCCCTGAATTGCCAGTCGTCCTGAAACGAGATGTGTCGCGGGAGATCGCGCTGACGCTGGAGGCGAATCGCCTCTATTTGCCAGGCATCGAGCTGGATGATACCGCGCTGATCCGGCAGTACACCGGTGGCGATGTGATGTCGCACATCCTCGGTTATGTCGGTCCGGTCACCGAGCAGGAGCGAGAATATCCCCAAAACCAGACTTCGGGCGGAACCTCTTTCTACGAATACGACGACACCATTGGCAAACTGGGGCTCGAGTTGTGGATGGAGAAGGCGCTGCGCGGCAATCGTGGCGGCAGCCTTGTGGAGATCGACAATCTTGGGGTTGAGACAAGATCGATCTACACCAATCCAGCCGTGCCAGGACGCAACCTCAAACTGACCATCGATCTCGAGCTTCAGGCCGCGGCGACAGAAGCAATCCGGGAAGGATTGGCCTTCTCGAACGCCGACCGCGAAGCCAAGGATCGCGCAGCGGGACGTCCGGGACCGTGGGATGCCGGGGCGGGTGCCGTGGTTGTGCTCGATCCCAACAGCGGAGAAGTGCTGGCGCTGGCGAGCTACCCGACCTACGACAACCAGCTCTTCGTCGAAGGGATCTCGCAGCGGAAATACGAAGCGTTGTTGAAAGACCCGAACCGGCCGCTGATCAACAAGGCGGCGGCGGATCATTTTCCGCCTGGCTCGGTGCTGAAAATCTTTCTGGCGTTGTCGGCGCTGAAAGAGAATGTGGTCAACGATCAGACCTACTTCACGTGCACGAGCGGCATCTGGGTTCCGTATACCTGGGACGAGTCGAAGGGCGATGCCTACCTCTGCTGGTTGCGGGAAGGCAATGGGCACGGCACGCTTGGACTGGTCGAAGCGATCGAACGATCGTGCGACGTTTATTTCTACAATCTGGGCACTCCAGAACAGAAGCCCGAGGGCGCAACGCGCAACCTGCACTACCGCGACCTCTACTACTCCTCGCAGGAAAAGGGTGAGATTCATTACTTCCGGGGGATGGGCATCCAGAAAATCCATCACCATCTGAGCGAACGCTTCTGGTTCGGCGAACCGACGGGCATCGAGCTGCCGTTCGAGGCCTACGGGCTGGTGCCCGATCCCGAATGGAAAGCGCGAGAGTTCGAGGGAGAAGGCGAAGGCGGATGGGCGGCTGGTGACACGATCAACACATCGATCGGCCAGGGCTATTTTCTGGCGACGCCGCTGCAGATCGCCGCGAACACCGCAGCGGTGGCCAATGGGGGCACGATTTACCGGCCGCGCCTCATTCATGAGATCGTCGACGACAAGGGAAAGCCGACTCGCTCATTCAACCCGGAAGTGAACCGGACGATCAACTCCAGCCAGTCCGAACTCGATCTGGTGCGTGAAGGGATGTGGCGAGTCATCAATCTGCCGACCGGCACTGCTTATCAGGGACCGGATCCGGTCACCGGTGAGACTGTCAGCAAGTGGTTGCTGTCCAATCCGGCAGGCGAAGAGCAGATCGTACTGGCCGGCAAGACCGGAACGGCTGAAGTTGGTGTGAAGCAGGAAGACGGCACCCATAGTTCGTCGCACGCCTGGTTCACCTGCTATGCGCCGTTCGAGAAACCCGAGGTTGTGGTCACAGTTTTGCTGAAAGAGGGCGGCGAGGGTTCCAGCTACGCTGTCCCGGTTGCGGATAAAGTCGTGCGGGCCTGGATGGAGCTGACCGGCAAGCGACAACGAGGTCTGGTGCTGCGGACAGACGGCCAGCCGATTGGCCGCGACGCGCCGGCGCCGACAGGTGAGGAACTCGAGCCTGTGGATGCCGAAGGCGAAGAGCAGACATCTGAAGAAGCAGCGACCGACGAGAACAGCGGAGAATAGTCGTTGAGTGCCATTTCTGGTGATTTTGCGCTCCACCACGTCGGTGTCGTGGTTGCTGATCTCGACGCGGCGATGGGCCAGTACGCCTTGCTGGGATTTCAGAACCCCGAGCGATTTCAGATGCCCTCACAGGGCATCGAAGCGGTCACGTACCGAACCGGCGAGGGATATCTCGAGCTGATCTCCCCGACCGACCCGGAAGGACCGATTGCAAGATACCTCGAAAAGCGAGGCGACACCGTTCATCACGTTGCCTACCGTGTTGACGACCTCGAAGGGACGTTGCAGCGTCTTGCCGACCAGGGAACCCGCCTGATCGATGCGACGCCGCGCACCGGCGCGCACGGATGGAGGATCGCGTTCGTGCACCCGGAGTCGTGCAGTGGAGTGCTCGTCGAGCTGGTCGACGATCGTTCAACTTCGACGCAGTAGGCGTCATCGCGTTCGCTGAGCCGCTACACTCCCGTGGCATACGACGCCAGGTGCAGGAGCGCTGAATGGCCAGCCAAAACGCAAAGAGTGGCCCCCAGACTGTCTATTCAGATTCGGGATACGAGGTGTTGCCGGTCTACGGACCGCCGGACGAGGCGCGTCCGATCGAAGCGCCCGGCGAATACCCATTCACGCGCGGCATCTATCCCACGATGTATCGGGGCCGGCGCTGGACGATGCGCCAGTACGCCGGGTTCGGTACGGCGGAAGAGAGCAACGCGCGCTACCGGATGCTCCTGGAGCGAGGACAAACGGGACTCAGCGTGGCGTTCGATTTGCCCACGCAGCTAGGGATGGACTCCGACGACCCTCGCGCTGTCGGTGAAGTCGGGCGGGTGGGCGTGCCGATTTCGACGCTGGATGACATGCGCCGTCTCTTCGAAGGAATCGACCAGAGCGCCGTGACGACCTCGATGACGATCAACGCTCCGGCGTCGCTGCTCCTGCTGATGTACCAGATCGTCGCCGAGGAACGCGGCATCGATCCGGCGAAGCTCGGCGGCACGATTCAGAACGACATCCTGAAGGAGTATGCGGCGAGAGGGACGTACATCTTTCCACCCCGCCCGTCGATGCGACTGATCGTCGACACCTTCGCCTGGTGCCACGAGCAGCTGCCGAACTGGAACTCGATTTCGGTGTCCGGTTATCACATCCGGGAAGCCGGCGCGTCGGCAGCGCAGGAGATCGGATTCACTCTTGCCAATGCCAAGGCCTACGTACGGGCAGCACTCGACGCCGGGATGAGCGTCGATGATGTTGCGCCGCGCATCAGCTTCTTCTTCGCCTCGCACTCCGATCTGCTCGAAGAGGTCGCCAAGTTCCGGGCGGCTCGCCGCATGTGGGCCACGATCATGCGGGATGAATTTGGAGCGAAAGATCCGAAATCGTGGATGCTGCGCTTCCATACTCAGACCGGTGGGGTGACGCTCACCGCGCAGCAACCTTTGAACAATGTGGTGCGGGTGGCGTTGCAGGCGCTGTCGGCGGTACTGGGCGGCACGCAGAGTCTGCACACGAACGGGTATGACGAAGCGCTGGCGTTGCCGACGGGGGAGTCGGCGACGATCGCCTTGCGGACGCAGCAGATACTCAGTCTGGAGACCGGGGTCGCAGATACGGCCGATCCGCTGGCAGGTTCGTACTATGTCGAGGCGCTGACGGACGAATTGGAGCGCAAAGCCACCGAGTGGATCGCCAATGTCGAGGAGTATGGCGGCGCGGTGGCGGCGATCGAAGCGGGCTACGTGCAGGATGCCATCGCCGAGAATGCCTACCAGCGCGAACTGGCGATCGAAACCGGTGATGCGAAGATCGTCGGTGTGAATGCCTTCACGGAGACGGAGAGTCCCGATATCGCCATTCTTTCGATCGATCAGGCGAAGGTCGATCGCCAGGTCGAGCGCGTCAAGGCCTACAAGGCCTCCCAGGATCACCTACAGGTGGAGCGGGCGCTCGATGAGGTGCGTCAGGTGGCGGCAGGAGAGGAGAATGTCCTGCCGCATATCAAGGCAGCGTTTGAGCAGGGCGCCACGATTGGGCAAGCGGCATACGCCTTGAGGGATGTATTCGGTGTCTATCGGGCCAATTGAGCAGATTCAACCGAGGGGACAGACAGAATCGTGTCAGAGCAGGTGGGGGTAGAGACGGGCGCACGTCTGGCGGAGCTTCAGGCGCAGCATACCGAGCAACATCAGCAGGCTGCGGCGAAGCAGGCGCGCCGCGATAAACGAGGCGCGCTGGAGCGGGCGATCGCGCTTTCCGACCCAGGGACCTTCGAGGAGCTCGACGCCTTCGTGCAGCACCGGGCCCGGGACTTCGGCATGGAGGCATCCCACCCGCTTGGCGACGGTGTAGTGACCGGTTTCGGCGAGATCGACGGTCGCCGGGTCGCGATCTTTTCGCAGGACTTCACGGTGTTCGGCGGATCGCTCGGTGAGGCGTTCGCTGAAAAGGTCGTGAAGCTGATGGACCTGGCGGTTCGCTATGGTTGCCCGATCATCGGCATCAACGACTCCGCGGGCGCACGCATCCAGGAGGGTGTGGAAGGTCTGGCTGGCTATGGCGAGG